>NZ_JAIQDH010000002.1:0-920010 GCF_020037095.1 Myxococcus sp. XM-1-1-1
CGGCTGAACTTGCCGGAGCCTGTGAGTGAGCGCGGTGGCGTGGGCCTCGCGGACACTGGCGCGGCTGAACTTGCCGGGGTCTATGAGTGAGCGCGGGGTGGCGTGGGCCTCGCGGACACTGGCGCGGCTGAACTTGCCGGGGCCTATGAGTGAGCGCGGGGTGGCGCGGGCCTCGCGGACACTGGCGCGGCTGAACTTGCCGGAGCCTATGAGTGAGCGCGGGGGGCGCGGGCCTCGCGGACACTGGCGCGGCTGAACTTGCCGGAGCCTGTGAGTGAGCGCGGTGGCGTGGGCCCATGGTTGCGCTGGCGCCGTTGGGTCGCGAGGGAGCTGGCGTGGGCCCGCCCTGCGCGCTATCAGCGCGGGACGTCATCGCCCGCGAGGCAGGGGTGGGACGGTGGCGAAGCCGGAGGGCGTGGGCGTCATGAGTCAGGTCATCGGGTTGCTGGGCACGTGTCTGGTGTTGGGCGTGCTGGCCCGCAGGAGCGGGAAGTTCCCGGAGGGCTCCGCGGGGCCGTTCAACACCTTCGTGCTGTACGTGGCGCTGCCCGCGCTGGTGCTGCGCGTGATGCACCGGCTGGAGTTCGTGCCGTCGCTGCTGGTGGCCGCGGTGGTGCCCTGGCTGTACTACCTCGCGGCGGGGCCGTTCTTCCGGTGGCTGGGGCCGAAGCTGGGGCTGTCCAAGGAGTCCGTGGCCGCGCTGGTGCTGACGGGCGGCCTGGGCAACACGGCCTTCGTGGGCCTGCCGATGGCGGAGGCCCTGCTGGGCGCGGAGGGGCTCGCCGTGGCGGTGGTGGTGGATCAGCTCGGCTCGTTCCTGGTGCTGTCCACGCTCGCGACGCTGGCGGCGGCGAGGGCGAGCGCGGAGGTGGCGCTGCCCCTGGGCGCGCTCGCGAAGAAGGTGGCGACCTTCCCGCCGTTCGTGGCGCTGGTGCTGGCGCTGCTCCTGCGCCCCGTGGGCTACCCCGTCTGGGTGGACTCCGTGCTGGAGCGGCTGGGCGCGCTCCTGACGCCGCTGGCGCTGTTCTCCGTGGGCCTGCAGCTTCGACTGTCCGGGGTGAAGGCGCGGCTGCCGGCGCTGTCCCTGGGCCTGCTCTACAAGCTGGTGCTGGTGCCGGGCGTGGTGATGCTGGGCCTGTGGGCCCTGCCCGGCCTGTCGCCCATGGTGGTGCAGGCCACGGTGCTCCAGGCGGCGATGGCGCCCATGGTGAGCGCGGCGATTCTGGCCGCCGAGCACCGCCTGGACCCGGAGCTGGCGGTGCTGATGGTGGGCGTGGGCATCCCCCTGTCCTTCGTCACCGCGCCGGTGATGCTGTGGTTGGTGCGCTGAGTCATCCTCGGGGGGAGGTGAGCGGGCGTCTGGTCTGCCCGCCTGCTCTGCGGGCGGGTGCGCGGACGGCTCACTGACGTGTAGCCGCAGCTCCCCTATCTTCCGTCATGGCCGAGCAACCACCGAAGGCTTCCGGGGCACCCGGAGGAGACCCGAGGCGGATGGAAGTGCGGCGCTCCGTGGCGGAGCTGGGCGCGCGCACCTACGCCATCCAACTTCTCACCGACGCAGGCATCCCGTTCCTCGTGGGTGGGGCCTACGCCTTCGCCCACTACACGGGCCTCTACCGCGACACGAAGGACCTGGACCTCTTCCTGCATCGCAAGGACGGGGACCGCGCCGTGGAGATGCTCGCGCGCCACGAGTGGCGCACCGAGAGCGAGGTCCACGGCTGGCTGCACAAGGCCTTCTGGGAGGACTTCCTCGTCGACCTCATCTACGGCTCCGGCAACGGCTTCACCGCCGTGGATGACGCGTGGTTCGAGCACGCGGTGCCGGCCCAGGTGCTGGGCTGTCCGTGCCGTGTCCCGCCCGCGGAGGAGATCTTCTGGAGCAAGGCCTTCGTCCTCGAGCGCGAGCGCTTCGACGGCCATGAGCTCACCCACCTGCTGCTCAAGGCGGGGCCCACGTTCGACTGGCAGCGCCTGCTGCGCCGCTTCGACCGGTACTGGGAGGTGCTGCTCTCGCACCTGCTCTTCTTCCGCTTCGCCTACCCGTCCGACCGCGCCACCGTGCCGGAGTGGTTGATGCGCGAGCTGCTCTCGCGCGCGAACGGCTCCGTGGACGCCGGCAACTGGCAGGAGCGCATCTGCCGGGGGCGCATCCTGTCCAAGGTCAGCTACCAGGTGGACGTGGACGAGTGGGGCTTCCAGGACGGGCACAGCTGGGACAGGGAGGAGCGCCAGCGCGAGGCGGACTCCGTCGCGAGCGGCGAGGCGCCGGGCCTGCACGGGCCCCACTGAGCGCCCTCACTCGGGGGGCTCCACGTCCCACCGTGCGAGCCCCCGAGTCGTGGGCCCATGTGCCTTCCGGGCTCACGGCCCTACCTTGCTTCCAGTGTCCCTTCGCGAACAAGGCAGGTGTCCCGTGGCCCGTTCCCCGTCAGGACCCCGACGCGCGCTCGGCCGCTTCGGCGCGGTGCTGCTGTCCCTCGGCGTCGTCGCGCCCGCGAGCGCGCAGCTCGCCACCTCCCAGCGCTCGGGGCCCATCCGCCTGCAGGTGGGCGACCAGTCCCTCGCCATCTCCCTGGGCAAGGAGCGCCTGAGCGGTGGCGGCTTCGACCTGCGCCGCACGGGTGCGTCCTTCCGTGGCCAGCTTCGCGGCGGCGACGTGGAGCTGGGCTGGCGACGGGGCCCCATCGTGGGGCGCGTGGGCGTGGAGGACACGCGCCTGGAGCTGTCGCGCTTCTCCTCCGAGCAGGGCATGCGCGTGGACGGTGAGCTGTCCAACTGGCCCACCTCGCTGGTCTTCTCGCCCGTGGGCATCTCCGGGGACGTGGGCGGGTGCAGCTACTCGCTGACGGTGGCGGGGGGCCGCTACACCGGGTGGCGCACCTGTCAGCCGGACCTGGAGGGCGAGCCGACCGCCGTCACGCTGAGCCTGCCGGAGACGGTGCTCGCGCTCGACACCGCGGAGCAGGCCGCACTCCTGTCGCTGCTGCTCTCCGCGAAGGGGCTGCCACCCGCCCCGCCGCGCGAGGCGCCCGCGAACACCGGGCGCACGCTGGAGGGGCCTGGCCTGAACGAGACACCTCGGCGTTGAGGTGGGCCCGGTGCGGGCCGGTCGAGCCGCTCCGCGCGGAATCGTGCAATCCAGATGCATCCGTCATGGTGAGTCACGTGGCACTCGCGGGAGTCTCCGCGCGGCCCGTGCTTCAATCCCTGACTTCCGCTCGCGCACGTCGGCGCGTGGATGGGCATGCGGGCCCATCCCTGGCGGAAGAAGGAGTCCCACCATGAAGCTGTGCCTGGGTGTGTTGTCGGCCCTTGTCGTGTCCGGCCTCTTTGCCTGCGGTGGCACCGGAGCCGTGGAGCCGGAGGAGGATTCGCTGGGGCAGATTTCGAGCGCGGTCGTCTGTTCGACGACGTGTCCGAACGGCTCGACGGTGACGTGCGAGGGCACGACGTGCAACACCTATCCGGGGGAGTCCGTGGAGTGCGACGGGCTGCACAACATCTGCCTCCCCACGATTCCCAGCGTCTGCCTGTCGCCCAACAGCGCCTGCTCGTACCTGGCGGGACGCACCTGCTCACCGGTGGGCGGCACGCGCTCGTGCTGCATCAACCGCCGCGCGGGCAACTGCTACTGCATGCCGACGGGCCAGTGGGCGTGTAGCGCGTCCTGAGTCGTCGGCAGGTGGATGCGTCGAGCCCGCTCTCGGGCTCGACGCGAAAGAAAGACTTCAGGCGGTGGCGGTCGCGCCGAAGGACAGCTCCACGCCGTTGTCCTTCACGCGCATGCGCGGCTTGGACAACCAGTGGCAGTGCGCGCAGTAGCTGTTCGCGCCGGAGGGAGTGGCGCGCACGCTCACCGCTCCGCCGCAGAGCACGCAGCCGTCGGGAAGGACGAATTCGGCGAATCGCTCGCCGAGGTTGCTCTCGATTTCGGTCATGTCCCACAAGTAACGCAGGAATCGCGCGGCACAAGCAGACCGCACCAGGCCACCCGCATCCTCCTGGCCCTCCCCCCGCAAGAGGCAGGCGGACAGGCGAGCGCACCTGCATTCCTTACGGGCTCGGACGCGAGTGACGTCCTGACGACATCGCAACCCCCGGCTCCGACGTGGCGCGACTGGCACGTGGATTGATCTGCCCCGCGCCGGGAACACGAGAGGGGGAGGGCATGGGTGGTGTGGAGCGTGTGGATGTGCGCGAGGAGAAGAAGGGGTGGGGCGTCGAGGTCGTCACCTCGGACGGCGAGGTGAGGCGCTACCGGTACGCGAGCGAGGCGCAGGCGCGCTACTTCGCGGCCATCTTCGAGCTCGGCCCCCGGGTGTGGCCGCCCGTGCGACGGGGGAAGGCCCGGAAGGCCGCCTGAGGAACCCTCGTGCCCGGGCGTGGGGAGCCGGGCACCGTGGCTTCCCACTACCCTTGGGGCCGGGTTTCGGAGAGGCTTGTGCCATGAGCGACGCGAGCAAGAACTTCCTCCACCGCCCGAACCGGGAGCACATCACCCAGGAGCCGGACCCCGCGGGCCGCTGGAGCACGCAGTTTCCGGACATGATTGGCTACCGCAGCCAGGGTGGCGGCAAGGTGCCGGCGGACTTCGGCTGGAACACCAGCCCCAAGCAGTGGCAGGAGGAGCTGACGCCGCAGACGCTGGCGGAGCGCTTCAACGAGCTGCGCGTGCTGCCGCCGAAGCCCGAGGCGCCCGCGCTGCCCGCCGACACGCAGCCGAAGTAGTCAGCTGAAGGGCAGGGCCGCCAGGCGCTCGCGGAAGCGCTCGAGCAGGCCCCATGAGCCCGCCTCGTCCAGCCCCTCGGCGGCCTCCTGACGCGCCTTGCGCAGGAAGCCGTCGAAGGGCGTCGAGCGGCCGTAGAGCGCCGCCGCCGTGTCCACCGCGTCCGCCAGCACGCGCGCCGCGCCCTGCGAGCCGAGCGTCAGGTGCATCTCCGCCTGCTCCAGCTTCGCGCCGCACGACGCCCACAGCTCGCGGTCATGCACCGTGAGCCACGTGCGCGTCACCTCGTCCATCGCCTCGTCGAGGAAGCCGAGGAACGGTTCGACCAGCTCCGGCAGCGCCTCCGCGGGAAGCTCGCTCCTGCCCGCGGCCTCCTGGATGCGCGCGCGCAGCGTCAGCACGTGCTGCTTCTGCGGCGTGCGCAGCGCCACCGAGGCGGGCAGGGTGATGAACGCCGACAGGCTCTCGGCCGCCTGCCTCGCCAAGGTGGGCCGTGACGGCGCCTCCGCCTTGGCCGCGCGCTCCAGTCTCCCCTGCAGCGAGCGGCGCAGGTCCGCCGCCGCCGCGCGCAGGGCCGCGCGGGCGCCCACCTGGTGCACGTAGCCGGGCACCACGTCCTCGCGCCGCACGTCCTCGAAGGCCGCGGCCGTCAGGTAGACGAGGTCGCCGATGCGCACGCGGAAGTCCGCGCGGAAGGCCTGCAGCTTCGCCATCAGCGTCCACTGGTCGCTGACCACCTCGGGTCGCCGCATCTGCTGGCCCAGCTCCGACACGCGCTTGGACAGCCGCTCCGCGATGGCGTGCAGCACCGTCTCCACCTCCTGCGCCAGCCGCTCGTCGGAGCTGGCCGGGGGAGGTGCCCAGCCGCCGTCCGAGGCGCCTCGCGTGGGCGGCGGGGGGAACTCGTGGTGGATGGCGGTGACGAGCTGGTTGACGCCCACCAGCGTGTCGCCGATGGCGGGCGCCATCGTCTCCCACAGGGCCAGGTCCGCGCCGCCCTCGGGCTCCACCGTGGTGGGCTCGTACTTCGCGATGCTCAGGTGCCCCAGCCGGTCGATGGCCACCGCCGCCGCGCGGTGCACGCGCTCCAGCCGGTCCGCCAGGTGTCGGTCCGTGAGCGAATGCAGCAGCGCCTCCAGGCGGGAGGGCAGGGCATCCTGGGGAACACGGGGCGCGCGGGGCTTGGGTGGCGACACGGGCATGGAGCGCTCGACGCTACCGCATGGGTGCCGTGTACGCGAAAACGGACGCTGGGAACGGTTTGGGGGTTTCCCGGCGTACAGTAGGGACTCGGGGAGGATGCATGACAGAGCGGTTGCGACGCCGTCCATGGCTGACGGGGGGCCTGGTGGCGTTCCTGCTGGTGGGCCTGTGGGCCTTCACGGCGTGGGACGTGTGCGTGTCCACGTGGATGCTGCGAGGCGTGAAGCTCGCGCGCTGTCCGGTGGGGACGCTGCGTCAGACGGTGAGCCTGGGTGCGCAGGGACTCGGTCGGAACCTCCCTGGCGAGGTCTTCGCGTGGGCGGATGCGCACGGCATCGACTCGCGGGGCGAGCGGATGACGGCGCGGGTGCGGCGCGGCTCGGTGTCGCTGTTCCTGGTGGATGCCGAGGGCAAAGAGACGCCGCTGACGCCCGAGAAGGACGGCCCCTGGAAGCGCGACGGCGGCGAGGTGTCGCGGGCCACGGTGAAGCTGCCCGACGTGCCGGATGGTGACTACCGGCTGAGCGCCCGGCTCTCCACGCCATTGGGCGAGGACACGGTGGAGATACCGCTGCCGCTCTATGCGCCCGCGGTGGCGCACGTGCTGACGGACCGGCCGCTGTACGAGCCCGGCAACGAGGTGCGTTTCCGCGCGGTGGCGCTGCGCGCGAAGGACCTGGCGCCGCTGGATGGGCGGCCCGGGACGTGGTTCTTGAAGGACCCCTCGGGTGAGGTGGTGCTCGAGGAGCGTGCCCCCGCGGGGCCGTGGGGCGTCGTCGCGGGAGGCTTCCCGCTGGACCGGGGCGCGCCCACGGGAGCGTGGACGGTGGAGTGGGCGAGCGGCGAGACGGTGGCCCGCGCGCAGTTCACGGTGAAGCCGTTCACCCTGCCGCGCTTCCGCGTGGAGGCGCAGAGCCCCCGCCCCTACTGGCGCGCGGGCGACGTGCCCCAGGTGGAGGGACAGGTGGTGTACGCGTCCGGCGCGCCGGTGGCGGACGCGGAGGTGGAGCTGTCGTGGGACGTCTCGGGCGCGTGGCCGCCGCCCCCCGAGTGGGGCACGGGCGGGCTGCCAGGCCAGGCGCGTACGGACAAGGCGGGCCGCTTCCAGGTGACGCTGCCGCGCGTGCCGGAGGACCTGCGGGGCCAGGCGCGGCTGTCCGCGAGCGTGGTGGCCAAGGACGCGGCGGGGGACCGCGTCGCGAGCGGCGTGTCGTTGCTGCTGTCCGAGGACGCGCTCGCGGTGTCGTCGGTGACGGAGCTGGAGGACGGGCTGGTGGAGGGCTTCAGCAACCGCGTGTACCTGCGCGCCACCACGCCGGACGGGCGGGTGCTGCCGGGCGCGGAGCTGACGGTGACGCGCGCGTGGGACTCCCAGGACGAGGGCGTCCGGGGCGTGACGGACGAGGACGGCGTGGCCGCGTTCCAGCTGGACCCGGGCCCGCCCGTCAACGTGGTGGTGCCGCCGATGCCGGTGCGCCGCCCGCCGCCGGCGCCGTCGGTGACGCTGACGGAGGTGCGCAGCCTCCTGGAGGAGGACGGCGAGGAGTCGCTCCAGGACCGCGTCGCGGTGGAGGCCTGGCTGCCCGCGCTCCTCCCGTGCGCGCGCTTCGTGCTGCCGGAGGACCCGGTGCGCGAGGTGCCGCTGGCCGTGCGCGTGGGCATGGGCGGCGCGGTGGTGGACGTGGTGGGCGCGAACGACGCGCTGTCCCGGTGTCTGGCCCAGGCGGTGCGCACGCGTGCGCTGCCGGCGGGGCGTGAGCGGATGCTGGCCCTGAGCCTCGAGGTGCAGGACCCGGGGCTGCCGTGGGTGGAGCTGGCGGTGCATCCGGCCTTCGGCACCGCGACGGCGTTGATGGACTCGCTGGGCACGGCGGCCCGGGATGCGCGCGCCTGTGTGTCCCCGACGCAGTCCACGAGCAGCCCCTTCCCGATGTCGCTCACCTGGAGGTTGGGCGCGAAGGGCGCGCTGACGACGTCCTGGTCCTCGCGGCCGTGGGTGAAGAGCGAGCTGGGGGCGTCCACGGTGGCGTGCATCCAGGAGCGCTTCTCGCGGCTGAAGGCCTCCGCGTCCGCCTTCGGCTCCGGTGAGGACGCGGGGCTGGAGGCGATGGGCATCGCCGAGCTCACCGTCCACCCCGCCGGAGGTGAGGGGGAGGACGACGGCGAGGGACAGGCCACCACCTTCCTGGGCTACGAGCTGAAGGTGGTCGCGACGGTGGAGGGCAAGCCGGTGGGTGACACGAAGTGGCTGCTGCGCCCCGCGCGCCTGCCGCCCTTCCGCCTGCGCGCGACGCCGGTGCTGGCGCGCGGTGGCGACGAGGTGCGCATCGACCTGATGCGCGGTCCGTCCTTCCAGGGGAAGCTGCCCGAGGAGCTGCGGCTCCAGGCCGGCAAGCAGACGCTGGTGACGAAGCTGGAGAAGGGCGCCACCTCGGCGCGCTTCCGGCTGCCGGACGACTTCGAGGGCTGGGCGGAGGCCGAGTGGGCGGGGACGCGGGCGCGGGTGTACGTGGCGCCGCGCGCGCGGCTGTCCGTGGAGGTGTCGCCGGAGAAGCCGGCGTATGCGCCCGGGGACCTGGCGCGGCTGCTGGTGCGCACGCGGGTGGATGGCAAGGACGGCCCGGCGGCGGTGGGCCTGGTCGGCGTGGACGAGACGCTGGGGCAGTTGGTGCCGCTGCCGGGGGGCGACGCGCTGGCGAGCCTGCGTCCCGCGCCGGCGGTGTCCTCGCCCGCCTTCGGGGTGCTGGATGGCGTGGCGCTGGCGCAGGGCCGCATCCGCGGCTCCAACGCGGCCGCCGCGGCGCTGCTGCGGGTCAGCTCGGTGCCCACGCTGGTGGACACGGAGACGCGGGTGCGGGGCCTGCAGGTGGGCGAGTTCGACCCGGACGTGGAGCTGACCGAGCCCTTCTACACGGTGCTCGGGGAGCTGCACGCGCGGGTGCGTGAGTGGGAGGAGAAGGCGCCCGAGGGCGAGACGCTGGCGCCCGAGGGCCTGGCGAAGCTGTGGGCCCAGGCGCTGTCGGCGTGCGAGGCGCGCGGGGAGAAGGTGACGGATGCGTATGGCCAGCGGCTGCGGTTGTCGCGGCTGCCCCAGGCGCTGCTGGAGCTGACGGACCCGCGCGCGGTGGTGTCGCGCGGGACGCGGCTGCCGGAGGACGTGGAGAACTGGAACGCGTGGGTTGCCCGGGAGGCGCCATGAAGCGCACGGTCATCGTCGGAGTGGTGTGCTTCATCGCGGGCGTGGTGGCGGTGTTCGGGGCGCTCTTCGCCGCGCGGCCGCTGATGGGCATGTCGGCGGACGCGCTGAGCGGCTCGGCCGAGCCGGAGATGATGGTGAGGCTTCAGTCGCCGATGAAGGCCCAGGCCGCCCCGGCGCCCATGGAGGCGTTGGCCGAGCCGGTGATGGAGGAGGTGGAGGGCGGTGCCCCGGGCGCCGTGGCCGTCGGCGGCCTGGACGATGCCTTCGGCGCGAAGAAGAAGGGCGCCTCGCGAGGGGGCCCGATGAAGGATGAGGCCTCGCCCCAGGCCGAGGGCGCGCCGAGCCGCGCGTGGTTCCCCGAGACGTTCCTCTTCGAGCCGCTGGTGCTGACGGACGACTCCGGCGCCGCGACGCTGCCGGTGCGCGTGCCGGACCGGCTCACCCGCTGGCGGGTGCTGGCGCTGGCGCACTCTCGCTCGGGCGCGCAGGCCGGCGCGGTGACGAGCTTCGCGGGCACGCTGCCCACGTACGTGGACCCGGTGGTGCCGGCCTTCCTGCGCGCGGGGGACAGCGCGCGGGTGCCGGTGCAGGTGGTGAACACCACGGAGTCCGTCGTGGAGGCGCCGCTGAAGGTGGCCGCGACGGGCGCGGTGGTGGAGGGCGGCCTTCGCACCGTGCGCGTGCCGGCCCGGGGCAGCGTGGTGGAGTACGTGACGGTGCGCGTCTCGGGCCCCGGGCCCGTCGCGGTGCGCGCGTCGCTGGGGGACGCGGACAGCGTCGAGCGGCCCCTGGATGTCTGGCCCACGGGGCGGCCGGTGGTGCAGACGCGCAGCGGCACGCTGGCCACGCCGCGCACCCTGTCGCTCACCGGCCCCGCGGACGCGCAGGAGGGCAGTGAGCGCGTGCGGCTGCAGGTGTACCCGGGCGGCCTCGGCGTGCTGCGCTCGGAGCTGTCGTCGGCGGGCGCGCGCGAGAGCGTGGAGGACGTGGCGCACGCGCTGCTGCTCGCGGGCAAGGCGCCCGAGCTGCTCACGGCGCTGGGCGAGCCCGACGCGGCGAAGGTGGTGCGCTCCGCGCTCTCGCCGAGCCAGGGCCGGGTGGCGATGCCTCCGGAGTCCTCGGGAGGGCTGGTGGACGCGGAGTCGATTCGTGTCCTGGTGGCGCGGGCCACGCAGCGCGCGTTGAGGATGTCGCGCACGCCGGACGTGGCGACGGGGACGCTGCTGGTGGAGGGCGCGCTCGCGCATCCGGACAACCCGGTGCTGGCGCGGCTGGGCGAGCGGCTCGCGGGCTGGGTGGCGCAGGCGCAGCGGCCGGACGGCACGTGCCAGGGCGGTGATGGCTGGACGCTGCAGCGGCTGCTGGTGGCCACGGCGGACTGCGCTCGCGCGGTGGTGGCGGCGTCGGGGAGCCCCGCGGGACAGCGGCGCGCCTCGCGCTTCACGGCGCTGGCGGAGGGCGCGCTGGAGCGCAACCGGGCGCACGTGAAGGACGGCTACACGGCGGCGGCGCTGCTGTCGAGCGGCGTCGTGAAGGGCTCGCTGCGGGAGGCCCTGCGGGCGCAGGTGCGCGACGCGCTGAAGAAGCGCGAGGACGGCGCCGTGTACCTGCCGGTGGAGTCCGGCGTGGTGGCGGCCAACGGCCAGTCCCCCACCGAGGCGGAGGCCACGGCGCTCGCGGTGCTGGGCCTGGAAGGAGACCCCCAGGCGCCCCTGGCGGACCTGGGCGCGTCGCTGCTGTCCGGCTACGCGCCGTCGACGGGCTGGGGCAGCGGCCGCGCGAACCGGCTGGCGCTGCGGGCCGTGGTGGCGCTCTTCAAGGAGCCGCTGCCCGCGCGGGTGAGGGTGGTGCTGGAGCGCGACGGCCAGGCGGTGACGGAGGGCACCTACGACGCGAAGGCGCTGCGCGAGGTGCTGGTGATGGAGGCCCCGGCGACGGGCTCGGCCGGAGCGCACGCGTGGACGGTGCGCGCGGAGCCGGCGGTGCCGGGGCTGGGCTTCGCGCTGGCGCTGTCCGCCGCGGTGCCGTGGGCGAAGGAGGACGCGCGAGGGCTGGAGCTGGCGGTGGTCTCGTCCCAGGAGGCGAAGGTGGGCCAGCCGGTGGAGGTGACGGTGCAGGCGACCACGCCCTCGGGGCTCGCGCTGGAGCTGCGGCACGGCCTGCCGGCGGGGGCACAGGTGGACGCGGCGAGCCTGGATGCCCTGGTGGCCTCTGGCAGCGTGTCCTCGTGGACGTCCGAGGACGGCGCGGTGACGTTGAAGCTGCCGCCGCGCGGTCCGGGGGCACCCTTCCAGGCGCGCTTCCGTGTCATCCCCACGCTGGGGGGCACGCTCCAGACGGGCGCGTCGTCGCTGCGCGTGGAGGCTCGGCCGGACCTGGTCTCCTACGTACCTCCCGCCACCTGGGCGGTGCGCTGAGACCGGTGTCCGCGTGGACTCCCGGCCCCGGGCCCCAGGGGCTGGGGCTGGGGGGTGGGGTGTCCTGCCAGCCGGTGGGGCCCTGCACGTCAGGGCATGCGGGCTGCTTCCACTGGGAATCCCGTCGCGCCGTGCGGAGAATACGGAAGCGTCACGGCGGCGGCGGCGGGCCGGGGCAGGCCTCGTCAGCGGTTCTTCACGGGTGGCACCATGGAGCTCGACGGCGCGGAGAGAGACGAGTTGCTGCTGGCGCTGCTGGGGGCCTTCCCCTCGGTGGAGGAGCTGCGTCGGGTGGTGGCCAATGTCTGTCACCGGGACTTGGAGTTGCTCGTGCCCAGGGGAGGCCCGAGGGAGCGGGCGTCGGGGCTCATCCTCCGCGCGGAGTCGGAGGGGTGGACGCGCGAGCTGGTGACGGGCATGCACGGCGCCCAGCCGCGCCATCCCCGTCTGAATCGCTTCATGCAGGGCTACCTCGCGTCGGTGCAGCGCAGCGTCCCGCGTCGCAGCCTGGAGCGCATCGTCGGCCCGACGTGGGAGCAGGGCGCCGCGGACGGGTGGCGCAAGCGCCTGTCCGCCATCGAGCGGCGCGTGTGTCGGGTGGAGCCCGTGGTGGGGGCCTCGCTGGGCACGGGCTTCCTGGTGTCGCGCGACGTGGTGCTCACCAACTTCCATGTCATCGAGAACCGGCTGTTGGAGTCCTTGCGCGTGCGCTTCGACCACAAGGTGCTGCCGGACCGGACGCTCCTGCAGCCGGGCAGGCAGTACGTGGTGAAGCGCTGCATCGCGCGCAGTCCGTACAGCCCCGCGGACCTGATGCACCCGCGCCCGAGGGAGGCGATGGTGAGCGAGCTCGACTACGCCTTCCTCCAGGTGGAGGGCTCGCCCGGTGACGAGCAGGTGGAGGACGCGCCGCGGGGCTGGTTGGAGTTGCCCGAGGAGCCGACGCCCATCATCCCTGGCCAGCTGGCGCTCATCGTCCAGCACCCGGAGGGGCAGCCGATGAGCGTGGCGCTGGACGAGTTCCTGGGCGTCAACGCCTCGCGCACGCGGGTGTCCTATCGGACGTCCACGAGCCCGGGCTCCTCGGGGGCGCCCTGCTTCACGCAGGAGCTGCGGCTCGTCGCGCTGCATCACAGCGGTGGGCCGCGCATGCCGTCCGCTACTGGTCACAACGAGGGCATCCCCACGGACACCATCCGCCGCGGGCTGTCGCCGGAGGTGAAGGCGCTGCTCGGCTGGACGTGAGGGCGGGTGTGAACTGGAGGCGGGGGGCGCGCCTGCTATCGTCGGTGGATGTTCGTCCTCGATGCCCGCTTCCTCCGTGGTCGGGGCTTCTGCGTCCTGGCCCTGCTCGTGTTGCTCGTCGCGCCGTGGCGTGGCGCGAGCGCCCAGTCGCGGCTGCGCGTGGCCGGCGCCACGGCCAGCAACGAGGTGAAGCTGCGCACGACGTCGGAGGACTTCCGCGCGGTGCTGCGGGTGGACCTGCTGTCGCCTCCCTCCGCGGACGCGGGCGTGCAGGACGGGCTGCCCGGCGGCGTGACGGTGCTGGTGGACCCGCTGCAGGCGAGCGACGGCTCGCAGGTGGCGCTGGCGGCGGTGGTGCGCGAGACGGCCTCGGCGGACGCGGGCGTGGCGCCGTTGTCCTCGCGCTCGCCGCTGCACGTGGAGGTGTCCGGGAAGCTGCCGGCGGCGGGGGACTACACGGGGCAGGTGGTGTTGGTGCACGAGGGCGGGCGCGAGACGACGTCGCTCATCGTCACGCGGGTGCAGGCGGTGCCGGCGGTGCAGTTCGTGGCGACGTCGCCCGCGGTGGCGGCGCCGGGGTGGGGCTTCGGCGCGGTGGACGCGACGGTGCGCCTGCCGTTCAAGGAGACGGCGGGGGTGACGGGGAAGGTGTCGGTGCCGAGGCTGCTCCAGCTCTCGCACAAGGCGCCGGACCTGGGGGCCACGCTGGTGCAGCCGCGCTTCGGTGGCGCGGACTTCTGGTTGGAGGGTGGGGGCAAGGACGGGGCGGACTTGGACCTCTCCACGGTGGAGGGCGTCACGGTGGCGGCGAATGGCAGCGGCACGCTGCTGATGCGGTTGAGGGGGCTGGACGGGCCGGGCGAGTACACGGGCACGGTGCGCATGGCGGTGCCGCAGGGCGTGGCGGTGGAGCAGTCGTTCACGGTGTGGGTGAGGACGCCGTGGCTGTGGGGCGCGCTGCTCATCGCGGCGGGCGCGGTGTCGTCGTATGGCGTGCGGCTGTACACGCAGAGCATCCGGCCGAGGGCGCAGCAGCTCCAGCGGGCGCGCGTGCTGCGGCGGAGGATGAGTGTGTTGTTGGAGGGCCAGGAGGAGGACGCGCGCAAGGTGGGGCTGGAGGTGCGCGGGCGCATCGACGCGCTCATCTCGCGCATCCGCTCGCCGGTGAGGGGTGGTCGGGTGGCGGACGGGGAGCTTGCGCGAGTGGAGTCCGAGCTGCGGCTGTACGAGGCGTGGCGCGGCTGTTCGCGCGAGCTGCGGGCGCTTCCGCCGGAGATGCGCCCCGAGTCGGCGAGCGCGGCGCTGGAGGAGGCGGAGACGTCGCTGCGGCTGGGCACGGTGCCGGCGGAGCGGCTGGAGGAGCAGCTCAAGGTGCTGCGCGGGCAGAACGTGCAGGAGCTGGCGCGGGCGGGGCTGAAGGCGAAGCTGGAGGAGCTGGAGGCGCAGGCGCGAGCGCTGGCGCAGAAGCTGGGGGAGGACAGCCTGGGGTTCCGGCTGACGTATGAGCTGTTGCCGTTGCTGCAGGACGTGAGGGCGCGGCTGGGGCAGGGGGACGTGGCGACGGCGCGGCAGCAGTTCGAGATGGCGCGTCGCTCGTACTTCGATGTGCTGTGCGCGGAGCTGTCCCAGGCGGTGGCGTCGCCGCGCAATCCCCGGGGCTTCTCGTTGGAGGAGTGGCGGGAGCTGACGTCGGACGTGAAGGAGCGGCTGAAGCAGGCGCGAGCGCGCGCGGACGTGAACGTGGACGAGGGCTTCCGGCTGTACCAGGGGGCGTACGCGCACTACGTGCGGCGGTTGTTGTTGGAGCTTCGCGGCGCGGTGGAGGAGGCGCGGAGCGCGGCCACGGAGGCGCAGAAGACGGACCTGGACGCGGCGGAGGCGAAGCTGCGCGAGGCGATGTTGGCGCTGGCGGCGGAGTCGCCGCACGAGGCCTCGGCGAGGTATCGCGAGGCGCGGGACGCGCTCCACCGCGCGCAGACGGGACAGGTGCGTGTGCGGATTGCCGGGTTGCGCGCGGAGGTGTCGCGCAAGCGGGGGGAGGCGGAGGGCGAGGGGCAGTTGCATGAGCTGGGGCACATCAACGCGTTGCTGAACGAGGCGGAGCTGGCGCTGACGCCCGAGACGTTGCAGGACGCGGAATACAAGGCGGACAAGGCGCAGCTGGCGTTGGAGGGGTATCCGAGCTCCCAGGGGGTCGGGATGGGGCGACCGGGGACTCCGCTGTCGTTCGTGGAGCGGGGCTCGACGGCGTCGGTGCCGGAGGTGCCCTCGGCCAGTGCGCCCACGGGGGGCAGCCTGCCCGCGTTGCCGGAGGCGCCCGTGGGGGCGGAGGACGCGGGAGGGGCGCTGGGGGAGTTGGAGGGGATGCCGTTGCCGGCGGCGCGCCATCTGTGGCTGGTGGAGCTGGCGATGTTGGTGTTGCTGACGGGCGTGGCGGTGGTGTTGGGGCTTCAGTTGCTCAATGTCTTCTCACCGACGTGGGGAGGCTTTGGCGCGGGGATGACGGCGTTCCTGTGGGGCTTTGGCTTGCATCAGGTGGGCAACGCCAGCTTCGAGGGACTGGCGGGCCTGTTGACCCGCGTGGACCGACGGGGCGGCGCGAGCGCGGGTGGGGACTCCTGAGATGCTGCAATGGTGAGTATGCGGGCGTCTCTGTATCTGCGTCATGACGTGTATGAGCGCATGGGTGACGGGGATGTGATTGTCTACCGCTGCCTGGAGTTGATTCCGGGTGGCGGGTTCGTGGTGCAGAGCGCGGACAGGATGCGAGGAGGGGACGGTCATGAGCGGCAGTTTCTCGAGCTCATGAGTGAGAGCGCGCCCGAGGAGCGATCGGAGCCGTGCGCCAGTCTTGTCGAGGCGATTGCGAAGTTCAGGGCAGAGTTTGGTATTTGACTGGGCATTGTGAATCACAGGGACGGCGGCGCGCGCCGGGGGCGGCGACGGACCGCGTCCACCCTGCGCTGAACGCGGCGGGGGGGGCCGCATCACGATGAGATGTATGGCCGGCTGTTGCCGGGACAGAAGCCGTTCGGTTGTGACGGGGGCCACAACTTCAGCTGCTGGAACTACGCGTTCTACGACGTGCTGCCACGGATGCTGGCGGTGCTCGACGGGCCGTGAGTCGACGGCGGTCCTGGAGCGAGGTCAGACCTCTTCGAACTCGGCGCCCGTGACGTTCGCTCGCAACAGGGCCGTTTTGATGTCCTCGGAGACAATGAGGGCAACACAGGAATCGTCAGTCGGCCCCTCGGATGGGCGGCGCGCCCCGACGTGAGCTCCCGGAGGTCTTCCAACTCGTGCCCGCGCTCATCCAACGGGGTCCCCAGGTACCAGTTCCCTGCCTGCACGGCTTCGTTGAGCCTGAAGTATCGATGGGGAGTCGGCATGGAGGAGGTCTTCCTGGCGTCCTCATTCCAGCAGGTCCCCGAAGGACCTGCCACCCGCTCTCTGTCTCTACCCCTCGGGTGGTATGGCTGGTGATGAGGCTCCGCTCGATGCTGGCGTGACTCATTGCTGGAAGGGGGCCCCTGTATGACCGGGTGGTGTCTGCTGCTCCTGGCGGTGGCGTTCGCGGAGTTCATCGCGATCTCCGTCCTCGTCGGGCTGAAGAAGGATGCGGAGGCGACACTTCGTTCGGTGAAGGATGAGGGTGAGCGGCAGCTCTCCGCCCTGCGTGAGCGCAATCGCGTGCTCGAGAAGTACCAGGCCATCATCGACGTGGAAGCCCACGTGGCGACGCTGCGAGACGAAGCCGAGAAGAGCGCCGCCGAGGTCCTGGCCAGCGCTTCAACGGAAGCCGCTTCCCTGCGAAGCCGTGCCGATGTGGACGCGGCGGAGATTCGCAAGCGTGCCGAAGGCTCCCTCGCGGATGCGAGCCGCGAGGCCAGCCGGCTCATCGAGTCCGCGAACAAGCGCGCACAGGAGATCGCCGGCGAGGCCTTCACGGCCATCCAGAAATCGAAGCAGCTGGAACAGACCGCCACGGCGATGCGCAACATCATCGAGGGATACGGAGACCGCTACCTTGAACCCACCCAGGGCGTGCTCGACGAACTGGCAGAGCAGTTCGGCTTCACCGACGCCGGTGCCAGGCTCAAGGCCTCCCGCGAGAAGATGCGCTCGATGATTCGCACGGGCAAGGCGGCCACCTGCAACTACGCGGAGGCCCACCGCCGCGCCACCGCCATCGAGTTCGTCCTCGACGCCTTCAATGGCAAGGTGGACTCCATCCTCGCGGACGTCCGCCACGACAACCACGGCACGCTCTCACAGAAGGTGCGCGACGCCTTCAGCGTCGTGAACCACAACGGGCAGGCCTTCCGGGAGGCACGAATCCAGCTGGACTACCTGAACGTACGCCTCGATGAGCTCAAGTGGGCCGTGGTGGTCAACGAGCTGAAGCTGAAGGAGCGCGAGGAGCAGCGGCTCATCAAGGAGCGCATCCGCGAGGAGGAGAAGGCCCAGCGGGAATTCGAGCGCGCCCAGCGGGAGGCCGAGAAGGAAGAAGACGTCCTTCGCAAGGCGATGGAGAAGGCCCGGAGCGAGTTCGAGAAGGCGGGGGACGCGCAGAAGGCCAGATACGAGGAGAAGCTCGCCGAGCTCGCCCTGAAGCTCCAGGAGGCGGAGGAGAAGAACAAGCGAGCCCTCTCCATGGCCCAGCAGACGAAGACAGGCCATGTCTACGTCATCTCCAACATCGGCTCCTTCGGCGAGGACGTCTTCAAGGTCGGGCTCACCCGCCGGCTGGAGCCGCTGGACCGCATCCGGGAGCTGGGGGATGCGAGCGTGCCCTTCGAGTTCGACGTGCACGCCCTCATCCACAGCGAGGACGCCCCCTCCCTCGAGCGCGAGCTGCACAAGCGCTTCGTCCGGGCCCAGGTCAACAAGGTCAATCCCCGCAAGGAGTTCTTCCGGGTCGCGCTCCGTGACATCCGACAGGTCGTCGACGAGATGGGCCTGCAGACCCAGTGGACGATGACCTCCGAGGCCCGGGAGTACCGGGAGACGCAGGCCGTCGAGCGCTCCATGCAGAGCCAGTCCTTCGAGGAGAGCACCTGGCTCAAGAAGCAGCTCGAGGCGCAGGACGCGATGCGCCTCGAAGCCACCCGTGGCGCCGAGCTCGCGGGATGACGCTCCCGCGCCCCGCCTACGGCGCCGGCAGCGGCTGCCAGTTCGGGTCCGGCCAGACGAACGGATTGCCCCCCTGGCCCGGATTCGCGTTGCCGAAGTACCGCTGGCAGCCCGCGGTGTTCCCCGGCTCCCCCCGAGACTCCCAGAAGCCCGGACATACCTCCGCCGGGATGCGCGTGCGGCAGTCCGCCATCGTCCGCTCGCCCGCGCTCGGCTGCGCGTAGTACGCGCTCACGAAGTTCCACGCGATGCGCTGGAGCGCCTGCACCGTGGCCGCGTTCGCACCCGCGGGCCCCGCGGCCCCCTCGGGCGAGGACCGGAACACGGAGGCATGGTGGACCGCGGCCATGAAGTACGCGCCCAGGTTCGTCAGGTGGACGTTGTCGCTGAAGAGCACGTTGAGCCGCTGCGACGTCGTCCCCGTGATGCCCGGCACCTCGCCCGCGATGACCCGCTCCACCAGGTCCACCAGCGCCGCGCCACCCGGAAGCGCACGCACGCGGTCCGCCCGCCCCTCGGCCTGCAGCGTGAGGTTCACCTTCGAAGACACACACTCCCACGCGACCTGCGCGTTCTTCTCATAGGCAATCCACCGCGAGGGGTTGGCTTTATCGATGTCCAACCACGTGTGATAGAAATACGTGACGGCCCGCGGGTTGCCGGCAATCAACCGGTCATGGAAGTGCCGCAGATAGCCGATGGTGTTCTCCCACTCGATGGTGCCCAGCAGGTCGTGCCGCTCGGTGATGAGCAGGGTGTCGTACTTCTCGCCCGTGCCCAGCGTCCGGGGGGACAAGAGCTCCTGCACCACGTCCATGCCGGAGCCCTCGCGGTTCTTCCCGCTGCGATACCCCTCCCAGCTCCCATTGCCCCAGGTCCGCACCCGGATGGGTGAACCAATCACATTCTGCTGGTTCCACTTGGAGTCCTTGCCCTTGCTCGCGGCGATGTCCGCGAAGTGGTCGGGCATGGGGTTGTCGAGCAGGCTGTGTCCGGAGAAGAAGACCCGGGCGCTCGTGATGGGCGCGGAGTCGGGCCCGCCCGCGTCCGGAACCCCCGCATCCGGAGTCCCCGAGTCTGGAGCACCGGCATCACCCGGACCGGCATCAGGCCCGCCCCCGTCCGGTGGCTGTGTGCCCGAATCCACGACATCGGGCGGGTCCTTCATGATGTTGGCCTCGCCACAGGCCAGTCCGAGGGAGCAGAGCAACAGGGCGCACAGGCCCCGACGTGATGCGTTCATGGTCCAGGCCTCATCTCGTGAACGTGAACGCTCTATCGCGGGCCTGAAGAGGAAGTCAGTACGTCAGCCGGCCTGCGATTTCGCACGGGACAGAGGTCTTCAGCCGGACTGTGATGCCCCAGGCCGCGGACGCCTTGCAATACCCCGAGTATGGGTTCGTAATGTCTGACGTCCGCACGATGCGGACGGCACGGGAGACACGATGAAGAACCTGCGATGGCTGATGTGCGCGGTGGCGCTGTCTGTCGTTGGCTGTGGTGGCCCTGTTCCGGAGGAGGAGGCGCTCTCCGAGGACCTCGCCGAGGGCCAGGTGTCCCAGGCCGCGGTGACGTGCACGGAGACCTGGGGCACGTGCAACGTGGGGCGGTGCGAGCTGGGAGCGCTCGACCGGTTCGCGATTCTCACCACGACCTGTTGTGACGAGAACGGCGCCTGTACCACCACGCGCAAGCGCATCTGCGGCTGCTAGCCACGGACGGCCTCCCGGTCCACCGCCGTCACGGTGGACCGGGGCCCGCGCGCCCTACCGCCGCCGGTCCTGGATGGTCTTGAACACGATGCGGTCCAAGAGGCCCGGGGTGAACAGCTTGAGGTACTGACCCACCTTGCCCTTGGTGGTCATCACCACCTCGCGCTCGCGCTGGTCCATGGCGCGCAGGATGATGGCCACGCAGGTGGCCACGTCCATGTTGTTGCCCTCGCTCTCGTCATGGGCGCTCACCTGGAGCGGCTTGCCGTCCTTGCCCAGCGCGTTGGCGCGCACGTTGGTGGACACGAAGCCGGGACACACCACCGTGACATCCACCCCCGTGCCCATCAGCTCCACGCGCAGCGAGTCGAAGAACCCGTGCATCGCGTGCTTGCTCGCCGCGTAGCCCGTGCGCGTGGGCACGCCCGTCTTCCCCGTCAGGGACGAAATCGCTACCAACAACCCACGCCGCGCCTTCAGATAGGGCAGCGCCGCGTGCGTGCAGTACACCGCGCCCAGGTAGTTGATGCGCATCAGCCGCTCGAAGATGCCCAGGTCCGTGACGTCCTCGAACTTCGCGTCCATGGAAATGCCCGCGTTGTTGACGAGCACGTCCACGCCGCCGAAGGCCTCCACCGCCTTCTCCACCATCCGCCGGCACGCCTCCGGGTCCCCCACGTCCGTGGCCACCGCCACGGCCTTGCCCCCCGCCGCCTCGCACCGCTGCTTCACCCGCTGGAGCGCCTCCTCGCTCCTGGCCGCCAGCACCAGGTTCGCGCCCCGCGCCGCCAGCGCCACCGACAGCTCCTCGCCGATGCCCATGGAGGCACCCGTCACGACCACGCACTTGCCTTGCATGGCCCGCATTCTCACCTCGCAGGAACGGCCCGTCGAGGGGCGCCTGCCCTGGGGCCTACACCCACGCACAGGGGTTCAGATCCACCGTGAATCGACCGGGTGACACTTCCTGGCGCCCCCGGTGTTCCAGTCGCGCCAACGCATTTCACGAGGGGAAGGAACACCATGTCGTCCATCGCGGTCATCGCCCAGGCTCACGCGGAGAACCTCGGGTGGCTCAGCAGCAAGCTGCTCGGCTTCACGCTCACCTCCGCCGAGTGGGTGCTCTGGATCCTGGTGTGCCTGTCGGTGCTGTCCATCGGCATCATGCTGGAGCGCGCGGTGTACTTCGCCCGGTACCGGCTGGCGGACTCGGAGGCGCTGGCGGTGCGGCTGGCGCGCGGCGAGCACGAGGCGGTGCGCGTGGCCATCCAGGGCAAGCGCGGCATGGAGGCGGCCATCATCCGCGAGGGCCTGGCCTCCAGCGAGCAAGGCGCCGACACCGTGGAGCAGGTCATCGCCTCCACCATGGCCCGCGAGCGTCCCCAGTATGAGCGCTTCCTCTCCTTCCTGGGCACCCTGGGCAACAACGCGCCGTTCATCGGCCTGTTCGGCACGGTGCTCGGCATCATCAAGGCGTTCAACGACTTGGGCGCCAGCAACGTGAAGGGCGCGGCCATCCAGCAGACGGTGATGGGCGGCATCTCCGAGGCGCTCGTCGCCACGGCCGTGGGCCTGGCCGTCGCGATTCCCGCCGTCGTCGCCTTCAACATCTTCAACCGTCAGCTCAAGACGCTCACCAGTCGCGCCAACGCCCTGGGCCACGCCCTGGTCGGCAGCCTGCGCGCGGAGGCCCGCTAGCCATGGCCGGAGGCGCGCAGGAGAACGAAGAAGAAATCACGGGCATCAACGTCACGCCGCTGGTGGACGTGGTGCTGGTGCTGCTCATCATCTTCATGGTGACGGCGAACTTCATCGTCCGGGAGACGGTGGAGGTGGACCTGCCCCGCGCGGCCAACGGCGGCGAGACGGTGCAGGGCCTGGTCAACGTGGTGCTCGACAAGGAGGGCAAGCTCTACTTCGACGGCGCGCTCGTCACCGAGCCGGAGCTGTCCGCCAAGGTCGCGGAGGCGGTGGCCAAGGACAAGGACACGCGCGCCATCATCAGCGCCGACCAGACCATCGCGTACGGCCAGGTGATGCGCCTCATCGACACGGTGAAGGGCCAGGGCATCGCCAAGTTCGCCCTCAACATCGAGAAGGACGCCGCGCCCGCGCCGCGGGGCTGACGTGAAGGCCATGAGTACGAGCGCGCTCGACAGTGAGTTCGTGTTGCCCCGCCGGGGCGGCAACGGGTTGTTCGTGGGGTTCGTCGCGGGCTCGCTCGCGCTGCACGGGTTGGGGTTGGTGGTGCTGCACACCCGTCCTCCCGAGCGCGCCGCGCCGCAGCGGCCCGTGGAGTTGGTGATGGTGGAGGTGACGAAGCCGCCGCCTCCGCCGCCCGAGGTGAAGGAGGAGCCCAAGCCCGAGCCGCCCCCGCCGCCCAAGGTGCGCGTGAAGCCCCCGCCGGTGAAGGTGGCCCAGGCCCCCAGGCCCCTGCCGCCTCCGCCCACGGAGGCCCCGCCGCCGCCCAACGAGACGCCGCCGCCGAGCGCGAAGCCCGCGCCCCTGGTGGTGGGCATGTCCCTGTCCTCCACCACCAGCGCCGGAGGCTTCGCGGCCCCGGTGGGCAACACGCTCTACGGCCGCACCGCCGACAAGGCCAAGGCGCCGCAAGAGGTGAAGGCCTACAGCGCGCCGAAGTACACGCCCATCTACCAGGTGGACCGTGAGCCGCAGCTCGCCAGCGAGGTGAAGGTCCCCTATCCCGAGGAGGCGCGCCGGCTGGGCGTCGAGGGCACGGTGACGCTGTCCATCACCATCGACCCGGAGGGCCGCGTGGTGAATGCGCGCGTGCTCAACGGGCCGGGGCACGGACTGGAGGAGGCCGCGCGCAACGCCATCCTCCGCTTCCGCTTCCGTCCCGCCTTCAAGGGCGGCGAGGCCGTGTCCACGGAGATGAAGTACGCCTATACCTTCCTGCTCGACTGAACCCCCGCTCCCGCTGGGAGAGGGCCGGAGCGAGGAGATGCATCGGTGGGCCTCATCCACATCCACGGCCCGGAACTGCCCGCCGACTCCTCCAGCACACCCTCACTCCGTCCCTTTGCCGGCGGGAGCCCACACGCCGTCTCCACGTCCCCGCTCCTGAAAGACCTATGTCCTCGAATGTGAATGCCCGCGCCGCGCTCGCCGCCGCCTCCCTGTGGGTGGCGACTCCGGTGCTCGCCCAGGCGCCCACGCCTCCGGCCCCGGGCGCGCAAGCCGCGGCCCAGCCTCAAATCACCAGGCCGCCCGCGCTGGTGCAGCCCGTGGAGGCCGTGTATCCGCCGGAGGCGCTCGCGCAGGGCCTCACCGCCTCGGTGCGCCTCATCATCACCATCGCCGAGGACGGCAGCGTCTCCGACGTGCAGCCCACCGAGCCCGCGGGCCATGGCTTTGACGAGGCCGCGCTCGCCGCCGTGCGCCAGTTCCGCTTCTCGCCCGCCGAGGTCGACGGCGTGCCCGCGCCCGTGCAGGTCGAGTACGTCTACCACTTCACCCTCACCCCGAAGGCCCCCGCCGAGGGCGCCGCCACCGAGGAGCCCGAGCAGCCCAAGGCCGTCCTCACCGGTCAGCTCATCTCGCGCGGCAGCCGCTCGCGCGTGGCCGGCGCCACCGTGCGCTGTGGCGACGACGCGGACGCGGCGGAGGCCGTGTCGGACGCGGACGGCCGCTTTACCCTCGAGGTGCCCCCGGGGGAGTGCGCGGTGCGCGTCGTCGCCTCCGGCTACCAGCTCTACCAGACGAAGGAGACGCTGAAGGCGAACGAGACCACGGAGGTGAACTTCTACCTGGCCCCGGCCGGGAGCGCCTTCGAGACGGTGGTGCGCTCGGACCGCCCGAAGAAGGAGGTGGTCCGCCGCACGGTGACACGCGAGGAGGCGCAGAAGACGCCGGGCACCTTCGGTGACCCCATCCGCGTCCTCCAGACGCTGCCCGGTGTCGCGCGCGCGCCGTTCATCTCGGGGGACCTGCTGGTGCGCGGCTCCAACCCGGGCCAGACGGCGACGCTGATGGACGGGGTGCGCATCCCCAACCTCTTCCACCTGCTCGGCGGCCCGTCGGTGGTGAACGCCGAGTTCATCGACTCGCTCGACTTCTTCCCGGGCGGCTACGGCAGCCAGTACGGCCGCGCGGTGGGCGGCGTGGTGGACGTGACGACGCGCAAGGGCGCGGCGGACACGGTGCACGGCTCGGTGAAGGTGGACCTGCTCGACGCGGGCTTCTTCCTCGAGGCGCCCATCACCGACGGCATCAGCGTGGCGGCGTCCGCCAGGCGCTCGTACATCGACACCATCCTCCCCGCGGTGCTTCCCAAGGACGAGGGCACCACGCTCTCCATCGTCCCGGTGTACTGGGACTACCAGCTCCGGCTGGACTTCGGCGCCCCGCGCGGCTCCACCCCGGAGCCCGGCGCGGCGCGCAGCACCGGCTACGTCATGGCCTTCGGCAGTGACGACAAGCTGCGCCTGGTCACCGGCGGCGAGGAGTCCTCCGCGGACATCGAGCTGAACACGCACACGCGCTTCCACCGCGTGAAGGGCGACTGGACGTACCGCAAGGGCAACTTCAGCTCCGTCTTCACGCCGTACGTGGGCGTGGACTACTTCGACATCTCCTTCGGCAACTACATCGAGGACGACACCATCTACTCGCTGGGCGCGCGCGAGGTGATGGCCCTGGACGTCTCCTCGCTGCTCACCGTGCGCACGGGTCTGGACGTCTACTTCGACCACGTGAAGATCGACGTGCAGGCCCCCTCCGTGGGCGGGGCCGAGTACGTGCCCTTCCCGGGCTCGGAGCCCGTCTCGGAGCTCATCTACGAGAAGCGCACCATCAACGGCTTCGACGGCGCGCTCTTCGCGGAGGCGGACCTGAAGCTCGGCCCCGTCACCATCACGCCGGGCGTGCGCGGCAACTTCCAGAAGGTGGGCGGCACGCGCAACTTCCTGTTGGACCCGCGC
This sequence comes from Myxococcus sp. XM-1-1-1, assembly GCF_020037095.1. Taxonomy (NCBI): domain Bacteria; kingdom Pseudomonadati; phylum Myxococcota; class Myxococcia; order Myxococcales; family Myxococcaceae; genus Myxococcus; species Myxococcus sp. XM-1-1-1. Next base: position 24,582 of record NZ_JAIQDH010000002.1, read on the forward strand.
CTGTGGGTCCGCTACGGGTTCAGCGAGCGCACCGCCTTCAAGGGCTCGCTCGGCCTCTACAGCCAGCCGGCGGACACCTTCCAGTTCGTCTTCGCCCCGTACGGCAACCCGCTGCTCGGCTACCAGCGCGCCTTCCAGTCCAGCCTCGGCGTGGAGCAGCGCCTTACCGACGTGTGGAACGTGGACGTCACGGGCTTCTTCAACCGCCGCTTCGAGAACGTGGTGTCTCCGGGTGACGTGCGCCCCTCGGACAACGGCAGCTTCGTCCAGGACCGCTTCGTCAACATGGGCATCGGCAAGGCGTACGGCGTGGAGCTCATGGTGAAGAAGGAGCGCGCCTCCGCCACCGACAAGTGGTACGGCTGGCTGTCTTACACCCTCAGCCACGCCGAGGATGGCCGCGCGGGCCTCAAGCCCCGCGCCGAGAACCCGCTCGGGGATGACGGCCTGCCGGGCGTGGGCGAGGAGACCTACGGCCCCAGCCCCTGGGACCAGACCCACATCCTCACGCTGGTGGCCAACTACGTGCTCGGCAACGGCTGGGAGCTGGGCGGGCGCTTCCGCCTCACCACCGGCCGTCCGGTGACGCCGCTGGTGCATCCGCATGACATCTACAACTCGGACTCGAACAACTACTCGCCGTCGTACGGGCGCTATCTCTCCGGGCGGGCCTCGAGCTTCCATCAGCTCGACGTGCGCGTGGAGAAGGGCTGGCGCTTCGACAACTGGACGCTCGCGCTCTACCTGGACGTCCAGAACCTCTACAACGCGGAGAACGTCGAGTTCGTCTTCAACGACTACCGCTACCGCAAGGAGATGGAGATTCCCGGCATCCCCATCCTCCCCGTGCTGGGCGTGAAAGGGAGCTTCTGACCATGGGGACCTGGTTCAAGTGTGGCGGACTGTTGTTGATGGCGCTGGGCGCGGTGGCCTGCGTCGACCCGGATGACCACTCGTCCCACGTGCGCGACCTGCGCGTGCTGGGTATCGCCGTGGAGCGTCCGGAGCTGATGGCTCCGACGTGCGAGCCCACCGCGGAGGCGCTGGAGGTGCTCACCGAGCAGGTGTCCTACCGGGCGCTGCTGGTGGACCCGTTGGGGCAGGGGCGCTCCATCGCCTACACGCTGACGGCCTGCGCGGACCCGGAGGACTCGCTCTGCGAGGACGCCTCGAAGCGCGTGGAGCTGGCGCGGGGCACCACGACGGCGGGCGAGCTGGTGCTGCCCATCCGGCCGGGCGCCTCGCAGCTCGCGGACGGGACGCTCTTGCTGGACGCGGTGCGCGAGGCGGACCCGTACCAGGGCTTCGGGGGCCTGCGCATGCCGCTGGTGCTGCACGTCACCGCGGGCGAGGAGGGCGTCTACGCGCAGAAGCTGATGGTCTTCACGTGTCCGCTGGTGCCGGGCATGGCGCCCAACCAGCAGCCTCGGCTGCAGGGGCTCACGCTGGACGACGCGGCGTGGGACGCGGAGGCGCTGCCCGAGCTCCAGGGGCAGGGGCCTTTCGTGGTGCGCGCCAATGACATCTCCGCGCTCGAGGAGTCGTACGTGGTGCCGGGGTTCCGCAAGGAGGCGGTGCAGCTCAAGGAGTCCTGGGCCATCACCTGGCACGCGACGTTGGGGAAGTTCTCCGTGGAGGAGACGGAGAGCGTGGAGTTCAACGGGCAGCCGGGCCGCCACCGCACGGAGTGGGAGCCGCCGGAGAAGGACGGGGTGGCACAGGAGGTCACCTTCTGGGCGGTGGTGCGAGACGGGCGGGGAGGCAGCTCCTGGCTCGTCCGTCGGGCGCGCTGGACGCCGTGACGTGGTAGCGGATGGCTCGCAAGGGGGCGGCCATCCGGGGTATGCCCGGTGCTCGCGCGAGGCCGGGCCGGAGCTGGAGCGGAAGTGGGACGCGGATGATGAGTGGGAGCACAGCGCGCCGGTGGGGACGCGTGGCCTGCGTGTTGGCCATGTGGGTGCTGGGAGTGTGGACGCGTGAGGCCCACGCGGCCCGTCGTGACGAGGCGCCCGACGCCACGTTGCGCCGCTTCGCGCTCATCGCGGGCTCCAGCGAGGGCGGCCCGGGGCGCGAGCGCTTGCGCTACGCGGGCTCGGATGCCCTGGCGATGTCGCGGGTGCTGCAGGAGCTGGGCGGCGTGGCCTCGGCCGACCAGGTGCTGTTGCTGGAGGCGGACCGGGGCGCGTTGCTGGCCGCGCTCGAGCGGCTCGTGACGCTGGTGGAGGCCGCCGCCGTGCCGGGGCTCCGGCGCGAGCTGGTGGTGTACTACTCGGGCCACTCGGACGCGGACGGGCTGTTGCCGCGCGGCGAGCGCGTCTCCTACGACGATTTGCGCAAGCGGATGTCCCGCGTGCCGGTGGACGTGCGCATCGCCATCCTGGACTCGTGTGGCTCGGGCGCGCTCACGCGCTACAAGGGTGGGCTCCGGCGGCCCGCGTTCCTCACGGATGCGTCCGCGCAGGTGCGGGGGCATGCGTACCTGGCCTCGAGCTCCGCGGATGAAGTGGCGCAGGAGTCGGACACCATCGGCGCGTCGTTCTTCACGCACTTCCTGGTGACGGGGCTGCGCGGCGCGGCGGACATGTCCGGGGATGGGCGCGTCACGTTGCACGAGGCGTATCAGTTCGCGTTCCACGAGACGCTGGCGCGCACGGAGCGCTCGCAGGGGGGGCCGCAGCACGCGGCCTATGACATCCAGCTGGCGGGCAGTGGGGACCTGGTGATGACGGACCTGCGCGGCTCGAGCGCGCGTCTGGGGATTGCCGAGGAGGTGCACGGGCGGCTGTTCGTGCGCGACTGGGGCAACCAGCTGGTGGCCGAGCTTCGCAAGCCGCTGGGGCGCAGGCTGTCGTTGGGGTTGGAGCCGGGGCGCTACCACGTCACGTTGGAGCGTCCGTCGCAGCGCTTCGAGGCGGAGCTGGTGGTGGGGGTGAAGGGGGGCGCGGAGCTGCGGGTGGGGGACTTCGTCCCGGTGACGCTGACGCGCACGGTGTCGCGTGGGGGCGTGGTGACGGATGTGCCGCTCGCGCGGGAGTCCTCGGGTGCGCGGGAGGATTTGCCGTCGGTGCCGGTGAACCTGTCGCTGGTGCCTCCGCTATCGACGACGTCGCTGTGGGGTGGGGGTGGGCTCAACCACCTGGCGTTGGGGGGGCTGGCGGTGCGCTCGTTCCAGTTGCGTGGGGTGGGGGTGGCGGGAGGGTTGGGGTGGGTGGATGGGACGATGGAGGGGGCGCAGGTGGCGGGCATCGCCAACGTGACGGGGGGCGAGGTGTTGGGGCTCCAGCTGGCGGTGGGTGGCAACCTGGCCTTCGGTGGGGCGACGGGGGCGCAGATGGCGGCCATCGTGAACTACTCGGAGCGGGCCTTCAGCGGGCTGCAGCTCTCGGTGGTGGGCAACCGCGCGGACGAGCAGATGCAGGGCTCGCAGCTCGCGGTGGGCGTCAACATGGTGGAGCGGCTGACGGGAGCGCAGGTGGGGCTCTTCAACCTGGCGGGCAGTGTGTCGGGCGCGCAGGTGGGCTTCATCAACGTGGCGGGGAACGTGAAGGGGGTGCAACTGGGGCTCATCAACATCGCGGATGACGTGTCGGTGCCCATCGGGTTGTTGAGCCTGGTGCGCAAGGGGCGCATCGCGTTCGAAATCTGGGCGGACGAGGTCTCTCCGTTGTCGGTGGGAGTGAAGTACGGCAGCCGCACGGTGCATGTGATTGCGAGCGCGGGGGTGTCGCCGTGGAAGGATTCGTGGCGGACCTTCAAGTCGTTGGGCGTGGGGGTGCACCTGCCGGTGGGGGCGGCGGACCGCTACTACGTGGACCTGGACCTCTCGCTGGGAGGGTGGACGCCGCAGTTGTTCGAGGAGGGGAGGCCGAACAACCTGTATCGGCTGCGCGCGAGCTTCGGCTGGGAGCTCAAGCGGCGCTTCGCGGTGTTCGGCGGGTTGTCGCTGAACGCCTACAAGCCGCCCGAAGAGGACCCGGACCAGGACGTGACGTGGATGCCGCAGTGGCAGACGGGCCGAGGGGCCTCCGGCACGCGCATGTGGCCCGGCCTGTTCCTGGGCGTGCGCATCTGACGCGCGTCAGACCTCCTCGAACGCGGCCCCGGTGACCTTGGCCTGCTCCAGGGCCACCTTGAGGTCCTCGGAGACGATGAGGGCGATGGTCCATCCCCAGGTGCGGAACACCTTGGCTCCGCCCACTTTCGTCGAGTCGATTCGCATGCCGAAGACACTGCGGTACTGGTCGAGCTTGTCCGGACGTTCATCCTCCGGCTTCCAGTAGAGGACCTCTTCGGTGGCCTGGTCGTCGATGCAGCGGATGAGCTTGGTGGCCACGAGCATGACGTACTGCTCTGGAGTGCCTTCGACATCGACGGGGAAGAGCTGAACGTCGTCGGGCGCCAGCTCCGCGAAGAGGTGGGCCACGCGGACATGGACGATGGGCGCGCTCCCGACGCCTGCCATACAGAAGTCCAATCGTCGTCCAGGCTCTCTGATGGGAAACGTCAGACGGCCTGGAGGCGGGATGGGCTGTCCCATCGCGAAGGCCCAGATGTCCTCGACCTCCTGACCCGTCTCGCCCGAGGGGTCTCCCAGGTACCAGTTCCCGCCTTGGACGTCTTCGCTGAGCCTGAAGTAGCGCGGTGGGTTCGGCATGACGGATGCTCTAGCTATCACACTAGCCCTGCGTCAGAAGCTTATGGAGTCGTGTCCCGGGCGTCTGTGCTTCCTGGGCGAGTTTGCGCAGCTCGCTGGTGAGTGCCTTGCGACAATCCACCACGGTTCGACATCCTGACAAAGCCTGCCTCAGTCGCTCGTCGATCTGCTTGTGATAACGCATGGGATGGGGGCCTTTATGGCCTGCGACCTTGACGATGTTCTCCGGGTCCTTGAGTTCCATCCCGGCGCGGGTGAAGAGCTCTCGGAATCGTGGCGTCCAAGGTCCTCCTCGCGCCGTGGAGACGTCGTTCTTGTTCGTGGCGATGTGATGCTTGTGGGGCTTGCCCATGCCCTGGTTCGCCATGGCCAGCGCATTCGGCGCGAGTGCGACGGTGAATCCCTCCGAAGTGAGCGCGATGGACCGGACGCTTCCCACCGCCGCATATTGGAAGCCGGCCTGGGTCTCCACGGCGAGGGCTGCCTGCGCCGAACCTGGGAGTCGAGGGGCCTTCGCCGCGAGCCCGGCCGTGTTGCCGATGGCGGCCGTGGCCAACATCAAGAAGACGCGTGCTGAGTTCTCCCCGAGGACTTCGCCGTAGGCCTCGCCGGCCGAGTGGAGCTGCTCGAAGGTCCTGGCCTGGTCGACCGCGCGGACCAGCGTCAGCCATCCATCCAGCAGGCTCCACACCGTGTCCACGCCGAGATAGGCGATGGCGAGGGCCGTCAACGTGGCCGCGACGCCCTTGGACACGGGCTCGGGGAGCGCCCAGAGCAGCAGGTACATGGTCACCGCGGAGGTGAGGGTGGCCATGACCGCGCTCGGGTCCGTCATGTCATCGAGGGCCTCCAGCGACGCTTCCCATACGGAGCCGAGGGCGATGGCCAGCGCCAGCGTGTACTTGCCATCGCTGGCCAATAGAGGGCCTTCATCGAGCAGACGTAAGCAGTCTCCAGGCTGGTCACGTCGTTCGCACCACTGGCCATAGGCGCGCGTCAGCTCGTCGTCCGCATAGGACTCGAGCAGGTGGGGGCCCGCTCCATCCTCCTGGGACTGGGGAATGAGCCGTGATGGGCCGCGCTCGTACCGGTACACACCGCTGCGTGTGGGCACGCCGAAGAGCTCCCGTGCCTCCTTCATGGGATGGCGGAAGGGCGGAACGTCCCGGGCCAGCGCCGCCAGTGACTCCTCGAACTCAGCGTCGTCGATTCTGGCCTCTTCGACCTCACCGCCGACGTCTTCGTACGGGGTGAGCGTCACGGAGCCGTGCTCCGTCTCCAGCCGCACGACCCGGCTCGTCGCACAGCCAGGGATACACATCATCACGAGCAGCGGTAGTGCTCTGCGGAGCCACATGGAGAATCCCCCGGCGAGTCGCCAGCAATGCGCGGGCATCATCGTTGAGTGCCGGGTGTGTGCTCCACATGTCGCCTCCTCAAGGCCCTGGCTTCGAGCAGGGCCTCACTCGCGCAGGAGCCACTCCAGCAGTTCCTTGGCCGAGTCCACGTGGACGAAGTGGCCGGCGTTGGGGAACGTCGTCACCGGGCAACCAGCGGCCTCCAGGCGCGCGGCCTCGGCGTCGGAGACGTAGCGCGAGCGGCCTCCTCGGACAGCGCGCATGGGCGGACGGTCCGGACGCTCCACCGCGACCCACAGGTCCGTGCCGTTGACGCGCGAGTGCAGCTCCGCGAGCGCCTGCCGGTCGAAGCGCCAGCGCACCCCTTCTCCCTCCGGCATCAGGTTCATCACGAGCCAGTCGGCCAGGTGGTCGGACAGCCCACGCGAGGTGAGCTCGGCGCGCATGTCCTTGCGGTTGGGCGCGCGCGGCGGCGCCTGGAGGAGGATGCCCAGCACCATGCCGCTGTCGGACAAGTCGTACGGCACGGGGCCCGGCGCGATGTCGAGCAGCGAGACGTGGGCGACCGCCTCCGGGACGTGGAGGCTGGCGGCGAGCGACACGCGGCCTCCGAGCGAGTGGCCCACCCAATGGAGCGCGCCGCTGAAGCCCTGGGCCCGCGCGGTGTCCACCACGTCGCGCGCCACGCTGAAGAGGTCCGAGCTGGGCGGCGGGACAGGGGAGGCGCCATGGCCGGTGAGGTCCGGGAGGAGGAAACGGCGCCGAGGGTCCGCCGCGCTCCACGCCGTCGCCAGCGAGCGCAGGTTGCGCCCCGTGCCCAGGAAGCCGTGCAGCAGCACCGTGGGCACATCCCCCTCACCGACCTGGAAGCTCTCGAGGACCACGCGACTCACACCTTTCTGGCCAGCCCGGGTGCGCTTGACCCGGGGGTGGGCCGTGCCGCTTCATACCCCGAACTTCTCATCGACGAGGTCGCTTCGCGTGTCCACTGTCTCCCTGTTGTTGTTCGTGCTCGCCGCCGCCCCCGTGACGGGCAAGGCCGCTGACCCGAAGGCCGCCATCACCACAGTGCTGGATGACTGGCACCTGGCCGCCGCCCAGGCGGACGAGGCGCGCTACTTCAAGTACTTCACCCCCGACGCCATCTACCTGGGCACCGACGCCACCGAGCGCTGGACGCGCGACGAGTTCCGCGCGTGGGCGAAGCCCTACTTCTCGAAAGGCAAGGCGTGGACCTTCAAGGCCACCTCGCGCCACATCACCCTGTCCAAGGACGGCAAGGTGGCCTGGTTCGACGAGGTGCTCGACACGCCGAACCTGGGGCCCAGCCGTGGCAGCGGCGTATTGGTGAAGGACGGCGCCACCTGGAAGATCGCCCAGTACAACCTGTCCATCCCCATCCCGAACGACATCGTCGATGACGTGGTGAAGCGCATCGCGGAGGCGCCGAAGCCCGCGGCGGCGCCCGCGCCGAAGAACTGAGTTGTCGCAGAGCCCCTGAGTGGGAAATCTCGGCCTGGGGGCATCACCGACAATGGCCCCGAACAGGACGAACCTCATGCCGGCACGAGGTCTGCATTGGCCTCCTCGTGGCGCTTCTCTCCGGTGGTCGGAGGAAGGGCCGCGGGGCAGCGCCACGTGTGAAGCCAGACGCTGCAACGACATGGCGACGCACGCGACGAAAGCGACCCTGCCAGAACGTCACATGAGGTGAATCACCGTCATGAATCAGAATAAGTCCAGCCAGCACCGCCGTTACCGTCGCGGCATGACGCTCATTGAAATCATGGTGGTCATCACCATCCTCGGGCTCATCGCCGCGGCGGTCGGCGTCGCCGTCATGCCCATGCTGGGAGAAGCGAAGGGAGACAGGGCCTCGTTGGACATCAAGAACATCGAGACCGCCCTCAAGCTCCACTACACGAAGACAGGGCGCTTCCCGGACACGAGCGCGGGGCTCGGCGCGCTCGTGGAGAGCCGGGTCCTCGAGCAGCTCCCCAAGGACCCGTGGCAGAACGACTACGTGTACCTCAACGAGGGCGGCCGCCCCGTCGTCCTCTCCTACGGCGCGGATGGCGCCGCGGGCGGCGAGGACGAGAACGCGGACATCGCGTCCAATGCCACGCTTTCTCCGCGGGGGTGATGGGCGAACGCAGAGGGAGGGTTTTCCCCCTGGGAATGGGTTGAAGACGCCCTGAGCCCCTCGCGGGCCGCCAGGGCGTCACGGCTGGAGACTTCACTCCTGGCGTGTGGGGCCAGGCAGGCGACGCCTCCAGCGCCCTTCTCTCACCTTGCATCCAAGGCACACGCCAAAGTATCTGGCCCGAACCTGGTGTGCTGCGGAATCCGGGCACTCATGGGGGACGGATGATCCGCTGCATGTTGTTCGACATGGATGGGACGTTGCTCTTCACGGAAGAGGCGAACTTCATCTCATATCGCCGCGCCTTCGCCGACGTCGGCTTCACCCTGGAGCAGGCTGCCTACCAGCGCGCCTTCGGCCTCCGCTTCGACGCCATGGTGAAGGAGGTCGGCGCGGAGTTGAGTCCGGAGGACGCACGGCGCGTGCGTGAGGCCAAGGCCCGCTACTATCCCGAGTCGTTCGACCAGGTGCGCCCCAATGTTCCCCTCATCACCTTCCTGCGCTCGGTGCGCGCCCAGCACAAGACGGGGCTGGTGACGACGGCCGCCACGGCCAACGCACGGGCCCTGCTTCGACACTTCGACCTGGCCCCCCTCTTCGACGTCACCGTCTTCGGCGAGGACGTGGCGCGCCCCAAGCCCGACCCGGAGGGCTACCTGCGCGCGGCGACGCTCGCGGAAATCCCCCCCTCCGAGTGTCTCGCCTTCGAAGACAGCCCCAGCGGCATCGCCGCCGCCCAGGCCGCGGGCATCCGCGTGGTGCGCATCCAGGAGCCCACGTGAAGCGCTCGCGCCTGTGGCCCCTGGCGCTGGTGGCCGTGGGGCTGCTCATCAGCGCCGCCTTCCTCGGGCGCTTCCTGACGGAGTCGCGCGAGTCCGGTCAGTGGGTGCCCTCCGGGCATGTGCCCTTCTGGGCCGTCCCCATCGCCGTGCTCTGTCAGGGAATCGCCCACTCGCTGCGCACCAAGAACGCCCAGCGCCTGCTGCGCGTGGTGCGCCCCACCACCTGGCGCATCCTCTTCTCGGGCCTGTCCGTCGGCTACCTCTTCACCGCCCTGCTCCCGTTCCGTCTGGGCGAACTGGTGCGCGCGCACCTCATCGGCACGCGCATGCGCATCAGCCGCGCGGTGGTGCTCTTCACCATCCTCTTCGAGCGCGCGGTGGATGGCCTGTTGTTGGGCCTGTGCGCGCTCGGCGTGGTGCTCGCCACGTGGTCGCGTGCCCCGGACGCCGCGGCGTTGATGCTCCGGCTCGCGGTGGGCGTGGGCGCGGTGAGCCTGGCGGCCGCGGCGCTCACCTGGCTGCTCTACACGCAGAACCGGCGCATGCTGAGTGCCCTGGGCCGCCTCACCGCGCTGCTCAACGACAGGCTGAGGGACCGCAGCCGCTTCGTGCTCTGGTCCCTCATCTATGGCACGCACGTCATCTTCCGCTCCGCGCGGCTGGGCCGCTTCGTGCTCACCGCCATGAGCATGTGGCTGCTCTACCTGACCTCCATGGCGGTGCTGGTCTGGGCCTACCTCCCCACCCGCGACCTGCTGGGCACGCTGGGCGCCTCCGTCGCCGCCTATCTCTCGGTGGGCGTCCCCTCCGGCCCCGGCTTCCTGGGCACTTTCCACTACTACTACTCGACCATCGCGCGAGGGTTGCTCGGCCTCACCGGCGTGCCGCTGGGACTGTCGCTGGTATCCTGGGCAGTGCTCATCGGACCGTTCTCCCTGGTGGGCCTGTACTTCCTGCTGGAGCGTCGCCGCGAACGCTCGGCCACCGCGGCCGAGCCCGCGCTGGAGCCGCTGAAGAACAAGCTGCACCGTGACTCCGACATCAGCCGCGAGTTCAGCCACTTCCTGGACGAGTACTTCTCCGGGCAGGCCCTCAGCCATGTGCTGTCCACAGGCGAGTTGCACGGGGACTTCCGCATGGTGCGCACCTTCAAGGGCGGCTCCAACGCCAGCACCCTGCTGGTGTGGGTGGAGCAGGCCCTGAGCGTGCGCAAGGTGACGCTGCCTCAGCACGCGGAGAAGCTGAAGGTGCAGCACGACTGGCTGCAGTCGCGTCGCCACCTGCCGCACCTGCCCCGCATCCTGCGCGAGCTGCGCGACGAGCGCTCCTACGCCTTCGACTTGGAGTACCGCGAGCAGTACGTCCCGTTCTTCCAGTTCATCCACTCGGAGGAGGTGGCGCGCTCCAAGCAGGTGCTGGACCAGGTGCTCGACTTCGTGGGGACCCACATCTATGCCCCGGTGGAGCCGCGCGACGAGCCCGCGGTGCTGGAGCGCTACCTGCGTGAGAAGGTCGAGGACAAGGTTCGGGACGCGGCCGCGCTCAGCCCCGTGCTCGCGGAGCTGCTCGTGCACGACACGCTCACCATCAATGGTCAGCGCTACGAGAACATCCTCCCCGCGCTCGCGCGCCTGCGCGCCAACCCCCAGGCGCTGGCGGAGCTGTCGCGCATGCGCGACACCCCCATCCATGGCGACCTGACGGTGGACAACCTCATCGTCCGGCGCGAGGACGCGGACTTCCTCGTGTTGGACCCGAACAACGAGAACGCCATCAGCGACCCCGTGGTGGACCTGGGCAAGCTGTGCCAGTCCCTGCACTCCGGCTACGAGTTCCTCTGCCAGCTGTCGCGCGCGCGGGTCATCGGCGCGGTGGTGGAGTACGAGGAGGCCACCTCCTCCCGCTACGCGGAGCTGTATGCCCATCTCCAGCATCGCTTCGAGACGACGCTGCCCCCCGAGGTGCGCCGCACCATCCTCTTCCACGAGGCGGTGCACTACTGCCGCATGCTCACCTACCGGGCCCGCATCAACCCGGACAGCCTGCCGGCCTTCTTCGCCACGGCCGTGCGCCTGTTCAACGCCTTCAATGCCCAGTACGCGCCGGTGACGTCCACCGGGCCGTCGTCCCTCCAGCGCTCGGCTTGAGCGCGCCTCCCCGGAAGCTCTCCCCATGCGTCCGCTCCACATCCTGCTCCCCATGGCGGGCCTCGGCTCGCGCTTCACCGACGCGGGCTTCACCACCCCCAAGCCGCTCATCCCCGTGGATGGCATGGCCATGGTGCTCAAGGCCCTCTCCAGCGTGTCCGACTGGGGTCTGGAGGTGGTCCACACCGCCGTGGTGCGCCGCCCGCACGAGGAGCAGTTCCAGTTGGCCACTCGGCTGCGACAGGCCGTGCCCGGGCTCCAGGTCGTGATGCTGGAGGAGATGACCCGGGGCGCGGTGGAGACGGCGCTCGCCGCCGCCGGGCGGATGACGGGCGAGCGGGGCCTGCTCGTGATGGACTGCGACTTGTGGTTCGACAGCCCCGCGTATCGCGAGCTGGTGCGAGAGGCGCTCGCGAGCGACGACCCGACCCTGGCCGGAGGGTTGCTCACCTTCCCCTCGCAGCTGCCGCGCTACAGCTATGCGAAGTGCGAGGGGGCGCGGGTGGTCCGCACCGCGGAGAAGGTGGTCATCTCCGACGCGGCCATCATGGGCGCCTACTTCTTCGCCACCGAGCGCCACTTCCTCACCGCGGGTCGGCTCCTGATGGACCGCCCGATTTCGGAGGGCATGCGCGAGTACTATCTCTCCCTGCTCTACAACCTCCTGCTGGAGTCCGGCGGCACGGTTCGCGCGGCGAAGGCGGCGCGCTACGCCTCCTTCGGCACGCCGGAGGAGCTGCGCCAATACGAGGCCTCGGGCCCCACGGTGCCTTGAATGGCGCGAGGCGTCGCGGTAGGGGAGCCGCGACGCAGCACCCGCGCGCCTCGCGCGAAGGAGCCTCTCGTGGCCGCCGAACGCATCCTCGTCTTCATCCCCATGTACAACTGCGAGCGGCAGATTCCGCGCGTGCTCGGCCGCTTCGGGGAGGACGTGCAGCGCCGCTTCGCCGAAATCATCGTGGTGGACAACGGCAGCCGCGACAACGGCGTGGAGGCCGCCGCCGAGGGCCTGGCGAAGCTGAAGCACCTGCCGGGCAAGGTGCTCGTCAACGACGACAACTACAACCTCGGCGGCTCACACAAGGTGGCCTTCGAGTATGCGCTCGCGCACGGCTTCGACCGGGTGGTGGTGCTGCACGGCGATGACCAGGCGGACATCAACGACCTGATTCCCATCCTGGATGCGGACGAGGACCGCGAGCGCGACTCCCTGCTGGGCAGCCGCTTCATGAGCCAGTCGCGCCTGCAGGGCTACTCGCGCTTCCGGACGCTGGGCAACCACGTCTTCAACCTGTTGTTCTCCCTGTCGGCGCGGCGGCGCATCCATGACCTGGGCTCGGGCCTGAATCTGTACTCGACGCGCTACCTGGAGCCGCGCTTCTACCTGGGCTTCCCGGACAACCTCACGTTCAACATCCACCTGCTGCTCGCGGGCATCCACCGGGGGTCGTCCTTCGGCTTCTTCCCGCTGAGCTGGCGCGAGGAGGACCAGGTCAGCAACGTGCGCATGGTGCGCCAGTCGTTGCAGACGGGCCGCATCGCGCTGGAGTACGCGAAGTCCCCGGGCGCCTTCCTGGCGAAGGACTGGAGCAGCCGCCCGGGTCGGCCCTACACCTCAACCGTTGTGGCGCAGGTGAGCGGGGGGCACATCGAGCGCACCCGCGTCCCGGCCTTCCCCGCCCGCTGACGGCGGCTGGAGGGCCCGGGCGCGCAGTGCTCGGGCCTCGAACCAGGCCAGCGGCACGGCGAGGTAGCCGAACATCCACAGGTCGGCGACGTAGGACGGGTGGCTGGCGGGGCCGGCGACGAACACCAGGAAGGCGGGCGCGAGGATGGCGCCCGCCGTCACCGCGGAGGCGGGCAGGGTGCGCCAGCGGGACACCAGCCACAGGGCGAGCAGCAGCGCGGGCACGCCGTTCCAGGGGAAGAACAGGGACTGGCCGCCCCGAGCCGGCCAGCTCTCGTCGCGCAGCCAGTGGGTGATGCGTGCAAGGGATTGAGGCGCCCGCGCCGGGTCCAGGTTCAGCTCGGCGAGCAGCCGCACGCCGTGAGGCGGGTACTGCTCCTCGGCCTTCCACTTCTCCCGCATGTAGAGGAAGGGCGGGGGCGTCTTCGGACTCAGGCCCAGTGTGCCCGCGAAGGTGTAGACGCGGTTGGACAGCATCAGCGCGGGGTTGTCGCGCACCATGCGCAGGAAGCGCTTCTTGAGCTCCGCCATCTTCTCGTTGGAGATGGGCGGGTGCAGGGAGTCCCAATAGCAGGGGGACTCCTCCGCCTTGTAGCGGTCCCTCAGGCAGGAGTACGCAATCACCGCGTCCATCGCGGCCTGGTCTCCCTCCGGGTCGGGCGAGTAGTACCGGTTGGTGACCAGGTAGCCCAGCGGGTTGAGGATGAGCGACAAGGCGTAGCGGTTGCCGCGCTCGGGAGAGGGAGGCGCGATGCGCGGCTCGACGGCGCGGCGGAACACCTGCATGAGGCCCAGCGTGCCGACGAGCAGGGCCACGGCCACTCCCACGCGGACCTGCCGCGAGGCGACGAGGACGGCGGGCACGTAGAGCACCAGCGCCATGCTGTCGCCGCGCAGGAAGGTGGCGGTGGCCGTCAGCAGCACCAGCGCGGGGAGCGTCACGGGCGTGAGGCCGGAGGCGCCGGTGAGCGCGCGGCGGACCATGGCGCGCATCAGGATGAGCGCGATGGACAGGCGCAGCAGGCCATTGATGATGTCGTGCGAGAGGTAGATGGCCAGCAGGCCCAGGGGGATGGACGTCACGACCAGCGCGACGAAGAGTCCCCCCACACGGCGTGACAGGCCCTGGCTGAGCAGCAGGGAGAAGAAGTCCGCGAGCAGCGCGCTGAAGAGAAAGAGATTGAAGAGCGAGAGGCTGGAGAACTGGCCGGTGGCGCGGTGGATGCCGTGGGCCCAGATGCCCCAGAAGGTGCTGAGCCAGGGTTCCACCTGATACTGGCTGGAGACAGACAGCGATTGGAGCGCGTCGCTGTAGTAGTGGCCCGGCCACTCGCCTGCCCACCAGAGCAGGAAGACCGCGGCGAACAGGGCCCACAGGCCGAGGAAGGAGCGCCAGCGGTGGCGCACCGACACGGGGTCCACGCGCCCGGCGCCTCGGGTGAAGCACCAGGCGAGGAAGAAGGTGCAGAGGGCGCTGACGAGCGAGAGCAGCGTGTCGCTCGTCTGGAGGACCCGCCGCTCCGGACGGGCAGGGAGCGGCGTGGGCCAGGTCGACCGCATCAGGCCGAAGACGACCGCGCCGACGAGCAACGCCAGGGCGGCGAGCCCCAGCTCCACCCGGTATCGGCCCACCCAGGAGCGTGCCTTGCCCCCCAACCCGCTGCGCACCTGCATCGCGTTTCACCTCAACGGCAATCCGTGCCGCTCGATTCGAGGGAGCGCAACGTATCCCCAGTTTCACCTTTCCTGTCGAGTGCTGTTCACCGCGAAAGCACCCGACGAATCCGGGCACGCCCCACGCGGGTCATCGGTGGGGACGGGCTCATCGTCACCCTCGCGAAGCCATGGCGTGGGGCGACGGGCCAGGAGAGCCGTCGCCCCGTGACACGCCGCTACGGCGTGTACAGCTCCGCCGAGGGCTCACCGGCGGGCCCGCAGCCCACCGCGAGCACCTCCTGGGTGTACAGCGGCGTCAGCGTGAAGCCCGCGCGGGCGACGCGCATGCCCGCTGTCTCCTTCCAGGTGTTCGTCGCCGGGTCGAACAGCTCCGCGCTGGCCAGCGTGGTGGTGACGGGCTGACCGCCGCCCACGCGCGACAAGCCTCCCGCCGCCATGAGCGCGCCCGACGCGAGCAGGGCGCTCGAGTGCTCGTGGCGCGTGGTGGCCAGGCTCCCCACCGGAGTCCACGTGCCCGTGGTGTGCGAGTACACATCCGCCACCTTCACGGAGAACGCGCCGAAGTTGAGCGAGTTGCCCGTGCGTCCGCCCGCGGCGAGCGCCAGCCCGGAGCCCAGCACGTCCAGCGTGAAGTCGCTCCTCCCCGCCCAGGCGATGTTGGTGGTGTACGTCCACGCCCCCGTGGTCGGGTCATAGAGCTCCACCGTCGGCGTCTGCGTCGTCATGGAGTTGGTGAAGTACGTTCCGCTCGCCACCATCACCTTGCCATCCGGGAGCAGCACCGCGCTGTGGTCCGCGCGGCCGAAGTTGAGGCTGCCCGTGACCGACCAGGTGCCCGTGGCCGGGTCGTAGACCTCCGCGCTGGTCAGGTAGTTGATGGTGTTGATTCGTCCACCGGCCACGACCACCTTCCCGGTGGGCAGCACCGTCGCGGTGAAGCCCTCGCGCGCGTTGTTCAGGCTGCCACGCGCCGTCCACGTGTGGGTGTCCGGGTCATACAGCTCCGTCGTGGTCTGCGTGGTGGACGCATTGCCGCCGATGACCAGCACCTGTCCCCACGGCAGCCGCACGGCCACGTGTCCGCTGCGCGCCTGCGTCATCGAGCCCAGCGACGTCCAGGTCCTGGTGGCCGGGTCATACGACTCCACGCTCGCGAGCGGGGTGCCGGAGCTCGAGCCGCCCGCCACGAGCACCGCCCCCGAGGGCAGCTCCGTGGCGGTGTGCTGGCAGCGTCCCACCCACAGCGAGCCGGTGGCGCTCCACGACTGCTGTCCCGGCTCATACAGCTCCGAGGACGCCGTGGGCGTGGCGCCGATGGCGCCGCTGGAGAGCAGCACCTGCCCGGAGCGCAGCAGCGCGGACACGCCGCCGGTGCGGCTGGAGAGCAGGGGCGCGGTGATGCTCCAGGTGCCCGTGGCGGGGTTGTACAGCTCGCTGGTGCCGCTGCTGTCGAAGACGAGCACCTTGCCGGACGGCAGCAGCGCGGCGTGGTGGCTGGAGCGGGCGCGGGACATGGAGCCGGTGGGCGTCCAGGTGTTGGTGGCCGGGTCGTACAGCTCCGCCGTGTTGGTGCCGCTGCCACCGGCGATGAGCACCTTGCCGGAGGGCAGCATCGTGGCGGTGTGGCTGTGGCGCGCCCGGCTCATCGGGGCGGCATAGGTGAAGCTGTTCGTCGCGGAGTCGAACAGCTCCGCGGTGCTCAGCGTGCTCAGCCGGCCGCTGCCACCCGCGACGAGCGCCTTGCCGCCGGGCAGCGCGGTCAGCGTGTGCCGGTAGCGACCTCCGTTCATGCTCGTGGCCGTCCAGCTGTTGGTGAACGGGTCATAGAGGTCCGCGCTGGAGAGGATTCCGATGGCGCCCGAGTAGCCACCGGTGATGAGCACCTTGCCCGTGGTGAGCTTCGCGGCCTGCCCCACCGTGCGCGTCGAGGGAGAAGCGGCCGCGGCGGTCCAGGTCCCCGTCGTCGGCCAGTAGATCTCCGCGGTGTTGAGCACGACGCCCGCGCCCCCGCCGCCGTAGCCGTTCGCCACCAGCACGCGGCCATTGTCCAGCAGGGTGGCGGTGTGCTCGCTGCGAGCGCCCGTCATCGAGCCCGTGGACGTCCACGAGGCGTTGGCCGGGTTGTACAGCTCCGCGGTGGTCGTCACGGCGCCGGAGACGCTGCCTCCGACGACGAGCACCTGCCCGGTGGCCAGCCGCGTGGCGGTGGCGTTGCTCCGCGCCTGGAGCGCCGAGGTGGTCGGAAGCCATTGCGGCGCCGCCAGCGCGGAGGTCTGGGTATCCGTGGCGGGAGGCGGTGACTCCACGGTCGGGGGACCGCAAGCCGCGCAGGCGAGGAGCGTGAGCAGGGCAGGGAGGAGCGCAATTCGTTTCATGGGAGCGCCCGACGGCGCGGGAATCGCTCTCCGCTCGGGCGCGGCGAATCCTGGACCCTTATCCCAGTCAGTTCAAATGGACCCTGACCGGGTCGGTCGCCACCTCGGCGCTGGAAGGAAAGTTTTGAGCGTGGTGTGTCAGGCGTTGCATCTCATTGGATGTAGGTGACGACCTGGCTCCGGCAGGTGGAGGGGTCGAAATAGGATTGCGTCGGGTCGATGGTGCAGAGGACCCCCTGATTGCCGGCGGAGGCCTGGTTGATGACGCCGGAAAAGACTCCGTTGCTGTCGCGGGTGACAGAGAATTGCCAGATGCACGTCTTCGCGTCGGTAAACGCGTTCATGAGATCGGTCGTGAAGAGGTACTGGTGGGTTCCCGGAAGGTTGGTGACCACTCCCGCCGAAGCGAAACCGCCGGCGGCGACGGAGTTCGGGAAGGGAGGGGTCAGGGGCCCGGATGACGAGACCGTGACGCCGGTGAGGTTCAGGACGTAGTACTCCTGCCACGCCATGCACAGCAGGGGCATGGCACCGGGAGTCGAGGGGCGCGAAGGCAGCACGAAGGTCTCTGTCCAGGATGGCTCGGCGAGACCGCTGGTCGGGGCAAGGGACAGCGGCAGGGCGAAAGCCAGCAATCGCTTCACGTTCCGGGTCACGAGAACCTCCTGGAATGCCATTGCGGGGATGGGCTCAATTCCTAACATGGTTGCCGTTGGCGCGGCAAACGAGGTGGGATTGAAGTGGGAGCAGATGTTTTCGAGGAGGCGTGGACTGGCCTGGAAGTCTGGGAGGTCGGGCGCGCCGGCGTCACGCGCCGGGCTCCAGGATGCATTCGCGCTTCCCCCACGGATTCGGATGCGGGTAGGGAACAGGACATGCCGAAGAAGTCCGTGTCGCCGACGACGCAGTGGAAGAAGGTGGAGAAGCAGGCCACCCAGGTGCTGGGGAGGGGCGCCGTGGGGCGCTACGCGGAGGACCTGGAGCCGCGCGTCGTGCCGTTCTCGGCCGTGCCCGACATCGCGTCGCTGCTGCCCGCCGAGTACGTCGAGTTCATCGAGGCGCTCGGCTATCGGTGGCTGTCGACCTCCGAGTCCACGCTGGGCTTTCTCCCGCCGCGCTGGCGGGTGAGTCTGTCCCAGCAGACCGGTGTCCCCGACCGGAACTGGAGCGAAGTCCGCGCCGAGCGCGAAGCGGGGACGCACACGTACGCGTTCGTGATGTTCGCCGCTCGCGACCTGGAGGACGTCAAGGGCTTCGCCTTCGGCCAGGGCACCCAGGGCGACGGGCTGGTCGTCTGGAGCGTGGAGGAGAGCCTCCCCGTGGACGAACTGGGGCCGTTCTCCGCCTGGCTCGCGGAGGAGCTGGGCTCGATGGCCGAGTCACTCCAGGGCGCGGAGGAGGGCGCCACCTCCCAGGAGCCGCCGGACCTCGCGCAGGCCTCCCTCCCGAAGGCGGCCGCGTCCAAGGCCAAGGGCGCCTTCGCCCTGTTCGACAGGTTCCCGCGCGACTCCAAGGAGCTGCTGTTCAACGGCCGCAAGCTGGGGGAGCTGCCGCCGGTCATCGGCGAGTTCACCGAGCTGGAGTCCCTCTGGGTGCGCACCACGGGCATCCAGCAGGTCCCACCGGAGCTGGGGCGACTCACGAAGCTCAAGAAGCTGGACCTGTCCTTCAACCCCGCGTTGGCGCAGCTGCCGCCGGAGCTGGGGAACCTCGAGTCACTCGAGTCGCTCAACCTGCGGCAGACCGGCGTGACGACCTTGCCCGACTCGCTGGAGCGGCTGCGTCGCCTGACCTTCCTCGACCTCCAGTCCACGCCCCTGACGACGGTGCCGCCGGTCCTCTTCCGGATGCCGTGGCTCAGGACGCTGGACCTCTACTCGACGACGCTGCCGCCCCAGGAGCTCGAGCAGCTCCGGCTCGCGCTCCCCGAGTGCAAGCTGGGCCTGAGCTGACGCCTCACGTTCCGGGCGGCGTCAGTTTCACGCACGGGACCACGCCCAGCAGCCTGCCGAGACGTGAGTCCTTCCCCAGCGTCCGCAGTCGCTCCTTCGCGATGACCAGGAGGAGCGCGTTGAACCCGAAGGCCACCAGCACGTGCCACCAGGCATGGAACTGGGGGTTGGGGATGCCGTGCGCGGGGAGCGTCTCGTTGAGCGTGGGGCAGAACTGGATGTCGCTGACCCACAGCACGATGGCGAGCGCATAGGACGCGATGCCGAGCTGGAACAGCCGCTTCGTGCTCGCATCCGGGCTGCGCCGCTGGAGGACGTAGGTGCGGCCGAGCGCGAAGAACTCCAGCGACGCGAAGCTCACCTGGAAGAGGAAGAACTGGAGCGCGCCGCGCGTGAAGGCCGTCAGGTACGTCACCAGCACCGCGTGACAGAACAGCAGCCACGGGAACCAGCGCCCGAAGCGCCGCTGGGGTCGGTCCTCCAGCAGGATGTAGACGATGACGATGGCCAGATAGAGCATCGGCAGCTCGTCCAGCATCTGGTGCTCGCGGCGCAGCGTCGTGTGGAACGCGGTGCTGCCCACGCCCACCAGGGCGAGCAACCCGAAGGCGAGCAGGAACCGGCGCTCCAGTACGCGCCAGTGGAGCACGACGCCCAGCACGCCCACGAGGACCAGCACCAGGCTGGAGGCCGAGTTGAACAGCTCGCCGATGTGGAAGAAGTGCTGGTAGTTCGTCTCGCACCAATCCACGGTCGAGGTGCTCGGGCCCCAGTAGCCCGTGGGAATCGCGGACATGTGGAGCGGAGCGTAGCACCTCGCGGCCTCAGCCCGTCCGGGCTCCGGTGCGCTGCTTCCACGCGGTGAGCAGGTGCTCGACGACGACGTCCAGGCCCACGCCCTGGGTGACCTGGGTGAAGACGAAGGGGCCGTCGCCGCGCATCTTCTTCGCGTCGCGCTCCATGACGCCCAGGTCCGCGCCCACGTGGGGCGCCAGGTCCGTCTTGTTGATGATGAGCAAGTCGGACTGGGTGATGCCCGGGCCTCCCTTGCGCGGCACCTTGTCCCCGCCCGCCACGTCGATGACGTACACGGTGTAGTCCGCCAGCTCCCGGCTGTACTGCGCCGCCAGGTTGTCGCCGCCGCTCTCCACGATGAGCAGCTCCGGCGTCAGCTCCTCCATGAGCTGCTCGAGCGCCAGCAGGTTGTGGCTGATGTCCTCGCGGATGGCCGCGTGCGGGCAGCCTCCCGTCTCCACCGCCTTGATGCGCTCGGGTGAGAGCGCGTGGTTTCGCACCAGGAACTCCGCGTCCTCCTGGGTGAAGATGTCGTTGGTCACCACGCCCAGCCGGTGGCGCTCACGCAGCGCGCGGCACAGCGCCAGCACCAGCGCCGTCTTCCCGCTGCCCACCGGCCCGCCGATGCCGATGGTGAAGGCGCGCGCCTGGTAATCACGCCGCTTCGGCTCCTCGCGCTCGTGGAAGTGGCCCGGATGCTCCCACTCCTCATGCGTGTGGTCGTGCTCATCGTCGTGGCCGTGGCCCCTGTGGTCGTCGTGCATGTGCGCTTCACCTCAGGACAGGAAGAGCCTCGAATAGAGGCGGTCGTGCGTGGAACCCAACAAGTCCAACAATGGCGAGGGCTGCGCGAGCGCCTCCAACCCCAGCCCCGCGCAGCGCTCCAGCACCGCGTCCAACAGCGGCGTCGCCTGGTGCTGGAGCTGGTGCGACTCGTGCGTGCCGACGATGCCCAGCCGCACCGCCGCCGACAGCGCGCCGCGCAGCGTGAGCGACAGGTGCAGCCGCTGCGCCTCCGACAGCTCCACCTCCAGCGCGCGGACCACCGCCCCGAACACCGGCGCGTGGTGGAAGCCAATCCCCGCGGCCCTCGCCGACTCGCGCAGCGGCCCCACCGGCCCGGGGAAGATGCGCGCGCACGTGTCCAGGAAGGCCCGGCCCTGCGTGCGGCTGGCCCGGTGCGCGACATGGCTGGTGAGGAACGCGTCCGCCCGCGCGTCCAGCTCCGGCAGCCGCGAGGCCTCGCGGTGCGCCGCGCTCAACAGCGGCAGGGCGCCATGCCCCGCCTGCCACAACAGCTCTCGCGTGAAGCGGCGAAGCTCCGGTGCGCCGCGCACCTCGCCGGCCTGCACCGCCGCCTCCAGCCCTCCCGAGTGGGCGAAGCCCCCCGTGGGAAAGCCCGAGTCCGCCAGCTGGAGCACCTTCCAGGACGAGCCCATGCGCGGAAGTCCCCGTCCTTTCAGAACAGCGAGTAGCGCTGCGCCAGCGGCAGTCGGACGGCGGCCTCGCAGCGGAGCAGCTCCCCATCCGCGCGCACCTCGTAGGTCTCCGAGTCCACGGTGATGACGGGCAGGGCGTCGTTGAGCCGCATGTCGCGCTTGCCCAGTCCCCGGCACCGCTTCACCGCGACGGCGCGCTTGCCCAGGCCCAGCTCGCGCGTGGTGCCCTCGGCCAGCGCGCGCGGTGAGACGAACACGAGGCTGGTGGCCCCGAGCGCCCGGCCCCTGGCGCCGAACATGGGCCGCATCATGAACGGCTGCGGCGTGGGGATGGACGCGTTGGCGTCCCCCATCTGTCCCCAGGCGATGAAGCCGCCCTTGAGCACCAGCTCCGGGCGGATGCCGAAGAAGGCCGGGCGCCACAGCACCAGGTCCGCCAGCTTCCCCACCTCCACCGAGCCCACCTCGTGCGACAGCCCGTGGGCGATGGCCGGGTTGATGGTGTACTTGGCCACGTAGCGGCGGATGCGCAGGTTGTCGTTGTCACCCTGCTCGCCGGACAGCCGCCCGCGCTGCTCGCGCATCTTGTGCGCCGTCTGCCACGTGCGACAGATGACCTCGCCCACCCTCCCCATGGCCTGGCTGTCCGAGGACATGATGCTGATGGCGCCCAGGTCGTGGAGGATGTCCTCCGCGGCGATGGTCTCGCCCCGGATGCGGCTCTCCGCGAAGGCGATGTCCTCGGGGATGCCCGGGTCCAGGTGGTGGCAGACCATGAGCATGTCCAGGTGCTCGTCCAGCGTGTTCACCGTGTACGGGCGCGTGGGGTTGGTGGACGAGGGCAGCACGTGGTCCACGCCGCACACGCGGATGATGTCCGGCGCGTGGCCGCCGCCCGCGCCCTCCGAGTGGTACGTGTGGATGGTGCGGCCCTT
Organism: Myxococcus sp. XM-1-1-1; assembly: GCF_020037095.1. Taxonomy (NCBI): domain Bacteria; kingdom Pseudomonadati; phylum Myxococcota; class Myxococcia; order Myxococcales; family Myxococcaceae; genus Myxococcus; species Myxococcus sp. XM-1-1-1. Next base: position 46,526 of record NZ_JAIQDH010000002.1, read on the forward strand.
GATGGCCGCGAGCGAGTCATCCACGTAGCCCGACTCGTTGAGCGTGTCGGTGTGGATGGTGACCTGCACGTCCTCGTCCTCGGCCACGGTGAGGCAGGTGTCGATGGCGGCGGGCGTGGTGCCCCAGTCCTCGTGCAGCTTCAGGCCGATGGCGCCCGCGCGAATCTGGTCCACCAGGCCGTGGGGCAGGGACGTGTTGCCCTTGCCGGTCAGGCCGATGTTGAGCGGCAGCGTGTCGGTGGCCTGGAGCATCCGCTGCAGGTTCCACGCGCCCGGCGTGCACGTGGTGGCCTTGGTGCCGGTGGCGGGGCCGGTGCCGCCGCCCACCCAGGTGGTGATGCCGCTGGCGAGCGCCTCGTCCGCCTGCTGCGGGCAGATGAAGTGGATGTGCGTGTCCAGGCCGCCCGCGGTGACGACGTGTCCCTCCGCGGAGAGGGCCTCCGTCGTCACGCCCACCACCATGCCGGGCGTCACGCCGGCCATGATGTCCGGGTTGCCCGCCTTGCCGATGCCGACGATGCGGCCCGCCTTGACGCCGATGTCCGCCTTGTAGATGCCCGTCCAGTCGAGGATGAGCGCGTTGGTGATGACCAGGTCCAGCGCGTCCGCGTCGCCCACGCCCGCGCGCTGGCCCATGCCCTCGCGCAGCACCTTGCCGCCGCCGAACTTGCACTCGTCGCCGTAGACGGTGGCGTCGCGCTCCACCTGGGCCCACAGGCCCGTGTCGCCCAGCCGCACCTTGTCCCCGGTGGTGGGGCCGAACATGTCCGCGTAGTGGCGACGGTCCATCTTCCGGCTCATTCGCGCTCCTCCTCGTGGCCGAAGCCCTGCTCGCGGACCTGCGCCATCGCGCGCTCACGGTTCTCGGCGGACACCTTGCCGCTGCCCAGCGCGTTGCCGCCCCGCACCACCTGCTCGCCCGCGATGGCGACCAGGCTCACCGTCTTCGTCTCCCCCGGCTCGAACCGCACCGCCGTCCCCGCGGGGATGTCCAGGCGGTGGCCGTAGGCCTTCTCCCGGTCGAACACGAGCGCGCGGTTCGTCTCGAAGAAGGGGTAGTGGCTGCCCACCTGGATGGGGCGGTCTCCCCGGTGCGTGACGCGGAGAAAGACGCTGTCGCGGCCCGCGTTGAGCTCCACCTCGCCGGGCAGCACGCGCACCTCGCCGGGGATGCCGTCGTCCGCCGCGGTGGAGGCCGTGAAGCGCTCCCGTGGGGGCACCGGCAGGAAGCTGCCGTACAGCGCGAGCTCCAGGTCGCCGTGCTCGGCGACGATGGGGTGGTGCACCGTCACCAGCTTGGAGCCGTCCGGGAAGGTGCCCTCCACCTGCACCTCCGCGAGCATCTCCGGCACCCCCCGCATCACCTGCGCGCGCCCCAGCAGCTTGCGCCCCAGGTCCATCAGCTCCGCCACGCTCCTGCCGTCACGGATGAACTCCAGCAACTGCGTGGCGATGAGCGCGACGGCCTCCGGGTAGCTCAGCCGGACGCCTCGGGCGAGCCGCTTCTGGGCCAGGAAGCCCGCCTGATGCAGCAACAGTTTGTCGACGTCTCGAGGGGACAGGTGCACGCGCGCGACTCCCGGGGTTCGACGGCGCCATGACTTGATGCGTCAACACTAGTGCAGGGCCGGGGTGCGCCGCCAGGAGGGGGGGCTCACACGCGGCGGGCCCAGGGGTCGTCCCCGAGGAGGGCGGGGAGGAAGGACAGCCAGTCGTGGGTGGTGCGCACCAGGGACTCGACGGAGACGGCGGCGGCGCGCAGGAGCAGGCCGTGGGGGCCCAGGGGGCTGGCGGAGGGGACGAGGTCGGCGCGTGGGGTGACGGGCAGCGCGGTGACGCGGGCGAGCAGGGCCTCGCGGGCGGTGGCCAGGGCGGGGCCGACGAGGAGGAGGGAGGCCATGGCCTCGAAGCGGCCGAGCCGCTCGCGCAGGGGGCCGTGGGTGGGGTCCAAGAGCCAGCGCTCGTCGACGAGGGCGCGCTCGCCCACGTGGACGCGCAGGGTGGAGGCGTAGTGGGAGAAGGCCCAGCGCTCGCCGCTGGCGCTGCGGCCGGAGGTGACGATGTCGGCGAGGACGAGCGACGCGGTGGGCGCGAGCCGGAAGGCGAGTGTCTGGGCGTAGCGCGCGCCGGAGAAGCACGCGGTGGGGTCCGGCACCCACGCGAGCAGGGCGTCGTCGCCCACGCGGGCGGACACGTCGCTCGTGCAGCCGGAGGGGGAGCGGTAGACGCGGTTGGCGCCCTGGGAGGACAGCCACGCGGTGGCGCCGGGGGCCACGTCGAGGTCGAGGCGGAGCGAGTCTCCGTCCACCAGCCCGCCGCCGAACGAGCTGGTGTACGCCCACGCGGCGTGGCCGTGGTTGCGCGGGGTGAGCAGTCGCAGCGGGCTGTGCGCCAGCGCGGTGCTCACCACGGTGCGCCCCCCCGCGCGCTCGAAGGCGAGCCGGGCGAAGCCCGCGCGTCGGGGTGTCTCGGAGGAGGGGACCTGGCTCACGTGGCTGGAGCCTGGACCAGTTGGCGCCCGAGGGAAAGGGGCCACCTCGCGTCAGACCTCCAGGGGCGTCGAGCGACGTTGCTCCCCTTGGACAGGCATTCTCTCGAGCCCCCCGCCGCATCACCTCTCTGCGGGGCTCCCGTGGCGACACGGGGGCCGGGGCTCGGGGAGCTCATGCGGGTGATACCCAGACACGATGTCTGGTGTTGCAGCGAGACGGCAGGCAGGGAAGCCCAGGGTCGGTCCAGTCTGCGGGATGGCGGACGCCTCGTTCGTTCCGGTTGATGCAGTTCTCCTGAATTGACAGACAACCTGTGTCTCCCAGTGATTTTCCTGGGATTTATCGCGGGCCGGCGCATCGGCGGACCGGTCACGGTGAGGAATGTCATGCGTGTGCAGGCGGAGCTCGAATCTCTCAAGCCCCGAGTGAACATCGGCGTGCTGGGCCACCAGGGCCACGGCAAGACGACCCTGGCGGCGGCCATCACGAAGCTGCTGGCGAAGTCGGGTGCTGCCCCGGTCTGGTCGCCGACGGGGTGGGGCACGGCCAGACAGACGCGGGCCCGGGGAACCTCCCTCTCGATGATGCACATGGAATGTCAGACGTCGAATCGGCGCTATTCGCACGTGGACCCTCCGTCGCATGTGGACTGCGTGAAGGGGCTGCTGACGGGGGCGACGCCGATGGATGGGGCCATCCTGGTCGTGTCGGCGGACGAGGGCCCCATGCCCCAGACGCGCGAGTACATCCGCCTGGCGCGCGAGGCCGGCATCAAGTCCATCGTGGTCTTCCTGAACAAGTGGCGCCTGATGGACGACCCGGAGATCCGCGAGCTGGTGGAGCAGGATGTCCGGACGCTGCTGAAGTCGTATGACTTCCCGGGCGATGAGACGCCCATCGTCATCGGCTCGGCGCAGAGGGCGCTGGCGGGCGACACGGGGGCGTGGGGGGAGCCGGCCATCCAGCGACTGCTGGAGGTGGTGGACCGCTCCATCACCCCGCCCAGGTGCGCGACGCGCGAGCCGTTCCTGATGCCGGTGCAGGGGGTGCGCTTCATCATCGGTCGCGGCGCGGTGGTGGGAGGGCGGGTGGAGCGCGGCACGCTCCAGCTCCACGAAGAGGTGGAGGTGGTGGGCCTGGGGCCGACGCTGAAGACGGTGGTGACGAGCATCGGGCGGTTCCACGAGCCACTGCGTGAAGGCCGGGTGGGCGACAAGGTCGACGTGCGGGTCCGCGGCCTGGAGAGCTGGAGCCTGAAGCGTGGGCAGGTGCTGGCCAGGCCCGGCAGCATCCGCGCGCACCACCGGTTCATCGCGCGGGTCTACCTGCTGCCCCGGGCCGATGGGGGGCGACACGGCGTGCTGCTCGACGATGACCGCCTGCGGTTCTGCCTCCATGGGACGGACATGATGGGGGCGGTGAAGCTCTTGGAGGGGGAGCGGTTGGGGAAGCCGGGCGACAGCCTCCTGCTGCTGGTGGAGCTCACCGACCCCGTCGCGCTGGAGGAGACGCTGCGCTTCGAGGTGCGCGACGGCGGCCGCACCGTGGGCGTCGGCATCGTGACGAAGGTCTGCTGAGCCGCCCCCTCGCGGTCATCTCCAGGTACCGGGTTGCTGGCTTCCTTGTCGAGGCCGGGGGGAGAGGTGCGTCGTGTCCTTCGTTCCGGTCGCCCCGATGCGCTCCAAGGCTGCTTTGCTCTCCTCCGAGACGATGATGGCGATGGGCCATCCCCCTGTCCGGAACACCTTCGCCCCGTCCACCTCCGGCTCCCGGGCGATTGTCGTGAAAATTAGGTCGAACGACCTATATTGTCCTCCCGTGAGGCACGGACGGTCCGTGTCCGTGCACGGGAGTCTTCATGGAGTCCGAGGGAAGCGTCGTCCTGGTGGGTGGCTATGGCGTGGTGGGAGTCCGGCTCGCCCGGCTCTTGAGGGAGCGGCACCCGAAGCTGCCGCTGGTCATCGCCGGACGCCGGCAGGAGCAGGCCGCCGCGCTCGCCTCCCAGCTCGGGCTGGCCCAGGGCGTGGCGATGGACATCCGCGCCAGGGACCCGCTGGCCGTGCTGAAGGGCAGGCCCGCCGCCGTCGTCACCCTGGTGAACGACCCCGAGGACCACCTCCTCGTCTGGGCCGCGCGCGCCGGGGTGCCGCTGTTGGACATCACCCGATGGACCTCGCGCATGCGCTCCGCGATGTTGCGCCTGTCGGGCACGCCCCCTCGCGCGCCCGTGCTGCTGGGCTCCTCGTGGATGGCGGGGCTGGTGCCTCGCCTGGTCGCCGTGGCCGCCGCGCGCGTGGGGGCGCTGGCCCAGGTGGACGTGGGCATCCGCTTCGCGCTCGCCGACGTGGCGGGACCGGACTCCCTCGAGTACATGGACCGGCTGGCCCTGTCCTTCGAGGTGAAGGAGGACGGCCAGGAGCGCCACGTGCTGCCGCTGACGGATGGACGGAAGGTGACCTTCTCCGACGGGAAGAGCACGCGGGTGTTCCGCCTGGACACGCCCGAGCAGGCCACGCTGCCCGCGGTGCTGGGCGCGCGCGGCGTGGCGACGCGGATGGGCTTCGACGCGGACTCCGCCACCTGGGCCCTGGTGGTCCTCCAGCGGCTCGGCGTGCTCAAGCTGCTTCAGCATCCCCGCCTGACGCGCCTGCGCCGCGCGCTGCTCGCCACCAGCAACAAGGGCGGTGACGCGGCCTGGGTCGCGGACGTGGTGGGCGAACGCGGCCGCGTCCGGGTCGAGGTGGTCGACCCCAAGGGCCAGGCCCACCTGACGGCCGTGGGCGCGCTGCTCGGCGTGGAGCGGCTGCTCGGCGTCGACGGCGCGCCGCCGCACGCCCCCGGCGTGTGGTTCCCCGAGCACGAGCCCCGCGCCGAGCACGCCCTCGCGGCGCTGCGCGCGTGCGGCGTCCAGGTGCGCCTCGACGAGTCGCTCGTCGGCGCCGCCCCCGTCCCGTCGATGGTGGCCGCGTGAGCCCCCGCCGCGCGAGCAAGCCGCCCGGCACGCTCCCCTCCGCGAAGCCCCGCGCGGGCACCGCCGTCCACGCGAAGGGCCACGAGCGCGTGGAGCGCATCCTCGACGCGGCCATGGACGTCCTCGTGGAGGAGGGCTCCGCGGGCCTCGCCCTGCGCGGCGTGGCCCAGCGCGCGGGGCTGAGCCTGGGCAACCTCCAGTACTACTTCCCCACCAGGCAGGACGTGGTGCGCGCGCTCCTGTCGCGCTACCTGGAGGCCGCCATCCGCCACGTCCGCGAGCGCATGGACGGCGCGGGCACGCACCCCGACCAGCGGCTGCGACACGCGCTGGACGCCATCCTGGAGGACCAGGAGTCCCCCCGGCACTTCCAGCTCTTCGCCGAGCTGTGGGCCCTGGCCGCGAGGGACACCATGGTGGCCGAGGCGCTCGGGGTCTTCTACGCGGGCTATCGCGAGGGGCTCGTCGAACTGCTCACGCCGCTGACCCCCGGGCTCACGCCCGCGCGCCGTGAGCGGCGAGCCGCCCTGTTGATGGCCTTCTTCGAGGGCCTGTCCCTCTTCCGCGGCGGCGGCAGCCTGCGCTCCGTGGCGGTGCCGGGACTGGAGCAGGAGCTGCGCGCCCTCTGGGCCGACTGGACGACCCCGCCCGAATGACGGCGCGCCTTCAGTCCTCGGCGACGAGCACCGACTTGAGGCGCTCGAGCGCCTCCGGGGGGACGTCCATGAACGCGAGCCCCACCTCGTAGACGGCCGCCGCGTCCTTGGGCAGCTTGCGCAGCCACGCGACGCGCGCGCGACACTCCAGCGTCGTGCCGTCCCCCAGGAACAGGTCCACCTCCAGGTTGCTGCCCTCGGTGTACGCGTCGTCGGAGTAGATGCGCACGCCGCCGAGGCTCGCATCCAGCACCCGCTGCTTGTCCCCGAACTTCAGTCGCGCCGGGCGCGCATAGAGCGGCGCCTGGAGGCGAGGGAACGAACGGCGGTCATCCGCCAGGCTGCTCTTCTGACTTGCTGGGTTCATCATCGGCGCTCCCCCCGTCAGGATCCGGCGGGTCTCACGGGCCTGTCACGAGCATAGGGGATTCAGACGCGCCGTGCAGGTGGGTCACTGGAACAACCCCGCCACCACCGCGAGCAGCCCGCCCACGGCCGCGGAGACGACCTCGCCCCCCTCCACCGCGGCTTCGACGGCCGTGCCCACCCCCTCGGCGGCGCTGCCCGCCAGGTCCACCGCCCCCACCGCCAGCTCCACCACGTCCACCGATTCGGCCGCCTGCTCCATCGTGGACTGAAGGACTTCCGTCACCCGGGTGCGGGTCGGGGTGTCGCCCGCCACCTGGGAGAGCGCGACGGCCGCGGCCGCCGTGGTGCCCGCCGCCGTCAGCCCCACCACCAGCGGACGCTTCCAGCGGCGGTGCCAGTCCATCAGCTGCTTCAGCTCGTTCGCGTCCAGCCACAGCCCGTGGCAGCGCGAGCACACATCCACCGCGCAGACCTCCGTGCGCACCTGGGACAGCGTCTCGTCGCAGGACGGACAGCGCGCGGCGGGTGAGCCACACAGGCCACATTCTTCGCGCGTGGCCGGAACATGGTGCCGCGCGTGGCGGCAGCGCCGGGTCGCGGAGGGCAGCGCGGCCTGGAGCGCCTCCGTCCTCCAGCCCGGCGCCAGCCGCTCCAGCTCGCCCGCGTCCAGCCAGTGTCCCTGGCAGCGCGCGCAGGTGTCCACGGGGACACCGCGCAGGTCGATGACGCGCAGCGGGGGCGCGGGGGGCGGGCAGACGGGGCAGGAGCGTTCCATGACCCGGGCATCCTTCCATGAATCCGCCGGGGCCCGCAGGGGGTGTCGACGCGGGGCTCACGGGGGCGGGATGCGCAGCCTGCGGCCGTACGAGGGCACGCCCGCGTCGTTCACGATGAAGAGCTGGTAGTAGCCCGGCGGCGCGAGGTTGCGGTTGGGGGGCGCGGTGACGGTGAGGGCGCCGGAGGTCCGGGTGAAGGCCAGGGTGAGCAGCCGCTGGTTCATGTCGAAGGTGTGCGTGGTGGAGTTGAGCGCGATGAGCGACACGCGGGTGATGCGGGCCGCGTCGGGTGTCGTGATGAGGAAGGTGGCGCCGGGCTGGGACGTGGTGGGCGCGGCGGTGATGACGGGGCGCGCGCCCTTGAAGAGGTAGGGCGGGGAGAAGACCTCCGCGGTGCGCTCGTTCGCGCCGCCGGCCGACAGCACGCGCCCGTCCGGCAGGAGCGCCGCGGTGGAGTGATAGCCGCGGTAGCGCACCTGGCTGGCCAGCGAGGTCCAGGTGTTGGTGGCGGGGTTGTAGAGCTCCGCGTGGCGGACGGGCGAGGTCGCGTCGTCGAAGCCGCTGCCGCTGCTGCCGCCGACGATGAGCACGGTGCCGTCCGGCAGCAGCACCGCGTTGTGCTGGCGCCGGCGGATGCTCATGGGCGCCACGTACCGCCAGCTCGGCGCCGCCACGGTGAGGTCTATCTGCTCCACGGTGGCGGTGGGCGGCTCGCCTCCGCCGAAGAGCGTCACCTTGCCGTCGATGAACACCGCGGGCCCATAGCTGCGTCCGCCGAAGTTGCTCAGGGGGCCGGTGGTCCAGGCGCCGTTGCCATTGGGGTTCAGCCAGAGCGAGCCGCGCAGCGAGCCCGCGTAGAAGAGCTGGCCGTTGGGCGCCAGGAACATCTTCGGATAGAAGGGCAGGTTGCGCCGGGCGCCCGTCAGCGTGCGCCACGTGTTGGTGCCCGCGATGAAGCGCTGGGGAATCTCGTTGATGTCGCCCGCTCCGGCGATTTCTCCGGAGATGACCACCACGTCGCCGTTGGAGAGCGTGGTGTTGGTGGGGTACCAGCGCCCGGCGTTCATGTCCGGCAGCCGGGTCCAGGTGTTGGTGTTGAAGTCGAACGCGCTGGTGTCGGGCAGGCCCACGTGGCTGGCGATGTGGCCGCCCGTCACCAGCAGCTTGCCGTTGGACAGGAAGCTGTGGCCGCTGCAGAAGATGTTGTAGCCCGCGTACGGATACGTGGTGAGCGCCCCGGTGGACGGGTCCCAGCGGCGGGGTGGCAGCGCGCCCTCGTCGAACTCGCCGAAGAAGAGCACCTTGCCGTCCGGCATCAGCGACAGGTGCGTGGCGGAGATGGGCCAGGTCAGCACGCTGGACCAGCGCCCCGTCAGCGACGGCACCTGGGCCCTGGCCGAGGTGGCGCCCAGCACCACGAGGCCCAGCAGGTGGACGGCGAGGACCGCGCACCGACGAGGCAGGGGAGGGTGGCGCATTGGCGGGCTCCAGGCGGGGTCGGGCGGACGAGGGGCCAGAACCTAGGGACGTCGCGCGCGGGCGCGAGCTGTCCGCCCGTCGCAAGTCACTGACGGCTGGGTGACGAGCCGTGCCACCGGAGGACCGTTGTCCGCGGAGGGCGCGAGGTGGCTTGGTCCTCTGTCTGGCTCGATTCGTGTCGACGAAGGAGATGTCCCGATGAGGTGCCGTTGGCTGCTGTGGGTGGGTCTGCTCGTGGGGTGTGCCCCGGCCTCGGGAGCGCCGGAGCCGGTGGAGGCGGCGGCTTCGCCCTTGTTGGAGTCCTGGGAGTACTGCTCGCGCACGGCGGTGTCGCTGGGGGTCACGCTGGTGGAGGACAGGCCCTACACCCCGCCGATGGCGCCGAGCACGGGCGGCATGGTGTTCAGCGCGGAGGACGCGGAGCGCGGCCGCGAGCCCTGGGTGAGCTCGGGCGCGCCGGGCGCGGGGACGCGGCTGTTGAAGGACGTGTTCCCAGGGGTGGGCGGCTCGGAGCCGACCTGGTTCACGCGCGTGGGCGCGAAGGTGTTCTTCGCCGCGAACGACCCGGCGGCGGGGCGGGAGCTGTTCGTCTCGGATGGGACGCCGGAGGGCACCGTCCGGGTGAAGGACATCTGGCCCGGCGAGGTGGGCTCGTTCCCGAACGCGCTCTTCGAGTACCAGGGGCTGTTGTACTTCACGGCGGGAGACCCGGCGCATGGGCGGGAGCTGTGGCGCAGCGACGGCACGGCGGCGGGCACGGTGCTGGTGGAGGACCTGGAGCCGGGGGTGGAGGACTCCTCGCCGGACCAGCTCACCCGGGGTGGGGACGGCGCGCTGTACTTCGTCATCTCGTCCCGGGGGTTGTTCACGCGGCTGATGCGGCTGGGGGTGGGGCCGAACGCCGCCGAGGTGGTGCGTGTGCCCAGTGACCTGGGCTTCCAGTTCCCGTTGGTGCCCGTGGGCCGCAAGCTGTTCTTCGTCAGGAGCCAGCAGCACCACGGCGCGGTGGGGTTGATGGTGTCGGAGGCGGGAAGGGCGCCGGCGATGCTGGGCACCTTCGCGCGCGTGGGGGAGCTGGCGGCGGTGGGGGAGCGGCTGGTGTTCAGCGCCGCGGCGCACATGGAGGACGAGAACCTGGAGTTGTGGCGCAGCGACGGCACGGCGGCGGGCACGGTGCTGGTGGAGGACGTGCGCGCGGGCAACGTCGGCTCCAATCCGCGGAACTTCGCGGTGCTCGCGGACACGCTCTTCTTCGCCGCGGACGACGGCACCCACGGCGTGGAGCTCTGGGACAGCGACGGCACGGCCGCGCGCACGCGCATCTTCGGGGACCTGGAGCTGGGGCCGGGCGGCTCGTTTCCGCAGGCGCTGACGGTGGTCGAGGACCACCTGTTCTTCAGCGCGGACATCCGGGGGCGGGGCCAGGAGCCGTGGGTGAGCAACGGCTTTCGCGTGGGCACGGTGCCGCTGACGGAGCTGGCGCCGGGGCCTCGGGGCTCGTCGCCGAGGAGCTTCCGGCGCTCGGGGTGGAGCGTCTTCTTCTCGGCGGAGGATGCGACGGGGGTGCGGCGGCTCTTCACGCTGCCGTTCCGGCCGGACGGCAGGTGCCTTGTGCCGGGGCCGTGAGCACCTGGAGGAAAACAGGTCCCGGGACGTTGTAGACAGGGGGCATGGCTCCCTTCTGGGACAATGGCGCCGTTCGCGGCGCGCGGGTGCGGTGTCCGGGCTGCACCCGCTTCAATCCTCCCGGTGTCCGGTGTCCGAGCTGCGCCTGTGGTCCGGTGGCGCCCGAGCACTACGGCGCGGCGCGCATGCTGTTGCACGCGGGGGTGGACCGCTTCGCGCTGACGGGGCGACTGGAGGCGCTGGAGCCCGGGCTGGCCCGACAGCTGGAGGCCCAGTACTCCGGGCAGTGGGCGGGGGTGTTGCGCATCGTCGAGGACGCGCGGCGCTGCGAGCCCTTCCTGACGCTCGGGGGCTTCGTCGAGGAGGCGGAGGACCGCTGGGCGGACGTGGTCCCCTGGAGCCAGCCGCCGGTCTCTCGTGACGCGGCGGCGGAGGCGGATGACTCGCTGGAGGCGCTCTACCAGCGGAGCGAGGACCCGGGCGTGCGACAGCTCGCGGCGCTCGCGGCGGTGAACCGGGGCCGGCCGTCGCGAGAGCTGTACTCCGCGGCGCAGGGCGCGCTGTACGCCGACGGGCTCGCCTGTCTGGAGGCCGCGCTCGCGTTGACGCGCTGGCGGGTCTGGTTCGTCGCGCCGTCGAGCCGGCCGCAGCGGGAGCTCATCGCCCGCCATGCGCGCGACGTGTTCGCGAATCATCCGGAGCATGCCGCCCGCGCCGCCGTGGCCTGGGTGCGAGCCACCGGCAAGGCGCCGGAGGTGGACCTGTTGCTCGCGCTGCGCGAGGGCCTGCGCGCCCAGGACGAGGACATCGCCTTCGAGTGCGCGCTCGTGTTGGGGGACGAGAGAGGGCTGCTCGCCGCGCTGCGCTCGGACGCCGAGGCCAGGGCCGCGCAGGGCTCAGACGACAAGGCCAGCGCAGCGCAAGGTTCGGCCGTTGAGGCCAGAACCGTCCAGGGCGCGGACGATGAGACCAGCGCAGCGCAAGGCTCGGCTGATGAGGCCAGAGTCGTCCAGGGCGCGGACGAAAAGGCCAGAGCCGCGCGTGGCTCGGACGACAAGGCGAGGGGCGCGCTGAGCTTGGACGGTGAGGGCAATGCCGCGCAGGACTCGGATGCCGAGGACCGGGCCGCGCTGGCGGCGAGGACGCTGGCATCAATGGGTGCCCCCGCATTACTCACGGTCCTGCGGGAGACGCGGAGCGCGGTGCTCGCGCGCGAGGTGATGCGGCGCTGGCCCGCGCCCGCCTCGTGGGAAGCGGTGGACGCGCTGCTGACGGTCTCCGCTGGATTCGATGACGGGCTCATCGAGCCGCTGTCCCAGTGGGCGCGCCAGACGCCCTACGCGAGCCTGCCGCCCGAGGTGCGCGAGCGCTGGCGGCAGTGGGCCGATGCCCGCCTGGGGACGTTGCCCGCGGCGCGTGTGCTGCGATTGCTGGAGTGGGTGCGCGAAGGCGACGAGGCCCCGGACGATGCGTCCGCGACAGCTTTCCAGCGCGCCGCGGGCCAGGCCCTGTCCCGCGCGTCTTCGTCCGAGCGCGCGGAGTTGCTCCACTCGCGCGCACTCGTGGACTTCCTCGTCCACGGAGACGTGGAGGAACTGGCCCTGGTGCACACCTGGGCGCGGGACGCGGCGTGCGCGGCGCCGCTCCTGGAGTTGCTCGTGTCGCTGCCCGGACGCCTGCGTCGCGAGCGCCCGGTTCCGGGGCGGTGCGCGCGGCTGCTGATGGCCGCGTGGGAGCGCCCCGCGCGCTCGACGATCCTGGCGCCCTTGAACAAGGCGGTGCGCTCCTGGAGCGGCATCTCCGGACGCGAGGAGCTCATCGACGCGGTGTGGCTGCGCTTCCAGCGTCACCCCGTCGAGCGCGCGGAGCTGCTGGCCGCGTTCGAGCCCTGGCGACAGGAGCTCTGGGAGCGTCAGCGCGCGGCGCAGCCGGACGCCATCGCCATCTTCGAGACCTGGTGGCGCGTGGACTCACAGAAGAGGCTGCCCGACCTGGTGTCCTTCCTCGTGGAGAACGCGCCCGTGGAAGCGCTGCCCGCGAGGCTCCCCTTCGTCTGGGCGGCGGCCGAGGCGCGGGTGGACACGTGGCCTCGCCCCACGTCACACGCAGTCTTCCTCGCCGCCGCGCCGCTGGCCGGGGCCCTGCGCTCGGGACACGACGCCCTCGTCCCCGACGCGGAGCGCTTCCTCGCGTGGTTCCCCGGCTTCGAGGCGCGGGTGCTCGCGGCGTCCTCGCCCGAGGCCGAATCCAGCTACCAGCGGGACCTGCTCGAGGACCTGCACGTCGAGGTGCGGCTGATGCGCGAGGCCCTCGAGCGTCGAGCCGAGGAGGCAGAGGCCCTGCGCCAGGCCGAGCTGCGCAAGCGGGTGGAGGAGTCGCGGCGCCGCGACCAGGAGCGTCAGCTCGAGCTCGCCCGTCTCGAGGTCGAGGCCGCCGCGCTCGAGGCCGCACAGGCCCGCGCGGAGCAGGAGGCACACCAGGCCCGCCTGGCGGAAGCGCTGGCGCGGTTGGGGCCGCGTCCCACGCAGCTGCGACGGTTCGACGCGAACCCCCAGGTGGAGCTCCTCCCCATCGACGTGGAGGTCATCTTCCCCGGCGCGACGATGGCCTCGGTGCTGGACTACTCGCGCATCCTCAAGGCCCTCAGCATGGGCGACGACGCACTGGAAGTGTTTGCCGCCAATGGCCTGTCCGTGACGTCGTGGGGCACGGAGGGCCGCGCCTGGGGCGAGGCGATGATTCGACGCCCGGAGCTGGGCCTGCGCTTCTCCCAGCTCTTCCACGCGCCTTGGAGCTGAAGCGCTACTGCGCGGTGGAGCCGCCGTCGAGAATCATCTCCGCGCCCGTCATCAGCTTCGACTCGTCCGAGGCGAGGTAGACCACGGCGTTGGCCACGTCATCCGGCTCCCCCATCGCGCCCTGCGGAATCGTGCGCCGCAGCCCCTCGCGAGCCCGCTCCGGCGAGCCCGAGGACGCAATCAGCGCCTTCACCATGTTCGTCTCGATGAACGTGGGGTGGATGGAGTTGCACCGGATGCCGTAGCCGTGGTGCGCGCAGTGCAACGCCACCGACTTGGTGAACATGTGCACGGCGGCCTTCGCGCTGCCGTACGCCACCAGCGTGGGCACGCCGATGAGCCCCGCCACGGAGGAGATGTTGATGATGGAGCCCCTGGCGCCTGACTTGCGCATGGCCTGGATGCCGTGCTTGCAGCCCAGGAACGTGCCGTCCAGGTTGACCGCGTGCACCAGCCGCCACTCGGCCAGGGTGATGTTCTCCACGTCCTTGGGCACGCCCAGGCCCGCGTTGTTGACGAGCACGTCCAGCCGGCCGAACTTCTCCAGCGTCACCTCCATCGCGCGCACCCAGTCCTCCTCGCGCGTGACGTCCAGCGGGACGAACAGGCCCATGCCCTCACCCAGGGATTTGGCCACCTCGACGCCGGCCTCCTCCTGCTGGGGCCGGTCCGTCACCACCACCCTGGCGCCCTCGCGCGCGAGCATCCGCGCCGCCGCGCTGCCCAGCCCGCCCGCCGCGCCCGTAATCAGTGCCACCTTGCCTTCCACGCGCTTCATCGTCGTGCCTCCCGTCGAACAGCGTGTCTTCAGACAGGTCCATTGGGCGTGAGCAGCACCTTGCCGCCGCGTCCACCCTCCATCGAGCGCGCGAGCGCCTCCTGGATGGCGTCCAGCGTGAAGGTGCCCTCCACCGCCGTCTTCAGCGTGCCGTCGGCCACCAGCTTCGCCAGTCGGCCGAACGTCTCCTGCTGCTGCTCGCGCGGGGCGCGCTTGAGCCACAGCACCAGCCAGAAGCCGCGCAGGGTGATGTCCTTGAAGATGGAAGCCGCGGCCGACAGCTTGGGGCCCTTGCCGGACATGACGCCGTAGTTCACCACCGTGCCGCCGGTGGCGAGCGAATCCCCCAGCCGCCGCGTGGAGTCGCCGCCCACCGCGTCGATGGCCAGCCGCACCTTGGCGCCGCCCGTCGCCGCCTTCACGCGCTCGGGCAAATCATCCGTGTCCGTCAGCACCACGTCCGCGCCCAGCTCGGTGAGCTCCTTCGCCAGCTCCTCGCGGCGCACCACGTTGAGCGTCTTGTAGCCGGCCTGCTTCGCCAGGGTGATGAGGTAGCGGCCCACCGCGGAGTTGGCGGCGTTCTGCAGCACCCAGTCCCCGGGCTTCAACGCGCCGAACTCGCGCAGCAGGATGTCCGCGGTGGGCGGGTTGACGAACAACATGGACGCCTGCTTCAGGTCCGTGCCGGGGGGCACCGTCACCAGACCCTCGGCGGGCGCCACCAGGTGCGTGCGCCACGTGCCCGCGCCCAGCGGCAGGAACACCAGGTCTCCCACCTTCACGGCCGAGGTGTCCTTCACCTCCACCACGCGGCCCACGCCCTCGTTGCCCGGCACCGCCGGCAGCTTGGGCAGCGAGCCGTACTGACCCGACAGGGTGAGCACGTCCGACGGGTTGATGGGCGTGGCCAGGACCTCGATGCGGACCTGCCCCGACTCGAGCGCCGCGTCGGGCTCCTCCACCAGCTCCACCACCTTCAACGGATGCCCGAACTTCGAAAACCGGACCGCTTTCATGGGTTGCTCCGAGTGCGCGCGGGAATTCGGGTCCGCACCCTAGCGACCTTCGGGCCCGGAGCCGAGCACGCACTCCAAGTCGTCGCGGCAACCCGTTCGCCAGGGTGGGGGCGCCGGGCACGGTGTCCACCGGCGGACGCGAGGGGAGGGGCAGGGGAGCACGAGGGCCTCGCATTCCCGCGTCGCGCTGCTCACCTTGCGTGGTGACTCGGGGCGGCTGGGTGGCGAGGAGGCGACAGTGGGCAGCAACGTGCGCGCGGGGATGACCCTGGGCCGACCGATGGAGGCCGCGACGGTGGCGGCTCCGCTGGCCGTTCCGTGGAGACGCAGGATGACGGGGCTCCTACGGCCCCTCTTCGCGGTGGCCGGGGTGGGCATGCTGGCGCTGCTGGTGCGCAAGGTGGGCCCGCATGAGCTCGGGAGCGTGCTGCTGGGCGCCGCGCCGTGGCTGCCGTGGGTGGTGCTCCTGGAGGTGGGACGTCAGGGCATGGACGCGCTCGCCACGCGCGCCTCCTATGGCGCGAGCGCGGAGCGGGTGCCCCTGAGGGTGCTGGCGCGCGCGCAGCTCATCGGCACCGCGGTGTCCAGCATGGCGCCCGCGGGCCGCGCGGCGGCGGAGGCCACCAAGGCCGCGCTCCTGTCACCCCACATGGGTGGCGGCACCGCGGCGGCCGCGGCGGCCACGTCCCAGGCGGCCTCGCTGGCGGCCGGCGGCCTCATCTCCTTTCCCTGCGCGGCGGCCTCGTTCCTGCTCACGGGCTGGTCCGTCTTCACGCTGGCGATGCTCGGTCACGGCGTGGTGCTGGTGCTGGCCTCCACGGGCGTGCGTGCGTGCATGCGCGCCCAGGGACCGTGCGCGTGGCTGGCGAAGCGCTCGCGCAGGTGGGCGCAGCTCACGGAGCAGTTCCGCGAGACCGCGTGCCACGGCCCGCTGCTCCCGAAGAGCCCCGTGCTGGCCTTCCTGGGCAGCCGCACGCTGCAGGTGGCGCAGTACGCGGTGCTGACGCACGCGGTGGGCATCGACACGTCGGTGGTGCAGGCGCTCTTCTCGCAGGGCCTCTACCTGTGCGCGCTGGCGGTGGGCTCGCTGGTGCCCGGCCAGGTGGGCGTGAGCGACGGCGCCTTCGCGCTGGCGGCGGGCGTGCTGGACACCACCGCCGCGCGCGCCATGTCGGTGGCGCTGCTGGGCCACCTGGTGCAGCTGGTCTTCGTGCTCGCCGGCGCGCTCACGCCGCTGGTGTGGCGGATGCCTGGGGTGGCGCGGCCGGCCTCACCCTCACCGGCGTGCCGTTGAAGGCCGCGTTGCCGCTGACGGCGTCCACCGCGTGGTCGTCCGTCAGGTCGTTCTGGCTGATGCCCGCGTGCTCGCTGGCCACGCGCAGCTTCGTGCCCTGACGGCGATGGCCATAGCCGTGCGGCAGGCTCACCACGCCCGGCATCACCTCGTCCGTCACCGCCACCGGCACCGTCACCTCGCCCACGCGGGAGGTGACGGTGGCGTCCACGCCGTCCGCCAGCCCCAGCCGCGACGCGTCCTCCGGGTGCACCATCAGCGTGCAGCGCGGCTTGCCCTTGAGCAGGCCCGGCACGTTGTGCATCCAGGAGTTGTTGTCGCGCAGGTGTCTGCGGCCGATGAGCAGCAGCTCGCCCGCGCGCGCGTCGGGCGCCCCGCCCTCCGGGAACGTCTGGGCGAGCCGCTGCACGTCCGCGACGAGCAGCGGAGGGGCCAGGTGCAGGCGCCTGTCTTTCGTCTGAAGCCGCTCGGGCAGGCACGGCTCGAGCGGGCCCAGGTCCACGCCGTGCGGTGAGGCGCGCAGCTTCGACAGCGACAGGCCTTGGCGCAGCGGATGGAACCGGCTGCCGTGCGGGCCCAGGCGCAAACCGATGTCCAGCATCCGCTCCGGCCCCAGCCGCGTGAGGGTCTGGTAGCGCAGCGTCTGGCGCACGGACGGACGGCCCTTGCGCAGGGTCTCCAGGCGGTGCTGCAGCGCGAGGACGATCTGCCAGTCGTGACGCCCCTCCGGCCCGGGCTCGAACAGCGGCGGCGAGTACTTGGCGGTGTTGCGCACGGCCAGCGCGTGGAAGGCCACGTCGTAGTGGCCGCGCTCCAGCGGGGACACGGGCGGCAGGATGATGTGCGCGTGGCGTGTCGTCTCGTTGAGGTACGGGTCCACGCTCACCATGAAGTCCAGCCCCTGGAGCGCGCGCTCCAGCTGCGCGCCGTTGGGCGTGGACAGCACGGGGTTGCCCGCCATGGTGACGAGCGCGCGCACGCGGCCGTCGCCCGGGGTGAGCATCTCCTCGGCGAGCACGGCCGAGGGCAATTCGCCGCCCGTCTCCGGCAGCCCACGCACCCGGCTCTTCCACCGGCCATGGCTGCCCCGGCCGAGCGCCATCGCCTTGGGGCCGCAGATGATGTCGAAGGCGGGCTGGGTGAACATGGCGCCGCCCTCCTTGTCCAGCTGGCCCGTCACCGCGTTGAGCACGTTGATGAGCCACTGGCACAGCGAGCCGAAGGGCTGCGTGGACAGGCCCATGCGCCCGTAGCAGACGGCCGCGTCGGCGGCGAGGAAGTCGCGCGCGAGCGTGCGCACCGTCTCGGCGGGGACTCCGGTGTGCGGCGCCACGCGCTCGGGCGGGAAGTCGCGCGCGAGCGCTCGCACGGTGTCGAGCCCGTCCGTGAGTGCGTCCAGGTGCCCCGTCCTCGGCGGGTGCTCGTGGAGCACGACGTGCAGCAGCGCGAGCAGCAGCAGCGCGTCCGTGCCGGGGCGGATGAAGACGTGCGTGTCCGCGATGGCCGCCGTCTCCGTGCGGCGCGGGTCCACCACCACGAGCTTGCCGCCGCGCTGCTGGATGGCGCGCAGCCGGGTGCGCACGTCCGGGGCCGTCATCAGGCTGCCATTGGACGCGAGCGGGTTGGCGCCCATCACCAGCAGATAGCGCGTGCGGTCCAGGTCCGGGATGGGCACCAGCAACTGGTGGCCGAACATGAAGTACGACACCAACTGGTGGGGGAGCTGGTCCACCGACGTGGCGGAGAAGCGGTTCTTCGAGCGCAGCGCGCGCACCAGCTCCGAGCCGAACACCATGTTGCCCAGGTTGTGCACGTTGGGGTTGCCCAGGTACGACGCCACCGCGTCGCGCCCGTGCGCCTCTTGCACCGCGTGCAGGCCCTTCGCCGCCTGGTCCAGCGCCTCGTCCCACGACACGCGCTCCCAGCCCGTCTGGGTCCGCCGCATCGGGTGGCGCAGCCGGTCCGGGTCCTCGTGCAGGTCCTTGAGCGCCAGCGCCTTGGGACACACGTGGCCCCGGCTGAACGGGTCCTCGTCGTCTCCCCGGATGGAGGTGATTCGCTCCTCCCGGAGTTCGATGCGCAGGCCGCACATGGCCTCGCACAGGTTGCACGTACGGAAGTGGACCCGGGACGTGGCCTTGGCGCTCATGCCGCGCACTCTACACAACGCCAATGCCTGACGCGGATGGCGGTGCCATGAAAGGATTGTGTCACGAGGAGAACACATGCGCCGGATGGAGCCGTGGGTCATCGCCGTGGGGTTGTTGGCATTGTCGCCGCTGGACGTGGGGGCCACCGAGCCGCCCCGAATCGTCGTGTCCAAGGCCCGGGCGCTGAGCTTCACCCGCCAGGACGCGGTGGTGGGGCGGGCCGAGGAGGTGCGGATGGGGATGACGATGCAGCAGGATTTCTACATCACCGCGCCCTTCATGGAGCCGGAGCCCATCGACGTCTCCACCGAGATGTTCCAGGCGCAGGTCTTCACCCCGCTGGAGGTGAAGGGGCCCCTCGTCACCAAGGCGAAGCTCGCCTATGGCGACGTGGTGGACGTGATGAAGGACCCGCAGGGACGGCAGAAGCGGCAGGTCACCGTCGTCCACCAGAAGACCTACGTGGGTGAGGCCAGGGCGGGCCGTGTCGAGGTGACGGACGCGAACGGCCAGCCGGTGCCGCCGGAGGAAGCCGAGCTGGTGCGCAAGGACCTGGACGGGCTGGGCGCCGAGGACCCCATCGCCGCCGCCTTCCCCCGGGGCCCGGTGAAGGTGGGCGCGAAGCTGGACGGCGTGGCGCGCGCCTTCGAGAAGCTCCTGCAGAAGGGCAACCCCGCGAGCGTGAAGTTCCGCAAGACGCGCGTCCAGCTCCAGGAGATCCACGAGGACCCGCGCGGCCTCGTCGGCCTGTTCCTCGTCTCCACCACGATGGAGCTGGCCCCGGACGAGCAGAACCCCATGACCACCACCATCGCCTACCAGGGGACGATGCACGTGCTGGGCGAGGGCACCGAGCTGACCGCCTTCAACCTGCAGGGGCCCGTCGTCTACACCCCCATCCCCGCGATGAAGGCCAAGGGCATGCAGGTGAAGGGCAAGGGCGACTCGGTCCTCTTCTTCTCCGTCCAGCCCGTGAAGAAGCCCTGACGACACGTCGCGTCAGTCCCCGTCGCGTCGGGACTGGAATGGCCCGGCGCGACGCCCGCATGGCCGGCTGCTCCGCGGAGCAGCGCGGGCGTGACAGCACGCTGACAGAGAATGGGCAGGGTTGGGCGTTAGAGGGTTCCCATGTTCCTGCACGCGCTCGGTCACTTCCATCCGCCCAACCTCCTCACCAATGCCTTCCTGGAGGAGCTGGGCCTCGAGACCTCGGACGCGTGGATATTGGAGCGGGTGGGCATCCGCTCCCGCCACACGGTGCTGCCGCTCGACTACCTGCGGCAGACGCGCAACCGGGACGTGCGGGCCGCGCAGGAGGCCGCGCTCTACAGCAACGCGCAGACGGGTGCCCACGCCGCGCGCCTGGCGCTCACGCGCGCGGGGCTGAAGCCCTCCGACATCGGCCTCGTCGTCGCGGGCGGGTGCAGCCCGGACGAGTGCATCCCGGCCGAGTCCAACCGCGTGGCGCAGGAGCTGGGCATCGACGCGCCGGCCGTGGACCTGCAGAGCGCCTGCTCGTCCTTCTGCACGCAGCTGCACTTCCTGACGGGCATGCGCCCGGAGCGGCTGCCGGAGTACGTGCTCGTGGTGAACATGGACAACTCCACGCGCGTGGTGGACTACGCGGACCGCTCCAGCGCGGTGCTGTGGGGCGACGGCTCCTCGGCGGCGGTGCTGTCCCCCCGCGTGCCGGGCCGCTGGCGAATCACCGAGACCCGGCTCGCCGGAGACCCCTCGGGCGCGGACAAGGTGCGCGTGCCGCGCATCGGCCACTTCACCCAGCACGGCGCGGAGGTGCAGAAGTTCGCCATCCGCCGCGCGGGAGAGACCTTCCTGGACCTGCGCGCCGACTACCTGGCCCGACACCCGGACCAGGGGCCCGGCGACGTCACCTTCATCGGCCACCAGGCCAACCTGCGCATGCTGGAGGCCGTCCAGCGCCGCTGCGAGGTCCCCGAGTCACGCCACTTCTTCAACGTCCACGTCCGGGGCAACACCGGCGCGGCGGGCGCCCCGGGCGTCCTGAGCGAGCACTGGGACGACCCCGGCCTGGGCGACGCCCTGGTCCTGAGCGTGGTGGGCAGCGGGCTCACCTGGGCCGGCGCCCTGCTCGAGCGCACTCGCGCCGCCCCCTGACGCACCCTGGCACCCCGGTCCGAAGTGTCCGACCGGGCGCCCGTCATGCAGCCTCCTTCCCCGCACGTCGGAGAGCGCTGGTATGTTCTCCAACGAGCGTCATGGCCCCGACACCCCGCGACATCCCCCTCCCGAGCTCCCCGTGGCTGACGGCCCCGGTCCCGTGCGCCTCGACGCCGGGCGTGGGCGGGGCCTCACCCCGGGTCCGCTCCGTCCACTGCTCCACAGGGAACTGGAACGATCTGCTGGCGGTCGCGTCCAGGCATGCGCACCTATCCGGGCACCGTACTCGGACAGGGCGGGGGTCGGACGCATGAGAGAGCAGGCGTGGAAGAGCGCGCGGTGGCTCGTGCTGGGGTGGGTGCTGGCAACGGGCGCGGCGCAGGCGGGACAGAAGCAGGTGGGTGGAGTCCACATGCCGGACTCCCTGCAGCTCCAGGGGCGCACGGTGGAGCTGGCCCACATGGAGCTGCACAAGCGCTTCTTGTTCAAGGTGTACGTGTGGAGTCTCTATCTGGAGTCGCGGCCGAGGAGCGCCTCGGAGGCCATCGCCTCCAACTCCGTGAAGCGGCTGCACTTCCGCTTCCTGCGAGACATCACCCGCTCGCAGCTGGTGGACAGCCTGCGCAACGGCCTGTACCGCAACCCGGAGCTGCGCGAGGGGCCTCTGTCCCAGCAGCTGGGCGTCATGCTCGCGTCGCTGCGTGACGTGGAGAAGGGCGGGGACCTCATCATCACCTACACCCCGGATGGCGGCCTGGAGGTCGGCGGCGCGGCCAGCGGCGGCGTGTTCATCCCCGGCAAGACGTTCGCCGACGCGCTCTTCGCCGTCTGGCTGGATGTGCACCCCATCTTCCCTCGTTGAAGCTTTACACCCGGGCCCTCTGGCGGGGGTCCAGGCTGGCGAAATGCCCGTGTGGGTTCTTCCTGACCTTGGAACTTCCAGGCAGTAGGCTGGAGCTCCAACCATCGCTGTCAGGAGAATACATACACATGCGGACACGGCTGATTCTGGCTGCGCTCGTCGCGCTCTCCACCACGGGATGCGTCTCTCAGGGCAAGTTCGACGCGAAGGCCCTGGAGGCGGAGAACCTCACCAAGGGCCTCAACGACGAGAAGGGCGCGCGTGAGGCCGCCGAGGCCAAGGTCAAGGAGCTGACGGAGAAGATCGCCGCGCTGGAGGAGGAGAAGAAGGCGCTGGAGACCCGGCTGACCACCTCCGAGTCGCGCCTCACGGCGGGCGCCGCCGAGCGCCGCGCGTTGCAGGACCAGAACGCGCAGCTCGCCGCGCTCAACGAGGAGCTGGCGCGCAACTCCAAGAAGCTGGCCCAGGCCAAGGAGGAGCTGGAGAAGAAGAGCTCCGAGTACGAGAGCCTGGCGCAGAGCCTCAAGTCGGAGATCTCCGAGGGCAAGATTGAGTTGTCCGAGCTGAAGGGCCGCATGACGGTGCAGCTCAAGGACAAGATCCTCTTCGCGTCCGGCTCCGCGCGCGTGGGCAAGGAGGGCGGCGAGGCGCTGAAGAAGATCGCCGACGCGCTCAAGAGCGTGCAGGGGAAGATCATCCGCGTCGAAGGACACACGGATGACGTTCCGACGGGCGGCGGCCAGTTCCCCACCAACTGGGAGCTGAGCCTGGCGCGCGCCATGGCGGTGGTGCGGGCGCTGCAGGACGCGGGCGTGGACCCGACGACGCTGTCAGCGGCGGGCTACGGGCAATACCAGCCCATCGCGGTCAATGACTCGCCCGAGAATCGCAGTCTGAATCGTCGTATCGAAATCGTTCTCGCACCCAAGTTGTGAAAGCGTTAGGGAGGTCGGGCGCCTTCGCGCCCTTCCCCCCATGAGAACGTTCCTGGCCGTTTTGTGTTTCTGCCTCGCCGCCGGAGCCTGGGCACAGGCTCCGGACGGCGGTGTCGCCGACCCCGACGCGGGCGTCCCCACGGGCGTGTTGACGAAACCGCCCGAGCTGCTGCGTCAGGTCGAGGCCCCCTATCCACCCGAAGCCGCCGCCCAGCAGCTCGAGGGCACGGTGGTGATGTTCATCGACATCTCGGAGACGGGCGCCGTCACGAATGTCGAAATCACCCAGCCCGCCGGCCACGGCTTCGACGAGGCCGCCGTGGAGGCCGTGAAGCAGTTCGAGTTCTCCCCCGCGGAGGTCGACAACGTCCCCGCCCCGGTGCGCATCCAGTACGCCTACCAGTTCGTCTTCCGGCCGGTGGCCCCGCCCACCGACGCGGACGGCGGCACCGTGGAGCCCGAGGCCCCGGTGAACTTCAGCGGCCAGGCGCTGGAGCGCGGCACGCGCAAGCCGCTCAACGGCGCGGAGGTGGTGCTCCCGGAGCTGGACCGCTCCACCGTGGCGGACTCGGAGGGGCGCTTCTCCTTCCGGGGCGTGCCGCTGGGCACCCACGAGGTGCTGGTGGTGCAGGGCGGCTATGACCGCTTCAAGACGCGGGAGACGGTGTCCGAGGGCCGCGAGACGCGCGCCACGTACTACGTGCAGAAGCGCATCTTCAGCCCCTTCGAGACGGTGGTGCGCAGCGACCGTGAGCGCAAGGAGGTGACGAGCACCACGCTCCAGGTGGCCGAGGTGCAGCGTGTGCCCGGCACCCAGGGCGACACGCTCAAGGTGGTGCAGAACCTGCCCGGCGTGGCGCGCCCGGCCTTCAACGGCGGCGCCCTGGTCATCCGCGGCACCAGCCCCCAGGAGTCCGGCGTCTTCCTGGACGGCCAGCGCATCCCCCTGCTGTTCCACTTCGGCGGCCTGACCAGCGTCTACAACTCCGAGCTCCTGGAGTCGCTGGACTACCTGCCCGGCAACTTCTCCTCGTACTACGGCGACATCACCGGCGGCGTCATCAACGTCAACAGCCGCGAGCCGAAGATGGACCGCATCCACGGCACCGTGGGCGTGAGCCTCATCGAGTCCAACGCGGTCATCGAGGGGCCCATCACCGACACGCTGGGCTTCGCCATCGGCGGCCGGCGCTCGTACATCGACCTGGTGCTGGGCGTGATTCCGGAGGGCGACGACGGCCCGAGCCTCCAGGTGGCGCCGCGCTACTACGACGCGCAGCTCAAGCTGGTGTGGAAGCCGATTTCACGCCACACCTTCACGCTGCAGGGCATCACCTCTCGGGACCGGCTGGGGCTGGTGTTCGACCGACCGTCGGACGACGACCCGTCCGTCAACGGCAACCTGGACGTGACGACGGGCTTCAACCAGCTGCGCCTGCGTCACCAGTACCGCGGGGAGCGGCTCACGCTGGACACGCACGCGCTGGTGGGCAACACGCTGGTGGAGTTCGAGATTGGCGAGCGCAACCTGCGCATCGCCTCCACGGACCTGAACCTGCGCGCCACGGCGGAGTACGCGCTGGTGGAGCCCTTCACCCTGGCGGGTGGCGTGGACGTGACGAGCAGCTTCGCGAACGTCAAGGCGCGCATCCAGCGCCCGCCTCGCGAGGGTGAGCCGCCCAGCCCGCTCGTCACCGAGGACCTGCTCGACACCGATGGCGACTTCCTCCAGTACTTCCCCTCGCTGTGGCTCGAGGGGCGCTGGCGTCCGTTCAAGGGGCTCTTGGTGGTGCCGGGCGTGCGGTACGAGGGGTATGTCTTCACGGACCAGAAGAAGGCCAAGCGCACGCTGAACCCGCGTCTGGCGGTGCGCTACGCGCTGACGGACACGCTGACCCTGAAGGGCGGCGCGGGCGTGTACCACGGGCCTCCGGTGCAGGATGAGCCCAGCCTCGCGTTCGGCAACCCGGACCTCTCCGCGAAGCGCTCGCTCCAGTACGGCGTGGGCGCGGAGTGGCAGCCCGTGCAGGAGTGGTTCGTCAGCGGCGAGGTCTTCTACAACGATTTGGACAACCTCATCAGCCGCTCGGACGCGCTGGTGGAGCGCGACGGGGAGCTGGTGCCGGAGCGGCTGAAGAACGGCGGCATCGGCCGGGTCTACGGCTTCGAGCTGCTCGTGCGCCGCGCGCTGACGGAGCGCCTGTTCGGCTGGATTGCATACACGCTCAGCAAGAGCGAGCGCCGGGACGCGCCCGGGGCGAACTGGCGCCTGTTCGACAACGACCAGACGCACGTGCTGACGGCGATTGCGTCCTACAAGCTGCCGAGGGGCTGGGAGGTGGGCGCCAGGTTCCGCTTCGCGTCCGGCAACCCGACGACGCCGGTGGTGGGCTCGGTGCGTGACGACGGCACCGACGTGTTCCTGCCGCTGTTCGCGGGGGTGAACTCGCGGCGGCTGCCGTCCTTCAACCAGCTGGATGTCCGCGTCGACAAGATCTTCGTCTTCGACAAGTGGACGCTGGACCTCTACCTGGATTTGACGAACGTCTACAACAACGCGGCGGTGGAGGGCATCGCCTACAACTACAACTACACCCAGAGCGCCTACTTCGAGGGACTGCCCATCCTCCCCGTCATCGGCGCCAAGGGGAGCTTCTGACCATGCGCGCGTGCGTCTTCCTCTCCCTGGCCGCGGCGCTGCTGGCGTGTGGCCCCGACTTCGAGCTGCAGAGCGAAATCCGGCGGGTGCGGGTGCTCGGCATCCGCGCGGAGCCGCCGGAGCTGGTGCTGGACCCGGACACGGGCGCCTTGCCTGGGCCCACGTCCTTCACCGCGCTGGCGGTGGCGCCGGACGCGCGGCCCGTCACCGTCACCTACGCGCTGTGCCGGCTCAACGGCAACCCGTACGACGGCCGCTGCCCCGGTGAGAACGGCGTGCCGCTGGCGGATGGCACCCTGTCCTTGCAGAACCCCGACGTGCAGGCGGTGCTGCGGCAGGCGCTCCAGGCCGCCAACCCCAACGGCGGCGCCACGCCCGACCCGGACGACCCGCGCACGCGCGCGGCGCTGGAGAAGGGCATCCCCCTGTTCGTGGGCTACGAGGCGACGGACGGCTCCGGCACGCCCGAGGGCACCGAGCGCGGCGTGCGCCAGGTGCTGGTGCGCATGACGCGCGAGCCGAACCACAACCCGGGCGTGGCGGACATCCTGTGGAACGACGCGCCGCTGGTGGGGCCGCTGCCCTTGGACCAGGAGGTGGTGTTCCGCCCCACGCTCACCGAGGGCAGCCTGGAGGTGTTCACCGGCGAGGACGGCGCGGAGACGGAGCAGGTCTTCTACAGCTGGTTCGTCACGGGGGACGGCGAGGTGAAGGAGTTCCGCTCGCTGGAGCCGGTGGACGGCAAGCCGGGCGACCCCACGTCGAAGTACGAGACGCCCAAGACGCCCCAGCGCCTCACCGTGTACGTGGTGGCGCGCGACGGTCGTGGCGGCGTGGGCTGGCTCAGCCGCGAGGTGGACGCGGGGCCGTAGTCGAGCACCTGTCGATGGGGAAGCGGCCCGCCTTCGAGCGGGCCGTCTGCCTTTGAGGGAGGGGTCAACGGCTCCCGGCCCCGGAGGGCGGTGGGACTGTCTGGAATTGTCGCCACGTCGCGAGCGTGATGGGCGCGGGACACGGGTCCTGTATGTCTGGCGCGGACCGTGGCCCTCCCCCAGCGCGCGCCCCACGTCGCGCCACGGTCCTTCCCCGTCGGCAAGGAGCGTCCCTCATGGCTAACAAGTCCCAACCGGACTACGCCGGTCGTGCCCTCGACAGCTTGAAGCAGGCGTTGCGCGAGCGATTGGACCGCAATCAGCTCGTGCACCGAGAGGTCCCCTGGGATTCGGCGCGCACGGAGGTGTCGCCGCTCGCGGGCGGACGCGACGTGGAGGCGTGGTTCCTGGGCCCGCGCGCGGAGAACG
This sequence comes from Myxococcus sp. XM-1-1-1, assembly GCF_020037095.1. Taxonomy (NCBI): domain Bacteria; kingdom Pseudomonadati; phylum Myxococcota; class Myxococcia; order Myxococcales; family Myxococcaceae; genus Myxococcus; species Myxococcus sp. XM-1-1-1. Next base: position 72,827 of record NZ_JAIQDH010000002.1, read on the forward strand.
CGGAGCTGTTCGAGCAGCTGGTGCTGGAGGCCCTGAGAGACCACTCCTTCTGGCGCCGCAACTTCCACCCCACGGACCCGCCCGCCATCACTCAGAGCATCAAGAGAGACCCGGGCTACCTGCGCGCGCTGGACACGCTGCACACGGAGTTCGACACGCTGCTGGCCGAGCTGAAGAAGTCCGCGCCGTTCTTCAGCATGCGCTACCAGGGCCACATGACGTGGGACCAGACGTTGCCGGGCATGGCGGGCTACTTCGCGGCCATGCTCTACAACCAGAACAACGTCGCGCTGGAGGCCTCACCGCTGACGACGGTGCTGGAGGTCCGCGTCGGTGAGGACCTGTGTCGCATGGTGGGCTACGCCGAGCAGGGGCAGGTGCGGCCCTGGAGCCACCTGACGTGTGGCGGCACCACCGCCAACATCGAGGCGATGTGGGCCGCGCGCAACCTCAAGTTCTACCCGCTGTCCCTGCGCGAGGCCTTGAGCAAGGAGCCCGCGCTCGCCGCCGCGAAGGGGCTGGAGGTCACCCTGCCGTCCGACACGAAGGCGCGGCTGCTGGACCTGAACGCGTGGCAGGCGCTCAACCTGGAGGTGGACGAGGTGCTGGGGCTGCCCACGCGCATCCAGGAGCAGTTCGGCATCCCGGTGGAGACGCTGACGGCGCGGCTGTCCGACTACACGCTCCAGGATTTGGGCCTGGTGGAGTTCACCCGGCGCCACCTGGGCGACGTGAAGGCGCCGGTGTTCATGGTGCCGGGCTCCAAGCACTACTCGCTGCCCAAGGCCGCGGCCATCCTCGGCCTGGGCGCGGACCACATGTACAGCGTCCCGCTGGACGAGGCCGGGCGCATGGACATGGAGATGCTGGAGTCGCGGCTGGACCAGTGCCGCGCGGACAAGCGGCCGGTCATCGCGGTGACGGCGGTGATGGGCACCACGGAGGAGGGGCTGGTGGACCCGCTCGCGTCGGTGGTGGGCCTGCGCAAGCAGAAGTACCACCCGCTGGACATGACCTTCTGCGTGCACGCGGACGCGGCGTGGGGCGGCTACTTCGCGTCGCTCCTGCGTCCGGCGCCCGGACCCAAGGGGGCGCGCTCGGGGCCGCCGGCGCCGGTGCTGCAGCTGAGCACCTACGCGATGAAGCAGTTCGAGGCGCTGCCGGAGGCGGACACCATCACCGTGGACCCGCACAAGACGGGCTACCTGCCGTACCCCGCGGGCGCGCTGTGCTACCGCAACCAGGCGATGCGCAGCCTCGTGGCCTTCGAGGCGCCGTACATCAACACCGCGGGCAGCCAGGAGGACCTCACGGTGGGCAAGTACGGCATCGAGGGCTCCAAGCCCGGCGCCGCCGCGGCGGGCGTGTACCTGAGCCACGCCGTCGTGCCGCCCGACCAGCGCGGCTACGGCAAAATCCTGGGCAGGGCGCTCTACAACTGCAAGCTGTTCCACGCGCGCCTCCTGATGATGAACGCGGTGGCGGACGGCTACCGGGTGGTGCCCGGCCCGCGCTTCGAGCTGCCGGAGAACCTGCGCAAGAAGTACGGCGGGACGCAGAAGGCGCTGGAGACGCTGCGACACCAGCTCTCCAACAAGCGCCACGAGGAGCTGCTCGCCAGCGCCCGCTCCGAGGAGCTGGAGCTGCTGCGAGAGATGGGCGCGGACCTCAACATCCTCACGTATGCCTTCAACTTCCAGACGGCGGACGGGCTCAATCCCAGCCTCGCCAAGGCGAATGACTTCAACCGGGGCATCTACGACAGGCTCGGCGTGAAGGCGGATGGCCGCGACATCTACGGCTACCGGCTGCTGGTGAGCACCACCGACTTCATCGAGGCGGACTACGGCAAGAAGTTCTTCGCCGACTACCAGGAGCGGCTCCTGGGCACGCCCACGCCCGAGGACGTCGAGGAGGGCCGCATCACCGTGCTGCGCTCCGTCATCATGGACCCCTGGATTACCGAGGACCTGGAGGGCCGCCCCTTCCTCGACACCATCATCCAGGAGCTGCGCGCCGCGGTGGAGGACACCCTCCTCGAGCTGCAGGGCAAGGCCACCCGCCGCGCCCGCTAGCCACGGGCCTCCGGCCACCTCGGAGTGCTCCGAGGTGGCCGATGTAGCCCGAGTCAACGGAAACCTTGTTTTGTCTCCGTAAATAAGAATTTACGAGAAGGCCCCTTGGCTCTGTTCGCGGGGAATGCTTGGTTGTGCGCTCCCCCTCACCTGGAAAGGTGCGCATCGAATGCGGAACTTCCTCGCAGTGACGGCTTCCATCCTGTCGCTCTCGCTGTTCGGCTGCAGCAACGCGGCGCCGGAGCAGGCCCCGGCCGAGCCGACGCCGGAGACCACGGAGCAGACCCAGGGCCTGACGGCCACGGGCGGCGGCTGTCAGTATGACTCCGAGTGTGCTTCGGGCCTGTGCTGGCTGGAGGCGGACTCGTACCCGCTCTACAACCCGTACTGGATTCGCGCGGACTCGTGCACCGAGGAGTGCTCGGGCCCGACGGACCACCAGAGCTGCCGTGACCTGGCGGCGTCCCTGAACGCCCCGTCGCCGTCCACGGCGCGCTGCATCCCCGCGCGCGGCGTCTACGACGACTACCCCTACGACGACATCTTCTACGTGTGCGACATGGTCGCCGCGGGCCTGGGCAACGTCGCCTGGGTGGAGTGATGTCCCTCGCGCCGTCCGGAGCAGGTGTCTCCGGGCGGCGCGGTGCTGTCGGGAAAGCCATGCCGATTCCATGATTGGCGTGCGGGGCCTTCCGGAGGGAATGCTCCGAGCCCATGGAACACAGGCTCCTGGTCGTGGGTGTGATTGCGGGGCTCGTGCTGGGCGCGTGTGCCCCGCGCGCGGTGCGTCCGGTGCCTCCCCTGGGGAGCGAGTCCGACGTGCGGACGCGGCCGGGGAGATACGTCGGCTACTCGGTGACGCTGAGCTTCTTGCAGACGGCTCGCCACCAGGGACACCTGGGCGATGTCGTGGTGACGGGCCTGGGCGAGGTGCCCCTGGCGACGACGTCACGGCGGCAGGGTGATGTCGCGCTGGAGCGGCGGCTCGCGCCCGGCCTGAGCATCGAACATCCCGTGATGATGGCGTCCCAGCTCCCCTCGGCGGCGCGACCCGAGCGGGTGCTATCGCGTGTCGAGGGACTCGACTACGACTACCTGCGCGACCAGGGATGGCTGTTCGAGCGCTGCGAGCCGGGCTTCGTGTGGCTGTGTGAGCCCGGCAACAGGGTGCTGGTGGCTCCCAGTTTCCAGGTGCTGGATGCGCTCATCGCGTACCTGGGGCGCTGGATGCAGGAGGGGCATCGCAAGGGCGCCATCGTCATCCAGGTGTGGGCGCCACTGGGCACGGTCGACCAGGTGAAGACTCGCATGGGCGCGCAGGACGGCTACACCGTCGCGTGGTGCAAGCCGGAGGAGTACCCGGGCCACCGTCTCCTCGTGCTCACGGGGCAGGGGACGCGGGTCTTCGCGCCGCTGGTCGACGGTCAGCCCGAGGCCATCGAGCAGCGCGGCAACACCGGCGTGTTGATTGGCGCGCCCGGGACGGAGCGTGGGGTCACCACGGTGTCCCGGCCCGGCTGCCATGCGCCCCATGCGGCCTGGGTCGACGTCGTCGGTTATGGACAGGTCGACGCGGCCATCGCGTGGTGGGGCCGCCGCCTGAAGGAGGGCGACCACGCGGGAGAGGTCTTGCTCCGGGTGTCGGGGCCCGAAATCCTCTACCTCGAGTGAGCGGGCTCAGCCCAGGGTGGCGGAGGCTCGGCCGAGGCCCTCGGCGACGGAGGTGAAGGCGTCCGCGGTGCGCACGCGCTCCTCGCCGAAGCGGCGCACGTAGAGCTGGCGCACGGCGGGAATCTGCGACGAGCCACCGGTGAGGAACACCGCGTCGATGTGCTCGGCCTCCGGGTGGCGCGCGAGCAGACCCTGGGTGCACTGCTCCAGCTCGTCGAGCAGCGGCTGGCTGAAGGCGTCGAACTCGGCGCGGGTGATGGGCTCGTGGAGGTTGATGCGGGCCTCCTCGAAGTCGATGGTGGCGACGTCGTCGCGGGACAGGCGCACCTTGGCGGCCTCGATGGCGCGGAAGAGGCGGTAGCCCAGGTTGTCCACGACCAGGTCGTGGAGGGCCTCGATTTCGGCCGGCTTGTCGCTGGTCTCCATCATCGTATTGAGCAGCTCCTGGGTGGACTTCTCACGGATGAAGGACATCTCGTGCCAGGACAGCAGCTTGGCCATGATGTGCTGTGGAATGGGCAGGCGCTTGTCGCTCAGGCCGCGCACCCGGTACGTGGAGCCGGCGCCGAAGCGGGGCAAGAGCTTGTGGCGCATGATTTCGGCGTCGAAGCGGTCTCCGCCGATGCGCACGCCGGTGGATCCGACGACGTCCGGGCGGCGGTCCTTGGCGCCCCGGCGCGAGGGGCCCAGGCGCATCAGGGTGAGGTCGGTGGTGCCGGCGCCGAAGTCGGCCACGAGGACCAGCTCGTCGCGGGTGAGCTGGGCCTCGTAGGCGAGCGCGGCGGCGATGGGCTCGATGAGGAACTCGATGTGCTGGAAGCCGGCGAGCTCGGCGGCGCGCTGCAGGCGCTTCTGGGCGAGGGCGTCCGCGTCCGGGTCCGGCGTGAAGACGGCGGGGCGGCCGAGGATGACGGCCTCCGGGGGCGTGCCCATGTGGGCGCCGGCGGCCTCGCGCACGCGGCGCAGGAGGATGGCGACCAGGTCCTCGATGGTGAAGGTGCGGCCCTTGACCTGGGTGGCGCGGAAGGAGCTGGAGTGGAGGAAGGACTTCACGGACTGGATGAAGCGCCCGGTGTTGTCCTCGAGGTAGCGGTTGATGGCGTCGGCGCCCGTGTAGATCTCGCGCTCGTCGTCCGGGAAGAACATGACGGAGCGATAGAGCCGGGGCTCCGAGGTGTGGGGTTGCAGGGACAGCACCGTGCCGTCGGGCAGGGCCGCCGCGGTGTTGCTGGTTCCGAAGTCGAGTCCGCAGGCGTGCATGGGGGTGCGCCCCTTATCCCCAAAGTCCCGGAAAGGGTAGGGCGTCGTGAGGTGGGCTGCCCGATGCAGGACGGCCGAGTGGGCGGCCGCCCGGAGAGGGCGTGGGTTGGCGGAGTTCGATGACTTCCCATGTTTCTTGTTCGGGCAGTCACGACAGGAGGACTCATGAAGCTCCGCGCGAAGTGGGCGGTGGCCGCGGGCGCCGCGTTGCTCGTCACGGGATGTCGGTCGAAGTCGTCGCAGGAGGACGAGCAGAAACAGCAGGCCACCCAGGCGCGCGAGGACGTCCAGCGGGAGCAGCGCGAGCTGGACGAAGCGAAGGGCCGGGCCGAGCGCGAGTCCGCGGAGGCACGGCAGTCGGGCCAGGGGCAGGCGGAGCCGCAGCAGGGCACCCAGGCGGGTGCGGATGCACGGCAGCAGGCCGCGCAGGCGGGACAGCAGGCGGCCGAGGCACAGCGGCAGGCCACGCAGGCGGGCCAGCAGGCCACCGCGGCTCAGCAACAGGCCACGCAGGCGGGACAGCAGGCCACCGCAGCCCAGCAACAAGCCGCACAGGCGGGACAGACACAGCAGCAGGCCACGCAGGCGGGGCAGGTGGACCCGACGACACGGCAACAGGCGCAGGCGGGACAGCAAGGCGCAGTGGCGCAGCAGCAGTCCGCACAGGCGGCTCAAGCGGGTCAGACTGCACCGGGAGGCTCGGAGGCGCAGCAGCAGTCCGTACAGGCGGGACAGCAGGGCAGTGAGGCGCAGCAGCAGGCGCAGGCCCAGCAGAGCGCTGGCGCCACGGGGACGCTGACGGATGACGCCAGCGATCTCGAGTCTGAAAGGCAGGCGGAGCGCGCGGCGGAGCGGCAGGCCGAGCTGCGCGCGGAGCAGCAGGCGCGCCAGTCCAGCGCGGCGGCGGTCGGTGGCACGGGCTCGGAGACCTCATCATCGAGTTCGTCGGTCCCGTCCCAGTCCACCGCGGAGCCGGGAATTGGAGGCTCCTCCGCGGCGGGTGAATCGCAGACCTTGCCCTCGACCGATTCGAGCAGCTCGGCGCAAACCTCGCAGCCGGTCGAGGAGCCGCCCCAGCCGCTCTCACCCCTCGAGCAACTCGATGCACGGCAGCAGCAGGAACAGATTCTCGGCACCGCGGAGCCACAGCAGCCCACCGCGGACACCCAGCAGCAGCCGGTGGCTACCGCGCCGTCCACCGACATCCAGACACAGTCTCAGACAGAAACCACCGGCACCCAGTCGCAGACTGGGACGGTCACACAGCAACCCCAGCAGCCCGTGGTCATGCTCCCCGTCCCGTCCACGGGGACGTGGCAGGGCGGCACGGCGTCCTCGGGGGCCCAGCTCGGCGCCGAACAACAGTTCACCGGGGAGGTGGTGCGCGCCTCCGAGAGCGAGGTCTTGCTCAGCCAGAACGGCGAGCCGCAGCTCCGCGTGACGGTGAGCCCCTCGACGCTGGTGATGGTGAATGGCATCCAGTCGGTCGCCGAGGACCTCCCGGAGGGCGCCCAGGTGCGCGCCGCGTACACCATGGATGAGTCAGGCGAGGCCACCGCCACGCGCATCGAGGCCACCTCGCCAGGCGGGCCCACTGGTTCCAGCACCCCACTCCAGGACACGCAACCCACACCGCAGCAGTAATCCCATCGCTCCGGTGATGGGGTGTCGAAAAGCGCCTCGTGATACGAAAGGCCTCCTCACAACATCCGAGGAGGTCTCATCATGAAGCAGCGTCTCGTCGTCATCCTGGGAGCACTGGGGTTGGGCGTGGTGATGGGCTGTGGTGGAGCCGTCGAGCAAGCCCTCGAGCCGACCGCCAGCGAGGCCGCGTCCCTGTGGGACGAACCGCAGGAGCCCGCGCTCTGCAAGAAGGATGGGGAGTGTGGCTCCGGCGAGGACTGGGTGACGTGTCCGGCGGACTGCGAGCCTCCAACGGACACGTGCGGGGACGGCGCGTGCCTCGGTGCGGAGACGCCCCAGAGCTGCCCGGCGGACTGCGACGCTCCGGTTGACGGGTGCGGTGACGGCTATTGCACCGGTGCGGAGACGCACCAGAGCTGTCCTTTGGATTGCGACGGCTGAGCGTCGCTGGTCGGGCACCTATCGTCCGTCGGACAGTGGCAACGGTTCCCGCGCCCATACCGCTCGCACCTGCCCCTCCCCAACCTCCGCCAGCCTGGGTGGAGAACGGGGAGGGGACATGCACGGGGTGAGAGGGTGGATGGGCGCGCTGCTGGCGGGCGCGGTGGTGTTCGCGGTGGGCTGCATGAGTGAGTCGAGCGAGAGCCCGGTGCCGGGGCTCAGCACGCAGACGGTGGAGCTCACGGACGCGCAGATCCTCCGGGTGGTGCAGGTCGCGAACGAGAGCGAGGTTGCCTTCGGGGCGCTCGGGCAGTCTCGCGCGACCACCGCGTCGGTGCGGGACTTCAGCGTGAAGATGGTCACCGAGCACACCGTGGCGCGCGAGGAGCTGGGCCTGTTGGCCGTGGACCAGGGGCTCCGGCCCGCGGACAGCGAGCTGTCCTCGATGCTGATGGCGGAGGCCCAGCACATGATGGCGGAGATGGACTCGTTGGAGGGGACGCGCTTCGACCTGGCGCTGATGGACGTGCAACTCGCGCTCCATGCGCGCACGGCGATGCTGATGGACTCCCTGCTGCTGTCCCAGTCGGACAACGAGGCCCTGCGCCAGGCGCTGACGGCGCAGCGCAAGACGGTGCAGGGGCACCTGGAGGAGGCCCTGCCCATCCAGAAGGCCCTCTTCGACGCCCCTGCTCCCTGAGCCCGCCCGACGCGCTACGAGAGGACCTGGAGCAGCCGCCGGGGGATGTCCTCGGCGTGCCAGCGCTGGAGCTCGCGCGCAATCTCGGCGGAGCGCTTCGCGCGGCCTTCTCGGATGAGGGGGAGCAGGGCGCGAGCCGCCTTGCGCTCCTGGGGCTTGCCGCCCGCGGCGAGCCGCTCGAAGACCTCCAGCCGGACGTCCGCGTCGTGCAGCTCGCCGAGTCCTTCCTGGAGCGGGACGAGCATCTCGGTCATCGCGCCGAGCGTCCGCCGGAAGGCGGGCTGGAAGATCTCGAGTTCGTAGCGCAGCTTCTTCAGTTCCTTGCGCAGCACATGGGCGGAAGTCGCGTCGGGCGCGTCCATGTAGACCTTCATCCGCTTGTGCACGCGGCGCACGCGCCAGTGCAGGGGCTCCTTCACGCGGCGCCCGCCGAAGCGATGGTCATCCTCCAGCCCATCCACCTTGCGCAGCATGCGAGGCAGGGTGCGGGACGACCAGCGCTTCAGCTCCGAGCGCAGTCGCTTCTCCCGTGCCTCCAGGCCGGTCAGCCGGGCCTTGCCCAGCGCGGCGATGCCCTTGCGGGTCTCCGGCTTCTCCCGGCGCGCCTTCTTCGCGACGTCCTCGAGCCATGAAGCCTGGACGTGTAGGTCCCTCACGTCGCCCAGCGCGTCCTGGAGGCGCTTCACCTCGTGCTCCAGCTTGGTGAGTCCACCCAGCGGGCGGAACACCTGGAGGGCGGCGCGGAGCCTGCGGGTGGCGACGCGCATGTCGTGGACGGCGTCGTCGTCGATGGTGCCGTTGAGCTTGGACTCCGGCTTGCGGACATCGGCGAGTCGTCCGGCGAGGATGCGGCGCGCGGCCTGTCCCAGCTCGCTGTCGGGGCCGAGACCTCGGATGGGCGTGGGTTGAGCCATGGGGCCTAGCCTCCCTTCGCGGCGTAGGTGCGAATCATCTGCTCGGCGGCCTCGGGGCCTTCCCAGCCGAGGACCCGGGCGTCCTTGTCGGCGAAGTGGACGACGGTGAGGAAGAAGTGCGCGAGCTCATCGCGCTCTCGGCTGGAGATGTCCTGGTAGGTGCGCAGCTGTTCGGCGCGGGGCGCCTGGGTGGGGATGGCGAGGATGCGGTCATTGCGCTCGCGCTCCCCGGGCTTGCCGTCCTTCTTCTTCTGGTCGACCTGGAGGACACCGAGGGCGCGGCAGGGCAGCACGACGCCGGGCCAGGTGGAGTCGTCCCACAGGACCATGGCGTCGAGCGGGTCGCCGTCCGGGCCGAGGGTGGAGGGGATGAAGCCCCAGTCGAAGGGGTAGCGCAGTCCCCGGGTGAGGGGACGTGAGAGCGAGAAGGCCGAGAGCGCGGTGTCGTACTTGAGCTTCACCGTCGAGCCGCGAGGCGACTCGACGACGACGTGGAAGGCGCCCTGGGGCCCGCGGGTGGGCAGGCGGGAGAGGTCCGTCGTCATGGAAGGTGAAAGGTCGTGCCGGAGGCGCGGCCCGGCAAGAGCCCTGTGGGCGACGTTACGGGTCGCCAACCTTCCGAGTGTCGGGAAGTCTACCGGGCCTGGGTGGGCTGGCCCTTCCAGAGGAAGCGGCCGACGTCCTGGAAGGAGGAGCCCTTCCACTTGAGGATGCGCTCGGGGCGGGCGGTGGGTTCGCGGGACTGGCGGAAGACGATTTCCGGGAGGCCATCGCCATCGACGTCCTGGAGGGCGCCCACGGAGCAGGCGCTGGAGGTGCAGCCGTTGGTCCATTGCTCTGAGGTGAGGCGCTTGCGGTTGGGGACGTCGTAGACGCGCACGTAGGTGGTGGAGTTGCCGACGTCGTAGTGCTCCACGGCGATGAGGCCCGTGCCGAGCTCATGCAGGCAGGTGGTGATCCGCGCGGCGCAGGGCGTGGCGTCGACGACGGTGGCATCGGGCTTGCCGCAGCTCGACAGGGTGAGGCTCTTGATGGACTGGTCCTGGCCGCAGACTTTCGAGCTGCCGCGAATGAGGGCGTCGTTCTTCTCGAGGAACCAGAGCGCGTCGGGTTGCCGGGAGAGAGTGCAGAGTCCCCAGGTGACGCGGCCGCTCCAGTCCTTGTCGCACGAGCGTTCGGGGGCCTTGTCGCGGGCGTCGTCGAAGTTCGGAATCAGGGACGAGGGACGGGCCGTCTGGGCCTGGGCGAAGGAGGCCAGGAGCACGGCGAGGAGCAGCAGGGCGCGCATGCGGACATCCTGGGCGAGCGCGGGGCGGGAACTCAAGTGCCGGGTGGCGCCGTCGCTGGAGTGGAGATGGAAAGATGTATGGAGTCACTCGTTTGGTTGGTGACCCTTGAGGTTGTCTGTCTGGGCTGTTATGTCGCGCCGCACCGCCCGAGGCATTGGCGTCAGGGTTGGGGGGAAGACATGAAGCTCGAGGGGCTCATCGCACTGCTGTTGCTCGGTGTCGGGTGTTCAGCGTCCCGGGTCGTGAACCTGAGGACCGGGCAGGGGACGTCCATCGCCTACACGCCGGTGGAGTCAGCGCCGGTCGAGATTGAAGAAGACGCTTTCAAGGAGGTGGTCTCCCGGCTCGTGCTCGACATGAAGCTGGATGTGGCGTTCAGGGAGAGTGAGGAGGAGGACCTCCGGCGCTCGTTGCTCGCGTCCTCGGGTGGATTCGTGGATGGGGCGCGGGGGCGCGCGGTTTCTCCGGAGTACGAGCGCATCTGCCAGCGGCAGGACGATCCTGGAAACTGCCTGGGGATGTTGGCGGGAGGGCTCGCGCTGGGGCCGATGGAGCGCAGGATGATGGCGCTCTACTTCGCGCTCGACACGGTCTGGGAGGGAGTGGAGGAGGCGCTGGGTGACGTGGTGAACGCGGCTGCGTTGCGGGCGATGGTGACCTCCATGATTGGGACGGCGCTGGTGATGCTGGTGGCGCCGGAGCCGATCACGAAGCTCGTCGCGGTGGCGCTGACGGCGTCGTTGATTGCGTACCTGGGGACCGGGCCGGTGTGGAATCTGGGGCAGGGGTTCCTGCGGCTCATGGACGAGTCGAAGGCTGCGGCGAACTTCGCGGACCTGGAGCGGGCGGGGCACCGCTTCGGCAAGCTCCTCGGAGACAACGGCGCGCGAGTCCTGGTGGTGGTCGCGTTGTCGGCGCTGGGCGGAAGGGGGGCGATGGCCGCGCAGGGGCCCAGGCTGCCGGGCTTCGCTCACGCGGCTTCCCGGGCCCAGATGGAGGGTGGGTTTCTCCTCACGGGGGCCCTGGTCGGCGAGGTCCAGGCGATTTCAGTGGCCTCCGCCGGAGTGTTGAACGTGACGCTCGCGCCGACGGCGGTCGCCGCCGTGGCGATGGGACCGGGCGCCTCCGCGCAGGCTGGGGGCGTCATCCAGGGAGACCCGGAGGGCAACGTCCACCATATCTGCACCGACAAGAACGAGATCTCCGAGGTATCCGGTGGCCCATGGACGCCGATCTTCCAGGCGCTCTTCGAACGAGCGAACATGAGCCTGAATGACACCGCGAATCTCGTACGAATCCAGGGGCACAAGGGCCCGCATCCTGCTGAGTATCACCAGGAGGTGCTCCGCCGGCTCACGGACGCCATGCAGGGCTGTCGAGGGCCCGCGAAGTGCCGTGTCGCGCTTGTCGACGAACTGGCGAAGATTGCACGAGACCTGACGACCCCTGGCAGTTGGCTCCGGAAGCTGGTGTTGAAGGACATCGAGGGATGACACATGGGGCGCCGCTTCTTTGATTTGAAGATCGACGTATACGTGCCCGGCCGTTGGTACCTGTCGGACCCTCAGAATCCCGCCGGAGACGAGATCGAGGACATCTGGCAGTTCATCCAGGGGAAGCCGGTCGAGCTGACCGAGCGATTGCGCATCCCGCTCTACCAAGCAGGGGCTCCACTGGACTTCACGACCGCAGGGGCAGGGCAGGCGCCGATTGTCAGCGACCGGGTCGCGTCCCTGTTCCGCCAGATGGCTCCCGAAGATGTTCAGCTCTTCTCGGTGGATGTCGAGGGAGAGTCTCAACCTTTCTTCCTGCTCAACGTGGCTCGGGAGATTCGGTGCATCGATGACGCCGCATGCGCGGCGGTCCAGATTCGTACCGCGGACGAGTACACGGAGCGGGTCGGGGAGTACCGTTCAGTGTCCAGGTTGCGAATCGACAAGACGAAGGTTGGCGACGCTCGCGTGTTCCGGACCTGGGGATGGCACGCTCCCATCATCGTCGATGAGGACCTCAAGGACGCGCTGGAGGCCAATGGCATCTTCGGCGGCAGATTCGACGAGGTCTGAACCAAGAAGTTCAAGAGGTGGCCGAGTTTCGCCAGCGATTCTGCTCGTACAGTTGACGAGGTCTTTGTGGGACGACAAATGGCAGTGTGCCTTACGGGTATGGATGTAAAGGCATTGGAGGCGGTTCTTCGTGCGGGAGAGGAATTCCGAGTGGTCAAGGGCCTGACTGAGACGCCTTGTGTTGTCGACGCTAAAGGTGTGCTCGCGGAGCAAACCCACATGGTTTATCTGGTTAGGGGCGTGGACGCGCTTGGGGTCCGGTTTCAACCGATTCCAGGTAGGAATCTCTACAGGGTGGATTCGACTGACTCGCCAGTCGTTGAGTTCAGTCCATGTAGGGTGAACAACTCCGTGATGCGCCCGGGGCGTCTGTTTTTCAAGGCTCGGTACTATGAAGGAGAGAAAGAGGTGGATAAGCCTCCAGGTTTCTTGGCGTGGTCTTCATGGCTCATGACTCGCTGTAAGAAGGAACTGATGGCTGATGGTGCGACGCGCACCTACTGGGGTAGGGAGGCGGCGAGTTTGCGCGAGGCGTCGCAGTTGAAGCTGGAACTCTGGTGAGAGGACGAGCTCTGGGGCCTCATTGGCGCCCTGGGCGTGGAACTCGACGAGGTCTGAGGGATGAAGCTCAAAATCGCTGAGCTTCGACACGTGACGAACCGCTTGTTCGACCACCTCGAACAGCGTGGACATCTGGAAGTCGAGTTCCCTGAGGACTTCTTCGGACGACTGGATGGAGCTACAGCAGATGGGGGCCGGGGCAGAAATCGCCTGTGAGCGATGGCCTGGTGTGGCTGTCGTCGCTCAGTCCCGCAGGTCGCCCCCCAGCATCCACACCAGCAGCGTGATGGCGAAGCCAAGTCCCGAGCAGGCGAGGCCCGCGATGGGCATCCAGCGCAGTCTCGCGAGCTCGGGCGTCTTCTCCACGCGGCTCATCATCACGAGGTTCATGATCACCGCGCCCGCCTGCAGGATGAAGCAGAAGGGGAGCACTGACAGCACACCCAGGACGAAGCCCGTGATGACCGTCGACTTGCTGGTGCCCTCCTGCCCCGGCACGACGCGCGAGCGCAAATCCCAGCACGTCGGACACATGGGCCGTGCCTCCGGCCGCACCCGACGCTCACACGCCGGGCACATGAACGTGCCACACCGCAGACACACCCAGCTCGCCTCGGCGTCCGGATGTGCCGCGCAGCTCGCTCCCTCCGGTGGAGCCTCCACGCTCATGCCGAGCGCACCTCACGCGCCGGCATCGCCCGCGAGGCCTGTCCCGCCTGCAGGTGCCTCAAAATGGCGGACGCCGCCTCATCGCTGGGCAGCCGCAACGTGATGTTCCGGTCGTCGATGCGCAACACCTGCGGCACCTTCCCCTGCACCACCGCGAAGTACGCCACCACGGGCACGAGCACCGCCACCAGGACCCCCACCATCAGGTAGCTCCCGGTCTGCGTGTTCCCGCCGAACGTGAAGATGGAGCCGAACAACACGGCGATGGTCCCCAGGAACGACAACCCGAAGACCAGCTTCGCGCGCTTCCACTGCGCCCAGCCCTCCTCGCTGAACGGCAGCGTCCCCTGCGCCTTCTTCGTCAGCAGCATCGCCACGAGCAACACGATGAGCGCCGCGAACGGCACGAAGATGAGCAGCCAGCGCGGATACCACGAGAACTTCACCGGCTGGAACGTGATGCCTTCTGTCTGCCCGGTGATGACGCACACCCGGGGCAAATCGAACTCACTGAGCTCGTTCTTGGGAATGACGACCTGACGCATGGCCGTCTTTCTAATCCACCACTTCCCTCGAACACCAGCCAGCCCCTCAAGAGCTGCAGCTCACCACCAGGTGCCGACCCCAGGCCGGCGGCGCCACCGTGTACTCCTCGTACTCGGGGCGCTGGGTGAAGGGGTCCGCCAGTGCGGACAGCAACCGCACGACCTCCGAATAGTCCCCCTGCCGTGCCCGCTCGATGGCCGCCTGCGCCATCCAGTTGCGCAGCACATACCTGGGATTCACCCGCTCCATCCGCCCCTGGCGCTCCTCATCCACGCTCCCCTCCGCCGCCAGCCGCGCCCGGTAGCGCTCCGCCCAGCCATCGAACGGCACGCGGTCCGCGAACATCACCGCCGCGTCCTCCACCCGCCCAAGCGCCCGGAAGAAGCGCGTGTAGTCCACCGCCGCCTCGGCCATGACCGAGAACAAATCCCCGACGAGCGCCCGGTCCTCCTCGCGCGCCTCCTGGAGCCCCAGCTTCTCGCGCATCAAGGACAGGAAGTGCGCGCTGAACGTCGGCTCGAACGTGGCCAGCGCCGCGCGGGCCTCGTCCTCGGTCATCAGCGTCAGCAGCGCCTCACCCAGACACGCCAGGTTCCACATCGCGATGCGCGGCTGCTGGTCGAACGCATACCGGCCCCGGTGGTCCGAGTGGTTGCAGATGAACCCCGGCTCGAAGTCATCCTGGAACCCAAACGGCCCATAGTCCAGCGTGAGCCCCAGGATGGACATGTTGTCCGTGTTCATCACCCCGTGCGCGAAGCCCACCGCCTGCCATCGCGCCACCAGCCGCGCCGTGCGCTCCACCACCTCCGCGTAGAACCGCGCATACCGGCCCTCCACCCCGGACAGGTGCGGGAAGTGCCCGTCGATGACGTGGTCCGCCAGCCGCGCCACCTGCTCGGGCTGCTCCGTGTAGTGGAAGTACTCGAACGTCCCGAAGCGCACGTGCGAGGGCGCCATCCGCACAATCATCGCGCCGGTCTCCACCTCCTCGCGGTACACCGGCTCATCCCCTCCAATCAGACACAACGTCCGCGTGGTCGGGATGCCCAGCCCGTGCATCGCCTCACCGCACAGGTACTCACGGATGGACGAGCGCAGCACCGCGCGCCCATCCCCACCCCGCGAGAACGGCGTGGGCCCGCCTCCCTTCAGGTGCAAATCCCACTTCGCCCCGTCCGTCGTGCGCACCTCGCCCAGCAGCAGCGCGCGCCCGTCCCCCAGCCGAGGCACGTACACGCCGAACTGATGCCCGGCGTACACCATGGCGAAGGGCTCCATGCCCGGCAGCGGCCTGCCACCGCCGAAGACCTCGACGAACTCAGGCCGCCGAGCCTCCTCCGGCTCCAACCCCAAGAGCCGCATCGCCGAGGGGTTCACGCTCAACAGCCGGGCGTTCGGGAAGGCGCGGGGCGCCACCCTCGCTCCAAATCCAGACGGCAGGCGGGCGTAGGTGTTGTCGAAGACGAGTTGTTCGAGCGTGGGCATGACGGAGGACAACAAGCGGGGACGCGGCCGTCGTCCGGCCGCATCCCGGGAGGACGACTCAGGGAACCTTCATGCCCCGCTGCACGGCGGGGCGGCTGCCCACGCGCGCGAGCCACTGCGGCACGCGTGTCAGGCCCGCGAACAGCTCCGGGAAGTAGCTCTGCGAGCCCGCGACCCACGGGTACAGCGAGATGTCCGCGATGGAGTACGCCCCCGCGACGTAGTCCCCCTTGCCGAGCTGCCCGTCGAGCACCTTGAGCAGCCGCTTCGACTCCTGCGTGTACCGGTCGATGGCGTAGGGAATCTTCGAGGAGTGGAAGCGCGCGAAGTGGTTGAGCTGCCCGAACATGGGGCCCACGCCGCCCATCTGGAACATCAGCCACTGCGTCACCTGCGCCTTGCCGCGCAGGTCCGAGGGCATCAGCTTCCCCGTCTTCTCCGCCAGGTACAGCAGGATGGCGCCCGACTCGAACACGGTGATGGGCTGTCCACCCGGCCCCTGCGCATCGACGATGGCCGGAATCTTGTTGTTGGGATTGACGGCCAGGAACTCGGGCTTGAACTGCTCGCCCTTGGAGATGTCCACCGACTTCGCGGTGTAGGGCAGCCCCAGCTCCTCCAGGGCGATGGAGACCTTGCGCCCGTTGGGCGTGGCGAACGTGTACAGGTCAATCATGGTGTGCTGACTCCCGTGAGCCGCGCGCTTTCGCGCCAGAGTTGCTCTGCGAGGGCGTCGTCCCGCGCGGCCGCGGACGGCTTCCTCTTCTTGCGTCGGACGAAGTACTTCCCGGAGACCTTCTCCACGTCGGGCGAGGTGGCCAGGTAGATGGACGTCCTGGCGCCGCCGGCCGGCGACAGGAAGAACGGCCCGCCCAGCTTCACGATCCACTTGAAGAAGCCCAGCGTGTTGTGCCCGAACCCCGAGCGCACCACGCCCGGGTGCACCGCGTTCGTCGTCACGGCCGTGCCCTCCAGCCGCTTCGCCAAGGCGTGCGTGAACAGGACGTTGGCCAGCTTCGACGTGGCGTAGACGCGGAAGCCGTCATAGCGGCGCTCGCTCTGCAGGTCGTCGAAGTCCAGCTTGCCGATGTAGTGCACGTCCGACGACAGGTTGATGACCCGCGCGGCGCCGCTGGCCTTGAGCGTGTCCAGCAGGAGGTTCGTGAGCAGGAAGGGCGCCAGATGATTCGTGGCGAACGTCGCCTCCAGCCCATCCACCGTGACCTGTCGCCGGTCGATGATGAGCCCCGCGTTGTTCACCAGCACATCCAGCCGCGAGTAGCGCGAGAGGAACACCTTCGCCAGCGCGCGCACGGCGGACATCGAGCTCAGGTCCGCGAGGATGAAGTCGACCCGGGCGTCCGGCGCCTCCGCCTTGACGGCGTCCACGGCGGCCTGGGTGCGGGTGGCGTCACGGCCCACGAGCACCACGGTGGCGCCCAGCCGGGCGAGGGCCTTCGAGGTCTCCAGGCCGATACCGCCGGTGGCCCCGGTGATGAGGCACACCTTCCCGTCCATCCGTGTCTCGGCGCTCATATGACGTCCCCAGGATTTCGAGGACGCCTTCTATATGCCGACGCGGGCCCGGACGCTCGTGGAAGCGCCGGGCCCGTGTGGAAGGGAGGACCCTTGTCGCGGCCTCAGGCGTTGGTGGGACGCGTGGGCTCGGTGCCCGCGTCCCGGCCACCCTTGCCGGGGCGCATGCCCGGGCGCGCGCCGCCGTTGAGGTGGCTCTCCAGGAACCACATGTCCAGCTCCACGTCCCCGAGCACCTGGGTGAGCAGGTCCACGGTGATGGGCTCCTCCAGCTCGTCGCAGCGCTGGATGCCGCCGCGGATGGAGGCCGCGTAGCGGGCGAAGCGGTCGACGAGGGCCTTCAGGTGGTCCTCGCTCTCCACCGCCTTGAGGTCGTACTCGGGCAGCTCGCTGTTCTTGGCGGCCAGGCGGATGGTGCCCTCGGCGTAGCCGCCCAGGGTGCCGGCGCGCTCGGCGAACTCGTCGGCCTGCTTGCGCGCGTGCTTGGCCAGGTCGTCGAACAGCAGGTGGCGGCTGTAGAAGTGCGTGCCCCGGATGTTCCAGTGCGCTTGTTTGATCTGCCAGTGCAGGTCGATGGAGTCGGCCAGCAGCGTGTTGAGCAGGTCGATGATCTCCTCACGCTTCTCACTGGGGACATTCACATGGCTGGGAAAGTTCATGGTTTGGCGCTCCCTCCAGAAAGCTTTCCGAAGAGTGGGGATGACCTCCCACATGCGCCATGGCGCCCCATCACGCCCGCAGAGCGGCCGGCCGACCGGGCGGTCTCCCCGACGACACGTGGCGGCCAGCCCCGTCGTGAGCATCGCGAGGCGCGCCCGGGTTCCCTGGAAGACGGGCCTGCTCACGGGGTCGCGATGACGCGGCTCCAGGCCCCCTTCGTCCTGGGAGGGACCGGGTAGGGGCTCGGGGCCGGACATTTCGAGCGGCGAAGTGCTTCTTCTCGGGAGGCACTGGAGGCAGACTTCAGGTGTGTCCCGGCGCTCCTCGTGGTCCATCGCGGTCGTCCTGTCGCTGCTCCTGCACGCGGCGCTCTTCGTGGCGCTGTCGCGGATGAGCGGACCCGTGCCCGCGCGGCGGACGGCGACGGTGACGGAGCTGGACATCGTCTACGTGCCCATGAAGGCACCGCGGCAGGTGGCCACGCCCGCTCCGGCGACGAGCCCCTCCGCGCCGCAACCGCCGAAGCCCCCGCGCAAGGCGGAGCGTCCGCCGACGGATATCGCGAAAGCGCCCGCCACGCCGCCGTCCTCGCCGTCGACGGAGCCCTCGCGGGTCGCGCAGGCGCCCGGTGGCGGGAAGAGGGAGGACGCGCCCGGTTCCGAAGAGCTGCCCGCGGATGCTCCGCGCGCGAGCGGGCCGGCGATTTCACTGATGCCCAAGGGCTGGGTGGGCGGCATGCCGGTGGGCCCGTCGCAGTCCGGGCGGACGCTGCGCAACAACGGCGACGCGGGGACGGACCCGAGCGTGATTGCGCGCGAGCAGGCGGAGGAGGCCCAGGCGCGCGTGGATGGCTGGGCGGCGGACGCGGCGGCCTCGGCGCGCGCCGAGAGTGGCGCGGTGAATCCTTACTTCACGAACCTCCAGGACCGGTTCGCCAAGAAGCTGGTGAACCCGCCGTCGCCGGACCTGAAGGTGCTGGCCTCGCGGATGAAGCGCGAGCAGGTGGACGCGGTGAAGCGCTTCGGTGAGACGGGCTCGCCCTACGTGGCGACGAAGCGCGACCGCCGTCTCGAGGAGCGCAACCGCATGCAGGCGGCCGTGGAGGCGGGGCGCGCGGCGAACATGTTCATGGTGGATGTCACCGAGCCCATCCTGGCGCTCGCCGCGGTGGTGGAGGTGCGGCAGACGCGTGAAGGTGAGCTGGTGGACCTGCGCGTGCTGGAGGGCTCGGGTGACCCGAAGTTCGACCAGTGGGCCGTCGCGCACCTGAAGGAGGCGCTGGCCAGCGCGGACGCGCCCCCGGAGTCGGGCCATGGGCTCCGCTCGGACGGGCTGCGCAGCCGCTGGCGCCTGGAGGAGTACGTGGGCAACCCGCGCGTGAAGGTCATCCTCATCGGCGTGTACTGACGGGCTCAGCGCTCCGCGTACACGGGCTGTCCCTGGGGCGCCGTGCCCTCGGTGGCGTAGCCCTCCTTCACCCAGTACTCGATTCCTCCCAGCATCTCCTTCACGCGGAAGCCGAGCGCGGCCAGCTTCGCCGCCGCGCGGGTGGAGCCGTTGCAGCCCGGGCCCCAGCAGTAGGTGACGATGACGTCGTCCTTGCTCAAGTGGGCGGTGGTGGTCTCGGAGATGCTCCGCGTGGGGAGGTTCCGCGCACCCGGGATGTGGCGCTGCGCGTAGGCGTCCGGCGAGCGGGTGTCCACGACGACGAAGCCCTTCTTGCCGCGCTCCAGGTCCAGGTGCACGTCGGCGGCGTCCGTCTCTACGGAGAGCTTCGCGAGGAAGTGGCGGCGGGCCTCCTCGGGTGACGCGGCGGGGACTTCGAGGACGAAGGAGAAGGGCGTGGTCATGGGAGGGCTCCTGGTGGATGGGCCGTGACGCTCGGAACAGTGCGCTCCCAGTGGCCCATGGGAAAGCACCACTTCGGTGCACAGGGGTGGACCATTTCACGAGGCCCGGTTACGTGAGGGGCCATGACGAAGCGCTCCCAGGGCGTGCCCCTGTCCTTCCTGATGCTGGACTCGAGTCGGGGGACAGGCCCGCTGCATCGGCGCCTCTACGAGCGGCTGCGCGAGGCCATCCTCTCGGGGACGCTGGCGCCTCGGAGCCGGCTGCCCTCCACGCGCACGCTCGCCCGGGAGCTGGGGCTCTCTCGGGGCACGGTGGAGGAGGCCTTCGCGCAGCTCGACGCCGAGGGCTTCCTGGAGCGGCGCGTGGGCTCGGGGAGCACCGTCGCGCTGCCGGAGCATTCACGCGCGCCCCGAAGCACCCCAGTGCGAGGTGGCTCGCCACGGGCCCGGGGCGATGGGCTCTCCCGTCGGGGACGGCGGATGGCGGGTGACGTGCTTCCACCTGAGCCTCGGGACGTGCGTCCCTTCACGCCCTGCCTCCCCGCGCTGGAGCTGTTTCCGGCGAAGGCCTGGGCGCGCGCCGTCGCGAGGCAGGCGAGGGCGTGGGGGCCGGAGCGGATGCTCCACGGTGAGCCCGAGGGCTTTCGTCCCCTGCGCGAGGCCATCGCGGCGCACCTGGGGCCCGCGCGCGGCGTGCGCTGTGCCTGGCGTCAGGTGCTGGTCTTCTCCAGCACACAGCAAGCGTTGGATTTGACGGCGCGGCTGCTCCTGGATGAAGGCGACGGCGTGTGGCTGGAGGAGCCGGGCTATCTGGGAGCGCGCGTTGCGTTCGAGTCCGCGGGAGCGCGGCTGCATCCGGTGCCGGTGGACGCGCAGGGGCTCCAGGTGGACACGGGGCGGACGCGGGCCCCGAGGGCGCGGCTGGCGTACGTCACACCCTCGCACCAATACCCGCTGGGCGTGACGATGAGCCTGCCGAGGCGACTGGCGTTGTTGGAGCACGCGCGAGCCTCGGGGATGTGGGTGCTCGAGGACGACTACGACAGTGAGTTCCGCTACGCGACGCGTCCGCTGGCGGCCATCCAGGGCATGGACGCCGCGGGGCGGGTGCTCTACGCGGGCACCTTCAACAAGGTGATGTTCCCGTCGCTGCGACTGGCCTTCCTGGTGGTGCCCCAGGGGCTGGTGGAGCCCTTCACCGCGGCGCGCGCCTCGACGGAGGGACACACGCCCACGCTGTCGCAGGCCGCGATGGCGGACTTCATGGACTCGGGCCACTACGTCACCCATTTGAGACACATGCGGCAGGTCTACTCGGAGCGACGCGATGCGCTGTTGGATGCATTGCGACGTGAAGGCAATCCCAGCCTTCGACCCGGCGCGGCGGAGGCGGGAATGCATGTCACGGCATTCCTGGCGTCCGGGTGTGAGGACCTGGCGCTGGTCGAGCGGACGGATGCGAGGCGCCTGGGCGCACGCCGGCTGTCGCCGCTCTACCTGGGACGCAAGCGGGAGCAGGGATTGGTGCTGGGGTTCTCGGGGGCGAGTCCCGCCGGCCTCCGCGCCGCCGTCCGGGAGCTGGTCCCACTGCTCGCGGAGAGCGAGGCGTCACCTCACCTCAGCGCGCCTCGTCCTCGAAGATGAAGTCGGTGATGCTCTTCCAGGTGGCCTCGAACTGGGGCCGACGGAAGCCGGAGCCGGAGATGAGCCAGTCCACGTGTGGCGGCTGGTGCGCGGGCTGGTCGAAGTGGCCGATGGCATCCAGGTGGTCCGCGCGCACCGCCGCGAGCACGCGTCCGTAAACCTGCGAGCGCGTGGGGACGATGCCGTCACACGCCGTGGGCCCCGGCATCGCGCCATACGCCTGCACCAGCGCCGCCGTCTGCGCGGGCGAGTGCAGCGGCAGCGCCGTCAGCGGCATGCGCTGCGTCTGTCCATATACGAACGCGTAGATGGTGTGCGTGAGCTGCGCGTACGGGTCCAGGCCCGCGGACACCCGCGTGCGCAAGGACGGCGGCCTGGCCTGCGTCACCACCGAGCCGTAGCGCACGCCCGGCCGGTCCACGGTGCTCGCGTTGAACAGGTCGATGCCCTCCGGCGTGAGCTGCGGAATCAGCGACGTGTCGTTGCCCACGTCGCTCAGGAACTTCGACACCGCGTCGCGCCGCTCGGAGGAGAAGTCCCCCAGGAGCTGGTCATAGAGCTGGTCCAACAGCGTCTGCTTCCAGCCGAGCTGGTCATCCGCGCGCGCCATCAGGTGCCCGAAGCGGAACACCACCCGCAGCGGCAGCCGGCCAAAGCGCAGCACGTACACCGTGAACAGCGACAACAACTTCAACAGCCGCTGACCGAACAGCCCCAGGAAGAACGACGCCAGCGGCGTGCCCGCGTGCGGCGTGGACACCGTCACCACCGAGCGCACCCTGCGTGCGAACGGCTCCAGCTCCAACCCCTCCGCCAACTGCGCGCCGGGGCTCGCGAACAGCCGCGCGTCCAGCCCACCCGTCGAGTGCCCCACCAGGTGGATGGGCCCGTCGTCCCCACCCGCCGTCTCCTGCACGACCTTGAGCAGGTCCGCGGTGCGCGTGCGGATGGACGCCGTCGGATGGGACAGGACGATGGTGACCTCCGAGTCCGTCATGCCCCGCCGGGCCAGCTCCGCCTTCAAGTAGTCGAGCGCGTGTCCGAAGTAGACGAGCTCGCCCAGATTGATGAACCCGAAGAAACCGGGGACGAGATAGATGTGGTGCTTCGCGGCCATTGCCTCCACCATACCTGACGCGCCGCGTGATTCCCCTCGGGAATGCTGCCGCCGAGCGGGCGTTGTGCGGCGCCTTTCTCACTCGACTTCCAGAAGGATGAACACCCGTGGACCGTGCACTGCTCGCACTTGGCCTGCTCCTGTCGCTGCCCGCCGTGGCGGACGAGGGCATGTGGACCTACGACGCCTTCCCCGTGGAGGCGGTGAAGAAGGCCCATGGTTTCACGCCGACCCAGGCGTGGCTGGACAAGGTCCGGCTCGGCTCGGTGCGTCTGGCGGGCGGCTGCTCCGCCAGCTTCGTGTCCCCGGAGGGGTTGGTGATGACCAACCACCACTGCATCCGAGGATGTATCGAGGACTTGGCCTCGCCCAAGGAGGACCTGCTGGCCAAGGGCTTCCAGGCCCGCACGCCCGCCGAGGAGCGGCGCTGCCCCAAGGTGGAGGCCAACCAGCTGGTGAAGATGACGGACGTCACCGAGCGGATGAACACGGCGACGAAGGGCCTGTCCGGCGCGGCCTTCAACACCGCGCTCAAGAAGGAGATGTCCGCGGTGGAGTCCGCGTGCGCCACGTCCACGGACGTGCGCTGTGACGTGGTGACGCTGTTCAACGGCGGCAAGTATCACCTCTACGAGTACCGCCGCTTCCAGGACGTGCGCCTGGTGTTCGCGCCCGAGTTCTCCATGGCGGCGTTCGGCGGAGACCCGGACAACTTCAACTTCCCGCGCTTCGGCTACGACGTGGCCTTCCTGCGCGTGTGGAAGGACGAGCAGCCGGCGAAGAGCCCCGACTACCTGCCGTGGGCGAAGACGGGCGCGAAGGACGGGGACCTGGTCTTCGTCTCCGGCCACCCCGGCGGCACCGAGCGCAAGGCGAGCGTCGCGGAGCTGGAGTTCCAGCGCGACGTGAACCTGCCCTACACGCTGCTGATGCTCGCGGAGGTGCGCGGCAAGCTGAAGGAGTACGCGAGCACGTCGCCGGAGCGCTTCCGCACCACGCGCTCCAGGCTGCGCGGCGTGGAGAACGGGCTGAAGGCCCTGCGCGGCCGGCTCCAGGCGCTCGCGGACCCGGCGCTGCTCGCGAAGAAGCGCGAGGACGAGGCGGAGCTGCGCCGGCGCGTGGAGGCCAACCCCCAGGTGAAGGCCGCCACGGCGGGGGCGTGGGAGGAGACGGCGAAGGCGCTCGACACGTACCGCCGCATGCTGCCCGAGTACCGCATGAAGGAGGCCGGGGACGCGTACGGCTCGGAGCTGTTCGGCATCGCCCGGCAGCTGGTGCGGCTGTCGGAGGAGCAGGGCAAGCCGAACGCGGAGCGCCTGCGCGAGTACACGGACGCGCAGCTGCCCTCGCTGCGTCAGCAGCTGCTCAGGAGCGCGCCCATCGCGCTGGAGCTGGACGAGTCGATGCTCGCCTTCGGCCTGGGCCGGCTGCGGGAGACCCTGGGCGCGGATGATCCGTTCGTGCGCGAGGTGCTCGGCACGGAGTCCCCCGAGGGGCTGGCCCGCGCGCTGGTGCGCGGCACGAAGCTGGGCGACGTGAAGACGCGCAAGGCGCTGCTCGAGGGTGGCAAGGCCGCGGTGGACGCGTCCAAGGACCCGATGCTGCTGTTCGCGCGCAAGGTGGACGGCCCGGCGCGCGAGGTGCGCAAGCGCTACGAGGACACGGTGGAGGCGGTGCTCAAGCGCAACGGCGAGCGGCTGGCCAAGGCGCACCTCGCCGTGTACGGCACCTCGGGCTACCCCGACGCCACCTTCACGCTGCGCCTCAACCCCGGTCAGGTGAAGGGCTGGGAGGAGAATGGCCGTCCGGTGGCGTCGCTGACGACGTTCGGCGGGGCCTACGCGCGCCACACCGGCAAGGAGCCCTTCAAGCTGCCCGACACGTGGATGAAGGCGAAGGGCAAGGTGCCCGACGCCACGCCCCTGGACATGGCCACCACCAACGACATCATCGGCGGCAACTCCGGCTCGCCCGTGGTGGACCGGGACGGGCGCGTGGTGGGGCTCATCTTCGACGGCAACCTGCACTCGCTCGGCGGGCGCTACGCCTATGTCCCGGAGACGAACCGCGCCGTGGCGGTGCACGGGGACGGCATCCTCGCCGCGCTGGAGCACGTCTACGGCGCGGCCCGCGTGGTGCGCGAGCTGAAGGCAGCCAGCGACGTCGAGGCCCCACCCGCGAGGTAGGTTGGATTCAGGACGCTTCCTCTCGGCTTCCTCAAGCTGTGAGAAGTCGATACCCCGAGGTGTCCTCGCTGAGGGCACCTCGGGGTGCAGTGTGCCTGCGGAAATTCGGCGGGGACGTGCGTGGATGGCTGATGACTGGCCGAGGCATGTCAGGGGTTCCAGGATAGAATGAGGTTTCCGGTGTGAAGGCCGGCTTCATCCATGGGCTCCTCGCCAACGAATGACATCCCGCTCGGTACGGTCCTGCGGGACACGTATGAGATCTCCGGCGTGCTGGGCCGAGGAGGGATGGGGACCGTCTTCCTGGCGCGGCATCTGCGGCTGCCGGGCAGGCACGTGGCGGTCAAGGTGCTGCGGCACGACGCGAGCCTGGGGGAGGAGGTCTACCTGCGCTTCCGGCGGGAGGCGGAGATTGCCTCGCGGCTGGGGCATCCGAACATCGTGGAGGTCATCGACTTCGACACGCTGGCGGACGGCTCGCCGTTTTTGGTGATGGAGCACCTGAAGGGGATGCCGCTGTCCCGGCGCATCCGCAAGGGCGCGCAGCTGACGCTGCCGGAGGTGTTCTCCATCGCGCGGCAGATGGGCTCGGCGCTGCAGGCGGCGCACGGGGCGGGCGTGGTGCACCGGGACTTGAAGCCCGGCAACGTGTTCCTGGTGCCCACGGAGCTCGGGGGGATGTCGGTGGAGCACGTGAAGCTGCTCGACTTCGGCATCTCGAAGATCATCGACTCGAAGACGGTGCAGACGCAGGACGCCATCCTGCTGGGCACGCCGCAGTACATGGCGCCCGAGCAGGCCACCGGGAAGAACCGGGAGGTGGACCCGAGGACGGACATCTTCTCGTTCGGGTGCATGGTGTACGAGATGCTCGCGCGCAAGCTGCCCTTCAAGGACGGGGGCATCCTGCCGGAGCTCATCTACCGCATCGTCTATGATCCACCGGAGCCGCTGCTGGACGTGGCGCCGCAGACGCCGGTGCACGTGGTGCGAGCCATCGAGCAGGCGCTGGCGAAGCGCCCGGAGGACCGCTTCCCGGACGTGAGCGCGTTCATCGCCGCGCTGACGGGGACGCCCTTGCGCACGGCGACGCCGTCACCGGATGCGCCGGCGCCCGTGGTGGTGCGGCCCGCGGCGCAGGTGCCGACGGCGACCGTGCAGCCCCGGCCCATCGCGTCGCCGCCGTCGAAGCCCGCGACGCAGGTGGTCTCGCCCTGGCGGGCCTCGAGGCCGCAGGCGGACGCGGCGTCGCGCGCGAAGCCGGCGGAGGCTCCTCGCGAGGAGGTCTCGTCTCGAGCCGTGCTGGAGGGCACCGGACACGCCCCGAATGGCGTGGCGGCCGCCGCGCATGGAACGGGACGCGGGGCGAACGGCGCGGATGCATCGGCGCGCTCGGCGCATGGCACGGGACGAGACGCGAACGGCGCGGATGCGTCGGCGCGCTCGCCACAGGGCGCGGGACTCGTGGGACGTGCCGCGAACGGAGCCGAGGCGCATGGCACGGGACGAGACGCGAACGGCGCGGATGCGTCGGCGCGCTCGGCGCAGGGGCCTGTCGCGACGGGCCGTGGCCTGGAGGCTTCGGCGCAGGGCGCGGGACGTGCCGCGAACGGAGCCGAGGCTCCGGCGCGCGCGCCACTCGGTGCCGTGGTGCATGGCGGTGATGGCTCCACGCGTCCCGCGCGCGGCGTGGCGGCTCAAGCCGCGAGGGCGTCGTCCGATGCCGAGCGGGGCAGCGCGGGGCAGGACGTGGACAACCCTTCCGTCGATCCCTCGCGTGCACCCGCGTCGGGGCTCGTCGGCAGGTCGGTGCGCGTCTCCCCTCCGAAGCCCGGAGTCGTCGCGCGCCCTCCCGTCGCGGAGCCTTCCCCTCCACTCGAGCTCCCCCGGCCTCCCGTCCCGGACACCCCCGCCGTCCCGCTGGAGGTTTGGAGACCTCCCGCCGCGAACGCGCCTGCCATGGAGCCCGACTCGGATTCCGAGCCGGTGACGATCCGCTCGCCCTCGGGAGGTGTCCCGGTGGTGGGCCGCAGGCGCTACGGGCGATGGCTGCTCGCGGCCGGCGTGGTCGCCCTCGTGGGCGCGGGCCTCGTGGTGACCCACAAGAACCGCTCCGCCACCAACGTCCCGCTGGCGACGACGCCCACCCAGAACGCGCCGCCGCCCGAGGTCGCGCCCGCCGCGCCAGCACCGCCGCCAGCGCCGGAATCACAGACACGGCTCGTCCAGGGCACGCCTCCTGCGGAGAAGAACACGCAGGCCCCCTCGCCACCCCCGACGGGCATCAGTCAGATGGAGTCCTCCGTGAAGCCATCTCGCGAGGCCAAGGCGAAGCGCGAGGGCAATGACACGAAGCCCACGGACCTGGAGCTGGCCGAGGAGGCCCTGGCCCGTGGTGACCCCGGCGAAGCCATCCAGCTGGCCCGCCGCAGTCAGCGCGACCAGGCCACCGGCGCCTCCTTCGCGCTCCTCGCGCGCGCCCACTGCCACCAGAAGGACCTCTCCAGCGCGCGCTTCGTCTGGCTCCGCGTCCCCGCCTCCGAGCAGGCCGAGGTGCGCAGGTACTGCCAGCAGCACGGCATCACCCTGTGAGCACCGGCGAGCCCCGCTCGCCTCTGTCATCCGTCAGACCCCCGCCCGACCCGCCACGTCGTTGGCCAGACACGACCCACCACGCCCTCCTGCGGACGGGTGTTGCGCTGCGTTAAAGATGAATTCTCCTGATGGTGTCGAATAGGATGGTTCAGCTTCGCGAGGCAGCGCCCTACCAGGGCAAGCGGCCGTCCGAGGTCCGGTCTCCGCCGTGAGGGGGGCCCGGCGGGGACTGGGACCGCGTCCTGGAGTAGGCTTTCGAACAGTTGGCATCGGGGGGAGGGGAGATGAGCGATGGTGGTGGAGGCACCCGAGCCGGGGAAACTGTCGGCCATCCTGTTCACGGGCATCGAGGCCGTGAGCCGTCAGTCCTGGCGTGATGAAGCGCTCCAGCAGGTGGTGCGCGAGGAACACGCGTCGTTGGTCCGAGAGCTGCTGCCGCGCCATGGAGGGCGCGAGGTGAAGCGTCTGGAGGATGGGTTCCTGTTGGAGTTCGAGGGCGGGATGTCCGCCGTGGACTTCGGCCTGGCGCTCCAGCGGGAGCTGGAGACCCACAACGGCACCGTGGCCGCCGAGCGCCGCGTGGTGCTGCGCGTGGGTGTGCACGTGGGCATGGTGGTGCACCGCGACGGCGACGTGTTCGGCGAGGGCGTCAACCTGGCCGCGCGCATCGAGGCGCTCGCGAGGCCCGGCACGCTCTATGTCAGCGAGTCGGTGGCCCGGCAGGTGGAAGGCCGGCTGGCGTCGCCGCCGGTGCGCCTGGGCCGGGGCGAGATGAAGAACATCCGCCTGCCGGTGGCCGTCTATCGCATCGACCCCCGGGAGCATCGCGGCCGTCGGCCGTGGCTGTCCCGGATGCGCTCGCTGTTGAGTCGCACGCCCACGGCGAACTGAAGCGCGGGTATTCACCGGACGCTGGCGCTACGGTGCGCGCCATGCCCCAGCTCACCCTCGTCGTCGCCTCGAAGAATTACTCCTCGTGGTCGCTTCGGCCGTACCTGGCGCTCTGCCATACCGGGCAGCCCTTCCAGGAGGTCGTCATCCCCCTGGACACGCCAGGGACCCAGGACCGCATCCTCCAGCACTCGCCCAGCGGACGGGTGCCGGCGCTCCGACACGGAGACCTGGTCATCTGGGACTCGCTGGCCATCTGCGAGTACCTGGCGGAGACCTTCCCGGAGGCCCGGCTGTGGCCCGAGTCGCGCGAGGCCCGCGCGGTGGCGCGCTCGGTGACGGCGGAGATGCACTCGAGCTTCTCGCGGCTGCGCGAGCACATGGGGATGAACCTGCGCGCGCGCAAGCCGGGACAGGGGCGGGCGCCGGGCGTCGCCGAGGACATCGCCCGCATCCAGGCGCTGTGGAACGACTGCCGCTCGCGCTTCGGTCAGGGCGGGCCGTTCCTGTTCGGCCGCTTCAGCATCGCGGATGCGTTCTACACGCCGGTGGCCACGCGCTTCGTCACCTACGACGTGACGCTGGACCCGGTGAGCGCCGCGTACCGCGACACGCTCCTGTCCCAGCCCGCCTTCCAGAAGTGGGCCCAGGCCGGACTGCACGAGCCGCCCGTGGCGAAGTACGAGGACTGAGCGCGCTGGCTCACAGCCCCAGCCGGGCGAGCTGCGCGTCGAACGCGTCGGCGGTGGTGAACAGCTGCCCACGCAGCCCCAGCGCGTCGGCGGCCTCCACGAACTCCGGCAGGTCGTCGAAGAAGGCGGCCTCGCGCGGCTCGACGCCGGCGCGCTCCAGGGCGATGCGGTAGATGTCCGGCTCGGGCTTCACGAAGCCCACCTCGCAGCTCATCACCAGCGCGTCGAAGCGCTGCAGCAGCGGCAGCCGGGGCCGCAAGTACGCCGCGTGCAGCGCGTTGGTGTTGGACACCAGCACCAGCTTCACCCGGCCGATGAGCGACTCCACCCGGGGCAGCACGGCCTCGTGGGTGGTGAAGTGGCTGCTCCACAGGGGCGCGAACTCCGCCATGGGCAGCTCGACGCCCAGCGCCCCGCACACGCTCTTGCGGATGCCCTCGGCGTCCAGCGTGCCCCGGTTGGCCTCGGTCCACCCGGCGCCCATCAGCCGCTGGGCGACCTCCGCGGCGGACATCCGCGCGCACGCGCCCAGCCGCGCGAAGAGCAACGCGTTGTCGTGGAAGACGAGCACGTTGCCCAGGTCCAGGAGGACCGCCTTCACCTCCGCCATGCCTGCTCCTCGCACCGGGTCGCCTGACGGCCCGGTCATCAGAAGGGCAGGCGAGGCTAGAGGAGCGGGACGCGCTCAGGCAAATCCCGCGCGGGCACCGTCGAGTAGTCCGAGCCCACGTCCAGGAGGACCCGCTGACGCACCCGCGTGCTCAGCGCCTTGCGCAACCTGCCGAGGAACTCCGGCGGCGCCGCGATGATGAGCTTGTCGAACGCGTGGCGGTCATGCCCCTTGTCGAGCACGCCGGACAGCTCGCGCGCGAAGCGGTCGTGCTCCAGCTCCCGACGACCCTGCGGCTCGTTCTCCCCGGGAGGACCGTGCAGGGTGCCCGCGTTGGGGTTGTCCGGCTGCTCGCGCAGTTGCTCGCTCTTGACGCGGCTCTCCTCGTGGAAGAACTCCTCGACCAGACTCCACTCCTCGCGCCCCTTCGCGTCCGTCTCGAAGAGCCGGGCCCGGCTCGCGTTCCCCACGAGAATCCAGAGCTTTGCGTCCGCCATGTGTCACGCCTCCTTAGGGTGGGAGATGAGGACCCACGCGGCGCCCGGCAACCTTCCTGTCCCGAGCCGCTCCCCCGTCGCGCGCAGGGCAGGCGGGCGTGTCACGCGGGTTTGACACCCACATCTGGAGTTCCGGTGTTCGGAACCGGACCGATCATTCCGTTGGGAATGGCAAAGGAGTAGAACGGCGGCATGCGCATTCCCGCGTTGTTGCCTGTCGCCGTGCTGGCGCTCGCGCTCTGGGCTCCGCCCGCGAGGAGCCAGGAGCAGGGTGGCCTGGGGTTGGACCTCAGCTCCGAGACGTCGTCGGAGTCCGCGCCCCAGGAGCAGCCGGCGCCGGGCATGGGCCTGGACTTGCGCGAGGGCGAGGAGAGCGCCGTGTCGCTGACGCCGCGCTTCATCCTGTTGGGGTTGGAGACGCCGGAGCGCGCGGGCTCGCAGCAGGCGTCGGCGTGGGTGCGGGAGCTGGCGAAGGGCGCGATGTCGTCCGGCATGGTGGAGTTCGCCGCGACGCCCAAGCAGGCGCGGGAGCGACTGGAGGCGGGCTACGAGGCGGCGCTGAGCTGCGCCCAGGCGTCGTGCATGACGGAGCCGGCGGAGCAGCTGGACGCGGACCTGCTGACGACGGCGCGGCTGTCGCTGGAGGACGCGGGGTGGACGCTGCGCGCGTGGACGTATGACCGCGACCGCGGCGTGGTGCACGAGGACGTGGTGTCGGGGCGCAACCCCAAGGACGAGGCCTTCCAGAAGGAGGCGGCCACGAAGCTGGGCAATCGGATGATGGCGCTGGCGCGTCCGCGCGCGCTCTTGAAGGTGAGCGTCAACGTGCCCACGGCGGTGGTGAAGGTGGGCGAGCGCATCCTCGGCGTGGGCAGCGTGGAGGCGCGGCTGGCGCCGGGCACGGTGCAGCTGGAGGTGTCCGCGGACGAGTACGCGTCCTTCACGAAGGCGGTGGTGCTCAAGCCCGGCGCGCGTGAGGAGGTCCAGGTCCGCATGGAGATCTCCGGCCCGGCGCCGGAGGGGCCCGAGGACGGCGTGGCGCGGGTGTCGTCGAAGCGACGCGGCGGCGCCAGCACGCCCATCTACAAGCGGCCGGCGTTCTACACGGCGCTGGTGGGGCTGGCGGTGGCGGGCGCGGGCGCGGTGATGAGCATGAGCGCCAAGGACGTGGAGAAGCGGGCCACGGACACCAACGGGGACGGCATCATCGACGTGACGCGCAAGGAGATGCTGGACGCGAAGTCAAAGGCCAACCTGGCCGCGGGGCTGCTCATCGGCGGTGGAGCCGTGGCGGCCGGCAGCGTGACGTGGCTCCTGGTGATTCCGTCGCGCAGCGAGCCGGCCGCGCCCGTGGGCACGGTGAGCGCGGGTGGCGCGTCCACGGCGGTGCACGTCGTCGTCGGTGGGAGCTTCTGAGCCTTATGAAGACCTTCGAATCCTGGCTGCGAGCCCTCACCGCGGTGCTGCTGCTCTCCGGCGTGGCGGGCTGCAAGGTGACGTTCCCCGACAACGCCGCCTACACCTGTGAGAAGGACGGGGACTGCGGCGGCGAGGGCTTCGTCTGTACGTCGCTGCCCGATGACGGGCCCCGCTACTGTTGCCTCCCGGAGGGCGCGGAGCTCTGCAACGGCCTGGACGACGACTGCGACGGCGCCATCGACGAGCTGGAGGCGACGTGCTTCTCGGGCAAGGACGACAACCGCGGCAAGGGCGCGTGCCGCGACGGCCAGTCCGTCTGCACCCGTCAGGGCACGGTGGCGTGCGTGGGCGACGTGCTGCCCACCGTCGAGCGCTGCAACGGCGTGGATGACGACTGCGACGGCGAGGTGGACGAGGACTTCAATCGTCTCACGGACCCGTTCAACTGCGGCACGTGCGGCACGGTGTGCACCGCGCTGCAGACCTGCGTGGAGGGCGTCTGCCAGAAGCGCGGCGAGCTCGACTGCGGCAACGGCATCGACGACAACCGCGACGGGGCCACCGACTGCGCGGACCGCGACGACTGCGATGGGCAGGCCTGCGGCGCGGGCTGCCTCTGCGAGAACGGCCGGCAGACGGAGTCGGACTGCGGCAACGGCGAGGACGACGACGAGGACCGGAGCATCGACTGCGCGGACCGCGACGA
The DNA here is from genome assembly GCF_020037095.1 of Myxococcus sp. XM-1-1-1. Classification (NCBI taxonomy): domain Bacteria; kingdom Pseudomonadati; phylum Myxococcota; class Myxococcia; order Myxococcales; family Myxococcaceae; genus Myxococcus; species Myxococcus sp. XM-1-1-1. The sequence continues at coordinate 104,554 of NZ_JAIQDH010000002.1, forward strand.
CTGTGAAGGCAAGTCCTGCGGCGCCGGCTGCGTGTGCACGGACGGCCGCAAGACGGAGTCGCTGTGCACGCCGGACAGCGGCGACGAGGACGGCGACGGCCGGCTCAACTGCGCGGACCCCGACTGCGAGCGCAAGGAGTGCGGGCCGGGGCTTTCGTGTAACAACGTTGGCAGCTGTGTCGAGGGCGCCTGCGATAACGGCGAGGACGACGACGGAGACGGCCAGACGGACTGCGCGGACTTGGACTGCAGCGGCCAGTCGTGCGGCGTGGGCTGCGCGTGCCGCAGCAGCGCCAAGGCCGAGGCGAACTGCACCGATGGCATCGACAATGACGGGGATGGCACGACGGACAACCCCAGCGTCGACTGCCAGGACTCCGACTGCGGCGGCCAGCTGTGCGTGGCCGGTGAGCCGAACGCGGTGTGCGGCGTCACGTCGAAGCGCTGCGCCGAGGTGAGCTGCAACGACCTCGTCGACAACGACAAGGATGGCCTGACCGACTGCGCGGACACCCAGGACTGCCCGAACAACTCCCGCTGCTCGCGCCTGGTGGATGGCAACCGCGTGGCCGGCGTCTGCCGCTCGGGGGTCTGCACGTGATCCACGCCGCCCCGCCTGGATGCCCGGCCCTCGCGCCTGTCCACGAGTGGACGGTGGCGGGGGGGGCGTCGGGGCCGTGCGGGGTGGAGGGGTTCGGGGTTCGGACAGGGTCTTCGTCGACCTCCGTCTCGCGAGCACCGCTGGGGACGTGGGACGTGGGCGTTACGTGGAAGACAGAGGGGCCGCGGTGGGTTGCCGTTGGGCCTGAGCATGGAGAGTTCTTCACACCATGGGCAACGATGACCTCTTCGCGCAGACCTTGTTGTCCTCTCGCGGAGGGCCCGTGAGCGGCGAGCAACGTGTCGGCGTGGAGCTGCGGGAGGGCTCGCAGCTGGGCAGCTACCAGCTGGAGGCGCTCCTGGGCGAGGGCTCCATGGGCCGGGTGTTCCAGGCGCGTCACGCGCGGCTGGGGCGCCAGGTGGCCTTGAAGGTGCTCAAGCCCGAGCACGCGCGCGACGGCGGCTTCGTGCAGCGCTTCTTCCAGGAAGCCCGCACGGTGAATCAGATCAACCACGAGCACATCGTGGAGATCTTCGACTTCGTGGACGAGGGCGAGGGCGGCCACGTCTATTGCGTCATGGAGCTGTTGCGCGGGCAGGGCCTGGGCGCGCTCCTGAAGCAGGAGCCCCTGTCGCTCGCGCGCATCCAGCGCATCGCGGTGCAGGTGTGCGCGGCCCTGGGCGCGGCGCACCAGGTGGGCGTGGTGCACCGGGACATCAAGCCGGACAACCTCTTCCTCACCCAGCGCGCCGGGCAGCCGGACTTCGTGAAGGTGCTCGACTTCGGCGTCGCCAAGCACCTGGCCACCGAGGGCGCGGCGCCCACGGGCACGCTGGACGGGACCATCATCGGCACGCCGGCGTACATGTCCCCGGAGCAGGCCGCGGGCCTGACGGTGGACGCGCGCTCGGACATCTACGCGGTGGGCAACATCCTGTACGAGATGCTCACCGGCCACCCGCCCTTCCAGGCGGAGGCCTTCGGGCAGCTGGTGGTGCAGATCATCACCCAGCCGCCGCCGCCGCTGCCCACGCAGCTGGCGACCGGTGAGCCGCTGCCGTCCCAGCTCGCGGAGCTGGTGATGCGGTGTCTGGCGAAGGAGCCGGAGGCCCGGCCGCAGACGCTCGCGGAGGTGACGACGGGGCTGTTGCTGTTGCCCGTGCAGGTGCCCTCGTCGCCGGAGGCCGTGGCGGCGCTGGAGCCGTCGGAGCGGCCCACGCGGCGGATGCCCGTGGTGATGGGGCCCCATCGTCGCCGCGCCCTGTGGGCCGCGGGGGCGGGCGTCGTGGCGTTGCTCGCGGCCGGCGCGCTGGTGTGGCGCGGCACCGGGACATCGAGCGCGCCGGTCATCGTCCCGAGCGCGTCGGAGTCCGTCGTCTCCCCGGAGCGCGTGCCGGAGCCCCTGGTGCTGGCGGCGGCGCCCGAGCAGGTGGTGGTGCCCGCGGTGCGGCTCACCGTGCACTCCTTCCCGGAGGGCGCGCAGGTGGTGCGCTCGGACACCGGTGAGGTGCTGGGCGTCACGCCGCTGGTGCGCGAGCTGCCGCGCCGCGAGGTGCCGCTGCACCTGCGCGTGGAGCTGGCGGGGTACGTGTCCTCGGAGCGCTCGGTGCGGCTGGATTCGCACACGGAGCTGGAGGTGCCGCTGGCCAAGTCGCTCACCGCGCCGAGGGCGAACGCGAGCAAGAAGCCGAGCGCGAAGAAGCTGTCGCAGGACGCCGCCGCCTCGCGCAAGACCAAGGCGCGCTCGGCGAGCGCCGAGTCCTCGGGGCGTTAGGCCTGGCTTCGTGGCGGCGGGAGGCCCTCGCCGCCGTCTCGGCCTGGACCTTCAGCGCGAGGTGGCCGTCTGGGCGAGCACCTGCGCGGCGATGCGGGAGATGCGCTCGTCGAAGCCCGCCGCGTCGTGGAAGGTGAGGCGCACGTCGCCCACCTCGAGCTTCGCGCCGGGCGTCAGCACCACGCCCGCGTCGGGCAGCTCCCGGCCGTCCAGCTTCACGGGCCTGGCGTCGGCCACGCGGGCCACGTGCCAGGTGGCCTCGGACTGGGGCGTGAGGATGAGCTGCTCGCGCGACACCGTGGCGTCGTTGACCACCAGCGCGTTGTTCTGCGAGGCGCGGCCCAGGCGGATGGGGCCTCGCTCGGCCAGGGCCACCAGCTCGAAGCACATGGCGTCCCCGGCGGGCAGGCAGTCCTTCAGGTCCGTGAGCGGCAGCCGGGTGGCGCCCACGTTTCCGTCCACGGTCTCCGGGACGTTCCACGCGCCTGCCTCCCACACCAGCCAGGGGTGCGGGTACTTGGCGCGAAACTTCTCTTTGAGTGCCAGGTGCTGCCTCACCAGCAGCGAGAGCAGCAGTGCGCGAGCCATGGATGACTCATAACCCCTTCGGCCCCCGCAGCGCGCGAGAAGGTGCATTCCGGTGTCCACGAATCGTCTGAAACCCGGCGGGTGGCCCCCCACTCGCGCGCGGAGTGGGCCCTGTAGTACACCCGCGCCCACATCCTTCTGGAGGTCCCATGCGTCGTCTCCTGCTCGCCCCGCTCCTGCTCCTCGTCCCCGCCTGCAAGGGTGAGACGGCCAAGGACGTCACCGCCACGGTGGTGGGCAAGACGGTGGAGGTGGCCAAGGGCGCCGGCAGCGGCGTCGTCGAGGGCTTCAACGAGGGCCGCAAGGGCGCCGCCAGCGCGGACGGCTCGCGCACGCTGTCCACCGCCGAGGAGGTGGCCGCCAACACCGAGCTGTCCGTCCTGGAGGCGAAGCCCTCCCACGGCGGCGGCGTGGAGGTGGTGCTCGCGGTGACGAACAAGACGGACCAGCCGCTGCACCTCTTGGGCCTGCACGAGGGCGGCGGCGCGCAGCTGCTGGACAAGGACGGCTTCGCCACGCCGCTGCAGGCCCGCTCCCCCGGACAGTCGGCCGACTCCATCAAGGTGCCGCCCTCCGTGAAGGTGAAGGCGAGCATCTACTTCGATGGCGAGGCGGAGAAGGCCACGAAGGTCCGGGTGTGGGGGCGCGAGCTCACCGTGCCCGCCGCGGCCACCGCCGCCAAGCCGCAGCCGTAGTCCGTCCCTGCTTCTCGCCTGTCGCCGCCTGGAGTCGCGATGCGCCGTCTGTCCCTGGTCCTGCTGTGCGCGAGCCTCTCGTCCGCCTGTGATGATTCGGAGGGCGCGCCCGTCGTCCCGCCGCCGCCCTTCACCCAGTCCTATCCGGACGCGGGGCCGACGCCCGACGGGGGAGGCGGTCCGACGACGTGGGCCTGTCAGCGGCAGGCGGTGGTGAAGGGCGCGCCCATGTCGCTCCTGGCGGACCTGCAGCTCGCCATGGGGCGGGCCACGACGTCGAACGAGCGCACCCAGGCCATCGACCGCTTCGTGGAGCAGGTGGAGGCCCAGGGAGGCACGCCGCTGGTGAGCGACGCGAGCGCGGGCCGCCAGCGCGTGGCCTTCTTCGCCCGGGGCGAGTCCGCGCGCGACACCTTCGTGGCCGGTGAGTTCAACGAGTGGTCGCCCACGGCGACGCCGCTCGGGCAGGTGCGCGACACGGACCTGTACCTCGCGGAGGTGGAGATTCCGCGCACGGGGCCGCAGCCGTACAAGCTGGTGAAGGGCGGCAGCTTCTTCGAGGACCCGCGCGCGCGCAACGTCGTGTGGGACCGCCTCAACCGCAACGACGTGGGCCAGTTCAACTCGCTCGTCTATCCGGACGCGCAGGACCCGGCGAAGGGCCGGCTCACCGCGTGGTACGACGTGCGCGCCACGGCGCTGAACGACGCGCGCGATGTCTTCGTCTACACGCCCGCGTCGTACGACGGCCCGGAGTGCCCGTCGCTGCCGGTGATGTACGTGCACGACGGCAATGAGAGCATCACCCGCGAGTCCTTCGTGGACGCGGCGGACGCCCACTACAAGGCGCGGCCCCAGGACTCGGCGGTGCTCGTGTTCATCGCGCTGCCGAGCCAGGACGTGCGGCTGGGGCAGTACACCTTCCCGCCCGCGCTCGCGCCGGGCTGGCCCACGCCTCGGGGTGACGACTACCTGGCCTTCATCGTCAATGACTTGATGCCGCGCGTGGAGTCGGGCCTGCGCGTGAAGACGGGGCCCCAGGAGACGGGCATCTCCGGCGCGTCGCTGGGCGGGCTCATCTCCGTGTACGCGGGCTTCCGCGCGCCGGAGAAGTTCGGCTTCGTGGGCACGCAGTCCGGCACGCTGTTCTGGCCGCACGACGGCGAGGTGGACCGCAACGACGGCAACGCCATGGTGGTGCGCGCGAGCGCGGACCCGGTGGTGCCGGTGCGCTTCTACGTGGACCACGGCTCACCCTCGGCGGGCTGCACGCGCGACGGCGAGCAGGGCGCGGACGACTGTCAGTCCAACCTCCAGTTCGTCTCCGCGCTGCGCAACAAGGGCTACGGCGTGGTGCACGTGAACGAGGTGAGCGGCGCGCACGACTGGGCCTTCTGGAAGAAGCGCCAGCCGGGGCTGCTGTGCGCGTTCCGCAACACGGACGCGAAGGAGTGCGGCCTCTAGGCGCGCACTCCCTCGGCGACGCCGCTACAGCTTCGCGGCGATGGCCCGTGCCAGCCGGTGCGGGGCCTCGGCGTCCAGGTTGAGGAAGAGGGCGGGCTCGGTGACCTCCACCTCCTGCAGCCGGGTGACGCCTTCGTTGTCGGTGGCCACGTCCACGCGGGCGTAGAGCAGCGGGGCGCCCATGGCCTCGAGCACGCGCTCGGACAGCTTCAGCTCCTTGGCGTCGGGCGTGAAGAGGGTGGGCTCCGAGAAGCCGCGCGGCGCGGACTTCAGCGTGGGCGGGCGGCGCACCGCGTGGCTGAAGGCGCCGTCGAAGAAGATATAGCTGCGCTCTCCCTCCGACTCGAAGGCCCGGAGGTAGGGCTGCACCATGAGCTCGCTGGTGGCGGAGAGTCGGGTGACGAGCGCGTTGCCGGCCGCGGCCTCGGCGCGCGGGATGATGTGCGTCTCCACGGCGCCGGCGGACACGGCGGGCTTGAGGACCAGCGTGTCCCAGCCCCGGGCGCGGGCGACGATTTCGAGGTCCAGGGTGCCCTCGCGCTCCACCCACGCGGTGGGCGTCACGGGGATGCCCTTCTCCTCCAGCTCGCGCAGGTAGAACTTGTGCGTGTTCCAGCGCAGCACGTCGGCGGGGTTGTGGAGCCTGGTGAGGCGGCCGACCTTCTGGGCCCAGGCGACGAAGGTGTCGCGGCGCAGGTGGCTGTCCCAGGTGCTGCGCACCACGGCGAGGCGCACGGTCTTGAAGTCCACCGTCGGGTCGTCCCAGACGACGGGCCGCGCATCCAGGCCCAGCGCGCGGAGCGCGGGGAGCAGGGGACGCTCGAACTCGGCGAGCTCGGGCATGTCTGAATAGGTGAGGACAGCGACATCCATGGTGAAGGGCTCCAGGTGGGGCGCCGAGGGGTGTGGGCGGTGGCCGGGCACGGACGCCTCGGACAGTCGAGGCGGACCGGGCGGCGCGCATCGACACGATACGTAGCGCGAGGTCGTCCGGGCAGCAGGAGTTTCGCGGGGGCTCGCACTGTGATGGTCAGCGGCGTGGGGAGGTGTGCTCCGGCTTCACCGCGGGAGCGCGCGGAGCGCGGCCCTGGGGCGCGTGCTCCCTCGGTGTGTCGTCAGCGCCTCACGCCGAGCGCGCCGATACGGGCACACGCGCGGGAGCCTCGGGCGAGGCCTGGGCCGCCTTCTCCTGCTGCTGCCGCTCCGACGCCTCACGCAGGACGCCCGCGAGCAGCGCCTGTCCCCGCGGATACGGCGCGGCTTCTCCCTCCAGCGCGAGCAGCTGCTGCCGCAGGATGGCCCCGCTGGCCGTGCGCTGCTCGGGCCGCTTCTCGAGCAGCCCCATCACCGCCGCGTCCAGCGCGGGCGGCACCTCCGGGTTGAAGCGCGAGGGCGGGAGCACCTCCTGGTCCAGCGTGGCGCGCAAGAGCGCCTCCTGCGTGGAGCCCTGCAGCGCGCGCCGCCCCGTGAGCGCCTCGTGCAGCGTCAGGCCCAGCGCGAAGAGGTCCGCGCGCCCATCGAAGGGCCTGCCCGCGGCCTGCTCGGGCGCCATGTAGCCCAGCTTGCCGCGCACGCTGCCCGCGGCGGTGAGCTGCGAGCGCGCCGAGTCCCGCGCGATGCCGAAGTCCGACAGCTTCACGTCGCCGAAGCGCGACACCAGCACGTTGGGCGGGTTCAGGTCACGGTGCACCAGCCGCAGCGGCTGTCCATCCGTGCCCGTGCGGCGGTGCAGGTAGTCGAGCGCCGACGCCAGCTCCGCCCCCAGGAACGTCACCGCCGCCACCGGCAGCGGCCTGCGCGCAAGCCCCCGCATCAGCGTGCTCAGCGGCATCCCATCCACGAACTCCATGGCGAGGAAGTACGTGCCCCCGTGCCGCCCCAAATCGAAGACCTGCACGATGTTGGGGTGGTTGAGCGACGAGCACAGCTCCGCCTCGCGGCGGAACATGGCGACGAAGTCGTCGTCGTCCGCGAACGAGGGGAGGATGCGCTTGAGGGCCACCTGCTTCTGGAAGCCGCCCTCCGGGCAGTACGTGGCCCGGTACACCTCCGCCATGCCGCCCGCGCCCACGCGCTCGTGCAGCACGTACTTGCCCATCACCTCCTGCTCGCGCAGCGCGGACAGCGCCCCCCGCGTCAGCTGAAGGAAGTGCCGCGCCAGCGTGGCGGTGAAGACGCCCGCGGCCACGAAGAAGAAGGCCCGCGTGGCGATGAAGCGCGGCGTCAGCGTGATGAGCGCCGACTCCGGCAGCAGCGGCTGGACGAAGAGGAAGTAGATGCCCAGGTACTCGGCGGCCACCAGCAGGCCCGCGGCCAGCGCCAGCCGGGGGTTGCTGCGCAACGTCGCGAGCGTAATCAGCGTGGGCCAGATGACCAGCGTGGGCGCGGTGAGCGCGTAGATGGGCCCCTGGAAGCGCAAGTCGAACGCGAGCACCACCGCGGGGATGCTGACCTCGATGGCCACGTTGAGCCAGGGGATGGCCGGATGGAACGCGCCCGAGCGCAGCACGCGCCACAGCGCCGTGTAGTAGAGCGCCAGCACCGCCGACAGCCCCATCAGCGCCTGCGTCAGCCCCCAGCCCAGCGAGGGACCCAGCGCCGCCGCCACCACCACCGACGCGCCCGACAGGCCCGCCATGAAGCGCGCCACGGACAGCTCACGGCCCTGCGCATCGCGTCGTAGGTGTCCGTCGAGGAAGCGGGAGACGGGGCTCGTCAGGGTGTGGGCGGTCATCGGCTTCTCAGTCTACAGAAAGGTGGGAAGCGGCTGCGGGGGGTGCCCCCGAGCCCCTTGCATTTCGCCAGGGTGGATTGCCCCGGGGACGTCTGTCGCTGAAATGTTTCACAGGCTACTCTGCGCGGCGTTTCAAGTACGTGCCGTCCGCGCACCCAGGCGGGTGCCATCAGGAGACCCCCGAGATGCGAATGTCGCCTCGCTCGTTGTTGGCCGCGCTCAGCGCGGTGTTGCTGTTCCAGGTCGGGTGCTCGCGGGAGGACCCGAAGCCCTGTGAGGGGACGGGCTGCACCCAGGCCGCTGTCTGCGGCAACGGGGTCCAGGAGGAGGGGGAGGCGTGCGACGACGGCAACAAGGTGGGCGGCGACGGCTGTGAGGCGGACTGTACCTCCACGCCCACCCGGCCGCAGGCGGCCTGTGGCAACGGCCGGCTGGAGGGCACGGAGGTCTGCGACGACGGCAACCTGACGGGCCAGGATGGCTGTGAGGCGGACTGCTCGCTGACGCTCACGCGCTGCGCGGCGGCGGACGCTCCGCCCCTGGCGAGCGGCGCCACGTGCGAGGTCTCCAAGCCCGGCAACGGCGCGCGCCTGTTCACGGGCCTGGTGCTCAAGGACGACGAGACGCTGGTGGGCGGCCAGGTGCTGGTGGACGCCAGCGGCGTCATCACCTGCGCGTCGTGTGACTGCTCCGCGGAGGCGGGCGCGGCCGAGGCCACGCACGTGGCGTGCCCCACGGGCGTCATCTCCCCGGGCCTCATCAACACGCACGAGCACGTCACCAAGCAGAACGGTCCGTTCGCCATGACGGACGAGCGCTACGAGCACCGGCTGGACTGGGTCGTCGGCCTGGGCAACCACACGCGCATCGCCAACAGCACGCGCTCGGCGGTGGACGCGGTGAGCTACATCGAGCTGCGCCACCTGCTGGCGGGCACCACGTCCATCGCGGGCCTGGGCGGCGCCGCGGGCCTCTTGCGCAACGTGGACCAGCCGATCAGCCGTCTGGAGGGCCTGGACCAGTGGAGCACCGCGTCCGTGGACTTCCCGCTGGGCAGCCGCGAGACGGACATCAAGACCAACACGTGTGACTACGTCAGCATGCCGCGCACCTCGGGCCTGCCGAACCACGGCACGTACCTGCCGCACCTGGCCGAGGGCATCGGCGAGGAGGCGCTCAACGAGTTCCGCTGCCTGTCGACGGGCATCAACGACGTCATCCAGCCGCGCACGTCCCTCATCAGCGCGGTGGGCGTGACGGCGAAGGAGATTGCGCTGATGGCGGAGCGGGGCACGGGCCTCATCTGGTCGCCGCGCTCCAACGTCGCGCTGTACGGCGACACGGCGATGGTGACGGCGTACAAGCGGCTGGGGGTGAACATCGCGCTGGGCACCGACTGGGTGCAGTCGGGCTCCATGAACCTGCTGCGCGAGCTGAAGTGCGCGGACACGCTCAACACCGTGCAGTTCGACCGGGCCTTCAGCGACGTGGACCTGTGGCGGATGGTGACCAGCCAGGCCGCGGAGGCGGTGGAGATGCAGGCCGGGGTGGGCCGCATCGCCCCGGGCAAGCTGGGCGACCTGGCCATCTACTCGCTGCGCACGCACGCCGCCTCTCCGCACCGCGCGGTCATCAGCGCGGAGGCCGCGGACGTGGTGCTGACGATGCGCGGCGGCAAGGCGCTCTACGGAGACCAGGCGCTGGTGGGCGCGCTCGTGTCCGGCGCGGAGCCGTGTGACGCGCTGGACGTGTGCGGCAGCGGCAAGACGGTGTGCGTGCAGTCGGAGCTGAAGAAGACGCTGGCCACGCTGGAGGCGGCGAACCCGGAGGCCTACAAGCTGTTTGCCTGCGGCGTGCCCGAGGGCGAGCCGGTGTGCGTGCCCCGCCGCATCTCCAACAACCCCAGCTTCCCCGCGTCGGTGAAGCGCTCGAACGTGTACTCCGGCGAGAGCCGCTCGGATGACCCGGACGGCGACGGCCTGAAGGGCAACGCCGACAACTGCCCGTTCGTCTTCAACCCCATCCGTCCGATGGACGGCGGCAAGCAGGCGGACTCGGACGGCGACGGCGTGGGCGACGCGTGCGACGTGTGCCCGCTGAACGCGAACACGACCACATGCACGACGTACACCGCGGGCGACGACGACCATGACGGCCACCCCACGTGGCAGGACAACTGCCCCTACGTGGCCAACCCGGACCAGGCGGACCAGGACGGCGACGGCAAGGGCGATGCGTGCGACGCGTGTGCCTCCGACCCGAACCCGGGCCACCTGGGCTGCTCGGCCGCCTCGGTCCACGAGCTGAAGACGCAGGACGGGGATGGGCGCTATCCGTGGGTGGGCAAGACGGTGACGTTCAACGACGTCGTCGTCACGGCGCTGGTGCGCGGCGCGCTGACGGAGATGGGCTTCTGGGTCCAGGTGCACCCGCTGCCGCCGGGGCTGGGCGTGGAGAACTCGGGCATCTACGTGTACGCGCCCAAGGACGACCTGGTGGTGGGGGACCGGCTGGACATCGTCACGGCGACGCTGACCATCTACCAGGGGCTGCCGGAGCTGGTGGACGTGAAGTACCGCAAGCGCGGCGCGGGCAGCGCGCTGCCGACGCCGGTGGCCGTCACCACGGCGGACGTGCGGACCGGTGGGCCTCGGGCGAAGGCGCTGGAGGGCGTGCTGGTGGACGTGTTCGACGTGACGGTCTCCAGCGGCGTCGACTCCTTCTCGCAGTTCCTCGTCAACGAGAGCGGGGACCCGGGGCAGGCGGGGTTGATGGTGGATGACTTCGCCTACAGCTACCGGGACCCGGCGGTGGGGACGAAGTACGGCGCGCTGCGCGGGGTGCTGACGTACATGTTCAGCGACTCGAAGGTGTTGCCGCGCAGCTCGGCGGACCTGATGCCGCCCATGCCGACGCTGGCGAGCTTCGGGCCGGGGGCGTACGTCCGCCTGGGCGGGACGGGCGCGGTGAGCACCTTCCCGCAGGTCCTCACGCTGACGCTGTCGGGCACGTACACGGAGGCCATCGACGTGGCCGTCACCTCCAGCAACAGCGCCGCGCTGCGCGTGGTCAACGACGTGGTGCGCGTGCCGCGCAACCAGAGCTCGGTGGAGGTGAAGGTGGAGGCCCTGGCGCCCGCGGAGAGCGTGGTGCTGACGGCCACGCTGCGCGGGGTGTCGCGGCAGGCCACGGTGCGCGTGCTGGGCCAGGACGAGCAGGCGCTGGTGGCGCGATTGTCGCCCGCGGAGGTGACGATGGTGCCGGGCGGCTCGGTGACGTACACGGTGTCGTTGGACCGGCCCGCGGCGGACAACGCGTCCGTGGCGCTGTTCGCGGTGCCGGAGACGGGGTTCGGCACCTTCACGCCGGCGGTCTCCGTGCCGGTGGCGAAGAACGCGCTGCAGACCACGTTCACCTTCACGCTCGACGAGGCGGCGGCGGGGCCCTCGGGCACGGTGGCGGCGGTGGTGGGGACCAGCCAGGCCAGCTCCACGGTGACGGTGGACCTGTCGTCGCCCAGGCTCGTGTCGCTGTCGCCGGCGGGGCCGGTGTCCGTGCGGTACGGCGAGACGCAGGAGTTCCGGGTGACGTTGTCCTCGGCGCCCGCGCAGGACCTGGCGGTGACGTTGGGGGCGGCGCCGGGGACGGGGGTGACGCGCTACGGCTCGGTGCCCGCCACGGTGACGGTGCCGGCGGGGAGTACGGAGGCCACGTTCCTGTTCACCGCGGACGCGGAGGGTGAGGGGACGGGCACGGTGACGGCGTCGCTGCTCGGCGTGAGCCGCGCGGCGACCGTCACGGTGACGCCGCCTCCGGCGAAGCTCGCCTCGCTGACGCCCTCGACGGCGACGGTGTTCTTCGGGGCGAAGCAGGGCTTCACGGTGACGTTGGACCGCGCGGCGCAGGCGGGTGGCGCCGTCGTCGCGGTGGCGCTGACGCCGGAGACGGGCCTGGGGACGCTGGAGTCCGCCACGGTGACGGTGGCGGAGGGGCAGCGGACCGCGCAGGCCCTCTTCACCGCGGGCACCGAGGCGGCGACGGGGACCTTGAGCGCGACGTACGCGGGGGTGACGCTGACGGCGCAGGTCTCCACGGCGGAGCGCCCCGAGCTGAATCACCTGTTGGTCAACGAGGTCGACTACGACCAGCGCAGCACGGACACGCGGGAGTTCGTGGAGCTCTTCAACCCGACGCCGGCCGCCGTCTCGCTGGATGGGTTGTTCCTGGTCTACGTGAACGGCGGCGTGGCGCAGCCGGCGAGCTACGCGAAGATCGACCTGAAGAGCGTGGGCACGCTGGGGCCTGGGGAGTACCTGGTCGTGGGACCGGAGGCGGTGATTGGCGTGCTTCGTGACCAGCCGGGCGTGAAGGTGCTGCTGTCGACGACGGCCATCCAGAATGGTGGCACGGCGAGCAGCCCCTCGGCGGACGCGGTGGCCCTCTACGACAGCCTCCAGGACGCGATTGTGGACTCGCTGTCGTACGAGGGCCCGGTGATGCAGGCCACCATCAGCGGTTCGCAGAAGCGGTTCGACCTGCAGGAGGGGCCGCGGAGCACCGTGGGTCTGGTGGACATCGACACGGTGGAGGGCTCGCTGTCGCGGATTCCGAACGGCTCGGACACGGACGACAACGTGGAGGACTTCCGGTTCACCACGCAGCTGACGCCGGGGGCGCCGAACGTGCTCGTCGCGCCCTGACATGAGTCGGGGTTGAGGTTCGGGCGGCTCCCGGTGTCTGGGGGCCGCCCGAGTCGTTGTTGGAGTCAGCCGTCCTTGCGCGCGAGGGCGCCGTTGGCCAGCAGGCCGTCGAGGGCGGCGGCCATCGGGTCGTAGTCGAGGGTGGTGCGGAAGAGGTTCTGGTACATGAGCGCGCCCATGTAGCCGCCGAAGATGCCCTGGGCGGCGACGTGGGGGTCGAAGTCCTGGCGGAACTCACCGGTCTTCTGGCCGTGGCGGAGGATGCCGCCGAGGATGTGGGAGTACAGGCCGAGCTTCTCGCGGATGGCCTCGGCGACGCGCTCGTTGGAGTCGGCGGCCTCGGCGGCGAGCATGCCGAAGAAGATGCCGCACTCGCGATGCTCCCCGAGGAACTCGTGGGTGCGGCGGGTGAAGGCGAGGAGCTGCTCGCGGGCGGAGAGGGAGCGGTAGTGGGCGAAGAGGGGTTCGAAGGCGATGACGTAGCGTTGGTGGAGCTCGTCGATGGCGGCGAGGAGCAGGTCTTCCTTCGCGGGGAAGTGCCAGTACAGGGCGCCGGGCGTCATGTGGATGGCGCGGGCGAGGTCGGCCATGGTGGTGGCGAGGAAGCCACGCTTGGCGAACAGGGTGATGGCGGCTTCGAGGATGTCCACGCGGGTTCGCGCGGAGCGTTCCTGCTTGAGCTCTCGTTTCGCTGGTTCCTTGCCCATGGCGGCGAAAACCATACCCCGAGGGTCTCGGGTCACCAGCGTCACCGTGTGGATTTCGGGCGGAACGCTAACGGGTGGGCAGCTCGCGGAAGATGATTCCAGAGAGCTCCAGGCGCTGCACTGCGTCCATGAAGCGCTCGGTGCCGACAATCACGGTCGCGAAGTTGCCCACGCGGAACAGGTCCAGGTCCGGGGGCAACGAGGCGGCATCCAGGATGGGCTCATCCGGGAGGCTGAAGCCTCTGCGGCCACACATCTCGCACCGTGGGGGCACATCCGGAGGGATGCAGTCCGGGTGCAGTTGGCCATGGGGTTCGAGTTGGAGTTCCAGGAGCTCCGGTGGGTTCTTCTGGCGGATGCGCAGCTCGGTGGGGCAGCCGAGGAGACCCCGTATCCCTTCCTCTTGAAGGCTCTCGAGGGAGTCCCGGCGAATGAGCCACATCGAGCTCGCTTGGGCGGTGAACGGACCGAACTTCCCGGACGCCGTTCCTACGAGAGGTCCGAAGAGAGCTCCGGGGGGTAACTCGGCATGGGGTGGCGCGAGGGGACGTACCAGCTCGCGAAGCCGTGCGAATTCGGCGAAGGGCTCGGGGCGTGCTCGCTCGAACTCGCGGCGTTCCGGCAGTTGGGACAGATCCACGGCGGGGTATTCATGCCCCGCGCCTGCCCAGGTGTTGCCGCACGTGGGGCAATGCACCCCGGGAAGCCCCCACTTGTGACAGGCGTCGATGACCGCCGTGACGGTGACTTTGTCCTTGAGCAGCCGAAAGTACCGGGTCATGTGCCGGAGGCTCTCATGTCCCTGGACGCTGGTAGTAGGGCTGAATCGGGCCGCCCATCAGTTCGAACCGGTGAATCAGCTCTCCAGCAAAACGATAGATCTCCATGGGGGTTGCGGCTGAGTTGTTGTCCCTGAACTCGCGCCACGCATCATTCCACGCCCCGCCCTTGCCGTTCCCATCGTGGATGCGTCGGTGGACGTGGAGCGGAATGGGCATGGTGTAGTGGTGGATCTTCACTCCCTGTCGGTCGAACCACATGGCAAGCTCCGGTGATTGCGGAAAGATGTGGTGCTTCTCCCAACGTCCCTTCGGGAGCTGATGTGAGGGCGGGATGACCTGGGAGGGCGCGCCGTTCCAGTTGGGGAACGTCATCACCCAACCCTTGGGAAGTTGCTGCGCGCCTCCCCAGTTCCTCCTCGGTCCACTGCCCGGAGCCGCGGCGGCGGCAGGTGGCCGCGAGGGAGGAAACCGCGTCAGCTCGATGGCGCCGGGCGTGCTCTCGCAGGGATAGAACCCACAGGTGTCTCCCAGACACAGCAGGGTGACGCACTGGTCCTCGCTCGAGGCGTCGCACTCGGTCTCCGCCTCCTCCCAGGCCTGCTGTGCCACGGAGGGCGCGACGCTGGCGCAGCCCAGCCAGGAGACGGCGAACAGCGAAAGGCAGACGGCGAGTCGGGTTCGCATGGTCAGACAGACCTAGCATCCAGGTCTGTCATGACTTGTCAGGCCAGCAGCGTCACCTTCACGATTTCGGGCGGCGCGCCGACGCGCAGCGGAGGCCCCCAGAAGCCCGTTCCACGGCTGACATACAGGTGCTTGCCGTCCTCCTGGAAGTGTCCCGCGTCGTGCTCCCAGATGGCCGACACCGCGAGCGTGAAGGGGAAGAACTGTCCTCCATGCGTGTGCCCCGACAACTGCAATCCCATCCCCGCCTGCGCCGCCACCCGCCAGTTCGAGGGCTGATGCGCCAGCAACACCGCCGCCCGCTCCGGCTCGCGCCCCTTCACCGCCGCCTCCAAGTCATACCCTCGCACGCCCGTATGCCCGCCGGACCAGTCATCCACGCCCACCAGGTCGAACGACGCCCCCGCATCGCCAATCCTCACATGCCGATTGCGCAGCACCTGGATGTCCATTCCCTCCAGCGCCTGCGCCCACGCGTCCTGGTCCCAGTAGTACTCGTGGTTCCCCGTCACGAAGTACGTCCCGTGCCCCGCCCGGAGCTCCCGCAGCGCCGCCACCGCGGGCCCCAGTGATGCCACCTTCCCGTCCACCAGATCTCCGGTGATGGCCACCAGGTCCGGACGCAAGTCATTGCACCGGGCCACCAGCTCATCCATGAACCGCCGCTGGATGACCGGACCCACGTGGATGTCACTCAGGTGGACGATGGTGAACCCATCCAACGCCTTCGGCAGCCCCGGCAGCTTCACCGCCACCTCGTTCACCACCGGCGGATGGAACGCCCGCCACGCCCCGTAGCCCGTCAGCCCTCCCGACGCGAGCAACGCCCCGCCCGCTGTGGCCCGCGCCAGGAACCGCCGCCGCTCCACGTTCACCTCGGCGGGCGCCACCTCCACCTCCAGCCCGCTCCCCGCGCCCTCCACCACGGCCATCAACCCGCCCGCCACCACGCTCCCCGTGTCCGCCTCCGGCACGCGCGCACGCGTCAGCCGTCGACCCAGCGCCCGTGCACCGCCGATGCCCCACAGCGCGAGCAGCAGGTACAGCGCCGCGCCCATCCACATCCACACGCCCGTGGCCACCGCGAACAACGCGTCCATCGGCAGCAAGCGCGTCACGGACCAGGACAACACCAACAACGTGCCCAGCGCCGTCAGCACCCCCATCCCCACCCGCCGCCATCGCGCGTCCTCCAGCGTGTCCGCGAACAGGCGCCGATACAGGTAGATGTGGACGGCCACGGTGATGAGCCCCGTGAGCACCGCGAAGACGATGAAGCGCGCCGGTGAATCCATGTCCCCCAATACTCCCCCGAGCCCCACGCGCCGCAAGGCGCTCCTCCGTGAAGAAACGTGAATCACCCCGCGTGTGCGCCCATGGCCCGCCTGCCCGCCCGGGAGGCACCAGGGTCCCTCCTGACGCGGGCCGATGACGCGACGTCACGTGCACGCCCGGGCGAGCAAGCTCACGCTCCGTGCTTCTCATTCCCCAAGGACACGATGTATGGACGGCCGCTTCTCGCTGGAGGCTGAGTGATGCGGATGGACAACCTGAGGGTGGGCGCGGGTCTCCCACTGTTCCTGGTGCTGGGCCTGCTGCTCGCAACGGGATGTGACGGTACACCCTCTCCCGAGGCCCTCCCCGAAGCGCGGACCTCCCGCTCCCAGGCCCTGGAGGCCGCGTCGTCCCGGGTCGCCGCTGGTGGCCAGCACTCGCTCTACGTCACCCCGCTCGGCACCGTGTGGGCCTGGGGTGGCAACGCGTCCGGACAGCTCGGCTCCGGCAGCATGTCCTTCCAGCGCGTCCTCGCCCGACAGGTGCCGGGACTGAAGGACGTCCTCGCCGTCTCGGCCGGCAACCTCCACTCGCTCGCGCTGCGCTCGGACCGCACCGTGTGGTCCTGGGGCGGCAACACCTCCGGGCAGCTCGGCGATGGCACCCTCGTCGACCGCGCCACGCCCCGTCCGGTGCCCGGCCTCTCCGAGGTGGTGTCGGTGGCCACCGGCGAGTTCCACTCGCTCGCGCTGCGCTCGGACGGCACCGTGTGGGCGTGGGGCAGCAACTTCTACGGACAGCTCGGCCGGGGCCACACGCAGCAGGGCCCCTCGCCCGCGCAGGTGGTGGGCCTGACGGACGTGGTGGCGCTCGCGGCGGGCTTCGACTTCTCCCTGGCCGTGCGCTCGGACGGCACCGTGTGGGCGTGGGGCGCGAACGCCTCCGGTCAGCTCGGCGATGGCACCACCACCCAGCGCCTGTTGCCCAAGCAGGTGCTCTCGCTCGACGGCGTCACCTCCGTGGCCGCGGGCCTCTATCACGCGCTCGCGCTGCGCAAGGACGGCACGGTGTGGAGCTGGGGCAGCAATGGCTCCGGGCAGCTCGGCGACGGGTCGTGGGCGGACCGCTCCACGCCGATGCAGGTGCTCGACGTGAAGCACGTCCGGTCCGTGAGCGCGCAGGAGGCCGGCTCGCTGGTGCTGCTCCAGGACGGCACCGTGGCCGCATGGGGCCGCAACACGCAGGGGCAGCTCGGCGACGGCACCACGAACGACAGCAACTTCCCGGTGAAGACGAAGGGGCTGGGCTCGGTGACGGAGCTGTCCGCGGGAACCCAGCACGCGCTGGTGCTGCGCGCCGACGGCACGCTGTGGACGTGGGGTGGCGGCGCCTCCGGTCAGCTCGGCCATGGTGGCGCGGAGCGCCTGCTGTCACCCGAGGTCGTCACGCGCCTGTCCGGTGTCACCGCCGCCGCGTCCGGCAGCTTCCACTCCCTGGCCACGCTGTCGGATGGCTCGGTGTGGAGCTGGGGCCGCAACGCCAACGGGCAGCTCGGCGACGGCACCACCACCGAGCGCATCGCGCCGGTCCGGGTGACGAACCTCACCGCCATGGTCTCCGTCGCCGCGTCCGGGCATCACTCGCTCGCGCTGCGCTCGGACGGCACGGTGTGGAGCTGGGGGCGCAACGCCAACGGGCAGCTCGGCGACGGCTCCACGAGGGACCGCGCCATCCCCGCGCCCGTGGCGGGGCTCCAGGGGGTGACGTCGCTGGCCGCGGGGGGCGGGCATGTGCTGGCGCTGCGCGCGGACGGCACCGTCTGGGCGTGGGGCTACAACGGCGTGGGGCAGCTCGGCGACGGCACGACGAAGGACCGCCTCACTCCGATACAGGTGCCCGGCCTGTCCGGCATGGTGGCCGTGGCCGCGGGCACGTACTTCTCGCTGGCGCTGCGCTCGGACGGCACCGTGTGGGCGTGGGGCGACGGCTTCGAGGGGCAGCTCGGGGATGGGACCGGAGCCCAGCGCGTCGCGCCGGTGCAGGTGGTGGGGCTGACGCGCGTGGTGAAGCTCGCGGCGGGCGGGGCGCATGGGCTGGCGGTCCGCGACGACGGCACCGTGTGGGCCTGGGGCGACAACGCGGACGGACAGCTCGGTGACGGCTCGTGGACGGACCGCTTCCGCCCGGTGCAGACGGCGGGGCTCACGGGCGTCGAGTCGGTGTCCGGCGGCCAGTACCACTCGATGGCGGTGATGAAGGATGGGACGCTTCGCTCCTGGGGCGCGAACACGTACGGCCAGCTCGGCGATGGAAGCATCGCGTCGCGCGTGGTGCCCGGTGGAGTGCCCGGTATGTCGCAGGTGAAGGTGCTCGGCGCCAACTACATGCACGTGCTCGCGGTGCGCCGCGACGGGCGGCTCCTGGCGTGGGGCTACAACCGCTTCGGCCAGCTCGGCCTCGGCGCGGTGGGGTGGAGCGCGCAGCCCGTCCTGGTGCTGGGGCTGGGACAGGGACGGCGGCTGTCGGCGGGCAGCTCGCACTCGATGCTGGTGCGCTCCGATGGTGGGGTGCTGGCGTGGGGACAGAACACGTCCGGACAGCTGGGTGATGGCACCACCACGCACCGCGCGGCGCCCATCGCCGTGCAGGGCTTGCCGTGCACGCGCTCGGTGGCGACGGGGGCGCGGCACTCGCTGGCGCTCGCGTGTGATGGCTCCGTGTGGGCGTGGGGCGCGAACGCGCGTGGACAGCTCGGTGAGGGCTCGCTCGAGCCGCGTGTCACGCCGGTCCCCGTCAGTGGCCTGCAGGGTGTGGTGGCCGTGGCCGCGGGCGGTGACGCGTCGATGGCGTTGCGCGCGGATGGCTCGCTGTGGACGTGGGGAGCCAACGAGCGCGGACAGCTGGGCGATGGCACCCATCTGGACCGCACCACACCCGCGCCGTTGAAGAGTCCGTCGAACATCGCCTCGATGGTGATGGGCGTCGGGCATGCGCTCGCGGTGGGCACGGACGGCGCGGTGTGGGCGTGGGGGACGAATGACAGCGGGCAGCTCGGCGATGGGAGCACGGTGTCCAGTGCCACGCCGATGCGGGTGAAGGGCCTGGAGGCGGCGACGGGTGTGAGCGCGGGGCTGTCCTACTCGCTGGCGGTGCTGAGTGACGGCACGGTGTGGGCGTGGGGCGCGAACATCAGCGGTCAGCTCGGCGACGGCACCAACGAGTCGCGCGGCACACCGAAGCCCGTACCGCTGCTCGCGGGCATCAAGGCGGTGGCCGCGGGCGCGCATCACGTGATGGCGCTGAGCCAGGACGGCTCGGTGTGGGGGTGGGGCGACAACGGCTACGGGCAGTTGGGGGACGGCACGCACTTCCTGCGCTTCAAGCCGGTGCCGGTGGTGGAGCTGTCCAACGTGGCGGAGGTCGTCGCCGGTGAGCAGCACACGCTGGCGCTGCTGGGCGACGAGAGCGTGCGCTCCTGGGGCAGCCACGAGTATGGCCAGCTGGGTGACGCGGAGTCCGGCCCGCGGACGATGCCCGTGGACGTGAAGCTGCCGACGTCGAAGGACTTCGCGCCCGTGGTCACCGTGCGCGCCTGGCATCAGCATGCCGCGGCGGTGCTGGCCGACGGCTCCGTGCAGACGTGGGGCATCAACTCCCACGGGCAGCTCGGGGATGGCACCACGGAGAGCCGGTCCATGCCCACGACGGTGGAGGGCCTGACGAAGATGCGCGACGTCGCTCCGGGCGCGTGGCACACGCTGGCGCTGGCCGAGGACGGCACGGTGTGGGCGTGGGGCAACAACGTCTTCGGACAGCTCGGCGACGGCACCACGACGAACCGCACGCGGCCGGTGCAGGTGCTCGGCCTCCTGAATGTCGTGGCCATCGCCGCGGGCAGCTACCACTCGCTCGCGGTGGACGCGGACGGCGCCGTGTGGAGCTGGGGCTACAACGTCTTCGGACAGCTCGGCGACGGCACGGCCGAGGCGCGCGCGTTGCCCACGCGCATGGTGGACATCGACGGCGCGGTGGCCGTGTCGGGCGGAGACCATCACTCGCTGGTGCTGCGCGGCGACGGGACGCTCTGGGCCTGCGGCCACAATGCCTACGGGCAGCTCGGCGAGGGGACGTCCACCAACCGGATGACCCCCATGAAGGTGATGGACCTGGAGGGCGTGAGCGCCGTGCAGGCGGGGGGCTACCACTCGCTGGCGCTGCGCTCCGACGGGACGGTGTGGTCCTGGGGCGACAACAGCCACGGTCAGCTGGGCGATGGGAGCCTGTCGACGCGCATCTACCCGGAGCCCGTTCCGGGCCTCTCGGCGGTGAAGCGCCTGGGCGCGGGCGCCTACCACTCCTTCGCCGTGGGCGACGAGGTGTGGACGTGGGGACGCAACTCGCACGGGCAGCTGGGCACGGACGACTGCGACAACCGGCTGGAGGCGACGCCGGTGAAGGGGCTCGCCGGCGCGATGATGGTGTCGGGCGGCGGCGAGTTCTCCGTGGCCCTCGACATGGAGGGACAGGCGCGCAGCTGGGGCACGAACTTCCACGGCACGCTGGGCGTGGGGCTCCCCGGTCAGCGGGCCGTGCCGGGCGTCGTGTCCCTGCCCTGAGTCGAGTCCTCGTCGTCCGGAGCGGGCGTGGTCCCACCGCTCCGGGCGCCGTGTCCGAAGCTCAGAACCGCAGCCCGGGGCCCAGCCGCTTGATGAGCGGAGCCAGCGCGTCCGGGTCCAGGCCGATGTCGAGCAGCTCCAGGCGGCGCAGCGACGGCAGGGACTTGGGCGAGCGGAACGCCAGCGCGCCCTCCTCGGTGACCTCGTTGCGCGACAGCTCCAGTCGCTCCAGGCGGGGCAGTCCCGTGCTCTTCGAGAGCGCCACCGCCGCTTCATCGCTCAAGTCATTGCGGTTGAGCGCCAGCCACTGGAGCGTCTCCAGGCCCTTGGCGCGGGCGAGCGTCGCCACGCCGTCGTCGGACAGGCCGCTCCCGGACAGGTACAGCCGCTCCCAGGGGACGGTCGCCTTCGCGAGCACCGCCGCGCCCTCGTCCGACAGCGCGCTGCTGGAGAAGCTCACCGAGCGCAGCGCGGGCAGCACCGGCTTCTGCGTGAGCGCGCGCAGGGACGCGTCCGTGGCGCCCGCGAGCACCAGTCCCGACAGTCGCTCCGTGCGAGGCGCGGACACCAGGGCCCGGACCGCGGCGTCGACCCCCGAGCCCTTCAGCCGCAGCCAGCGCACCTGGGAGAACCAGGGCTGCTCGGCGGCGAGCCCCAGACCCACACCGTCCCGGACCGCCACGCACAGTCGCGACACCGGCTCCCGCGCGAACAGCTCGTGCCCGTGCAGGGCCAGCTTGTCCTCGGCGAGGTCCAGCTCCTCGATGAATCCCCGGTGGTAGGTGGGCTCGTGCACGCGCGCGTCGCGCAGGGGCTTGAGCCAGGCCGCGCCATGCTCGTCGAGCAGCGCGCGCTGACGCAGCTGGAGCGACCTGCGTCGGGCCGGGTCCATGCGTCCGGGCAGCGCGAGCTGCACGCGGATGAACTCGGCGCGCGCGGGGTCCAGCGCTTGAAGCGCGTCCGCGCAGGCGAGCCTCGCCGCGTCGTCGTCGGGCGCCCGCACCACCTTCGAGAGCAGCGTGTCGAAGTCGCTCATCGCCCCAGCAGCTCCTTTACCTCGGCCTGCCAGCGTGCGCCCAGCTCCGGGTGCACCATGCGCACGTAGGCGGCATAGCCCTCCAGATACGCCGGGAAGTCCGGACGGCCGCGCGCCTGCGACTCCACGCCGTGCTTGCGGCAGTTGGCGAGGATGGCCTTGAAGCGGCGGCGCTCCTCGCGGGGAATGGCCACGCGCTGGTTGACGGTGAGCCCCGTCACCCGCTGGCGTCCCGCCTGTCGCATGACGCGGCGCTTGGGGGCGTTCTCCGTGAAGCCCTCCTGCTGGAGGATGGCGTTCACCCACCAGAAGAAGCGGCCCAGCTTCTCCGGCGGCTTCGCGAAGGAGAAGGACAGGTCGTCCGCGTAGCGCGTGTACGCGGCGCCGGCCTTCGTCGCCAGCGCGTGCAGGCGCGCGTCCATGCGGCGACAGACGAGGTTGGCGATGGCGGGCGAGGTCGGCGCGCCCTGCGGCAGCACGCCCGGCCACACCACGGTGCCGTCCGACAGCCGGGGGCGCCAGGTGGTGAGCCCCGCGAGCGTGGAGGCCACCTCGTCGTTGTAACCGTACGCCTCGAAGAGGCCCTTCACGCGCCGGTAGTGCACGGTGGGGAAGAAGTCCTCCAGGTCCACGCGCACCACCACGTTCGCTCCCACGTGGGCGTTCGCGTTCGTCACCGTGGAGCGGCCCGGCACGAAGCCGTGCACGGCGTCATGCGTGGGCAGGTGCGCGAGCAGCCCCTCGAGCAGGGCACGCTGCGCGGACTTGAGCTTCTCGCGGGGCGCGCAGATGCGACGCACGCCACCGGAGCGCTTGGGGGCCTCGAACTCCACGTAGCCGGAGCCAGGGCCGGAGCCGGGGCGCATCAGCGCTTCCAGCTCCGACTCCTCCACGCCCACGAGGCGCGCCACGTCCTGTCGGCTCTCGAGCTTCGGCAGGGTGGGGAGGTCGGGCTTCTGCTTCACCTTGCCGCGCGAGTGGGGATACAGGCCGTAGAACCAGCCGGTGGGATTCCAGCCGCCCAGGGCCATGGGGCGGGGACGTCGCGGCGGCGCGATGCGCGTGTCGGGCAGGGACACGTCCGCGAGGCCCAGCTTGCGCACGGCGGCGCGCGCGGCGGTGGCCACGCGGGTGTCTGCGTCCTTCACGCGGCGACGCAGGTGCCCGGCGGCGATGAGGCGCGGGAAGAGCAGGGGGATGAGGCGCACGGCCTCCAGGCGCTCGCGCGGGTCCTGGCTGTTGAGGCGACGGGAGACGGCCTGGCTCCAGTGGCGGCTGACGTAGAAGCGGGCGACCTCGTACTCGGCGAGACCCTGGTGGCGCTCGAGCAGACCGGTGATGCGGCTGAAGTTCCCCTCGGGGTCCTCCATCAACGGCTTGAGCTCGAGGAGGAGTGAGACCAGGTCCATTCACGTGCTCCGGGACCACCGATGAGACTGCGCGCTCCTGGGGACGCCGCCACCTGCACGGCAGAGGCGGACGAGGTCGGGGAAGCCCGCCAGGCGGACCTCGTACCGCGTCGTCCTTCAATGGGTGTCATGGGCAGCCGCGACGTGACATCGCGGACGGAAGGCTGGCTGCACGCGACCCCAGGAGCGGAGCGAAGCTGACCACATCCTTCACGATGAAGGAAGGTCGTCCAGCTCGGCCGGGCCCTCTTCGTCCATCAGGGCGAGCAGCGCTTCGCGAGGGCCTCCGGGAGCCCGGCGCACCAGGGAATCGAGGAGTCGTCCCTGGTCGCGCACGCGCTCACCGTGGGCGCGCATGGCCTCCAGCGCGTCGGGTTCCATGTCCGGGCGGGACAGCACGTCGAGGTTGTGGAGCAGCTCGCGTCGGTTGCGCGGCGCGGTGAGGCTCGCGCTGACGCCCGGCTGGGAGAGAGAGTAGCGGTAGCAGTCCACCGCGGTCGGGAGGGGCGTGTCCTGGGGCCCGCCGGGGACGGGCTTGAGCAGCCGGCCGTAGCAGGTGGTGGTGAAGGTGAGGACACCGGTGCCACGACGTCGGGCCTCGGGGAGGAAGGCGGCCTCTGCGCCCGGGTGCGCGGCGCTGTGGCGGGTCATCACCACGGGCCAGTCGTGTCGGTCCAGGGCGTCTCGCGCGAGGTCTCTCAGGTGCGTGGAGAAGCCGAAGGCGCGCAGCTTGCCCTCCGCGCGGAGCTGCTCCAGCACGGCGTGGTTCTCGTCGGAGAGGCGCTCGGGTGCGCGGACCCAGAAGAGCAGGAAGACATCGAGCCAGGTGGTGCGCAGACGGCGCAGCGCGGACTCCACGTCACGACGGATGGCGGCGGCGCCCGAGTGGTAGGTGCCCGCGATGATGACGGACTGCTCGCGGGTGTTCCGGCCTCCGCGGAGGAACTGCGTCAGCGCGGCGTAGCGGGGCTCCCAGAAGAACGTGTCGATGCCGGCGTCGCGGGCCTCGAAGAAGGGCTCGCGCGTGGTGAGGTGCGCGCCGGAGAGGACGAGGGGAGAGACCGTCAGGCCCGTGCGCCCGAGTGGCCGTGCGCTGGCGCGTGGGATGAATGGGCGGGGCGCGGGGCGCTCCCGGGGGCGCGAGGAGGTGGTGGGGCGCTGACGTGCCAGCTCGGGTTCGTCGGCGAAGAGAGGCTCGGGGAAGGTGAGCGCGAGGGCTCGCAGATGGGGGACGACGCGGGGGGACTCGGTGGTGCCGCCGAGGGACTCACGGAGTCGGGCGAAGGCGTCGTCATCCGCGCGGCGCAGACGCCACGTCCACGCGGCGATGCGCAGGTCCACGGTGTCGTCCGTGGTGGGCTGGCGCAGGAGCGCGTCGAGGCGGGCGTCGAGCGTCTCACAGGACTCCAGGGGCGAGGCCGCCGCCGTGCGGACCATGAGCTCGGTGTCGCGTGACAGGCGCAGGAGCGCGCGCAGCTCCGTGTCTCCGCCCTCGGGCGAGAGGTGCTCCGCGGCGCGGGCACGTATCCACGGGTCCGGTGAGCCGCAGCAGGCGAGGGCCACGACGGTATCGAGAGCGGGGGCTTCAGCGCTCTCGGGCGAGAGCCGCTCGGCGGGGCGGGATTGCATCCACGCGCCAGGCGGGCCACTGCGTGTGAGCGCCTCGGGCGCTGAGGTCTCATCGCTCTCAGCGGGGTGAGTCCGCATCGCTGGAGCAGGCGGACCGCTGCGTGTGAGCGCCTTGGGCGCTGAAGTCTCATTTCTCGCAGCGGGGTGAGTCCGCATCGCTGGAGCAGGCGGACCGCTGCGTGTGAGCGCCTCTGGCGCAAGGGCCTCATCGCTCTCGGTGGAGAGCGGCTCCCTGGAGTGGGCTCTCTTCCCTGGCGCACGCGAACCGTTGCGTGCGAACTCTTCGGTGGACTGGGGCGCTGGGGCGTCGTTGTCCTCGGACGAGGGATGGCCCGTGGCTCGGGTGCGCATCCCAGCGCCGGGTGAGTCGCCGCGTGAGAGCATCTCGGTTGCGGGGCCTTCGTCAGCGAACTCGCGTGCGTGTGTGAGCACCCACTCCAGCGCCTGGCGTCGCACGGTGGCGTCCGCGTCGTGGAGACAGACGTGTGCGGCGTCGTCCACGTCCAGCACGGCGGCTCGCAGCCACGGGTCTTCGTGGGCACGGGCTTGCTGTCGCTCCGCGTCGCTGAGTCCACCCAGCGCGGACAATGCGGCCAGGGCCGTCGCGCTCGTCGCGGGGTCCTCGTCCCATGCGAACTGTCGGAGCACGTCGAGGTCCTGCTGATGTGCCGCGGCGGAGGTGACAGCCCTGCGCTCTCTCGCCGTCCGTGCCTTGGGCGCGAAGGCCATCAGCGCCTCGACGAAGTCGTCGAACGCGGCGCGGGCCTTGGGCCGTTGCTCCCACGCCGCGATGACCTCCTCGCGCACCGTCTCGTCCCCGTCGCCGAGTGCATTCAACACGTCGCGACGATGCGTCGGAGCATGCACGAGCGCACCGAGCGCCGCGCGGCGGTACGCGGCGTCCGGATGCGCCATCCAGGCACGGAGCTGGGACACGGGGTCCTGGAGACCGTGCTTCACCGCGATGCGCCCGGCCCACGCCAACGCGCCGGGCCTGGGCTTCGGAAGGGACTCGAGGACCCGCTTCGCGAGCGCGACCTCATCCACGGGTGGCCGGTCGAGCAGCGCCTGCGCCTCATCGCGCGCATGCGGGACACGCGGCTCGTCCAGCCAGCGCATCGCGAGACGGATGGCCTCGACGTCCTTGCGCTCCCGCAGTCGCCGACGCGCGAGCGCACGCAGCGGCTCGTGTGGATCTCCCAGCCACTCCACCAGCTCACGCGCGGAGACGGACTCGGCGGAGCGTGCCTCCAGCCGCGCGGTGGTCACCGCCGGGTCCTCGCTGGAGAGAGGCTCGGCTCCGGGCGCCACCGCGAGAGCCGCGAGCGGCGCGGGGAGCGGGACGTCGTCCCGAGCACCGGTGTTCCACTCGGACTCCAGCCACGCCACCGCCGCGCGCACGGGGCCTTGGGTGTGTCTCGTCGCGGCCTGCCGGACCTCTTGCCGCAGGGCTTCGTCCTCCGCGCCCAGCCACGCCAGGGCCTGCACCGACGCGTGGCGCACGCGCCAGAACGGGTCCTCCAGCGCCGACAGCAACACCTCCACGGCGTCCGCCCCAGCGACGGAGGCCGAGGCGCGCACCGCGGCCCGCCGCACCCACCACACGGGCTCCTGCCGCACGGCCCGTGTCGCGGGCGCGAGCAGGTCCTTCGCCCCCAGTCGCGCGAGCGCGCGCCACGCCCTGTCCCGCACCATCGGCATGGCGTCTCCGAGTGACTCCAGGAGCGCGGGCGCGAAGCGTCCGTCCCGCGCGTCCCCCAGTCGCCGCGCGGCGATGGCGCGCACCTGCGCGTCCTCGTCCGTGAGCAGCGCCTGCCTCAGCGCGTAGCGCCCGTCGAGCCGCGAGCCGTCGACGGTGCCCGCCGCCTCGCGCCGCACCGTGACGTCCTCGTCGAGCAACCGCACGGTGGCCAGGTCCCAGTCGAGCATCGCCCGCGGACTCTATGCGCCCTGGTACACTGCGGACATGCCCGACATGCTGGCCATCATCAGCAAGGCGATTTTCGAGAAGGAGGCCGTCGGTCTGTCTCCCGGCAAGGTGCTGCCCACGGACCGCTATCGCAGTCAGAGCAAGCACCTGGCGCCGCTCGAGAATGGCGGTCGCCTCTTCCTCGTCACCGTGCGGCCCCCGGACGAGGCCCTGTGGCTCGTCGCCGTGCTCGAAGGGCTGTCCCTGGATGACGACGGCTGGGTGGGCCGCAAGAACCGCGTGCCCATCACCGACGTCACCACCGCCATCCCCAAGCTGCGCTTCGAGTCCGGCAAGGGAATCCAGGCCGCGAAGGGCGCGCTGGGCATGTCGCTCCAGACGCCGCGCACGCTCACCTCCGGAGACGTGGAGCTGCTCCTCTCCAGCGCGGGCGCAGGCCCCCTCAATCTCACCGCGCACCAGGAGGGCTCGGCCCTGCCGTGCCTGTGCAAGCAGTGCCTGCCCGCGAGCCAGGAGCACGCGCAGGCCCAGGGCATGCGCTTCGTCCGCGCCCAGGTCGAGACGGGCGGCAGGCTGCTCTACTACTGGCTGCCCGAGGAGCTCACGAAGCAGGCGCGCGCGGTGTCCAACGCGGTTCGCGGCGCGCTCGTCGGACGGCTCGGGGCCTGAGTCGGGGCTGGCGCTTCGTCCGCGCCCAGCGCTGATTCTCGAGGAGCGCCGCGGTCCGCCGGGCATGCCCCGCCGCTCGGCGTGCGCTCATCGCCACCGTCGCGGCTCGGAGGGGCGATGGCCCCTCGCCCGTGGGACTACGGCTTCGCGTCCGGAGCGGACAGCTCGGAGCCGATCTGCCGCCACTCCTGCGCGTAGGCGCCGCGGGTGAACGAGCGCAGGTCGTCGCTCGTCACGGTGCCCCGCGCCATCGCGGTGTCGAGCGCGCGGACGACCGCGGCCCGGTGCGGCTGCTCGACGTACGGGTTGCCCTCGCGGAACACCTCGCCGAAGAGCGACTCCAGCCGGCCATCCTGCTTCAGCCGCTCGACGATGCGGGCCTGCGAGGCGGGCTCGTCCGCGTGCGCGTGCAGCATCGCGGAGGCCATGCCGCCCTGCGCGTCCGCGTCGGAGAACTCCGAGAGCAGCTCCAGCTCCGCGTCCGCACCGGCGATGGCCGAGGCCTCGGAGGAGGCGGGCGTCAGCGGGCCACCCCCCAGTGCCACCGCCGGCGTGGCGCGAGGCGTCGGACGGCGGTCC
Organism: Myxococcus sp. XM-1-1-1; assembly: GCF_020037095.1. NCBI lineage: Bacteria > Pseudomonadati > Myxococcota > Myxococcia > Myxococcales > Myxococcaceae > Myxococcus > Myxococcus sp. XM-1-1-1. Next base: position 132,426 of record NZ_JAIQDH010000002.1, read on the forward strand.
GGCTCGAAGTCGCTGCGCCCCTGGAACGGACTCACCGCGCGAGTTGCCTGGGCGTCCTTCTTTCCGGGGTTCTGCTGCGCGCCCTTGTTGGCGGCGGAATCCGCCCGCTCCGTGCTGGAGCGCTCCGGCACGGAGCTCTTCGGCGACGACGAACGGTTTCCACCATCAATGCGCGACATGCGTGCGCTCCAGGAAGACTGCGAGCCGGTGCTGACATGGCTCCGGGAAGTCTCAGGGAAGTTATCGGACGCCCCCGGCGCCAGTTGCGTCCAGCCCGAAGGTGGATCCTCCGTCGACTGTGCGCGAGTCGAATGACCACCGGTAGACAATCCAATTCGTTCAGCAACTACCGGCGTTTGGCGGCGGGGGTGGGAGGGAACAGGCACTCCAGCCCACGCACCACGTCATCCCGCCAGGCCGTGTAGTTGTGACCTCCGCTGTACTCCCGGTCCTCCACCCGGTGGCCGCTGGCCCTCAGCAGGGGGGCGATGCGCTGGTTTCCCTCCAGCAGCCCCTCGAACCGGCCGCAGCTCATCCACACCTCCAGCGGGCGGCGGGGCACCTGCCGCGCCAGGTCGAAGACGACGAACTCGTGGTTTTCCACCACGAAGGCGCCCGACTGGGACAGCACCCGCCCGAAGGTCTCCGGCGCGCGCAGGCCGATGAAGAGCGACATCAGTCCGCCCAGGGACGAGCCCAGCACCCCATGGGCGCCCGGGTGGTGGCGCTCGTCCACCAGGGACAGGTGCTCGCGGGCCAGGGGCAGCACCTTCCACACCAACAGGCCCACCGTGTACTCGCTGCACGCGTACTCCACGTCGCGCATGGGGCCGCCATGGGAGACGAGCGCGAGGGCGACGGGGCTCATGCGGCCATCGGCGATGAGCGTGTCCACCAGCTCCGGCAGCCGCACGCGGCGCAGGTACTCCTCGCCGTCGAGCACCACCACCAGCGGCACGGGCCCCTTCGTCGGCGGGGCATACAGGTGCACGGTGCGCTGGCCCGTCAGGCCCGTGTCGGACATGTCCACGCGGTGCCGGGTGACGCGGCCTCGGGGAAGACCTCGGGGCCTGCGCGAGGGGAGGGCGGGCCCGCCGTCGGGCATGTAGAAGACGTGGTTGCTCTCACCGAAGCCGTTGTCACAGACGCGCGCGTTGAAGTCGTCCCGCACCCGACGGCCCTTCGCGTCGAACAGCGCGTACTCCACATAGGCGTCCCGGGGCAGCGCCAGCGAGCGCGTCCAGAGGCCAGGGCCCGCGCGCTCCAGCGGCAGCGGCTCGCCCTTCCAGTCCTGGAAGTCCCCCTGGACGAAGACGGGCCCGCGCCCGCGCCACACGAAGGTGGCGGTGTCGCCGATGATGACGGGTGTCCCTTCCGCTCGCGCTCGCGCTTCCAGCTCCCTGGCATCCATCCCGCGTCGCTCCTGGGCAGTTCCCGCCGCTGTTTCTAGCCCGAGTCACCCACGCGAGCGCCCGGGCTTCGTCGCTCAGCCGAGCAGCTGCTTCAGCGCGCCTTCCAGCTCCGGGAAGCCGAACGCGAAGCCCGCCGCCCGGGCTCGCGCGGGCAACACCCGCTGGCCCTCGAGCACCACCTTGGACATCTCCCCCAGCGCCGCCTTCACCATGAAGGCCGGGACATGCATCACGCTGGGGCGCCCCAGCGCGTGGCCCAGCGCGTGAGCGAAGGCCGTGTTCGTCACCGGCTCCGGCGCGGTGGCGTTCACCGGCCCCTCCAGCTCCGGGTGCGCCAGCGCGAACTGGAGGAGCGCCCGCGCGTCGTCCAGGTGAATCCAGCTCACGTACTGCTTGCCGCTGCCCACCGGCCCTCCGGCGCCCAAGCGGAACGGCGGCAGCATCTTGTGCAGCGCGCCGCCGTCCGGATGCAGCACCATGCCCATGCGCACCACCGCCGTGGGAATCCCCGCCTCCTCGCGCGCCCGGAGCGCCTGGGCCTCCCACGCCACGCACACCCGCGCGAGGAAGTCGTCGCCGGGGGCGCTGTCCTCCGTCAGGGCCTGCGCCTCGCGAGCGCCGCCGTAGTAGCCGATGGCCGACGTGGACACGAAGCGCCTCACCGTGCCCGCGGCCTTCATCGCGTCCACCAGCACCCGCGTGCCCTGCACCCGGCTGTCGTGGATGCGCTGCTTCGCGTCCTTCGTCCACCGCTGCGCCACCGGCTCGCCCGCCAGGTGCACCACCGCGTCCACGCCCGCGAGCGCCTCGGGCGCCATCGCCGTCCGCCCGTCGAACACCGCCCCCGTCACCCCCGCGGGCAGCCGCTCCAGCGCCCGGGCCACGTCCCGCGTGAGCACCTGGACCTGATGGCCATGACTCAACAAACCCTGGACAAGTCCCGGGCCCAGGAACCCCGTGGCCCCCGTCACCGCCACCTTCATGGGGTGGCTCCCGGGGCGGCCGGCGCGGCCACCGGCGTCGTCAGGTCCACCCCCACCAGCTTGCTGAGCGACTCGAAGAAGGCCGTCTGCTCCTCCGGCTTCATCTTCCCCGAGTGTCGGTAGACCAACACTCCCTGTGCATCCAGCAGCAGCACGTTGGAGGTCTTCAGCGGCAGCGTCCACGGCGCCTCGCCCATGGCTCCTTTCAGGTCCACCAGGATGGGCACGCCCACCTTCTTCTCCTCGTCCCGGACGTAGGAGAGGGCAATCTGCCGAGCGGGAAAGAAGTCGAACTTCATGAGGTTGGCCACCGCCACCACCGTGGCCGCCCCCAACAGGTTGCGCTCCTTGCCCCGCGCGAAGAGCTCCTCCTTCAGCCCGGCGTTGAGCTTCGTGGAGTCCTTGTCCTCATAGAAGAGAATTACCGGTTTTCCACGCCAGCGAGAGAGACGCACCTCTTCTCCGCTCGAGGTTCGTAACGTCGCGTCCTGCGGACCGTCCGGAAGGTTGGACGCGAGGGCTCCCTGGGAAAGCAGGGCGGCCGCCAGTGTGCCGGTGATCCACGTCTTCATGAGGTGACCCCTGGTGGACAAGGTTGATACAAACCATGGACATAGCCTTGACAAGGCCTGGACGCAAACGTTACCTCTCAGCGGCAGCCGCCTGAATCCGGAGGATCAACCGATGGCCCTTCCCCGTCCCGCTGTACAGCCGATGTCGGGCGAGCTTCCCCTGGAGCAGGCCTGGCTGAAGCTCGTGCAGGCACAGGTGGAGACGTCGTTGGGCGAGCTGTTCGACCTGCCGGACGAGGCCCGCCTGGACGCGCGCTGGACGTGGGCCATGGCGCAGGCGCGCACGTACGCCCTCAGGCCGGCCAAGCGGGTGCGGCCGGCGCTGGTGATGGCGGGGCACTGTCTGGCGAAGGGCACGCCGGTGGTGCCGGGCGAGCTGTGGCGCTTCGCGGCGGGGCTGGAGCTGCTGCACACCTTCCTGCTCATCCATGATGACGTGGCGGACCGGGCGCACCTGCGGCGGGGCGGCGCGGCGCTGCACCACCTCCTGGCGCCGGGGCGCGGCGGCGAGGACCTGGCGGTGGTGGTGGGCGACCACCTCTTCGCGCGCTCGCTGGAGGCCATGCTGGAGTCGGGCCTGCCGGGCGTGGCGAGGGTGGTGCGCTACTACCTGTCGGTGTGCCGTCACACGGCGGCGGGCCAGTACCTGGACCTGGCGCTGGGCGGCGCGCCGCTGTCGCAGGTGTCGCTGTTCCAGACGCTGCGCGTGGCCTACCTCAAGACGGCGCGCTACGGCTTCTGCGCGCCGCTCGTCTGCGGCGCCATGCTGGGCGGCGCCAGCCCCGAGCTGGTGGCGGGGCTCGAGCGCGTGGGCCGTCAGGTGGGCCTGGCCTACCAGCTGAAGGACGACCTCATCGGGCTCTTCGGTGACTCGAGCGTCGCGGGCAAGGCGGCGGACGGCGACTTCATGCAGGGCAAGCGCACCTTCCCGGTGCTGGCGGCCTACGTGCGCGCCCCGCCGAGGGCCCGCGAGGAGTTGGAGCTGCTCTGGTCGCTGCCCGAGTCGCTCAAGGACGCGCGCGCCCTGGCGCGTGCCCGGACGCTGGTGGAGGAGTACGGCGGCCGTGAGGCGTGCGAGCGGTTGGTGACGCGCGGCTCCCACGCGGCCCGGCGCGCCTTGCACTCGCTGCCCAACCCCAACGGGGCCCGGGACCTGTTGGACGCGCTCATCGCGCGGCTGGCCCATCGCATCGCCTGAGGACCTCATGAGCTCGCGAATCCAGGGCAGACGCGTGGTGGTGGTGGGCGCCGGAGTCGGAGGACTGGCCGCGGCGGCGCGGCTGGCGCACCAGGGCTTCGACGTGCGCGTCGTCGAGAAGACGGTGGGGCCGGGAGGTCGCTGCAACCGGCTGCGGGTGGAGGGGTTCACCTGGGACATCGGTCCCACCATCGTGCTGATGCCGGAGGTGTTCGAGGAGACCTTCCGCGCGCTCGGCCGCCGAATCGAGGACTACCTGACGCTGCTCAAGTGCGAGCCCAACTACCGGGTGCACTTCCGCGACGGCTCGGACGTCACCTTCACCTCCGAGCTGTGCGCCATGGGGCGCGAGCTGGAGCGGGTGGAGCCGGGCAGCTACGCGCGCTACCTCGCCTTCCTCGCCCAGGGGCGTGTCCAGTACCGCACGAGCCTGGACCACCTGGTGGGCCGCAACTACGAGGGCATCACCGACTACCTGTCCCCGCGCGTGCTCGCCCGCATCCTCCAGGTGCGCGCGCATCGGCGCATGTACCCGGACGTCAGCCGCTACTTCAAGGACGACCGGCTGCGCGCGGCGATGACCTTCCAGACCATGTACCTGGGCGTGTCTCCCTTCGAGTCGCCCGCGGTGTATGGACTGCTGCCCTTCACCGAGCTGGGCGTGGGCATCTGGTTCCCCAAGGGGGGCCTGTATGCGATTCCGCAGGCGCTGGAGAAGCTGGCGCTCGAGGAGGGCGTGCGCTTCCACTACGGCACCCCCGTGGAGCGCATCCTCACGGAGGGCGGCCGCACCACCGGCGTGAGGCTGGAGGGTGGCGAGGTGCTGGAGGCGGACGCGGTGCTGTGCAACGCGGACCTGCCCTACGCGTACGAGAAGCTGCTGGACCCGGAGGCCACCACGCTCAAGCGCCGCGAGTCGCTGCGCTACACGTCCAGTGGCTACATGCTCTACCTGGGGATGCGCCGGAAGTACCCGGAGCTGGGGCACCACAACGTGGTCTTCGGCCACGACTACAAGGGCTCGTTCGACGACATCTTCCAGCGCTTCCGCGTGCCGGACGACCCGAGCTTCTACGTCAACGCGCCCACGCGCACGGATTCGTCGCTCGCGCCCGAGGGCAAGGACTCGCTCTATGTCCTGGTGCCCGTGCCGCACCAGCACCCGTCGCTCGACTGGAAGGTGGAGGGCCCCAAGGTGCGCGCCAAGGTGTTCGCGCGCCTGGCCGAGCTGGGCCATCCGGACCTGGAGTCGGACATCGAGGTGGAGCGTGTCTTCACTCCCGACGACTGGGCGGGCACGTTCAACCTGGCCAAGGGCAGCGCGTTCGGACTGGCGCAGAACTTCCTGCAGATTGGTCCGTTCCGGCCGTCCAACCAGGACGCGCGGGTGAAGAACCTCTTCTTCGTCGGTGCGTCCACGCAGCCGGGCACGGGGCTGCCCACGGTGCTCATCTCCGCGCGGCTCGTCACCGAGCGGCTGATGTCGTGGGCTCGTGACCGCGGGGTGAAGTTGTCCCCGCGCGCGGACCCGGCGAAGTCGGTGGCGGCGGAGGTGGCGGCATGAGCACGACCGACGAGAAGGCGCTGGTGCGTCGGGGATACTGGCTGGCCCGGCGGGTGACGCGGCATCACGCCAAGAGCTTCTTCTTCGCCTCGTATCTGTTGTTCGGTCAGCGCCGGAAGGCGGCGTTCGCGCTGTATGCGTTCTGCCGGCGGCTGGATGACCTGGTGGATGAGGCGGGGCCCGACGGCGAGGAGCTCGCGGTGCGGTTGGACCGGGCCCGACGCATGGTGGCGGAGCTGTACGTGCCCATGCCGGAGCTGGCCTCGCGCGAGCTGGGGCCCCCGAATGACCGGGTGGCGGGTGTGGCGGCGCGCTCGCCGTGGGACGCAGGGGAGTTCGCGGCGCTGGCGCACACGGTGCGGCTCTACCGGATTCCGGAGCAGCCGTTCCAGGACCTCATCTCCGGCATGGAGATGGACCTGACGAAGAACCGCTACGAGACGTGGGAGGAGCTGGACCTCTACTGCTACCGCGTGGCGGGCGTGGTGGGGTTGATGTTGACGCCGGTGCTCGGGTGCTCGGACGTGTCGGCGCTGCAGCCGGCGGCGGACCTGGGCCGGGGCATGCAGCTCACCAACATCCTGCGCGACGTGCGCGAGGACCTGGAGCGCGGCCGCGTGTACCTGCCCGCGCGGGAGCTGGCGCACTTCGGGCTGTCCGAGGAGGACCTGCACCGCGGGAAGGTGGACGCGCGGTGGCGGGACTTCATGCGCTTCCAGGTGGCGCGGGCCCGCGTGTACTACGCGCGCGCGGCGCAGGGTGTGCCCTCGCTCACCGGGTTCGGCAGTCAGCGCATGGTGCGGCTGATGGGCGCCATCTATGGCGACATCCTCCGGGAGATTGAGGTGCGCGACTACGACGTGTTCAGCTCGCGCGCCTTCGTGCCGACGGGCCGCAAGCTGTCACTGGCCGCCGCGACGTTCCTGCGTCCCATGAGTGTGCTGCCCGCGCCCCTCGGCGAGGCGCGCGTGCCGTTGCTGCCGAGCGAGGCGGGGGGCCGACACCATGGCTGATGCGTGTGTTCGGAGGCGGGGGTGCCCCGGCTTCCACGCGAAGCGGGGCGATGACGCCATGGGGGACGTACGTGCTCGCGGACGTTTGGAGCCGCGGCGAGGGGGGCATGGCCTCCGCGCGATGCAGGGTGGTGACGCCGCGGAGACCCCGTGCGTTCGCGAGTGCCCGGAGGCGCGGTCATGAGGGCCTCCCGGGTCGCCGTCATCGGTGGAGGCATCGGCGGGCTCACCGCCGCGGGGCTCCTGGCGAAGGAGGGCCACGCGGTGACGCTGTTCGAGGGCAGCGCGTCACTGGGCGGCAAGGCGCAGGCGGTCACCGTGGACGGCGTGACGCTGGACACCGGGCCCACGCTGTTGACGCTGCCGGACCTGGTGCGTGGCACCTTCGAGCAGCTGGGCGCGATGGACCTCCTGCCTCCGCTCACGGAGCTGGAGCCGCAGTGCTCCTATCGCTTCTCGGATGGGTGCTCGTTCACCGCGTACAAGGACGTGGAGCGCACCGCGGACAGCGCGGGGGACGTGAAGCCCTCGGAGCGTCGAGGCATCCGCGGCTTCTACGCGGAGGCCGCCGCCATCTGGGCCGCCGCGGGTGAGCCCTACCTGGAGGCGCCCTTCGAGGGCATGGCCGGCTTCATGGGCCGCGTGGCGAAGCGGGGCATCGGCGCGGTGCTCGCGGGCATGCAGCTGTCGTCGCTGCACGCCCTGGCGGTGAAGCACCTGCGCACCGAGCACCTGCAACAGTACGTGGGGCGCTTCGCCACCTACGCGGGCGCGTCGCCGTACGAGGCGAGCGCGGCCTTCGCGCTGATTCCTCACATCGAGCACGCCTACGGTGTCCACCATGCGCGCGGTGGCGTGGGCGCGCTCGTGGACGCGCTGGGACGCGCGGTGCGCAGGCTGGGCGTCACGGTGCACCTGCGGACGCGGGCCCGCTTCGAGCGCACGCACGAGGGCTACCGCGTGGGCCCGGAGGAGGACGGCGCGCTGTTCGACGGCGTGGTGGTGAACGCGGACCCGCTGGAGTCGCTGCGGCGCGAGGGCGAGGCGCTGGCGCTCTCCGGCTTCGTGCTGCTGCTGGACGTGGAGGGACGACTCCCGCTGCCGCACCACGCGGTGCTCTTCGGCAGCGACTACCCGCGCGAGTTCAGGGAGTTGTTCAGCGGGCAGCTCGCGTCGGACCCGACGGTGTACTTCTGCAACCCGTCCGCGACGGACCCCACGATGGCCCCCGTGGGCCGCACGGGTCTGTTCGTCATGGTGAACGCGCCGCCGTTGTCAGGCGGCCCTGGGGCGCTGGAGACCAGCGCGCGCGAGTGGGAGCAGCACGGCGAGCGGGTGAAGGCGCAGATGTTCGAGAAGCTGTTCGCGCACCACCCGGAGCTCCGGGGGCGGGTGCGAGTCATCGGCCAGCGCTCGCCGGTGGACCTGGCGGCGCAGGGGGCTCCGGGGGGCTCCATCTACGGCTTCCTGCCCCACGGCAAGCTGGGGCCCTTCCGGCGTCCTCGCATCCGGGGCAACACGCCAGGCCTGTTCTTCGCGGGCGGCGGCACGCACCCGGGCGGTGGGGTGCCCCTGGTGATGCTGTCCGGCCGCTTCGCCGCGGAGATGGCCTCCGCGCATCTGCGGAGGGGCGGATGATGAACACCTTGCGAGACATTCCGGCGCTGCCCGGCGAGGCGGGGGCCTATCGCTGGTTCTACGCGGACGTGACGGCGGGTCCGTTCAGCGCGGTGTGCATCTTCATGCTGGGCTCGCTCTTCTCGCCCCGCTACTCGGTGGCGGCGCGTCGCGGTGGACGGCCGATGGAGTACAGCGCGGTGAACTTCGCGCTGTACCACGAGGGCGTGCGTCGTCTGTGGGTGCTCAGCGAGTACCCGCACGCGCAGATGGAGTCGCCGGGGCGGCTGCGCATCGGCCGCTCGACGCTGACGTACGGCGAGGACGGCGCGGTGCGGATGGAGGTGGACGACTGGACGGCGCCGTGGGGACGGCCTGTCAGCGCGCGCCTCACGTTGGAGCCGCTGACGCCCATGGGCGAGGTGGTGCGGTTGATGCCCGAGCTGCCGCACTACTGGCAGGCCCTGGCGCCGCGCGCCAAGGCGAAGCTGGAGGTGTCCTCGCTCGGCGTGACGGCGGAGGGGCTGGGGTACCACGACACGAATCACGGTGAGGAGTTGCTGGGCGCGCGGCTCGCCGGCTGGCACTGGGCGCGCACGCACCGCGAGGACACGACGGTGGTGGACTACCACCTGCCGGATGGCGTGGCCCCGCTGCGGATGACGGCCTGTTCCAGCGGTGTGCGCTGCGAGCGTGGCGAGGAGCCTCAAGCCCGGCCCACGGTCATCACCGGCTGGGGCCTTCGCGTGCCCTCGCGCCTGGAGTCGGGCAACACGGTGGTGGGGCAGGCGCGGCTGTTGGAGTCCTCGCCCTTCTATGCGCGACTGGAGGCTCGCAAGGGCGCGCTGGACTGCATGGGCGAGGTGGCGGACTTCCGCCGGTTCCACTCGCCCTTCATCCGGTGGATGGCCCACTTCCGCACGCGCCTGGGGAGGGCGGCATGAGTGTGCCGATGGGGTGGATGAGGCTCGCCTCGGCCTTCAGCGCGATGACGCCCACGCGCCACGCGTGCTCCGGGAGGGCGGCATGAGTGTGCCGGTGCTCCTGGTCCTGGGGTGGACGGTGCTCGCCACGGGCTTCAGCGCGGTGACGCTCGTGCGGCTCCTGCGCATGCGGACAGGTCGCGCGGCGCGAGCCCCCTCGACGGCCCGCGTGCTCCTGCTTCGTCCCGTCGACGCGCCGACTCCGCGCGAGCTGGAGAATCTCGCGCTCCCCATCGACTTCGCGGGTGAGCTGGAGCAGGTGGTCGTCTCGCCCTACCGTCCGCGCCTCGGCCCGGACGTGCGCTGGCTGCCGAGCGACCCGCTCACCCCGAACCGCAAGGTGGGCCACCTCCTCTACGCGCTCTCGGTCCTCCCCATCGAGGGGCGCGTGGTGCTCGCCGTGGACGCGGATGTCGCGGTGACGGGCGCGCTGGTGGAGGGGCTGGTGGCTCCGCTGCTCGCCGGCGCCGCGCTGAGCACCGCCGCGCCCACCCCCGTGGATGCGCGCGACGGCGCGGGCCGCGCGATGGCGGGCCTGCTGCGCTACACGCACCACAGCTTCCTCGCGCTGCACGCGATGAGCGCCGGCGCCCCGGCCGTGTGCGGCAAGGCCCTGGGCCTGTCCGCCGAGGCCCGGGCCTCGCTCGAGTCCCTGGCCGACCACATCGGCGAGGACCTGGAGTTGTCCAAGCGCCTGCACGCGCGCGGGCTCGACGTGGCGCTGAGCGCCGCTCCCGCCGTGGTGCCGCTGGGCGAGGTGGGCTCGTGGGACATCCCCCTGTCCCGCTTCACGCGATGGATGCGCGTGCTCGCGAGCCACCGGCCCGGCCTGTACCCCACCGTGCCGCTGCTCTTCACGCCCACCGTGCCGCTGGTGCTGTGCGCGGCGCTGCTGGGCTCGCCCGCGTTGTCCGCCGCCGTGGCGCTGCTGGTCGCCGTGCGCGCGGCGCTGGCGCACCGGCTCGGGGTGCTCGGAGCGCCCCAGGGGCCCGTCCCAGGACGCGGCCGCGCCTGGACGGACTGGCTGCTGGGAGAAGTCTTGCTCCTGGCGGCCTTCGCCGTTTCACTGGGCCGGCAGGGGACGGTGACGTGGCGCGGACGGACGTACACCCTCTTGCGCGGTGGCCGCATGGTCCGCGTGTCGCCAGAGCTGACGGGAGGACCCGGATGACCTACGCACGTTTCCTCGGGCTGTTCGTCGTACTGCCCATCCTCATCCAACTCTGGCGCTACCGGCGGACCTTCTCCGCCAGGTCGCTGGCGCCCATGGGGATGCTCCTCATCGTCGTCTACGCGGCCACGTCCCCGTGGGACAACCTGGCCGTGAAGTGGGGCCTGTGGGGCTTCGACGCCGAGCGCATCTGGGGCATCAAGCTGGGCTACCTGCCCCTGGAGGAGTACCTCTTCTTCGGCCTCCAGACGCTGCTGGTGGGCCTGTGGGCCCGCGCCCGCCTGGCCCGCGCGCTGGAGGCTCCGTCCGCCGAGACGAAGGCCCCCGCCGCGGCGCCGTCCGAGCGCGCGCTGTCCCCGAGCGAGGTGTCGCCATGATGGAGTCTCGCTGGGCCTACCTCATCCACCTGCTCGCGTGGACGCTGCCCCTCATCGCGTTCCAGCTGGTGGTGCTCGTGCGCCACTACAAGGAGCGCTCGGGCGCGGTGCTGCGCGCGGTGCTGCCGCCGGCCTTCATCCTGGGCCTGTACCTGGCGGTGGCCGACCACCTGGCCATCTCCACCGGCATCTGGAACTTCGGCGAGGGCAAGCACCTGGGCATCTACCTGGGCCTCGTCCCGCTGGAAGAGGTGCTCTTCTTCGTCATCACCAGCGTCCTGGTGTCGCTGGGGCTGGCCCTGTTCACGGGGCTGGCGGAGCTCGTCTGGAAGAAGGAGGCGCGCTCGCCGTGATTCCCGCGGCCAAGGGAGGCCCCTTCGGGTGGGCGCTCGACCGGTACATCGGGTGGAAGTTCCGCTCGGCGTTCCGGGGGCTGTGGGTGCGCGGCGAGCTGCCGGCGTCCGGGCCGGGGCGGCTGGTGTACCTGAACCACACCAACTGGTGGGACGGCTTCATGCTGCACCAGCTGTCGCGCGTGGCGGGGTGGGACGCGTACTGCCTCATGGACGAGGAGAACCTGCGGCGCTACCGCTTCCTCGCGCGCATCGGCGCCTTCAGCATCCGCCGCAAGGACGCGATGTCCTCCATCGAGTCGCTGCGCTACGCCAAGGCGCTGCTGCGCCGCCCGCGCGCGGCGCTGTATGTCTTCCCCGAAGGCGAGCACCGTCCCTTCGGCGAGCTGCCCCTGCGGCTGGAGCGCGGCGTGGAGATGCTGGCCCGGGTGGCGAAGGTGGAGTGCGTGCCCATCGGCGTGCGCTACGCCTTCTTCGAGCACGAGCTGCCGGACGTGTTGTTGGAGGTGGGCACGCCGCATCCACCCGGACCGCTGTCCGTCTTCCAGACAGGCCTGGAGACGGTGGTGAAGCGGCTCATGACGACGACGAGCCTGGAGGGCTTCACGCGCAAGGTGTCCGGCGCGCGGGGCGTGGCCGAGCGGTGGGACGCGGCCCGGGGAGTCCAAGCATGATGTTGCGCATCCGCACCATCTCCCGCCTGACGGGCGTCCGCGAGGCGACGCTGCGCGCGTGGGAGCGCCGCTACGGCTTCCCCCGGCCGCTTCGCAGCGAGGGCAACAACTACCGCGTGTACTCGCGCGAGGAGGTGGAGGCCGTCCGCCGCGTCGTCCGCCTCATCCAGCTGGACGGTCTGGCGGTGAGCGAGGCCATCGCCCAGGTGGTGTCCTCGCCGCTCAAGACGATGCCCGGCGCGGAGCGGCTGCAGGAGCGCTTCTGGAGCGCCGCGATGCTGCTGGACGAGGACGAGCTGTCGCGCGTGCTGGACGAGGCCCAGCGCTCCATGGACGTGGACACGTACTGCGACGGCTTCCTCATGCCGCTGTTGCGCGAGATGGCCACGCGGGTGGACGTGGCGCGCGAGCACCTGGCCTCGGGCTACCTCCGCCAGCGGCTGCGCCAGGTGCTCTCCAGCCTGGAGACCACGGCCGGCGGGCCCCGGGTGCTGCTGGCGTGTCCCCGGGGGGACTCGCACGAGGGGGGGCTGTTGGGCCTGGCCGTGCAGCTCAAGCGCAAGGGCTGGCGCACCACGTTCCTGGGCGCGGACACCCCCGCCGAGGCCCTGCGCGTGGCGTGCGAGCAGGTGCGGCCGGACCTGGTGGCGCTGTCCTTCGTCCACGGGCGGTCGCCGGAGGAGTTCCTCACGGTGCTGTCCGAGGCGCTGCAGGCCTGCGCCCTCTCGTCGGTCGTGGTAGGAGGGCCCGGCGCGCGCGAGCACCTGAAGACCGTCTTCACGCTCGGGGCGCAGTTCGCCGAGTCGTCGCAGGAGTTGATAGCCCTCTGGAACCAGGTGCGGACCGCGCAGAATCGCCCCTGAACCGTCCGCCCCCATGGCCGAGCGCACCTACCGAATCCACGTCGCGGCCGAGCTGTCCGGGGTTCGGGTGGAGCTCATCCGCGCCTGGGAGCGGCGCTACGGGGTGCTCCAGCCGCTGCGCACGCCCGCCGGCTACCGCGTCTACACGGAGCGGGACGTGGCGCTGCTCAAGCGCCTGAAGAAGCTCACCGACGAGGGCGTGGCCATCAGCGAGGCGGCGAAGATGCTGCCGCAACTGCTCGCCGAGCTGGACGCGGCGGGCGTGGCCTCCGGGGAGGACCCGCTGACCTCGGGCTCGGGGCTGGACTTCTGGCGCGACGCGGCCCTGCTGGCGGCCGAGGCGTATGACCAGGTCGGCGTGTCCGCGGTGGTGGACGAGGTGCTGTCCGCGCTGCCCCCCCTCAAGGCCTTCGAGGGCGTGCTGGCCCCCCTCCAGCGCGAGGTGGGCGAGCGCTGGCACCGGGGCACGCTGACGGTGGCGCAGGAGCACCTGGTGACGCAGGTGGTGCGCGCGCGGCTGGTGAGCCTGCTGCACGCGGCGCCGCAGGGGGGGCGCAAGCACGCGCTGCTCGCGTGCCTCCCGGAGGAGGAGCACGAACTGGGCCTGCTCGCCGTGGCCCTGCGCCTGCGCCACGCGGGCCACCGGGTGACGCTGCTGGGCCAGCGCGTGCCCGCCGTGGACCTGGGCCGCGCGGTGACGCGGCTGCGTCCGGACGTGGTGGGGCTGTCGGCGGTGAACAACCCCGGCGAGGCCGTGTTCGAGGCCACGCTCACCCAGGTCCTGCGCGAGCTGCCCCCGGGCATCCCCGTCTGGGTGGGCGGCGCCGCGGCGGTGGCCCACGCGGGCCTGGTGGACCGGCTGGGCGCCCGGCTGTTCAGCGCCGAGGGCGACTGGGCGCGGCTGGTGGGTTAGCCCGGGACGGCCGCGCGCGTTGGAGCGTGGCGATGAGGCCCGCCTCCCCCACGGCCCAGACGCGGTTGCCCGAGCGCGAGGTGGAGACGGCGTGGAAGCCGGTGGTGCCCAGGGGCATCCACGTGCGCGCGCCGTCCACGGACAGCTCCGAGCCGGACGGGCCCACGGTGACGAGCGTGGGGCCCGGCGCGCCGTGCACCTGCGCGACGCACGAGCGATAGCCCGCGGGCCGTGTTCCCGGGGGCACCGTCCACGTCCTGCCCCCGTCCTTCGTGAGGGCCAGGTTGCCGGTGGCGTCCGTGGGACGCTGGTGGTTGCCGCCCACGGCGATGCCCTCGTGCTCGCTCCAGAAGAGCAGCGAGAAGATGCCGCCGCCGTCGCCCGTGGCCAGGGGCGTGGTCGCCACGCTCCAGGTCTTGCCGCCGTCGGCGGTGCGCACCACGCGGGCCGCCTTGCCGCCCAGGCCGAACCACGCCTGCCGGGGGGCTCGCACGGTGATGCTGGTGCCGCTGGCCGCGAAGCCCGCCTCGCCCGGCAGCGCGGGCGGGAGGGCCTCCGCGGGGAAGGGGGTCCAGGTGGCGCCGCCATCGGAGGTGGTGATGACGAGGAAGCGGCCCTGCACCGGGTCGCTGAAGGCCACGCCGTGGCGCTCGTCCCAGAAGGCCATGCCGTCGAAGAAGGCGCCGGGCGTGGTGTTGGTGAACTGCAGCCGCCACGTCTCGCCGCCGTCCTCCGTCTTGTAGATGCGGGACTTGTCGCCCTCGCCGATGGAGAGCAGGTACGCGGTGGTGGCGCTGAAGGCGTCCACGTCCCGGAAGTCCAGCGCCTCCGCGCCCGGCACCTTGCCCGGCCTCCACGTCTGGCCTCCATCCGTGGTGCGCACGAAGGTGCCCTGGTCTCCGCTGGCCCAGGCCACGCGGGCGTCGACGGCGCTGACGCCGCGCAGCCTCACGGAGGTGAGGCTCGGCTGGGTCTCCCACCGCATGCCCGCGCTCCCCACCGACAGCATCGCGGCCAGAAAGATGGCTCCCGTCATCATCCCTGAAGTCCTCCTCGTGAGGACGGGAGGCTAGCTCACGGCTGGGGCGGGGCCAGCGATTCGTTGGATTGGGAGTTGTTGAAGACGACGCTCTGGTAGCGCTGGGCCGCCTCCTGCGCGTTGTCGCAGATGGGCGAGCACTTGGACGTGGTCGAGACGTTGTTGGGGTCGCGGCAGTCGTTGATGACGTTGCCCTCGGAGTCCTCGATGGGGGGCTGCAGCTCCACGCACCCGGCCTGCAGGTGCTTCCAGCGCCAGTGGCTCAGGCACGCGGGGCCGTTCGTGTCCCACCCCGCCTCGAACTTCATGTCGGAGCTGCCGCCCGCCTCTGGCGCGGTGATGATGTTGGGCGTCAGGGCGTCCCATGGCTGGATGGGGGTGCCGTCCTGGGTGAAGGGCGTGCCGTTGCCGCAGTAGTCCGCGCGGGCCATGCGGGTGCAGGCCCAGTGGGCCTTCGTCACCGCGCCCGGCGAGGCGCCGTCGAGCCAGGGCTTGTAGCCCCAGCGGTAGCACTTGGCGAGCACGCCCGGGTCGCAGCCGAGGGTGAAGCTGTTGGGAGTCTCCTGGCGCGCGCCGCTCGCGTTGAAGTAGCCCTCCAGGGGCACGGCCCAGGCCCAGCCCACGGCGGGATTCGCGCCCGTCGTGCACAGGTCGACGGTGGTTCCGGACGGGGGCGTCACCTGCACGCGGTAGAGGAAGGTGGCGCCGGTGGCGTCCCAGATGCCGGGGGACTCGGGGATGGTGACCTGGTTGGCGTTGACGGCGTCCACGACTTCAATCGTGGAGTTGTAGTGCGCCGTCGAGAGGCTGCGCAGCTGCGTGCCGATGAGCTGCTTGCCGCGCAGCTCCTTGTGCTCCGCGGGGAAGCGGCCGCCGCTGGCCCTCGGCGAGGCGCTCCAGGGCTGCCCCGGGAGGTAGGGCCCCGCGAGCACGGTGAAGATGCCGCTCTTGGGACAGGTGAAGCGCACCGAGGGACATTCGAGGGGACAGCTGGGGTCGGGCTTCACGATGCCCTCGGACGAGCCGAGGTAGCCCTGGCGCGCGTGCTCACAGGGCTTCTCCCCCGCGCAGACGCGCAGGACGGGGCGACCGGTGCAGCTCCCGGTGGTGCCCGCGCACTCGCCGCTGTCGAGCGTGACGACGGTGTCCGGAGTGCACACGCCCTGGCCCTTCACGGTGAAGCCGCAGGTGCGCGCCGCTCCCGACTCGGCGCGCAGGAAGCAGGGGCTGAGGCTGGCGGTGGTGCCCGAGACGGCGAGCGGCATCTTCGCCGCGAGCTCTCCGCGGAAGACTCGCAGCAGCGCGGGGCGGCGGACGTTCTCGAAGAGGACGGTGGCGGGGTCGTAGAAGAACGAGCCGATGCTCGTGCCGTGGAGCTGGGTCCCCTGGGAGTGGGAGTCGTCGCCGTCGGCGCGGAAGTCCTGGACGGCGAGCTGGGGGGAGGCTTCCTGGGGGGACAGGGGCTCGCAGGCGGCGAGCAGACACAGACACAGCGCGGATGACAGCAATCGCGAGACGGCGCTCATGCGAGGGACCTCGGGTTCGTTCAATCCATCCAGACGCGGCGCGGTGGAGCATCCGGCATGCCATGGACGGGGCAGGGGACACACGGTGCGTCACGGGGTCGGGGTGGCAAGGGCTGCCGGCAAGACTTGCCGGGGTCGGGCGAGGCTTGCCGTCCGGGCCTCAGGGCCGAGGGGTGGCGCACACGCGCAGGCCGGTGAGGGCCTCGCGTTGGGTGGGCTCGACGCGGTCCCGGTTGGCGGAGTGGGCGGTGAGGTCGCTCTGGTACCAGCTGCCGCCCTGGGCGGAGGGCTTGGTGGGGTCCACGCTGGAGCGGGTCCATTCCCAGACGTTGCCGGCGAGGTCATCCACGCCGAAGGGACTGCGAGAACCGGGGTGGCTCCCCACTTCGTCGGGGCCGAAGCCCCAGGGCTCGCGGCCGTAGGTGACGTCGTGGTTGGCGTCGTCGGGGGAGAGCCAGTCGCCGGAGGGGTAGCGGCGGCCGTCGGCGCCTCGGGCGGCGCGCTCCCATTCGTGCTCGGTGCAGACGCGGGCGCCGGGGACGCGGCCGGTGTGGTCCAGCCAGGCGACGTAGGCGAGGGCGTCCTCGAAGGAGATGGCGGACACGGGAAAGCGCAGCCAGTCCTGCTCGGCGCGGCGGGTGCGCTTGCCATAGCGGAGGGGCTCGCCGTCGAGGACGCTGTAGCTGGCGGAGGCGGGGCGCAGGTTGAGGCGCCAGCGGCCATCGGGTTCGCGGGTCAGGTCCACCACGGTGAGCCGGCGCCGGGAGCCCGGCATGCGCGCGGCGCGCTCCTCGGGGGAGAGGGTCTCGAGGAAGGCGATGTAGTCGCCGAAGGTCACCTCGTGACGGGCGATGAGGTACGCGCCGGTCTCGACTTCGTGGAGGGGTGGGGCGAAGAAGAAGGCGCGGCGCAGGTATTCGCTCTCGGACGCGCCTTGCAGGAAGCGGCCGGGCGGGATGTAGACGAAGCCCTCGGGGACCTGGGGGGGCTCCGGCAGGGCGAGTTCCTGGGAGAAGGATTCACCCGGGCGCAGGAGGACGGGGACGCGCACGGGGACGCGGCCGGGCGCTTCGATGAGGAGCAGGTGCGAGCCCGCGGGGAGCGAGAGGTCTCTCAGCGGTGTCTGGCCGAGGAGTGTGGTGGCGGACTGATTCGGCGGTGCGCCCGCGGGGCCAGACCGCGCGGCGATGTTCGACTCGCTCGCGGAGCCCTGCGCCTGGCTCTCCGTGCCTGGCGTCGAAGCAGGAGGCGCGAGGTCCGCGTTGTCTGCCGTTGGCTGCGTGCCGACCGGAGCGATGTTCGTATCGCTCGCGGAAGCCTGCCGCGGGCTCCCCGTGCTTGGCGTCGAAGCAGGAGGCGCGAGGTGCGCCTTGTCTGCCGTCGGCCGCGTGCCGACTGGCGCGATGTTCGTATCGCTCGCGGAGGCCTGCCGCGGGCTTTGCATGCTCAGTGTCGAGGCAGGAGGCGCGAGGTCCGCGTTGTCTGCTGTCGGCCGCGTGCCGACTGGAGTGATGTTCGTATCACTCGCGGAAGCCTGCCGCGGGCTCTCCATGCTCGGTGTCGAGGCAGGAGGCGCGAGGTTCGCGTTGTCTGCCGTTGACCGCGTGCTGACTGGAGCGATGTTCGCTTCGCTCGCGGGCTCCGCACTCGGTGTCGATGTGGAGCCAGCGCGTGCATCCAGCAAGGTCACCCGTGCGCCTGGAGGCGACGTGATGAGGGAGATTCGCGCGGGCGCATCGAGCCGCCGCTGTCGCTGTCCTCCGGTGTCATAGGCGGCGAGCCGTGCGAGGAGCTGCGCACGCACCTCGGGCTGGCGCTGACGGTCCGCACGCTCCACGCGCTCCGCGAGCAGGTCCGCGAGCAGCTCGTTCAACCGGGTGCTTCCCGGGTCCAGTCCCCACGCCGTCTCGAGCGCGGCCTGCGCTCGGAGGCTGAGCGTCTCCACTGCCTGCTCTTCCTCCTGGACCTGTGTCCACAGCGCCTCGGCGGCCTCGCGATTCTGGGGGCCCGGCGTGTCGAACAGGGTGAAGGCGTCCTGTCTCATCTGCTGGGCTCGCGCATCCTTCGCGCGTGCTTCGTCGTGATGTCGCCGTGCTTCGCTCAGGTGTTGGGAGATGCGTGCGTCGAGCTGCGCGCGCGACTGGACCCGGGTGACGGCCACCACCGCCAGCAGGGCGAGCGGCGCGACGATGGCCACCGCCCAGCGGGCGACGCGGCGGTGGCGCACCACCTGCCTGGAGCGCGCGAGGAAGTCCTGCTGGAGGGCGGCTCCGGGAAGGATGTTCGCGGCAGCGGCCTCGGAGAGCTGTCGCTCCGCGTAGAGCAACTCCGAGGGACGTCCCAGTCGCTCCCACTCCGCCGCCGCGCGCGCGAGCCGGTGGCGGACGGCGCGATGCTGTTCGTCCTGTCCCAGCCATCCGCGCAGCGTGTCCCAGTGGGTCAGCAGGCTCTCGTGCGCGAGCGTATAAACGCCCTCGCCACTCTCCGCCTCGCTCGCCGTGAGCAGTCGACCGCGCACGAGCCCGTCCAGCACCGCGCGACCGGTGTCATCGTCGGGCCCGCGAAGCAGCTCGTCGCGGGTGCGACGCAGCCGGGTCCCCTCGGAGGTGACCAGCTCGAGGAGCAGCTCCCGCGCCCGAGGTCGCTGCTCGGGTCTCAGCCGGTCCACCACCGCGTCCGCGTGCCGGGCCAGCGCGCCCTCCACGCCGCCGAGCGCGGTCAGCGCCGCCATCGGGATGATGCCGCGCGAGACGTCGCGCGCCTCCCACAGGGCCTCCAGGACGAACTGCAATGAAGGCAGCCCACCCTCGGCGCGCGTGGCGGAGGTGACGAGCGCATCGACCAGCTCGGTGGACTCGAAGGCCACGCCGAGCGCACGCGCGGGCCCTTCGACAGCGTCGCGCAGTCCGCGCTCCGTCAGTGCGCGAACGAGGTAGAGCGCGCGAGGCAGCTCGTCGCCCAGTCCCGGCAGGGCCACCAGTCGGGTGAGACAGTCGCTCCGCGCGGTGGCCAGCACCCGGATGCGAGGCACCCGGTGCAGCGCGAGCGCCAGCTCCTCGGCGAGTCGGGTGGCCTGCGTCAGCTCGGAGAAGGTGACGAGCTCCTCGAGCTGGTCGATGAACAGGAGCACCGGATGGGAGCTCCTGCGGCGTCTGCGCAGCGCGCGAGCCAGGGCGCCCGGCTCCTCGTCGGCCACCTGTGACAGCAGCGCATCCGGGCTCTCATCGAGTATCGGCGCGAGCGCGACCGCCAATGACTCCAGGGGGCGCCGTCCAGGTGTCCACGAGACGATGTCCCACGACGTGTCACTCCCGGGGTCGGTGAGCGCGGGGAGGACGCCCGCGCGACACAGTGAGGACTTGCCGACGCCGGAGTCACCCGCGAGCAATACGAAGCGCTCGCCACGCAGGCGGTCCATCACCTCACGCAGCTCCGCTTCGCGGCCGAAGAAGACCGCGCGGTGCTCGGCCTCGAAGGCGCGCAGTCCGCGATAGGGATTGCCGGAGGGCAGGGGCGTCGCCTGCACGGGAAGGGACAGGGCTTCGAGGGCCTCCCGGAGCGCATCGCCGGAGTCGAAGCGCTGGTCTGCTTCCAGCGCGAGACATCGGTCCACGACGGAGGCAAACCCCGCCGGCAGGTCGAGCCGTTGTCCCTCGAGCAGCGGTGGGCGCTCGGCTGTCACGGCGCGGCCCAGCTCCGCGAGGGGCACGTGTTGATGGGGTGCGCTGCCTGTACACAGCTCGTGCAGCATGACGCCCATCGCGTAGATGTCGGTGGCGCGACTGGCGGGCTCGCCGCGCCAGAGCTCGGGCGCGAGATAGAGCGGCGTACCGGGCACGGTGAGCTGCGGCGCGCGATGCACGGGAGCGACCCCGTCCCTGGCTCCTCCAGGCGCCGAGTCGTCGCCAGGGCTCGCGGGCTGCATTGGCGCGCCGAGGCCCGGGCTCATCACGCGACGCGGTGACTCAGCGACTCGCTCGCCGAAGCCTGGCGCAACGCCGAACGCCGCTGGCGGATGCTCGAACCCTCCGCGTCCCGGAGCTGTCTCGCGCTCCGAGGGGCGAGCAGATACTGCCGGCGCATCGAGTCCCACCGTCATCGACGGATGTGCTGGCGTGCCGAGGTCCCGCGTCTTCCCAGGATGCTCCGGCTCGACGAAGCCAGGACTCATCGCGGGCTGCCCGGGCGAGTCGAGGCCCGGAGCCCGCGTCTCCATCACCGACGCCGGTACTCCCTCGTGAGGCTCCGCCGGAGCCATCGGCCGTGTCTCCACCTCCGGCTTGCGCACAGCGCGGTCCGAGTCGAGGTGACGGCGCTCGTCCCGTGTCGACTCGACGCGCGTGCCCTGCTCGGAGCCTGTTCCCCGGTCCGTATCCGGCGTCGCGCGCGGCCCCTCCTGCGCCACGCTGTGCGAACGCCTGTCCCCCGACCAGGCCTCCGCCAGCCCGAAGTCGAGCAGCTTCACCTCACCGTCCTCGGAGAGGATGGCATTGGCGGGCTTGAGGTCCCGATGCAGGACGCCTCGGCGATGCGCGGCCGCGAGCCCGCGCGCCAGTCCGATGGCGAGCGCCAGCAGCCGTCTCCCCTCGACCGGCAGACTCAGCGTGTCCAGCGTCTCGCCCCGGATGAGCTCGGACACGAGATAGGGCTGTCCGCGCACCTCGCCCACGCGGTGGATGGCCACCACGTTGGGGTGCTGCAGGCGCGCAATCGCCCGGGCCTCCTGGAAGAAGCGCGCCCGGGCCCCCGCGTCCGGCAACCGCCCCGCCGGCGTCGCGATGAACTTCACCGCCACCAGCCGGTCCAGCAGGGTGTCGCGCGCCAGGAACACCTGTCCCATCGCCCCGCGTCCGAGCGGCCGGAGCACCTGGTACTCCTCGAACTCGCGGGGCGGCTCCAGCAGCCCGGGCGGAGTGCTCATTCCGTCGGTGGGCCCCGGCGCGGGGCCCGCGGTTGGAGTCCGAGCTGCTTCAACTTGAACGAGAACGTCCGGATGGGCATCCCAATCAGCGCCGCCGCGCGCGTCTGCACACCCTCCGCCTCCTCCAGCGCCTCCTGCATCCGCCGACGCTCCAGCTCGCGAATCTCCTGCGCCAGCGGCAACCGCGCGCGTCGGGACAGCTCCACGGGCGCCGCCTCGGGAGCCACGGGCTCACCCACCGGCGCCCCCCGTCCGCCGCCGAGCATGCGCGCCGGAAGATGGTGCGGCTCCACGACGTTCCCCGTCACCGCCGCGGCCACGTAGTCCATCAGGTTGCGCAGCTCGCGCACGTTGCCCGGCCACCCATGCCGCGACAGCGCATGCATCGTCCCCGACGCCAGCTCCAACCCGGGGCGCCCGAGCGCCGCGCACGCCCGCTCCAGGAAGTCCCGCGCGAGCATCGGCACCTCGCGAGGCCGCTCCCGCAGCGACGGCAGCAGCACCGTGGCCGCGCCCAGCCGGAAGTACAAATCCTGTCGGAAACGCCCCTGCGCCACCTCCGCCTCCAAATCCCGATGCGTCGCCGCCACCACGCGGATGTTGATGGGCCGCTCCCGCGTCTCTCCCACGCGGGTGATGCGACGCACCTCCAGCGCGCGCAGCAGCTTGGCCTGCGCGGACGCGGGCAGCTCGCCCACCTCGTCCAGGAACACCGTGCCGCCCTGCGCGCTCTCCAACAACCCCACGCGCGCATGGGTCGCCCCGGTGAACGCGCCGCGCTCGTGGCCGAACAGCTCGCTCTCCACCAGCCCCTCCGGCAGCGCCGCGCAGTTGACCGGAACGAAGGGCCCACCCGCACGCCGGGACCAATGGTGCACGGCGAACGCGGCGTTCTCCTTGCCCACGCCCGTCTCACCGCGGATGAGCACCGGCAGCTCGCTCGCCGCCAGCCTCCGCAGCAGCGCATACAGCTGCGCCATCGCCGGGTCCGCCACCAGCACCACGCGCTCCGCCAGCGCCAGCCGCGTGACGCCCTCCGCCGCCGACGCGAAGCCTCCCGGCGCCGCCGTCTGCGCGGCCGTGCGCGCCGCGGCCACCAGCGTCTCCGCGTCACACCCATCCGACGGACACGTCGCCGCGCCCAGCCGAGCGCGAGGGCTCGCGGACAGCAGCGCCTCCACGCGCTCCCCCAACCCCTCCTCACCCGGCTCTCCGGCCACCTCGGGCAACAGCCACAGCAGGTGCCCCGCGTCGAGCCAGCCCGCCGCCTCCGCCGGGCCCGCCTCCGACGTCAGCACCGCCTCCACCAGCTCGCGCCCCCCCGGCTCGCCGAGCGCGAGCGCCAGCACCGTCAGCGGCCGGCCATACCGCAGCGCGCGCTCCACCTCCTCGCGCAGCCGCCCCATCAACCGCTCCGAGTCCAACGCGCGCCGCGCCGGCATGGGCCGATGCCGCGCGCGCACCACCGCCACCACCGCCCCGAAGGCGACCACGTCCCCGGACAACAGCGGCCGGGCATCGTCGATGGGCCGGCCGTTGAGGCTCGTCCCGTTCTGGCTGCCCAGGTCCACCACCCTCGGCCCCTCGTCCGTGACGAGGATGCGCGCATGTCGGCGCGAGACGCTCTCGTCCTTCAGTCGCAGGTCCGCCTTGTCGTCGCGCCCCACCAGCACCACGCCCTCCGCGGGCAGGGGGAAGCGCCACGACGACTCGCCCTCCAGCACCAGCAGGTACGCGGCGCTCGTCTCGGCGGACTCCAGGCCGGAGCCGAGGGGACGGGTGTCTCGGGCGCTGGGAGGCGGAGCGGACGACATCGAGCGGGCGTCCATGCTGGCACGCCCGTGTCGATTCGGGCAACTCGTGTGCGTCCTGGAAATCTGGAGCCACATGAAACCCAACCGGAGCCTGCTCACCGGCGCAGCGTCATGGGCAGGCGTTCACCGGCGCGCGACAGGTAGACGCGCGACGTCACGCGGCCCCCTTCGTTGTGCGGGCGGACCACCGTCTGTCCGCGCAGGCCCGGCACGCGGGAGAGCGACATGAGCAGCTCCGCCTGGGCATCGCTGCCCTCGTGCTCCACCTCCAGCGTGCACAGGTGGGTGCGGCACTCCACGCGGGTGAGCCGCGAGCCGGCGAAGTCCTTCCCCCGGAAGGACTCCGTGACGAGCGACTCGGTGCTCCCCGCCCACGCCGTGTCCCGAGGCTCGGTGTTCATCGCCACCTCCAGCTCCGCCTCCAGCTCCAGCACCCGCTCCTGGCGCCGCTGCTCGTGAACCACCATCGCCGCCTCCCGCGAGGGCGCGGAGTCCTCCGCTGCTGGCGCGTCCTCGCGCGTCTGGGGGGCTCCCTGCTCCAACGCGCCCGCGGAGGGCGGCTGCTCCAGACGCCCCTGTCGTTGACGCAAGGACTCCAGCTCCGCGCGCAGCGCGCGCACCTCCCGCTCCAGGTCCGCTGGGGTGTTGGCGGAAGCCCCGGCGGCCTCCACGGGCGCGGCGCCTCCCCCAGGCGCCTCCTCCTTCCAGCTCCAGACTCCCGCGGTGAGCACGACGGCTCCCGCCAACCCCATCACTCCCCAGCGGACCTTGGACATGGCGGCTACTCCGAGATGTAGAAGCTGGAGAGCGCGGAGTTGTAGCCGGAGTAGGGCGCCGGCAGCTCACAGCGCAGGGCGATGAAGCCGTTCGAGGACGCGAACGTCGTCGGCACGCTCAGGCTGATGGTCTTCGGGTTCGCGGTGTCGGCGCCCGACGTGCAACCCGAGTCGGAGGCGATGGCGCTGCCGTCGGGCTCCGTCACCGTGGCGGTGCAGCACACGTTCTCGGTGAGGTGGGGGTCCCTGGCGGTGACGAGGAAGGACACCGCCTCGTTGAAGCTGGGGATGGAGACGTTGCGCTGCACCGGGCACACCACCTCGAGCGCGCTGCCCGTCTGGTTGATGAGCCGGCCGCTGCGGAACATGCTGGGCGCGCTGAAGCCCGACACGGAGGTGCACAGCGCGCCCGCGTAGGTCGCCGGACCCGCGAACGTCGGCATCGCACCGAGCACCGCGAGCGCGGCCACGGACTGCTTGAACAGGTTCTTCGTCATGGAGGTCTTCCTCGTCGAGCGCGTCCCCCTCGAGCTGTCGCGTCATGCGCAACCTGGGGTGACGTGCTGACCGGGAGGAAGAGCAACGCGAGTGCCAGACAGTCTTGGCCCGGAGCGGCCCGCGAGCACGGCAAGTCTTGCCGGACTCCCGCGCGCGTCGGCCGGCAAGCCTTGCCTTCGGCCGGCGAACCTTGCCGGTGGGAACGACGAAGCCCCGGCCAGGTGCTGGCGCCGGGGCTTCGGGACTCACGACGCTGGGGGGACTACTTGCGCGCGGGCGCGCTGTGCGCGACGTGGCTCTGCGACTGGAGCGCCGGGGGCGAGGCGTTCAGCGTGCCCAGGTACAGCCGCCCGTGGAAGCCATCCGCGCGCGCCTCGCTGGCGAGCGCCACGCCGGGGCGCTGCTTCGAGGACTGCCGCGCCTGGAGCGTGGGGCTGATGCCGAAGACGTTGCACTCCACGTCGTCCCAGACGCTGTAGCGGCAGGCGAACTGGGTGCCGCGCTGGAAGCCCACGTCCAGCGCGCGCACGGAGGGCAGCGCCTTCGCCACGCGGGCGCCCATGGGCTCCAGGTCGCCGTCCCAGTCCACCTTGGTGGTGCGCGCGTGCACGCTGCCGGTGAGCACCAGCGTCCACGCCTGGGCGCGCTGGGCCTGGAAGGAGAGGAGGTTGGCGGCCAGCTGCGCCTCGCGCTCGTTGCCCTGCGCCTTGTCCGCGTCGATGGCGGCCAGCGCCACGTCCTTGCCGGAGGCGCGCAGGCGGCGGGCCTGCTCCACGAGCCACAGCATGGCGCGGCTGCTGCGCCCGTCCTGGTGCGCGCGGCGCCAGAAGGCGCTCTCCCGGAGCAGCTCCTGCGCGTCCTGCGACGTGCCCGCGCTTGCGAGGTAGCGCGTCAGCAGCGGCTGCTCGGAGGCGGGCACCGACAGGGCCAGCGTCACCGGCAGCCCCTGGGCGGTGGCCTCGCACAGCATGCGCAGCGCCGCGGAGGGCAGCTCCTGCGTGCCCAGCGGGTCTGCCATCAGCACCACCCCACCGGCCGACAAGAGCGACGTGGCGCCCTCCACCGGCTCGCCGCAGTCGGGGGTGGCGGCGGACGCGTCACCGGCCTCGCCCCAGCCCTCCATCATCACCGAGCGCATGGACACCGGCGCGTTGCCACCCACCAGCTCCAGCGCGGGCACCATCTCCATCCGGGCCAGCAGCGTCTGCTCGACGTCCAGGTCCCGGTAGCCGCGCACGTAGCGGAAGCGCTCCAGGCCGGGCGCGTTGGGGAAGGGGTTGCGCATGGCGATGGTGCGCAGGGCGTTGTGCCGCGCGGGGGGCGCGCTCAGGTGGGCCTCGGACCGTGCGTCGAACGCGTGCTCGGTCTCCTCGAGCGACAGCTGGCTGTCGCGGCTCGTCATGTCGCCAATCTGCTTGGGCGTCTCCTCGATGAGGTTCTCCATCTCGGAATAGCTGAGGCGGAACACCCGGATGAGCGTCTGGCGGGGCCCCAGCCGCTCGCCCTTCACGTAGTAGCGCTCGTGGTTGCGCAGGCCGTTGCGGTTCTTGCCGGGCTCGTGCGCGGAGGAGAACAGCTCCAGGCCGCCCTCCTTCTCCATCACGTCGTAGCGCTGCTCCTCGAGCACGCGCCGCGCCATCATCATCGCGTCCTCGGGGGGCGCCAGGTACACGGTCTCGTGCGTGGGCGTCTCGTACTCCCCCGTCTCGGGGTTCAACTGGGTGTCGAGCCCCCGGGTGAGGGTGGCACACCCCGCACACCCCAGGACGCCCATCAGCAAGCCGATTCGACGCATCACTTCCTCCGTGCAGCCCAGGCGCATCCGGGCCGCGGTGTCTCGAGCTGGAACCGCGGCGGGAACGGCGGGGACACGGGGAGTATATCGCGAGGAGCGTCACCTCCCCAGCCGGTGGGGACGGGCCGTGCGGTGGGGGACACGCGGCCGCTCGGAGGGGGCCAGGCCTGTGCACCCGTCGACGGGGACGAACCGGCGCCCGTCCGGTGGCCAGCGGCCCCATGCACGCAGAGCGAGCGTTCGGCGGGCCCTCCTTGACGCGGTGGGTTGGTGTCGGGCCCCCGGCTGTAGTGAACTTCTCGGCCGTGCCTGCCTCTCCCGCTGTCTCCTCCGTGGCGCAGGAACGGACCGTGGGTCCGCTCCAGCTGCTTGCATTGGGCGTCAACGGCATCGTCGGCGTGGGCATCTTCTTCGCGCCCGCGGAGGTGGCCGCGCGCACGCCGGGCCTGGGCGCGGTGCTCGCGTTCGCGGTGACGGGCCTGGCGCTGGTGCCGGTGGCGCTGGCGTTCGCGGTGCTGGGCCGGCGCTTCGACGCGGATGGCGGGCCCGTCGTCTTCGCGCGCGCGGCCTTCGGTGAGCGGGTGGCCTTCCTGGTGGGCTGGGTGGCCTACGTCAGCGCGTTCCTGAGCACGTCCGCGGTGGTGGCGGGGCTGTCGCAGGCGGTGGCCCCGTCGCTGGGCTGGGAGGGTGCGTGGGGGCAGCGGGCGCTGGCCTCGGCGCTCGTGACGGTGCTGGGGGCGATTGTGGCCTCGGGCATCCGAGTGTCGGCGAGGGCGTGGACGGCGCTCACGGTGCTCAAGCTGCTGCCGCTCGGGGCGCTGCTCGTGGCCTTCGCGGCGGTGGCGCTGTCGGGGCCGCTGCCCGTCGCGGCGAGCCCCGTGGCGTGGACGGCGGGGGCGTGGCTGCCCGCGGGGCTGACGGTGATGTTCGCGTACCAGGGCTTCGAAATCGTGCCGGTGATTGCCGGGCAGGTGCGCTCGTCGGAGCGGAGCGTGCCGTGGGCCACGGTGGGCTCGCTGCTGGGCGCGGTGCTCCTCTACGTGGGCCTGGTGTGGGCGTGCGTGACGGCGCTGCCGGAGCTGGCGTCCTCCAGCGCGCCTTTGGCCTCGGCGGCGGGCGTGTGGGGAGGGGCGGGGCTGTCGCGCGTGGTGGCGATGGGCACCAGCGTGTCCGCGCTGGGCATCTGCGTGGGGATGATGGTGACGACGCCGCGCTACCTGTCCGCGCTCGCGTCGGGGGACAGGACGCTCTTGGGATTGGAGCGCATGTCACCCAGGGGCGTGCCCGTGCGGGCGTTGGGGGTGACGTGGGCGGTGGTGCTGGTGTTCGTGAACCTGGGGAACCTGTCGGAGCTGTTCGCGCTCTCCAGCATCGCCGTGCTGATGCAGTACGGCGTCACGGCGGCGGCGCTGGCGTGGCTCTCCTTCAAGCGGGAGCGCGCGCTGACGCCGTGGCATGCGGTGCTGGCGGTGCCCACGCTGGGGCTCGGCCTGACGCTGGTGGCGTTCGGCGCGAGCCTGCGGGAGGCCGCCACCACCGGTGTGGCGGTGGTGGCGGGCCTGGTGCTGCGAGGCCTGTCCCGGCCGAGGGCCTAGAACTGGCTCCAGAGGTACTGGTTGGTGATTTCGTGGTGGAACTGGATTTCGGACGTCTTCACGCGCGTGCCCAGCTGCTTGGGGCAACGCTCGGCGGAGGCCGTCTTCAGCTCCGCGAACTTGCTCTGCACGTTCTCGCCCAGGATGTTGGCGACGAACGAGCTGCCCTTGAAGAGGCGGATGGCGTCGAAGATGTTGTCGGGCAGGAAGCGGGTGCGGCTGCGCTTGGACTCGGCGTCCTCCTGCGGCTGCGGGCCCTCCAGGCCGGTGCGCAGCAGGGTGTAGAGCACCAGGTACGGGTTGGCGTCCGGGCCCACCGAGCGGCACTCGACGCGGGCCGAGCGCTCGTTGCCATAGGGGATGCGCACCATGGCGCCGCGGTTGTTGGCGCTGGCCTTGATCTGGTTCGGCGCCTCGAAGTGCGGGTCCAGGCGGCGGTACGCGTTGACGCTGGAGTTGAGGACCAGGCAGATGTCGTTGGCGTTGGTGAGCAGCCGGTCGATGAAGTCCCAGCCCATCTGGCTCAGGTTGTCCTGGCCGGCCTTGTCGTAGAACAGGTTCTTGTTGTTCTTCGACAGCGACATGTTCATGTGCATGCCGTTGCCATTGACGCCCGTCACCGGCTTCGGGAGGAAGCTGGCGGTGGTGTCCATCTGCGCGGCGACCTGGCGACACAGCAGCTTGTAGAGCTGGATCTGGTCCGCGGAGATGAGGGCCTCGCTGTACGTGAAGTTCATCTCGAACTGGCTGGGGGCCACCTCGGGGTGGTCCTTCTCGTTCTGGAAGCCCATGGCGCGCTGGGCCTCGGCGGCCTTGTCGATGAAGGCGCGCAGCGGGTCACCGGGCAGCGAGTGGTAGTAGCCGCCGGTGGAGATGAAGTCGAACTTGCCCGTCTCGTGGTAGTGGCGCTCGGCGTCGCGGCCCTTGAAGAGGAAGCCCTCGACCTCGGGCGCGGCGTGGAAGACGGTGCCGTCCTTCTGGTACAGGGCCTCGGTGACGCGCTTGAGCTGGCCGCGCATGTCGGCGTGGTAGGGCGAGCCGTCGCGCTCGAGGACCTCGCTGAACACCAGCACCTTGCCGGGCCCGAAGATGTCCGAGGGCAGCCAGTAGAACGAGCCCCAGTCGATGTTGAGGCGCAGGTCGCTCTCCGCCTGCTGGGAGAAGCCGCGGATGGAGGAGCCGTCGAAGGTGAGGTTGTCGGCGCTCTTGAGGAGGAACTTCTTGTCGTAGTCCAGCATGTGCAGCCGACCCTCGAGGTCGGTGAAGCACACGGTGACGGCCTTCAGGCTGCGCTCGTCGGTGAGGTACTTGATGCGCTCCTCGCGGACCTTGTCGGCCGACACGTGCTGGAGGCGCTGCTCCTTCACCTTGAGGTTGCGCTCTTCCAGCTCGTCGTAGGGAATCTCCAGGAACGTCCGCAGCCCCTTCGTGTCCATGCTTGCCGTGCCTCCAGGCCGGTCGTCACCGTCAGCGCGGTGATTTCGAATCCGTGGGCGCAGGTATTTACATTTGGGGACGGGAAATCAAGCCTAAATTCCGCGCCACGAAGCTTAAAAGATTGGTCCAAAAAGCTTTAGAGCACGGTGGGCAACACTCTGGAGGGGGGCTGGAGGGCCTGGGATGACGCCCGGTGGACACTTGGGCGCCTCGGGAGCCTGCCTGCCTGGTCCAGGAACGACGGGGTAGTTTCTTGTGGGCGTCGGGGTGGTTTTCGAAGATGCCGGGATGAGCTCGATGTGGATTCTGGACGAGGCACCTCCGGCGCCGGATGCGCGCATCCCCTATGGACCGGGGACGCATCACTTCGGAGAGCTGCGGCTTCCCTCGGGGCCGGGGCCGCATCCCGTCGTCGTCGCCATCCACGGCGGTTTCTGGCGCGCGAAGTACGACCTGGCCCACCTGGGCCACGCGTGCGCGGCGCTCACCGCGAGCGGCTTCGCCACGTGGAGTCTGGAGTTCCGACGCGTCGGCCATGAGGGCGGCGGCTATCCCGGCACCCTGGAGGATGTCGCCCTTGGCGCGGACTTCCTGCGCACCCTCGCGGAATCGCATCCCCTGGACCTGTCGCGCGTCGTGTTCCTCGGCCACTCGGCGGGAGGTCATCTCGCGCTGTGGCTCGCCGCGAGGCCCCGGCTGCCCTCGGGCAGTTCGCTCTACAGTCAGTCGCCGCTGCGTCCGCTCGGCGTCGTCTCGCTCGCGGGCGTGGCCGATGTGACGCGTGCCTATGAGCTGGGCCTCAGTGACAACGCGGCGGGACAGTTCCTCGGGGGCTCGCCCCTGGAGGTGCCCTTGCGCTACCAGCGCGCGTCTCCCGCCGCGCTCCAGCCGCTCGGCGTCCCCCAGGTCCTCCTGCATGGCTCCGAGGACGACACCGTCCCCGTGTCGATGAGCGCGGACTTCTGCTCGCGGGGCCGCGCGCACGGGGATGAGGTTCGCTGCGTCGTGCTCCCCGGCGCGGGCCACTTCGAGGTCGTGGACCCACGCTCGCGCGAGTGGGCCCAGGTCGTCGACGCCGTGCGCTCGCTGCTGTGACGCGAGCGCTTCAGTTCACGTCACCGAAGACGATGTCGTAGCCCACCGTGTTCGTGCCGCCCGTGCCCCCGCTCATGCACGTGAAGGTGCTGGTCACGTCGTCGTAGGCGTACGTGTACGCCGTGGGACACGCCTTCTTCAGGAACGCGAGCCACGGCTGGACGCTCTGCGCCCACGCCGGGTTGTTCGCGTAGCACTGCCCCTGGGCCTGCTGGCTCGGGTTGTTGCCGGGCTCCAGCAGCGTGGGCCAGAAGCTCCCCGCGTCGTTGCCTGGGTACGTCGCGCAGCCGCAGCAGGCCGGCGTGTTCCCGTTGCTGTTGTAGCAGGATGAACCGAAGTTGCCGGCGCACTGGAAGAGGTTGCTCAGCGTGTCCTGCACGGTGCCGCCCTGAACCTGCACGGTCATCACCTGGCTGCAGTCCAGGGGCCCGTAGCCGAAGCTGGTGCTCGCCGAGCACAGGTCTTCATAGGACCACCAGCCGATGGACTGGCCACACGTCTGGACGAGCGGAGACGTACCGCCGACTCCTGGCAGGAACGCCGTTCCGCACACGGCGCCCCCCGCGCAGTCGCTGTCCGACGTGCACGTGCCGCAGTAGCCCGCGTCCGGGTTGTTGGGGTTGCCGCACACCGCGCCGTTCGCACACGTGGGGCCGCACTTCGTCCACGTCGGCTGACACACGCCGCCGGTGCACGTCGTTCCCGCGCCGCAGTCGCTGTCCTGTCCGCAGGCCGGCAGCACGACGGCCCGGAGCAGGGTGGTGTAGTCGGCGGGGAGGCCCGCGCTCGTGTCGGGCGTGAAGCTCCACGAGCACGCCTCCAGCATGCCCACGGTGCTGTTCCCCTGGACGCTCGTGGAGCCCGCCGTGCCGCACGAGTACGGCGAGGGTGGGTTCGCCGCCGCGAAGCCTCCGTCACCGCTGGGGCCCATCTGGAGGCTCACGTTCGCGCCGTTGATGACGGTGACGTCGTAGAAGTCGACCGTGTCCGGCTGGATCGTGAACTCCGCGGCCGTGAAGGGGTTTGTTCCGCCCTTTCCGAGCGGGCAGGGCATGCCGGCCGCGTTGCCGCAGTCCGCGCTCAGGCAGCCCGTCCCATCGGACTGACAGCCCAGCCGTCCGAACAGACCGCCGCTCCAGCCGATGGGAGAACGGCACAGGCACGCGACGCCGCCATCCTCCGGGCACTGCGTCGGCGGATTCGCGAGGTTGACTCCGTCCGCGAGCAGGCAGCGGCCACTCTGGCACTGGGCGTTCTGCGTGCACGCCGTCATCCCGGGCTGGAGGCTCGCGAACGCGGGAGGCAGCGACGAGGGCATGCACAGCGTCGTCGACTCCTGGGCCGTCAACTTCAGTGCGTCGAGCGGAACCCCGCCATCCGTCCTCGGGTACTGGCAGAGCCCCAGCGCCACCGTGCAGGACTGTCCGCTCGGACACGGCGAACTCCCGGAGCTGCACGCCTGGTTCTCACCGGGGACGACGGACTGGAAGTAGCACGTCCCGCCATTGGCGAGGCTGCACTCCTGCACCGTGGTGGAGCAGGTCGTGCTGCCGGGGCACGCGGCCTGCCCTCCGTCGGCGCACTTGCACAGGCCCGTGGTGGAGTCACAACCCTCGGAGCCGCAGTTGGCGCACGCGGGCACCTGCGTCGCACCCGTGCAAAGCGCGGTGGGGAGATTGACGGTGACGATGGGAGCACCGCCGTTGCACGTCGTGCTCGGGGCCACCATGCACTGTCCCGTGTTCGTGTCGCACATATTGCCCGCGTTGCAATCCGCGCTGCTGGTGCAACCGGGGTTCAGGCAGGCCTGGTTCGGACCACAGTCGCTGTCCGTGGTGCACGTGAAGGGCGGAGGCGCCGCGCCCGCGGTCTGGCCAATCCAGACCGTCTGGCTCGCCTGGTTCGTCAGCGTGAAGGGACGGAAGCCGGGCGGGCAGGTCGACGAGCCCGCGTCGCCCGGAGCCGGTGTGTCCGAGGGCGCGCGGCCCTGAAGCGTGCCGAACACCACGAGCGCGACAGCCAGTCCGAGTGACACCGCGGGGATGAGCAGACGACGTGATGCCATGACGGGCCTCTCAATCAGGTCTGCCGAGCGACGGTAGTGAGCGGCCGCCTCCAGCCCAAGGATTCGGGGCGTCGGCTGCTCGCACGCGCGCGAACGAACCCAAGGCCCGTGATTCCCGGGGGCATGGGCCCCACCCTCATGGCCGAGTCCGGCCCGACGCACTGCCCGTCGTGGGATTTCGCGCCCCAGGACTTGCGCGAGAAAGAGCCATTGCTAAACTGAACTGTATGGTTCAGTATCAAGCCCGACTCGATGCGACGTTTGGAGCACTGGCGGATGTGACGCGCAGGGGAGTCCTGGAGCGGTTGGGCCAGGGCGAGGCGTCCATCACGGAGCTGGCGGAGCGCTTCGACATGACCCTGACGGGCATGAAGAAGCACGTGCACGTGCTCGAGGAAGCAGGGTTGGTCATCACGCAGAAGCAGGGGCGGGTGAGGACCTGCCGGCTAGGGCCATGTCGCCTCGAGGACGAGGTGGCGTGGATGAATGGCTATCGGCGTCTGGTGGAAGCGCGGCTCGACCGGCTCGGCGAGTTCCTCGCGCGAACGAAAGGGGAAGAGGAATGAACACGGCACTCAGGGAAGCACTCGTCACTCAGCCGACGGACCGCGAGATTCGCGTCGAGCGCATCTTCGATGCGAAGCGCGAGCGGGTCTGGAAGGCGATGACGGATCCGAAGCAGGTGGCGCAGTGGTGGGGGCGGGGCAACAAGCTCGTGGTGGAGCGCCTGGAGGTGGAGCGGGGTGGCCACTGGCGCTTCGTCGAGCACGCGGATGGACAGGAGCACGGCTTCGAGGGGCGCTTCCGCGAGGTGACGCCCGTCGAGCGGCTGGTGCAGACCTTCGAATGGGACGGCATGCCCGGCTACGTCATCCTCAACACGACGACGTTGGAGGACCTGGGCGACGGGCGCACGAAGGTGGTGGCGGTGTCGTTCTTCTTCACGACGGAGGAGCGCGACGGCATGGCTGCCTCCGGCATGGCGGACGGCCTCAACCAGAGTTACCGCGCGCTCGACGCGCTGCTGGCCCGCGAGCCGTAGCCGAGAGAGCTTCGTGGCGCCGGGCCCGAATGGGCTCGGCGTCACGGAGGTACGTCAGAACCCGCGCGCCGCGCCGCCGTCGACGGCGATCGACTGACCGGTGATGTATGAGGACTGCTCGGAGGACAGGAACGCCACCAGCGAGGCCAACTCGTCCGGCCGCCCCAGTCGCCGCGCGGGAATCTGCGGGGCCACCTTCTCGTCCGTGAGGCCCAACTGCGTCATCCGCTCCGTGGCGTGGAAGCCCGGCAGCACCGCGTTGAGCGTGACGCCGTGCTGCGCCACCTCGTTGCTCACCGTCTTCACCAACCCGAGCAACCCCGCGCGCAGCCCGTTGGAGATGGTCAGGTTCGGCATCGCCTCACGCGCCGCCAGCGACGTCACCAGCGTGATTCGGCCCCACTTGCGCTCCTTCATCCCCGGCAGCGCCGCCTGGATTCCATCCACCGCCGCCATCCACAGGCTCTGGAACCCCAACTGCCACTGCTCCGCGGTCAGAGACTCGAAGCCTCCCGCCGGGGGCCCGCCCGTGTTCACCACGAGCACGTCCACGCCGCCCAGCTTCGCCACCACCTCATCCACCAACCGCTTCGCCGCCCCCGGCTGGTTCAAGTCCGCTGGCACAGCGAGCGCCGCGCCCAGCGACTTCGCCGCCTTCTCCAGCTTCTCCCCACCGCGAGAGCAGATGGCCACCGTGGCGCCTTCCTTCACCAGCGCCTCGGCCGTCGCGTATCCCAACCCCGCCGACGCGCCCATCACGAGCGCGCGCTTACCCTTCAGTCCGAAATCCATCCGCGTGCTCCTTCATGAATGGCACCAGCCGCTCGTGGATGAGCCGCTTCGCCCGCTCCAGGTCCACGTCCTCGGCGCGCGTCAGCCCCTCGGACAGCTCCGAGACGATGCCGCCGGCAATCGCCCCCACCTCGTACGCCAGCCGGTACGGCACCCGGCTGAAGCTCACCATCGAATACCGACTGACGAACTCGCCCGGGAAGGTGTTGAGCAACACCTTCTCCACCGCCTTCTCCAACAGGAAGCGCGGGTTGCCCGTGCTGTCGCGCATCTCCACGAAGTTCTCCACCGCCATGTCCGCGATGGCATCCGCGTTCGTCTTGCGCAGCCGCGCCAGCTCCCCGAACAGCGTCTCCCAGTCCCCGCCCTTGCCGAGCAGCCCCTCGAGCACCGTGCAGTCCTCGAAGCCGCAGTTCATCCCCTGGCCGAAGAACGGGACGATGGCGTGCGCCGCGTCCCCCAGCACCACGGCCTTGCCGCCCACGTTCCACGGCGCGCACTTCACCGTCACCATGCTGCCCGTGGGCCGCGCGAAGAACGCCTGCGTCAAATCCGGGATGAGCGCCTTCGCGTCCGGGAACTGCTCCTCGAAGAACGCCTCCAGCCGGGCAGGGGAGCCCAATGACTCGAAGCTCACCGGCCCCTTCCACGGCAGGAACAACGTACACGTGAAGCTGCCATCCTCGTTCGGCAGCGCAATCAGCATGTACGTCCCGCGCGGCCAGATGTGCAGCGCGTGCTTCTCCATCTGGAACGCGCCGCCCGGCCCGGGAGGAATCGTCAGCTCCTTGTACCCGTGCCCCAGCGTCTCCGCCGTCGACTCGAACCCCGGCACCTTCTCCAGCGCCTGCCGCACCGCCGAGCCGGAGCCGTCCGTGCCGAACACCACGCGGCCCTCCTCGCGGCGCTCCTCACCCGTGGCCTCGTCCACCACCGTGAGCACGCCCTGGTCCAGGTCCGCGCCCGACACCCGCTGCCTGAAGCGGATGCGCACCTTGCCCGTGGCCTCCGCCGCGCTCATCAGGAACTTGTTCAGCCACGCGCGCGACAGCGAGTTGATGTGCTGCGAGTCATCCTTCCCATAGGGCTGGTACATCAGCGCGCCCTTCGGGGGATGAATCATCCGTCCCCGCATCGGAATCGCGTGGCGCAGCGCCTCCTCCTCCAGCCCCACCTGCCTCAGTGCGTACAACCCCCGCGTGGAGATGGCCAGGTTGATGGAGCGCCCCGCGTCGATGACCTCGCGCCGCATGTCCGGCCGACGCTCCAGCACCTCCACGGTGTGCCCACGCCGCGCCAGGAACACGGACAGCAGCGAGCCCACCAGGCCCGCGCCCACCACCGTGACGGCCTCGTTCCGCTCACCCACGGGCGTGTCCCTCCAGCGTCTTCACGAAGCGGTACACATCCGTGAACGAGCAATACAGCGGCGCGGGCGCCGCGCGGATGATGTCCGGCTTGCGGAAGTCACAGATGATGCCCGCGTCCGACAGCCGCTTGAGCATGCTCGGTGCGTCACCCTGGAACCGCAGGGACAGCTGCGCCCCGCGCTGCTTCACGTCGCGCGGCGTGGTGATGCGCACGTAGCCCGGCGGCAGCTTGTCCAGCAGGAACTCCAGATACCCCGTGAGCCGCTCGCTCTTGGCGCGCAGCGCCGCCATGCCAGCCTGGTCGAACAGCTCGAACGACGCGCGCAGCGCCGCCAACTGCAGGATGGGCGGGTTCGACAGCTGCCACCCTTCCGCGCCCGGCAGCGCGTCGAAGTGCGGCCCCATCTGGAAGCGCGTGGCCTTGTCGTGCCCCCACCAGCCCTCGAACCGGGGGATGTCCTTGGAGCGCGCATGCCGCTCGTGCACGAACACACCGCCCAGGCTCCCAGGTCCGCCGTTGAGGTACTTGTAAGAGCACCACACCGCGAAGTCCGGCCCGTCGTCGTGCAGCGACAGCTTCAGGTTCCCCGCGCCGTGCGCCAGGTCGAACCCGACGAAGCAGCCCTTCGCGTGCGCCGCGCGCGTAATCGCCGGAATGTCGAACGCCTGGCCCGTGAGGTAGTTCACGCTGCCCAGCAGCACCAGCGACACCTCGTGGCCGTGCTGCTCCAGCGTCGCCAGGATGTCCTCGGTGCGCAGCGTCTCCTCACCGGCTCGCGGCTTGAGCTCCAGCACCGCCTCGCGAGGGTCGAACCCGTGGAAGCGCGCCTGCGAGGCCACCGCGTACTGGTCCGACGGGAACGCGCCGCCCTCGACGAGAATCTTGAAGCGCTCCTTCGTGGGTCGGTAGAACGACACCATCATCAGGTGCAGGTTCACCGTCAGGGTGTTCATCACCACCACTTCCTGCGGCTTCGCGCCCACCAGCCGCGCGGCCTGCTCGGTGACGAGCTCGTGGTAGTGCAGCCACGGGTGGCGCCCGTGGTGGTGCCCTTCCACGCCGAAGCGGGCCCAGTCCTCCATTTCCTCCTGCACGTAGCGCGCGGCGTTCTTCGGCTGGAGCCCCAGCGAGTTGCCCGCCAGGTACACCACCGGCTTGCCATCCGGGCCGGGCGGGAAGTGGAACTGCTCGCGGAAGGAGCGCAGCGCATCCTCGGCGTCGGCCTTGCGCGCGAAGTCCTGGGAGTCCTCGAAGGTGTACGTCGTCATGGGGCGAAGTCCTCGCGCGAGCGCCCCAGCCACGCCAGGGCGTTCTTCCACAGGAGCTGCTCGCGCGCGTCGGATGAAAGCTCCGTCAGCGATTCGATGAGGGTGCCCGGGCGCAGCTCGCCCAGGGGGAACGGATAGTCACTGCCCAGCGCCACCTTGTCCTGGCCGAACAGCTTCACGATGAAGCGCAGCGTGTCCGCGTCATGCACCAGCGAGTCCACCCAGAAGCGGCCCAGGTACTCGCGCGGCGGCACCTTGTTGTCCACCGCCACCAGGTCCGGCCGCGCCTCGAAGCCGTGCTCGATTCTCCCCAGCGTCCCGGGGAACGCGCCGCCGCCGTGCGCGAAGGCGAAGCGCAGCCTGGGCAGCCGCTCCAGCACGCCGCCGAAGATGAGCGAGCACATGGCCAGCGACATCTCCGCGGGCATGCCCACCAGCCACGGCAGCCAGTACTTCTGCATCTTCGCCTCGCCCATCATGTCCCACGGGTGGACGAAGATGGACGCGCCCAGCTCGCTCGCCGCCTGGAAGAACGGGAAGAGCTTCTCGTCGGAGAGGTTCCAGTCGTTGACGTGGCTGCCAATCTGCACGCCCGCCAGGCCCAGCTCCTTCACGCACCGCTCCAGCTCCCGCACCGCCAGCTCCGGCGACTGCAGCGGCACCGTGCCCAGCCCCACGAAGCGCTTGGGGTGCTCGCGCACCACCGAGGCCACGTGGTCGTTCAGGAAGCGCGACAGGTCCAGCCCGTGCTCCGGCTGCGTCCAGTAGCTGAACATCACCGGCACGGTGGAGATGACCTGCACGTGGACGCCCACGTCGTCGCACTCCTCGATGCGCTTCACCGGGTCCCAGCAGTTGCTCTCGACCTCCCGGAAGAACTTCCCGTCGTCGCGCAGCATCCGCGCGCGGCACGGCGCGTGGTGGTCCAGCGTGATGAAGCCGCCGTACCCGTAGCGCTCGGCGAAGCGCGGCAGCTTCTCGGGCAGCAGGTGCGTGTGGATGTCGACCTTCAACGAGAAGGCCCTCCCTTGGTCACCTTCGTCCCGCACTTCTTGCAGGTGCAGTTCGCGTCGTTGCCGTAGAAGTGCTCGAAGATGGGCGGCAGCTGCGTCACCAGATTCGTGACGTGCACGAACTCCTCGTAGAGCTTCTCGCCGCAGGACGGGCACATCCACATGAAGCCATCCAGCTCATGCGGCAGGCGGCGGCGCTCCAGCACCAGCCCCACCGTGCCCGCGGGGCGCTGGGGCGAGTGCGGCACCTTGGGCGGCAGCAGGAAGATCTCCCCCTCGGAGATGGGGATGTCCACGGGCTTGCCGTCGTCGAGCACGCGCAGGTTCATCGTGCCCTCCAACTGGTAGAAGAACTCCTCGCCCTCGTTGATGTGGAAGTCCGTGCGCGCGTTGGGGCCGCCGACGACGGTGACCATGAACTCACGGTCCGCCCACACCTGCTGGTTGCCGACGGGCGGCTTGAGCAGGTGGCGGTGCTCGTCGATCCACTTCTTGAAGTTGATGGGGGTCAGCCGGCCCATTCATTCATCTCCGATGGTGGCGATGCACTTGAGCTCGATGGCGATTGGCGTGGGCAGCCGGTTGATCTCGAGCGTCGTCCTGCACGGCGGGTTGTCCTTGAAGTACTCGGCCCACAGGCGGTTGTACGTGGGGAAGTCCTTCTTCATGTCCGTCAGGTACACCGTGACGTCCACCAGCTTGTCCCAGGAGGAGCCCGCGTCCTCCAGGATGTAGCGGACGTTGCGGAACACCGAGTGGCACTGCGCCTCGATGTCGTACGAGGTGATGTTGCCCTCGGCGTCCAGCTCCACGCCGGGGATCTTCTTCGTCCCGCGCTCGCGCGGGCCCACGCCCGACAGGAACAACAAGTTGCCCACACGCCGTGCGTGGGGATACAGGCCCACCGGCTCCGGGGCCTTCTGGGAATCGACTCGCTCACTGGTGCTCACGTCGCGTCTCCGTCCAGCGCGTCACAGCTTGATGCACACGTTCTTCGGCTCGGTGAAGAAGCGCAGCGCCTCCCAGCCGCCCTCGCGCCCCACCCCCGAGTCCTTCACCCCGCCGAACGGCGTGCGCAAGTCACGCAGCATCCAGCAGTTCACCCAGACGATTCCGCTGTGCAGCCGCGAGGCGAAGCGGTGCGCCCGCTTCACGTCCCGCGTCCACACGCTCGCCGCCAGGCCGTACTTCGTCGAGTTCGCCCACGCGAGCACCTCGTCCTCGGTGTCGAACGGGATGAGCGTGGCCACCGGGCCGAAGATCTCCTCCTGGTTGGTGCGGCAGCTTGCGTCCAGGCCCTCGATGAGCGTGGGCTCCACGAACCAGCCCTCGCGGCAGCGGCCCGTCAGGCTCGCGCGCTTGCCACCCGCGAGCACGCGCCCGCCCTCCTGCTTCGCCAGGTCGATGTAGCCCATCACCTTGTCGAAGTGCTGCTGCGACACCAGCGCGCCCTGCTCGGTGCCGGCCTCCAGCGGGTCACCGACCTTGAGCGCCTGCGTGCGCGCCACCAGCGCGTCGCGGAAGCGCTCATAGATGGGGCGCTGCACGAAGATGCGCGGGCCGCAGAGGCAGATCTGCCCCTGGTTGGAGAACGACGAGCGCACCGTCGTCGCCAGCGCCTCCTCGAAGTCGCAGTCCTCGAAGATGACGTTGGGGTTCTTCCCGCCCATCTCCAGCGACAGCTTCTTGAAGCTCGGCGCGGCCACGCGGGCAATCTCCGCGCCCACGCGGGTGCTGCCGGTGAAGGAGATGGCCGGGATGTCCGGGTGCTCGCTCATGGCCGCGCCCACCTTGGGGCCCAGGCCGTGGACGATGTTGAGCACGCCGGGCGGCAGGCCCACGTCGCGGCACACCTGCGACAGGAGGAACGCCGTCATCGGGGTGACTTCGGAGGGCTTGGCCACCACGCAGTTGCCGATGGCCAGCGCGGGCGCGAGCTTCCACGTCAGCAGGTACAAGGGCAGGTTCCACGGCGAGATGCAGCCCACCACGCCCAGCGGCGAGCGCAGCGTGTAGTTGAGCGCGACGCCGTCCGTGGCGTGCGCCTCGCTGGAGAACTGCGTCACCGCGTCCGCGAAGAACTCGAAGTTGAGGATGCTGCGCGGGATGTCCACGCTGGACGCCACCGACAGCGGCTTGCCGGAGTCGATGGACTCCGCGCGGGCGAACGCGTCCAGACGCTCGCGAATCGTGTCCGCCACCTTGCGCAGGAGGCGCGAGCGCTCGGCGGCGGGCGTGGCGGCCCAGGCCGGGAAGGCGCGCTGGGCGGCCTCCACCGCGTGCTGGAGGTCGGTGGCGTCCGAGTCCGGCACCTGCGCGTAGCCCTTGCCCGTCGCGGGCTCGGGCTTGTCCAGCCACTGGCCGCCGCGCGCGGGGATGAGCTCTCCGCCGATGTAGTTGAGCACCTTCTGCATGTCCGAGCCCTCCGTGCGCCCGTCCCCGGGATGGCTCGCGAGCGCCTGGTCCCTCGGGTGCCGGGAGACAGGGGGAGCGCGGGGGCCCGGGTCGAACGGGGCGCAATGTACGCAACCGAGCCAGCCGTCACCAGCATCACGGAAAGCGCGCCTCGGAGCGTCGTCCTCTCGCGTCAAACGGGTGACGACTCCGGCTGCCCGGAGGGTGGGCGAGCGGCGGGGGAATACAGAGCACTGGAGGCGCGAGGGGCCGGACCGGGTTGTGTGTAAAGGGAGTCAGACATGCCCATGGAACCTGTCGCGCCGATGTCCGAGGAAGAGGCGCGCGCGGCGGCGGATGCGGATTCACGGCAGCTCCTATCGGCGGCCACCGTCGAGGAGGCGCTCACGGTGCTCGTGGAGGTCGCCCGCCGGCTGACGCGCGCGCACCAGGCGACCGTGGTGCTGACGCCTGCTCCCGGCAGGACGCGGGGGGCGAGCGTCACCTCGCTCTCGCGCGCCTACGAGGTCTGGGGCGGCTACGCCGTGCCCTCGGCAGGCGGTCGAGCCCGGCGGGAGCGCCGCGCCGCCACGCGGGGCGCGGAGCCCCGGGGTCGGCTGGCGGTGGCGCTGCCCTCGAACGCGGGGGTGCTCTACCTCTTCGACCGGGAGGTGGGGGACTTCAGCCACGAGGATGAGGTGGCCCTCTCCCGGCTCGCCCGCCTCGCGGGCCTGGCGCTGGAGTCCGCCCGCCTGCTGCGAGAGGAGCAACAGGCGCGCACGGAGGCCGAGGACGCCGAGCACCGCGCGGCCTTCCTCTCCGACGCCAGCCGCCTGCTGGCCTCGTCGTCGCTCGACCCCAAGGTGACGCTCGACACGCTGGCCCGCCTCAGCGTGCCCGTCATGGCGGACTGGTGCTTCGTCGACATCATCGACGAGGGGGGCGCCGTGCAGCGCACGTCCGTGGCGCACGCCGACGCGCGCGATGCGCCGCTCGCCCTGCGCGTGCGCGAGTTCCCTCCCGGGCCCGAGGGCAGCATCCACCCCACCACGCGAGTGGCCCGCCACGCCGAGTCCCTGCTCGTCGATGACGTCGACGACGCGTGGCTGCATCGGGTGTCGGTGAGCGAGGCGCACTACCAGACGATGCGCGAGGTGGGCTTCCACGGCATCATGTCCGTGCCGCTCGTCGCGCGGGGACGCTCGCTGGGCGCCCTCACGTTCCTGGCGGTGCGCCCCTCGCGCCACTACAGCCAGGCGGACCTGGAGACGGCGCAGGACCTGGCCCGCCGCGCGGCGCTGTTCCTGGACAACGCCCGGCTCTACCGCGAGGCGCGCCGCTCGGTGCTCTTGCGCGACGAGTTCCTCGCCGTGGCCAGCCACGAGCTCAAGACGCCGCTCACGCCGTTGCAGCTGCGCCTGCAGTGGCTGCGGCAGCAGACGCCCAAGGACAGGCCCTACCTGCCCACGTCGCTGGTGCTCTCGCAGCTGGACGTGGTGCAGCGCCAGGTGGACAAGCTGTCGGGGCTGGTGCACGGCCTGCTCGATGTCTCGCGCATGTCCAGCGGACGGCTGTCCTTGCACCGTGAGGACGTGGACCTGGAGGTGCTGGCGCGCGAGGTGAAGACGCGCCTGGCGCTCGCGGCGAGCCAGGCTGGCAGCGAGGTGTCGCTCACCACGCACGGGGACGTGAAGGGGCACTGGGACCGCTGCCGGCTGGAGCAGGTGTTGACGCACCTGCTCGCCAACGCGCTGAAGTACGGCGCGGGCCAGCCGGTGCGCCTGGAGCTGGAGGACGCGGGGGACGACGTGGTGGTGCGCGTGGAGGACGCGGGCATCGGCATCGCGCGCGAGTACCAGTCCCACATCTTCGAGCGCTTCGGCCGCGCCGTCAGCGAGCGTCACTACGGCGGCCTGGGCCTGGGGCTCTACGTCACCCGGCAGATCGTCGAGGCCCACGGCGGCACCATCCAGGTGGCGAGCGAGCCGGAGAAGGGCAGCCACTTCGAGGTGACCCTGCCCCGACGCGAGAGCACCTGACGTGCGTCCCGCTCCCGCTCGGCTATAAACGCCCCGGGAGGAAACAACATGTCACGCAAGGTGGCCCTCATCACCGGTGCATCGGCGGGGTTGGGTGAGCAGTTCGCGCGGCGCTTCGCTCGGGACGGACACGACGTCATCCTCGTCGCCCGCAGTGCCGAGCGCCTGGAGGCGCTCGCCGCGATGCTCCAGAAGGAGCACGGGGTGACGGCCCACGTGCTGCCCGCGGATTTGACGCGGCCGGAGGCGCCCGAGCAGCTCTTCGCGCAGGTGGCCGAGCGCGGCCTCGTGGTGGAGTTCCTCGTCAACAACGCGGGCTTCGGCTCCGCGGGCCCCTTCCTGGACCAGGACGTGAAGCGCGAGGGGGAGATGGTGGAGGTCAACTGCACCGCGCTGTTGAAGCTCACGCACCTGTTCGCCCGGCCCATGCGCGAGCGCGGCCACGGCCGCATCCTCAACGTCGCCTCCACCGCCGGCTTCCAGCCGGGGCCCTACATGGCCACGTACTACGCGACCAAGGCCTTCGTCGTGTCGCTGTCGGAGGCGCTCTCCTACGAGCTGAAGGGCACGGGCGTGACGGTGACGTGCCACTGCCCCGGCGCGACGCACACCGAGTTCGCCCAGCGCGCGGGCAACGACAAGACCCGCCTGTTCCAGCGCACCGGCGTGGCCAAGGCCCCGGACGTGGTGGAGCACGCGTACGCGAAGATGATGCGCGGGCGCGTGCTGGCCATCCACGGCGTGGCCAACGCGGTGGGGGCCTTCATGGTGCGCCTGAGCCCGCGCGCCGCCGTGCGCGCCATGGTCGCCGGGCTCAACCAGCAGGGCTGAGCGCCTGATGCGGACCGGGCCGTGAGCTCCTCGGCTCGAGGCGGCGTCACGGCCCGGCGCGCGACCTCACTTCAGTTGAAGGTCGCGGTGAACAGCAGCGAGAAGTGGGTGACGTTCCAGTCGTCGTTGCCCTCGCCGCGGATGCGGCCCAGCGCCAGCTCCGCGCCGATGCCCACGCCCCAGTTGTCGCTCACCCACCACTCCTTGCCCAGGCCCAGGTGCAGGCCCACGCCGGTGTCGGTCTCCGCCTCCGTCTCGCCCTCGTACGAGGCGCTGAGCTGGTTGGCCACCACCGCGCCGGAGAGGTAGAAGTTGACGGGCATGAAGTAGTACGCGAGGCCCACGCCGATGGCGGCGTAGTTGCTGGCCACGTCGTCGTCCTCGTCCCCCTCGATGGTGACGCCCTCCACCTTGATGTCCGGGTTGGGGGTGGAGGTGCCGAACAGCTTTCCGTAGAGGATGAAGTTGTTGATGGGCGCGAAGCCCAGCTCCAGGTTGAGCGTGCCCGCGCCGCCCTTGAGGGCCAGGTCCACGCCTTGTCCCACGGCGGCCGAGTGCGTGTAGCCCAGGCCGAGCTGACCGCGCAGGTAGAAGCCATCGTGGGTGTGTCGGCCGCGGTCATCCGCCAGCGCGATGGAGGAGGGAAGCAGCACTGCCGCGAAGAGCCAAGAGTAGCGCATGAAGTCGAGTCCTTGCTTCGGTGGAGCCCGCCCCGGCCGGGAGGTCTCGTCGGGGTGATGCCGCATGGCGACCGCTCGATGCCAGCCCGGGAGACACCCCCAATCCCGGGTCCTCGGGCTTATACCCCGGTGACGGCCGATGCGAGCAACCCTCGCCCGACACCGCGAAAGCTGCTCTGCTGCGCGCCCCCCGGCGCCGGCTTTCCGCGCCGCGGACTCAGAAGAGGGATGCGATGACTGGGACTGTGAACCCCGCGGAGCTGGCCCGACGACTGGACGACGCGAGGCGGGAGCGGCGGGAGGTGCCGCCCCTCACCAACGAGCTGCCCGCGCTGTCCGTGCCGGACGCGTACGCCATCCAGGAGGAGGGGCTGAAGCTGCGGCTCGCGGCCGGTGAGCGCCTGGTGGGATTGAAGATGGGCCTGACGTCCGAGGCCAAGCGCCGGCAGATGAACCTGGACTCGCCCGTATACGGCGTCCTCACGGACAAGATGCGCGTGCAGGCGGACGGCGTGGTGTCGCTCGCCCAGGGCATCCACCCGAAGATCGAGCCCGAGATTGCCTTCCGCACCGCGCGCGAGCTCAAGGGCACCGTGACGCGCGACGAGGCGCTGGATGCGTGTGAGTCCGTGTTCGCGGCGATGGAGATCCTCGACTCGCGCTACCGCGACTTCAAGTACTTCTCCCTGCCGGACGTGGTGGCGGACAACGCGTCCTCGTCCCTGTTCGTCCTGGGGACCCAGGAGCACCCGCCGCGCGCCATGGATTTGACGCGGCTGGAGATGAAGATGTTCGTGAACGACGCGCTGGCGCACTCGGCCCGCTCGGACGCCATCTCCGGGGACCCCGTGTTGTCGTTGGTGCAGCTGTGTGAGCTGCTCGCCAAGCGCGGACAGGTGCTGCCCGCGGGGAGCATCGTGCTGGCGGGCGCGGCGACCATCGCGCACATGTTCCAGCCGGGAGACCGGGTGAAGCTCGTCGTCGAGGGACTCGGCTCGGTGGCGGTGTCGGCCGCCTGAGTCCTTACTGGAACCAGGAGGAGGCCACGTCCGCGCTCTGGTGGCGCGGGCG
This sequence comes from Myxococcus sp. XM-1-1-1, assembly GCF_020037095.1. NCBI lineage: Bacteria > Pseudomonadati > Myxococcota > Myxococcia > Myxococcales > Myxococcaceae > Myxococcus > Myxococcus sp. XM-1-1-1. The sequence continues at coordinate 177,181 of NZ_JAIQDH010000002.1, forward strand.
CACGTCCGTCTCCAGCCATTGCACCGCGTACCGCTCGCCGTGCTGCTTCAGGAACGCGTCCAGGCGCTCCGGCCTCAAGCGCTCGCGGGTGGAGTGATGCGCGGACAGCGCGCGCCGCATCGCCGGGTGGTAGCGCACGAAGGACGCGAAGTCGCGCGGGTACTCCCGCGCGTCCACGCCGAGCAGCTGGCCCCGGGTGCGGCCTCGGGACAGCAGCTCGCGCCAGTGCTCCATCGTGGCGAGGCCGATGGACTCCACCCCGCGTGAGCAGAGCGTCAGGTACATCGCGTCCCACGGCGTGGAGCGGTCCAGGTAGCGCTCGAGCGCGCGCGCCGAGGCCCGCGTGTTGAGCACCATCCAGAACGGCACCGCGCCGGTGCGCAGCGTCCACCAGGGCTCCAGCAGGATGGAGCACTCCGCCAGCAGCTTGCCCGAGGGCATCTTCCGCTCGCGGTACCAGTGCCGGTACAGGTCCGCCACCAGCGGGCTGAGCGCCTCCGGCTCCGGGTAGACGATGCGCTTGAGTCTCCAGCGCCGCTTGCGTGCGAGCCGCAGCAGGTCCTCGCGCAGGGCGGGCTCGAAGCCCCACTCCGCCTCCGGGCTGTCGCTGTCCGGCGGTGGTGACGGCCAGCGCGTCAGGGAGGAGCCCTGCTGGCGCAGGTAGGCCTCCACGCGAGGGCCGCCCAGGTAGTACTCGTCCGGGCTCGCGCCGCCGAGCGAGCCTTGCTGGAAGACATGTCGCTCGCCCTGTTGGAGCGTGGGCCAGCGCAGCTCGCACTCGGACACGAAGAGGGTGGCGCCGGGCTCCAGCGCTTCTTCCAGGAAGCGGACGTACGCGGGGCTCAGTCCGCGTCGCTTCACCCGGAAGTGCGTCAGCCCCTGGAGGAGGAGCCGGTCGTGGTTGGCGTCGTGGGTGTGGTGGAGCTGCAGGTCCGGATGGGATTCCAGCAGACGGCGTGCGGGCTCGCGCGCGAAGCCGAGTGTCTTCATCGGCTCGTCCACGGGCACCCGTCCGTCATGGCGCACGGACAGCAGATGCGTCTGCGGCAGCCACGGGATTCCGAGTGCCGCGCACAGGTGGACGAGCGCGCCGTTGGTGGCGCCCACCACGGCCGCCGGGTAGCGGCGTCTCGGGTAGCGGCCCACGACCCAGCGTGCGAGGGACTCCGCGTCGAAGCGCGCGAGGGCCTTCGGCGTCAGGGCCTCCGCCAGCGCGCCGCGCACCCACGCGCTCTCGCGCAGCGGCACCGACAGGCGGTTGACGGCGGGCGCCAGTGCTTCGAACAGCGGATGCGTGTGGCGGTGGGCGCCCAGCGCGGGAGCGTCCCGGCCGTGCAGGAAGGCCGCGAGCGCCCGCAGCAGCGCGGCCGAAGAGTCGAGGTCCGCGACGAAGCGGCGCGCCATCATGGCGCCAGCTCCGCGCGATGAGCCTCGTGCGGGTTCAACGCCGCACGACGGGCATCGGGCGAGCACCATGCCTCGCGTGCCGACTCCTCGCGACGAACCCCGTACGCGTCCGACGCCGCACGACGTGCGTGTGGTGGATTCATCTCCCCCTCCAGGGCTGTGGCTCGGCGTCCTCAGGCAAGGTAGCCCTGGCGCACCTGCCGGGCAGGCCGCTGACCGTGGCCTGCTCGCCTGCAGTCCCGGGAGGCGCGGGTGGACGCCGTGCGTCAGGGCCCCGGCTGTCGCGCCAGGTCCGCCGTCACGCGCAGCCCCTGGGCCGCGTACGCGCGTGAGCAGGGACGCAGCCGGGCCTCGGTGGGCCCCATCGGCTCCAGCACGAAGGAGGAGTCCTTGTGGCGGGGCGGCGAGTCCGGCCAGTGCCCCCGCTCGGCGCGCGCCAGGTCCACCTCCGCCAGCGTGATGAGCGCGTCGTGCTGCAGCCGGCGCAAGTCCAGCCGCTCCGCGTACTCGCCATACGTGACGACGTCCGGACCGTGGAGGCTGAGCGTGCCCAGCTCCAGCAGCGCGAACGCGCGCCGGCGCGCCCCCGTGGGCAGGTCCGCGGCGGCCGTCAGCGCGTCGAAGCCCTCCACCAGCTGCCACCACGCGCGCCGCGCCGTCAGCGCGTTGTCGTCCGGAGGCGCGAGTCCCAGCAGCTCCGGCGGGACGATGTCCTGGCTCCCCGCCGGCAGCCGCGCCAGCGTCTCTTCGGAGAGCAGCGGCCGGAAGTGGACCAGCTGCAGCAGCACCGACTCCTGCCGCAGCGTGACGGAGAAGGGCGCGTACCCATCCGCCAGGCGCGCCAGCTGCGAAATCGCCAGGCGCTTGCGCTCCAGCGGCGCGGCGTCCAGCGCGTCCGCGCAGGGGTGATAGAGCACGCCGTGGCCCGTGGCGGAGAGCAGCTGCCCCTCCATGCCTCCCCCCAGCTCCAGCTCCCGGCTGAGCGCCAGCGCGTCCAGACACACATCCAGCGCCGCCGAGGCCTGCCCGTGGGACAGCCGCACCCGCGTCTCCAACGCCGCCAGGTGCACCACGTACATCAGCGCGAACCGGCCATTGGCGCGGGCGGGCGTGAGGGGCGCCAGCGCCCCCAATCGCTCGGGCAGCCCCCCCACCTCCGCGTGTGTCGCCAGCAGCACCCGCGCGAGCAACGGCCGGGCCCGCTCCAGCGCCTGCTCACAACCCTGCGTCAGCGCCGACGTGGGCAGCTTCCCGTCCGCCACGTCCCGACAGGGCTGCCCCTGCGCCGAGTTCCCCTGTGGCTTCTGTTGCTCCTGATACAGCTGCAGCACGGACTCGAGCAGCGGCTCCAGGTGGCGCGCGAAGCTGCCCGGGACCGAGGGATTCACGTGCGAGGGCCGCGCGTAGCTCGTGCGCGACAGCTCCCCCACCTCCCGCACCAGCCGCTCCTCCAGGGGCCCCGTGCGCAGCTTCACGTACGCCCACCCGCCCCCGCAGGCGAGGAGGACGGCGAGTGCGCCGCCAGCGAGGGTGTAGAGGGGACGGTGGAGGGCCATGAGGGGGAGTCCGGCGGGCGGAGCCTCGCATGAAACCCCCGCTCCGGGGACTCGCCGCGTCATCCTTCCGTGACTTCACTCGCCGTCTGGGCCTGGGGGCCAGCGTCCGGCCCGAGGGTCAGCCGGCACTGCGGCGGGGAGGCAGGAGGCCATGGTTCAGCCGGGCCAGCAGGTGGTCCGCGAGCGCGCGGGCCTGGGCGCGAATCTCCGGCACGGCCGTGGTCTCCCACAGCTCCCCCCTGCGCAGGGGGCCCAGGGTGTAGAGGAGCCCTCCTGTCCGCCCGCTCGCGTCCAGCAGGGCGCCGTGGCTGTCGGTGTCCAGGCCCATGCCGAGCGTGTCCGGCCGCAGCCGCCCCTCGTCCGCCAGGCGCTTGAGCAGCGGGTGGCCGTGTCGGGTGACGGTGCCCTCGGGGCCGGTGCAGTTCACCACGTGGCGGACCTGGAGGTGCTCCTCGCGGCCCTCGCCTCGCGGGAGGATTCGCGCGTGGACCGTGCCGGTGTCGTCCAGCCGGAAGCCGCGCACCCGGGCCGCGCGCACCGTCAGTCGTCCTGTTTCCATCAGCTGCTCGAGCCCATCGGCGACGCCGGGCGCCATCCGGTGGCGGTGGACGTCCCAGTAGGAGCGCAGGTGGCGCAGGAAGCGCCGTCGCTCCACGTCCGACAGCCGCTGCCACAGGGGCACCGTCACCGGCCTCAACGCATCCACCACCGCGCGCCAGCTGGCCCCCGCGTCCGTGGCCCGGCGCACCTCGCGCCGCAGCACCCGGAGCAGCGCGCGCACGCGCACGGGGATGGGGTGCAGGGTGGTGTCGTCCTGGGGCCGCAAGCCCTCGCGTCGCAGCGCGCGCAGCACGTCGCGGATGCCGGGCGAGTCGTACGTGCCCGCGGCGGCCCGCACGTGCCGGTGGGGCAGCAGCCCGTGCCGCGACAGCGCGTACAAGGGGCCCGTGTGGCCCTGCTCCTCCAGCGACAGCACGGCGTCCACCATGGTGAGCCCCGTGCCGATGAGCAGCACCGCGTCCTTCGCGCCGATGCCGGCGAGCGCGTCAGGGACCCACGGCGAGCGGTGGTAGTGGGGGCTCGCGTACAGCCCGCCGTCCTCCACCCGGAGGTCCGCGGGGTCCGCGTTGCCCAGCGCCAGCACCGCGCGGCGCGCGACGTGCTCCGCGCCGTCCCCGGTCGTCAGCGTCACCAGGCCGCCGTGCTCGCGCATCGAGACCACCTGCGCGGACCGCGTCTCCAGCCGCACCCCCGGGGCCGCGCGCGCGCGGGTCTCCTCCAGCACCTCCGCCAGGTATTGGCCATAGCGCTGCCGGGGGACGAAGTCTCCGGGCGCCGTGTCGGGCGCCTGTCGCCGCACGGCGCGCAGGAAGTGCTCCGGGTCCTCCATGAAGGCGCCCATGCGCCCGGCGGGGACGTTGAGCAGGTGACGCTGGCTGCGGGTCGAGTAGGCGAGCCCCTGGCCCACGCTCCGGCCTCGCTCCAGCAGCAGCACCCGCAGGGGCGCGCGTGCCTGCTTCAGGAGGTGGATGGCCAACAATGTTCCGCTGGCCCCGCCCCCGACGATGGCCACATCCCATGGGCTGCTGTGTCCTTGCACGCCGCAATCCTATGTCCGCCTGCGCGTGACGGCATCCACGCTGGCGGTGTGGACAATCGGATGGCAACCCCTGGTCAGGGTCCGAGGGCGTGTCCACACTCCCACGCACATCCCGGGAGGACCCATGCGAGAGCGCTCCACCACAGGAGAGTGGGACCGTGAGGTCCCGGACACGAAGAGCCTGCTCGGCTGGTCTCTGCCAGAGGGTCGGGACGCCGTCCCATCGCTGACGTGGCTGGTGGAGCGGCTTCGTCACAGCCGCCCCGACTGGGGGCTGCTGGGCTCGCTCGTCCGGTTCGACGACGCGCGCTACGTGCGCAGGACGCTGGCGAAGACGGACGCGTGTGAGCTCCTGCTCGTGTGCTGGATGCCGGGGCAGGGCTCGCTCGTGCATGACCATGGCGGCTCCGCCGGCGTGTCGCTGCTCGTGCAGGGGAGCCTGGACGAGACGCGTTACGACTGGGCGGGAGACAGGCTGCTGCCGGCCGTCGTCGAGCGCGCGCGGGAGGGCGACTTGTTGATCGAGGCGTCGGACACCATCCACCACGTGCACAACTCGTCGCGTCGGGGCGCGGTGTCGCTGCACCTGTACGCGCCGCCGATGGAGGGCATGACGCCCTACGACAGCCAGGTGGTCAGAGCGCCGCGTCCAGTTGCCGTGGGGGCTGGGCGAAGGCGCCGGCCACGGGCAGGGTGACGCGGAAGATGCTGCCCCGGCCGGGCGCGCTCTCCAGCGTGAGGGTGCCGCCCAGCGACGTGACGATGCCGTGGCAGACGGCGAGCCCCAGGCCGGTGCCCACGCCCAGGGGCTTGGTGGTGAAGAACGGGTCGAAGATGCGCTCGCGGTGCTCGGGGGAGATGCCGCAGCCGGTGTCGCGCACCTCCACCGCGACGACGCGCCCGGGCATCGCCTCGCTCGCGACGACGCGCACCTCGTTGAGCTCCACCTGTCCGGGGACGATGGCCTGCGCCGCGTTGAGCAGCAGGTTCAGGAACACCTGACCCAGCCGGGCGCCGTTGCCCTGCACCGGGGGCACGCCGTCGCACTCGACCACCAGGCGCGCGCGGTGCCGCAGCTCGTGCATGGCCATCTTCGCCGCGGTGCGCACCACCGCGCCCACGTCCGACGGGCCGCTGCCCACGTCCTCGGAGCGCGAGAGCGTCTGCAAGTCCCGCACGATGAGGCGGATGCGCTCGGCGCCGTCGCGCGTCTCGGCGAGCGCCTCCAGCACCTCCTGGCGCTCGCGCTCCGGCAACTGCTCCTTCTGCTGGAGCTCCTGGTGGATGTACTCCAGGTTGCTGAGGATGAAGGCGAGGGGGTTGTTGATTTCGTGGCCCACGCCCGCGGCGATGCGGCCCAGGGCGATGAGCCGGTCGGCGAAGAGCAGCTGGGCCTGGGTGGCGTGGAGCTGCTCCAGGCTGCGCGACAGCTTGGCGTTGGCGGCCTCGAGCTCCGCGGTGCGCTCGCGCACCGTCTCCTCCAGCGCCTCCGAGGCCTCGCGCGCGCTGGTCGTGCTGGAAGCTTCCGGGCCGGACGGTATCCCCTGACGTGCCAGGAAGGCGCGTCGCAGCGTGCCTCGCCGCTGCGCCACCGCCGACATCAACAGCACCCTGGCTCGTAGCGTCATCACGTCGCAATCCCAGCGTCAGGTGTCCATCCCGTGGAACGCGCGGGGACGGGTGGACAGCGCCAGTCAACACCGCCAGGACGGCCCGGGCAAGGAGCCGATGTCGTCTGGCGAGGCGGCGAAAGCACTTCCAGGTGGGTAGTCGACGGCGGCGCGCCCCCCTGTCGGAGCCAGCGTTGGGCGGTGGAAGCTTGGGCGCGGGGTGTGTCACCGCGCGCGCGGAGACTCGGAGGCGTGGCGGTCCGACGCCACCGAGGGCTGCGCGCGCCGGGCCCAGCACGCGCCACCCACCAGACACGCACCCATGACCACCGCGAGCAGGAGGCTCGACACGCCCTTGAGCCGCGCCGTCCCCGTCGCGGGCCGTGCCCGGACCACGAGCCGGGGCACCTCGGGCTCGGACGCCGGCCGGTACGCGGGCAGTCCACCCGAGCTGGCCGCGCCGCGCCGCCCTCTCGATGGTGGCCGAGTCCCCTCGGTGGAGGCGGGCACGTCCGCCACATCGGGGAACAGCGGCGCGTCCCACGCACCGTCCGCCGACGCGAGCTCCGCCTCCAGCGCCGAGCACCACGTGCTCGCGGTGCCGCGCCGCCAGGGCTGCTTGGACAACAGCCGCGAGCACAGCTCGCTCAACGCCCACGGCACCCGCGGGTTGAGCACGTGCGGCGACACCGGAGGGTGGTGGATGACGGCCAGCTCGCCCTCGGGCGTCTCCACGTCCACGAACGGGTGGCGCGCGGTGAGCATCCAGTAGAGCACCACACCCAGCGCGTACAGGTCATCCGCGGACGTGGGCGGATACACCCCGTCGGGATGCGCGCGTCGGAACGCCAGCGCCTCCGGGCTGCGGTAGCGCGGCGTGCCCGGCGGCAGCACCCCGCGCGGCAGCCGGGGCGCCCCCGAGTAGTCCCCCACGCCGAAGTCCATCAACACCGGCGTGCCGTCCTCCTCGCGCACGACGACGTTGTCCTCCTTGATGTCGCGGTGGAGCACGTCCGCCGTGTGCGCCGCCTCCAGCCCCCGCGCCATGCCCAGCGCCAGCGTCGCGGCCCCTCTCGCGGACGGGTTCTCCTCCTCCACCCACTGCGCCAGCGGACGCCCCCTCACGTACTCCATCGCCAGGTAGAGCCACGCGGGAGACTCGGAAGGAAAGAGCCCGCCCGCGCGGAAGCCCACCACGTTGCGATGCGCCAGCCGCGTGAGGATGGCCACCTCGCGCAGGGCCCAGCCCCCCAACTGCTCCAGCGACTGCAGCTTGAGCGCCACGGGGGCCCCGTCGCGAGAGGCGCGGTACACCACGCCGCACCCTCCCGCGCCCAGCAACGCCTCCACCCGGTAGCCCGCGATGTCCGCGCCCTCGGGCGCGTCCAGGACGTGATGCTTGTCCATGCCACCTCCCCAGTCGGACACGACCTCGGGAATGGGGTGAGGCTAGCACCACCTCCGAGGATGTCCCCCCCGACAGCGGGGAGGGGCCCACACGCCCCGGCCGCGAGTGTGCGGCAGCGGATGGCGCGCTGCCCTCAGGGGCAGGCGCCGCAGTCGGCGTTGCAGCTCGTCGCGGTGGTGCCCGTGCCGCAGCGCTCGGTGAACTGGCAGACGCCATCCCCGCACCGATAGATTTCCGCGGGGCGGATGCGCGCGGTGATGGGCTGGTAGGTCTTCGCGTTGTGCGTGCACGACGCGTAGTAGGGCAGGGGGTTGTTGCCGGCGTCCCTGGCCACCGTGCACAGCGAGGCGCACATGCCCAGGTGGGTGATGGGCGGGCACTGCTGCGTGGTGCCCGAGACCAGCCCACACGTGCGAGGCGTGCTCCGCTCCGCGGTGAGGTACGGCTGGTCATTGGCCGCGAACACGCCCGTGCCGTCGAAGAGGTTGCCGAAGTAGCAGGCCTCCTTCTCGCTGTAGAGGTCCAGCTCCGCCTGCGTGTAGGGGATGGCTGGAGGCGTGGAATCGCTGGTCGCCGCGACGCGGCCCAGCACGGAGATGGGCACGTGCAGGCCGTACTTGTTCGCGTGCGCCGCCAGGCACGCGGACACCACCTGCTGCTCCGCCTCCGTCGCCGCCGCCCCGTTCGCCCAGCTCGTCGCCAGCCCCAACGAGCCCAGCCACGTGTACTGCACCCCCGTCACCGGGTTGGTGAAGGTGCGCGTCTGCCCCGCCGCCACCGCGCACGTCACCACGTAGGACATCACCGCGTCCGCCGTGCTCGGGTCCTGGTTGAACCAGTCCTTGAAGCCATTGGTCGACAGGCCGTTGGTGGACAGGCCATTGGTGGAGAGCCCGTTGGTGGACAGGCCGTTGGTGGACAGGCCGTTGGTGGAGAGCCCGTTGACGGACAGCGCATGCACGCGCAGCTGCCCCAGCTCCTCCCCCACCGGCTCCAACTCCACCCCGCAACCCGCCGCCCCCATCCCGAGTCCCCAACCCAGGAGCCCCACCACGCCTCCGCGAGCCCAACGGCGGATGGAGCGGGTGTGGCGAAGCGACTGCGAAGCTGGAATGCGGTGCATGCGTTTCCCCCGTGTGTGGTGGTCAGCGAGGGCTGACCACCTTGTCGTCCACCCGCTTCAGCGCTCCCAATCGCGCTGAAAACTGATGGGCTCGACAAGATTCGTAGGGGATTTCCCTGCGCGCATGCTGCTATGGAGGAATTTTCTTTTCCCGTCGAATCAATAACAGCAGGGTTGTAAAGTCCTAGACCCAGTCAGGTCTGGATGGACTGGATTCAACGTAGAATTTGTATTTCAGGAAAAACTAGAGAGGCTCTGGGAACTCCAGGCTCAGCGCGGCGGCGGGGGTGAGGGCGAAACCCTCCGGCCCGCGCAGCCTCCAGGCGCTCACGTCGGTGACGGGGCCGCCGACGATTTCGGATTCGCCGGTGTCCCCGCGCGTCTCGGCCTGGCCCAGGTGCAGGCACAGGTGGACCTTGGCATCCACGGGGTCGGCGAGCTTCTGCGCGGCCTGCTGGAGGATGCGCAGCGAGCGCTCCGCCTCGCGCAGGTAGGTGGTGCGCTCGGGGGTGGGCGCGCCGTTCTCCAGGGGGCGCACGGCGAGCAGCGTGGTGCCGGACTGCAGCGCCAGCAGGAAGCCCCCGCCGCGCAGGCCCTGCTCCAGCCCGTCCAGCACGTCCGCGAGCACCGCGTACATCGCGTCGTCGTCCTGGGCGGCCGCCGTCGACAGCACCACCTCCGCGTGGACGGCGAGCGCCAGCCGGGTGCGGTGGGTGGGCTGCACGGGCTCCTCGGCGGCGTCGGCGAGCGCGGCCAGGAACGCGCCCACGCTGCCGAAGCGGCGGCTGGCGTCCTTCTCCAGACAGCGCAGCACCACCTGGTCCACGGCCGGGGACACCGGGGCGATGGCGCTGGGCCTGGGCGCGGGGGCCTCCAGGTGCAGCCGCTCCAGCTCCATCCGGTCCTCGCAGAGGAAGGGGTAGCGGCCGGTGAGCAGCTGGTGCAGGAGCACGCCCAGCGCGTAGATGTCCGTGTGCGGGCCGATGGCGCCCCCGCGGAACTGCTCGGGCGCCATGGCGTGGGCGGTGCCCAGCCGCTGGCCGGCGATGGTGAGCCCCTCCTGGGTGGCCTCGGCGGACAACAGCTTGGCGATGCCGAAGTCGAGCAGCTTCACCCGCGGCTTCTCGCCCTCCTCCACGACGAGGATGTTGCTGGCCTTCAGGTCGCGGTGGACGACGCCCGCGCGGTGCGCCGCCTCCAGCGCGCCGCACACCGGCTCCAGGTAGGCGCGCGCGCGGGACGCCGACAGCCGCCCGCGCTCCTGCACCACCTGGCCCAGGGTGCGCCCGGCGAGCAGCTCCATGACGTAGTAGGGGCTGCCGTCCGGCATCAGCCCGAAGTCATAGACGTCCACGATGTTGGGGTGGCGTATCTGGTTCACCACCCGGGCCTCGCGCACGAAGCGCTTGAGCATCTCGCCCTGATCCGCCAGGTGGGGGTGGAGCACCTTCACCGCGGCCCGTCGGCCCAGGATGCGGTGCTCGGCTTCATAGACGCTGCCATGTCCGCCGGAGGCCAGCAGGGCCTTGAGGACGTACTCGCCCGCAAGTGTTCCCGGGCCTCGGCCCGCATCGCCTCTTGTCCGCTCGGTGCCATGGAGATCCGCGCGTGCCTGGATGCGGAACGTGCTCTCGGAGTCGGCCGCCATGTGGCGTCGTACCCTAGCACCGCGCCCGGGACGCCTGCTGCATGGCCTGGGCCCGAAGCGTCCGCCGCGACGCGGCAATCCTACCTGGGCGTTCACCACCCATCACAGCGGGTGGCGGAGGCAGGGGCAGATGTTGCCTGGCGTATGCTCCAGGGCCCCATCACCCCGGGTGGTTGGACGCTGGGCCCGGGGACTGCTGGATTCTCGGGACGTGACACCACGCGTGCAAGCTGGGGCAGGTGGAGTGGACGGACGCGGCGCGGGGTGCCGGGGGGCTGCTTGATGACGACATTGGATGACCTCACGACCTGCGCCGGTCTGGCGCTGGCTCCGCCGTCCTCGACGGGAGCCTGCCTCATCCTCATCAGCACCACGACGCCCGCGGCCATCGGCAAGGCGTACCGGCTGGAGCCCGGCGAGCACATCATCGGCCGGGGCTCCGAGGCCACGGTGCGCATCGACGACCATGGCGTGTCGCGCAAGCATGCCCGCATCGTCCGCCTGCCGGACGGGGGCTGCCACGTCACGGATCTGGAGTCCACCAACGGCACCCTGCTCAACGGCACGCCCATCGCCACGGCGGAGCTCCAGGAGGGCGACAGGCTCCAGATTGGCACCGTCACGGTGTTCCGCTTCTCCAAGCGGGAGCTGCTCGAGCAGCGCGAGGAGGCCCTGCGCCAGGCGCTGTCCGCCGCGCGCGTGGGCATCTGGGATTGGAACGCGCAGAGCGGCCGGGTGACGTGGAGCGAGCAGGTGGACCGGCTGTTGGGGCTGCCCGTGGGCAAGCTGTCCGGCCGCGCCATGGAGCTCGAGGAGGTGGTGCACCCCGCGGACCTCCCGCGTGTGCGGGAGTCCTTGTCCATCGCGTTGGAGAAGAAGACGCAGGTGGACGTGGAGTACCGCATCGAGCCGCAGGGCAGCGGGTGGCGCTGGATTTCGTGCAAGGGCGACGTGCTGTGCGACGCGGCGGGGATGCCCGCGCGCGTGACGGGCACGGTGATGGACATCACCGCCCGCAAGCAGGCCGAGCAGGAGCTGGCGCGCCAGGCGCTCATCTTCGAGAGCATCTACGACGGCGTGGTGATCACCGATTTGGGCGGCGGCATCATCGACTGGAACGCCAGCGCGGAGCGGATGTTCGGGCGCAACAAGACGGAGGCGCTGGGGCAGACGCTCTTCCGCGTGCTGCACCCGGACGAGCCGGACCGGATGACGGGCATGGTGCTCGCGGGGCTGGAGAAGCAGGGCCGGTGGTCGGGGGAGCTGGAGTTCAAGCGCCGCGATGGCACCACCTGCTGGTGTGAGTCCGTCGTCGTCCCGCTGCGCGACAGCGAGGGGCGCACCATTGCCAACATCATGGTCCACCGCGACACGTCGGAGCGAAAGCAGCTCCAGGCGCACCTCGTCGTGGCGGACCGGCTGGCGTCGGTGGGTACGCTGGGCGCGGGCGTGGCGCACGAAATCAACAACCCGCTGGCGTACATGCTGGTCAACCTGCACCTGGTGCGCGAGGGCCTGGAGCGGATGGAGAGCCAGGTGCCCGCGGCGGCCATCGCCTCGCTGCAGCAACTGGTGCGGGAGACGACGGAGGGCGCCGAGCGCATCGCCACCATCGTGCGCGACTTGAAGGTCTTCGCGCGCGGCGAGCAGGAGGTGCGGCTGATGCCGGTGGACGTGCGGCGCGCGGTGGAGCTGGCGTGCAAGATGGCGGACAACGTCATCCGTCACCGCGCGCGGCTGGTGACGGAGTTCGAGCCGGTGGCGCCGGTGGAGGCCAGCGAGTCGCGGCTGTGCCAGGTGTTCCTGAACCTGCTGCTCAACGCGGCGCAGGCGATTCCGGAGGACCGCTCGCCCGAGCACGAGCACGAAATCCGGGTGGTCATCCGCGCCGGGGACCGGGGCCGGGTGCTGGTGGAGGTGCGCGACACGGGCATGGGCATGACGGCGGAGGTGATGGACCGCATCTTCGACCCGTTCTTCACCACGAAGCCCGTGGGCGTGGGCACGGGGCTGGGGCTGTCCATCTGCCACGGCATCATCGAGTCCATGGGCGGCTCCATCCACGCGGAGAGCGAGCCGGGCAAGGGCAGCACGTTCCGCGTCGTGCTGCGCGCGGCCACGCGGGAGCTGGAGCTGTTGCCCAGGCTCCAGACGGTGGTGCCGACGAACGCGCGGGCGCGCATCCTGGTGGTGGACGACGAGCCGAACGTGACGCTGGCGCTGCAGCGCTCGCTGGCGGCGGACCACGAGGTGGCGACGGCGAACAGCGCGCAGGCGGCGCTGCGGCTGCTCAACGAGGGCAGCCGCTTCGACCTCATCCTCTGTGACGTGATGATGCCGGGGATGACGGGCATGGACCTGTACAACGAGCTGGGCCGCAGCGCGCCGGAGCAGGCGGGCCGCATGGTGTTCATGACGGGGGGCGCCTTCACGCCGCGCACGGTGTCGTTCCTGCGCGAGGTCCCCAACCTGAAGATTTCCAAGCCGCTGGACCTCACCCAGCTCCGCGAGTTGGTGGGCCGCTCGGCGGAGGCGAGCCGATGACGGGCTCGGCGGAGCGCGCTGTGTCTTCCTCGACGACCGCACCTGACTCCGCCGGTGACGTGAGCTTGAGCGCGGTGGCCCTGGCCCCCGCGGCCCCTTCGCCCGAGGCGCGCGAGTGGACGCCGCGCGCGGTGGGCATGGGGCTGCTGGTGGGCTCGCTGTTGGCGGTCACCAACGTGTCCATGGGGTTGAAGCTGGGCTGGTGGGAGAGCGGCTCGGTGATGGCGGCGGTGCTGGGGTTCGGCGGGCTTTCGGCGGTGTCTCGCCGACGCGGGGCTCCGTACACGACGCTGGAGAACAACCTCACGCAGGTGTCGGCGGTGGCGGTGGGCGCGATGCCCGCGGCGGCGGGGCTGTTGGGGCCGCTGCCGGCGCTGATGTTGCTGGGGCTGGAGGTGCCGGGCGTGGCGGTGGCGGCCTGGAGCGTGGCGCTCGGGGTGTTGGGCGTGCTGGCGGCGCACCTGCTGCGGCGGCGGTTGATGGAGGAGGAGAAGCTCGCGTTCCCGACGGGCATCGCCACGGCGGAGCTCATCACGGCGATGCACGCGTCGGCGCCCGAGGAGAACCGGGGGCGGGGCTGGTGGCTCGCGGCGGCGGCGGCGCTGTCCACGGGCTTCACGGTGTTGCGGGATGCGTTCCAGAAGGTGCCGGGGATGGTGGCGGCGCCGGGCACGGTGGGCGGCGCGTCGGCCGCGTCGCTGACGTGGGGGTTGGCGTGGAGCCCCATGCTGGTGGCGGTGGGGATGATGGCGGGGCTGCACCTGGGGCTGAGCATGCTGCTGGGCGCGCTCGTGGGGTGGGGTGTGCTGTCGCCGTGGCTGGTGTCGACGGGGGCGGTGAAGGAGGCGGGCTTCGATGCGCTCCAGACCTGGCTCACGTGGCCAGGCGTGGGGCTGCTGGTGGGCTCGGCGGCGGTGTCGCTCACGGCGCAGGCGCGGGACTTCTGGCGGGTGGCGAAGGACCTGGGCTCGCTGCGGAGCGGCGGGGGGGTGCCCCGGTGGGCGTGGCTGAGCGGGGGCGTGGCCTGTGTGTTGGCGTTGGGCCTGGGCGTGGGCGTGTATGGGATGAGCGCGGCGCAGGGGGTGCTGGCGTTGGTGTTGGTGTTGCCACTGTGCGCGGTGTGCGCGCGAGGGGCGGGGCAGCTCGACGTGTCGCCGGTGTCGCAGGTGGGCCAGTTGTCGCAGGTGGCGGCGGGCGTGCTGCTGCCTGGAGGCGTGGGGCCCAACGTGGCGGTGGGAGGCGTGGTGTCCGGGGCGGCGGCGCAGACGGGCGTGAGCCTGTGGGCATTGAAGGCGGGGCACCTGTTGGGTGCGTCGCCGGGGCGGATGCTGGGGGCGCAGCTGTTGGGCGTGCTCGCGGGTTCGTTGGTGAGCGTGCCGGCGTACCTGTTGCTGACGCGGGCGTATGGCTTGGGTTCGGAGGCGCTGCCCGCGCCGTTCGCGCAGCAGTTCCGCGCGGTGGCGGAGCTGGCGTCGAGAGGGCTGGATGGCTTGCCGCCGAACGCGCTGTTCGCGGGGAGCGTGGCCGCGGGCGTGGGCGCGCTTCTGACGTTGCTGGCGCGAGGGCGCGCGGCGCGGTGGGTGCCCTCGCCGGTGGCGATGGGAATCGGCTTCATCCTGCCGGCCTACTTCGCGGTGACGCTGTGCCTGGGTGGCGTGCTGGCGGCGGTGGCGCGGTGGCGCTGGCCGGCCTCGACGGGACGCAACGTGCCCGCGCTGGCTGCCGGGGCGATTGCCGCGGAGTCTCTCGTGGGCGTAGCGCTCGGCGCGCTCAAGCTCTTGGGCTTCATGGCGTAGCGAGACGCGCAGGGGCAACGAAGAAACGACGACCGTCGCGGTGCCCTCGTACTCTCGCCGCCTCGTCGCGTGAACCTCGGGAGCGTGCTCGGCGGGCGACGCTGACTACACGGGCAATTGGCCATCCCGTGCGCGTTCGAGTGAACGGCGGATGCGAACCTCCATGAGGTTGGGCATCCGAGAGGCGAGCTGGAGTGCCTCCGTGAGGATGCGCACCGCTTCATGTGTCTCGTCCCGCCGCAGCGCCGCCAGGCCCATCATCTCCAGCACCTCCAGCGGCTCCTGCTCCACGGACACCTGGCTGGAGCGCTCGCGCAGCGCCGCCCACTCCTTCGCCGACGCATCCCGTGTGGACAGCTCCACCATGGAGAACAGCACCTCCTCGGGGGGACTCAGCTCCACGCCATTGCGGTTCTCGGAGAGCACCTGCTTCACCTGCGCGAGCAGCTCTCGCGCCCGCGCCTGTCGTCCCGTCCACGCCATGGTGCGAGCCTGGAGCAGCAGCGCCCACGGGCGCGGCGCCACCTCCGGGTGCCGGCGCTCCAACGCAATCGCCCGCGCGATGTGCGGCGCGGCGGCGTCCACGTCACCCGCCTGGTAGTGCAGCTCGCCCAGGTTGTGCTCCGCGAAGTACTCCCAGCCCACCATGCCCAGCTCGCGACCCAGGTGCATGAAGCGCTGCTGGTCCTTCAGCGCGCTCGCCAAATCCCTGCGCGCCACCCACAGGTTGCGGCGGTTGTTGATGGCGCTGCCCAGGTGGAACAGGTCTCCGCGCTCCGTGCACGCGGCGACCACCTCCGCCAGCACCCGGTCCGTCTCGTCGATGTCGCCCAGGTTGGGGAGGATGACGGCCAGCAGCAGCTGCGACACCACCTGCGTCTCGTAGCCCGCGTCCCCCAGCCGCTTCGCGAAGACCGCCGCGGCCTCCAATGGCTCGCGGGCCTCCTGCCACTCACCCTTGCGGAACAGCGCGCGGCCCAGGGCCAGGAGCAGCCGGCTCTGCACGTACGCCGACCGCACCTGCATCGCCATCGCCTGGGCTTCCAGCGCGCGCTCCTCGCTGGCCGCGTAGTCGTTCACCCAGTCCAGCGCCATCGCCTCGTCCAGCAGCAGCTCCACCTCGGAGCGCACATCCCCCAGCCTGCGAGCCCGCTCCCGCGCCGCCGCGAAGTCCGCCAGCGAATCGTCATACCGACCGATGCGGATGCGCATCAGCCCCCGTCCCCGCAGCGCGGTGAGGCAGCGCAGCTCATCCTCCGGGTCCAGCAGCTCCAGCGCGCGCGTGTACATGGCCTCCGCGTCGAGGAACGCATGACGTCCCCGCGCGGACTCCGCCAGGTCGATGGAGAGCGCGGCGGCCTCCTCGCGCAGGTCCGCCGCGGCCGCGTGCAAGGCCAGTCGAGGCAAGCGCTGTCGCTCGCTGGCGCCCGCGGGCCCCAGGTAATACCGGTACGCCGCGCGGTGGATGCGCTGTCGCTCGGCGGCCGGCAGCGTGGCGGCCACCGCGTCACGGAGCAGCTCGTTACGGAAGCTCAACCCCTCCTGCCGATGCGACACGAGCAACCCGGAGTCCAACAGCCGCCGCGTCGCGTGGCCCGCATCCAACGGGAACCCACCCGCCGCGCCATCCCGCTCCAGCTCCCGCACCACGCCCTCCGCCGTCGCGGCGGTGAAGTCCGTGCCCAACAAGGCACACAGCCGCGCGTGCGCGGCGAGCGTCGAAGGCAGCGCGCCCAGCTCCCGGTCCGCCAGCCACTCCACCAGCCGCAGCTCGGGGACCTTCTCCACGCCGTCGGTGACCAGGTACCAGCTTCCACCCGGCGCGCGCTGACGCACCAGCCCCTGGCGCTTGAGGCCGCGCACCAGCTCCACCAGGTACAGGGGCACGTGCTGGGCGCGCTCGACGATGCGCTCCACCGCCTGCGCGGGCACGTTCTCCACCGGCTTGAGGAGCATGCGGCACAGCTCCTGCGACGGCTCCGCCGCGAGCGCCCGCAGCGACACGGTGACCTGCCGCGCGGCGCGAGCGCCCCACAACGGCCGGCTCTTCTCGAACCCGGGCCGCGCCAGCACGCACACCCAGATGGGCACGCTCGCCTCGGCGAGGCACGCGTACTCCAGCGCGTCCAGCGCCGTCTCCTCCGCGAAGTGCGCGTCGTCGATGATGAGGCACAGCGGCCGCTCACGGGCGGTGGACGCGAGCAGCTCACCGGTGGCGCGCATGGCCAGGGAGCGCAGGGCGCCCGGCGCCGCCGCCCAGCTCTGCAGCTCCGGCCCGCCCGGCGCGTACCAGCCCAGCGTCGCGGCCACGCCCGGCCACAGCTCCGAGCCCAGCGTGGGCCCCAGCCGCTGCATGATGGATGCGCGGCCCTGCTCCTCGGTGTCCGTGTCGTCGCTCTCGAAGGCGTTGAGCGCGCAGCGCAGCAGCGTGCGCAGCGTACCGTCCGGGTCGCCCTGCACCGGCTCGCGCGAGCGCGTGCTGTACATCCGCGCCAGCGGCAGCTGCAACTGGAGCTCCCGCACCAGGGCCGCGGACAGGTGGCTCTTGCCCAGCCCTCGCTCGCCCAGCACCGTGACGAGCGTGGGCGCCGCCTCACCCACCGCCGCGCGCGCGCTGTCCACCAGCGAGGCCAGCTCCGCGTCGCGGCCCACCAGCACCTCGCTGCCCAATTGCAGCACGGTGATGTCCGGCCGGGGCGCGGCCCCCGGTGACGCCGGACGCAGCAGGCCCGGATGGTTGGGCACCTCCGTGCACGGCACCTCCGGCACGGCCTCCGCGGCGGCGGGGGACAACAGGAGCCCGTGCGCGTCCGGGCCCGTGGGGTAGCGGTCCGCGCGGGCGAAGATGGCGCCCAGGTAGCGCGGCGCTCCGGTGGGACGGCGCTGCACGGTGACGGCGGACACGTCCACGAGCGCGCTCGCGGCCAGGCCCCGCTCGGCCATCCCCTCCGCGGCGCGCATGGCGCGGCGCACGGGGTTCTCTCCGACGTCCGGGTCGAACACCGCCGCGATGCGAGGCCCGTCCGTATGCGCCAGGTGCCCGCCGTAGGAGCCCAGCCCCTTCTGCACGCTGACCGGGTTGGAGCGCGAGGTGAGGAAGAGCACGGCGACGGAGCGGCGCACCTGCGCGGGCCGGGGCTCGCCGGGCGCGGTGGGGCGGGGCGTGACGGGCTCGAGGGGGCGGTGCGCGTGCGAGAAGGCCTCGCGCAGCGCGGTGGCCAGCGCGGCGGCGTCCTCGGGCCGGCGCGAGCGCTCCTTGGCCAGACACCGCAGCACCACCTCCTCCAGCGCGGGCGGCACCGGCGCGAAGTCCGACGGCGGCGGCGGCCGCAGCGCCAGGTGGGCCTGGAGCACGTCGGGCGTCGTGCCGAAGAAGGGCGGCCGGCCGGTGAGCATCTCGTAGAGCAGCACGCCCAGCGCGTACACGTCCGTGCGCGCGTCCACGTTGGCGTTGCCCGCGCACTGCTCGGGGGCCATGTACTCGGCGGTGCCGGCGAAGCCCGAGGTGTCGCTCGTCGTCGCGCCCTCGCCGGGCAGCGCGGTGCCCTCCTGGGGTGTGGTGCCTCGCACCAGGCCGAAGTCGAACACGCGCACCTGTCCGCCGCCGTCCTCGTTGAGGAACAGGTGCTCGGGCTTCAGGTCGCAGTGCGCCAGCCCGAGCGCGTGCACGCGGGCCACCGTGTCCGCCACGGACAACGCCAGCTGGGGCAGCTCCTGCGCGGGCACGGGCCCGGAGGCGCGCGCCAGCCGCTCCGCCAGCGTGGGCAGCGGCACGTGCTCCATGACGAGGAAGCGCACGCCGCCGGCGAGCACGCCCTCCTCGTACAGCGCGGGCACGGTGGGCGGGCCCAACTGGCGCAGCGCCTCCGACTCGCGGATGAGCTGGGCGCGCGCCAGGGCATTGCCCGTGCGGGCCAGCTTGATGGCCACGCGCTGGTGGTCCGTCTCCCGCCGAGCGCCGAGCAGCACGCCGAAGCCGCCCTGCGCCAGCACGCCCTCCACCTGGTAGCCGGGGATGCGCGGCGGCGTCGGCTCCACGGACGTCGCTCGTCCCGCCCCGTCTGGGGATGGACTCGGCGGGCACGGCGCATGGGAGCCTTCCCAGCGCCGCCCACATGTCTGGCAGCGCGGCACGGCGACACTCTACGCCAAACGCCCTGGGGATTCAGGACACCCGTGGGAAACCCCTGGGGTCGCTTTCGCATCACCTGGACCCGGGGGCCGCCTGCCCAGCGCGGCGCGTTGGTTGCCCCAGTCAAGCGTCGGTGCTGTCATGCCGGCCCTCCCTCCTCAACCGGGACATCCTCTGGAAGCGGCTGGCGAAGGAGGGCATCGACAGCGTGCGTCAGGTCTCCGTGGACGACGTGTGGAGCGCGCTGCGCTTCCGTCCGGCGAAGTGACGCGTGGAAACGGGGTAGGGTGCCGCCCTTCTCGTGGAGGGAGGACGGCAATGCCCTACGTCGATGGTTTCCTGCTGCCGCTGCCGAAGAAGAACGTGGCCGCCTATCGCAAGATGTCGCGCAAGGCGGGCAAGCTCTGGCGCGAGCACGGCGCGCTCCAGTACATCGAGTCCATCGAGGATGACATCCCCGAGAGCCTCACCCGCGTCTCGTTCGCCCGGGGCGTGAAGCTCAAGCCGGACGAGGCCGTGGTGTTCGCCTTCATCGTCTACAAGTCGAAGGCGGACCGGAACCGGGTCAACAAGAAGGTGATGGCCGACCCGCGGCTGGGCTCGCCCGAGGACGTGCCCTTCGACAGCAAGCGGATGATCTGGGGCGGCTTCAAGTCGATTGTCTCGCTGTAGCCGCGCCCCGTGGCTGAGGACTCGACGACGTCCGGCGGGTGGGAGGGGAAGACGTCCCGCCGGACGTCGTGAGCGACTCAGGGAACTTCGAGCGCGCGCAGCACGGTGTTCTCGGACTCCGGGGCGCGCACGCGCAGGAGCAGGGCGGCGCCGGACTTCGCGCCCGTCAGGCTGCGCACGGCGTCGGAGGCGCTGGACACCTTGTCGTCGCCGACCTGCACCAGGATCATCCCGGGCTGCAGACCCGCGCGCTCGGCGGGGCCGCCGGGCTCCACCTCGGTGATTTGCGCGCCGCCGTCGGGCGCGTCACGCAGGCCGATGCCCAGCTTGCGCGTGGAGGGCGCGGTGCTGTTGCGCGGCGTGAGCTCCTCCTCGCCGCGCTGGGCCGGGCGGGTGCCGAGCGTCACGTTCACCGTCATCGGCTTGCCGCCGCGCACCAGGTCCACCTTCACGCTGCTGTCGGGCTTGAGCAGCGCGACGGCGCGGGTGAGGGCTCCGGCGGAGTCCACCGCGCGGCCGCCGACGGAGGTGATGATGTCCTCCTCCTTGAGGCCCGCGCGGTCACCGGGGCCGCCCCGGCTGACGCCCGCCACCACCGCGCCCTTGTTCGCGTCCACCTTGAGGGCCCGCGCCAGCTCCGGCGTGAGGTCCTGGATGGACAGGCCGAGGAAGCCGCGGCGCACCACGCCCGTCTCCTGCAGCTGGGGCAACAGCGCGCGGATGAGGTTGCTGGGCACCGCGAAGCCGATGCCGCTGGCGCCGCCGATGATGGCGGTGTTCATGCCCACCACTTCACCCTGCATGTTGAACAGCGGGCCGCCGGAGTTGCCGGGGTTGATGGCCGCGTCCGTCTGGAGGAAGTCGTCGTAGGGGCCCGAGTGGATGTCCCGCGCCCGGGCGGAGAGGATGCCCGCGCTGACGCTCGAGTCCAGGCCGAACGGGTTGCCGATGGCCATCACCGGGTCGCCCACGCGCAGCGCGTCCGAGTCACCCAGCGGCACGAACGGCAGGTTGCCCGCCACGCCCTTGAGCTTGAGCAGCGCCACGTCGGTGAGCGGATCTCTCCCGAGCACCTCCGCCTCGTACGAGCGGCCGCCCTCCAGCTTCACGCGCACCAGGTCCGCGCCGTCCACCACGTGGTTGTTGGTGAGCACGGTGCCGGAGGCATCGATGATGAAGCCCGAGCCCAGCCCCTGCCGCGGCGGCGCGTTGCCCTGCATCCCGGGCGGCAGGCCGAAGCGCTCCGCGAAGCCGGGAGGAAGGCCCTGCATGCCGGACATGCGGCGCGGGCGGGCCTGCACCTCGACGTAGACGACGGCGCCCTTCACGGACTCGACGAGCGGGGCCAGCGAGGTGACGGTGCCGGCCGTCGCCGGGTTGAAGCGCGCGGGCTGCACGGGCGCGCCGGAGGGCGTCGCGGCGGCGGCGACGGCCGCGGGCACGGTGGACGCCGCGTTGGAGGTGTTGGGCGAGCCGAGTGCCTGGGCCTGTCCGCACGCGAAGCCCAGCGTCGCGGCGGGAAGGAGGGCCAGGGCACCGAGGAAACGGCGAGAGGGGAGCGAGCAGGCCATCGTTCGTTCTCCGAAGAGGCCGGAGGTGAGTCCGGCTGGGAAAGGGGTGTCAGGAGTCGGTCCGGAAATGGGGAGCCCGTGGAGAAGCTCCTCCTGGAGGTGGAAAGGTCTGCCGCTGGTCGTCCCCCGACTCCCGACGGCTTCCTGGCTCGGGGCTCGTTCCGCGAGTCCCCACTTCCGAACCGACGTCGGGCTCCATTGCAGATGCCGGGCCAGCGCTTCGTGTGAGGGATTCCCTCGGAGGGTGGGGGCGTTGGGGCAGGGGGCGCGGGGCAAAGTGCCCCGGTCGGGGCAAATCTCCCCGGGGCGGTTTGCCTCGCCCTCCCGGGGAAGGGCGTGGCACGTCGAATGCTCTGGCCCGGGCACGCCTCGCCCTGTGGGCGCCCTCGTCGGGGGGCACGCGGGCGGGCATCCCACCACGCCAGGAGGAGGACGTCTTGATGGGGCCAGACGAGGAGCAGGGAGTCGGAGTCCAGCCGTGGCCGCTCCCGAGCACGGGGCGCGAGCAGGCGCCTCGGGTGTTGGTGGCGGAGGATCAACCGGAGATGCGCGCGCTGCTGCATCGGGCGCTCAAGCGCCGGGGCTATGAGGTGGTGGAGGCGGCGGACGGGCCTGGGTTGGTGAAGGCCATCATCGATGGGTTGCTGGCGGACCAGACGCTGGTGCCGGACCTCATCATCACGGACGTGCGCATGCCGGGGTACTCGGGGCTGGAGGTGGTGGCGCGGCTGCGGCGGGAGGGGTGGACGACGCCGGTCATCCTCATCACCGCGTTTGGAGATGCGCAGCTGCACCGGGACGCGGCGCAGCTGGGGGCGGCGTGTGTGTTGGACAAGCCCTTCGCCATGGAGGACTTGTGCGCCACGGCGGAGGCGCTCGTGCCGCCGTCGCGTTGAGGGCCTGGGTGCCCTTCGAGTGCCCTGGCGCGGGCGGGTGAGCACCGTACGGGGGTGTTCTCGAGGAACCTGATGAAGCGGGCGCTCCTCGCCTTGCTTCCCCTGGGGTTGCTGGCGTTGGCGTTCGTGGTGCTGCGGCACGAGCTGCGCCAACTGCACGGTGAGGACGTGGCCCGGGGGCTCGCGTCCATTCCGCGCGAGCGCATCGCGTTGGCGGTGGTGTGCGCGGCGTGCAACTACCTGGCGTTGACGCTGTATGACGTGTTGTCGCTGCGTCACCTGGGGAAGCGGCTGCCCTACCGGCAGGTGGGCTTCACGTCCTTCGTGGGCTACGCGTTCGGCCACAACATCGGCATGTCGTTCCTCACGGGCGGCGGCGTGCGCTACCGGCTGTATTCGGCGCGTGGGCTGACGGCGCTGGACGTGGCGCAGGTGGGGACGTTCAACGCGCTGACGTTCTGGGTGGGGCTGTTGGCGGTGGCGGGCGTGGCGCTGGTGGTGGACGCGGGACAGGGGGCGATGTCCGCGCTGTCGCTGTCGCCGTGGGTGGCGCGGGGACTGGGGTGGGGGTTGTTGGGGGTGTTGGGCGTCTACTTCGCGGCGTGCGCATGGATGCGGCGGGTGTTGAGGGTGCCCAGGCTGCATCTGGAGGTGTCGCTGCCGACGGGGCGGCAGGCGCTGGAGCAGCTCGCGGTGTCGTGCATGGACTGGACGCTGGGGGCGATGGTGCTGTGGGTGTTGCTGCCGTCGGGTGCGGGGATTTCGCCGCTGACGATGGTGGCGCTGTTCGCGGTGGCGCAGCTGTTGGGGATTGCCAGTCAGGTGCCGGGAGGGTTGGGGGTGTTCGACTCGGTCATCCTGGCGGCGCTGACGCCCTCGGTACCGACGTCGGTCGTGATTGGCACGCTGGTGGTGTACCGCATCGTCTACTACCTGCTGCCGTTCACGGTGGCCGCGCTGATGCTGCTGGGGCATGAGCTGGTGGAGCACCGGTGGTGGGGCCGGCGGCGGCAGTCGGCCTAGGGATGTGGTGTCGCTTCCTCGTGACTGCCTTTGTCAAGGCATGTGTTCGCCGCGGGTCTACCCCTGCGGTGGTAGGTCGTGAGGTTGAGAGGGATTGAGCCCCTCACCCAGGATGCGCGCGTCTTCATGGCGCCTTCCTGGGGGATGTCTTGCGCGGGTCTGGAATCGTCTTGCTGTGTCTGCTCACGGGCTGTGCCACCACGCGCGTCGTCAACCTCGACGCGGGGCACGGCAAGAGAATCACCTACACGCCGATGGAGGTCGCGCCCGTCGAGGTGGAGGAGGACGACTTCCAGCGGGCACTCTCCGAGCTCATCCTCGGCCTGAAGCTGGAGGTCGCTTTTCGCGAGGCGGACGCGGCGGACCAGCAAGGTTGGGTCCGGTCAGGAGCGCTGCTTGCGTCCTCGAAGGGCATTGTCGACTCCAGCGTGGAGAACTCCCCTGCGTCGCTCTACTCGCGCATCTGCCCTGTGCGGGATTCCTGCCTGACGCTGATAGGTGGGACGGGCCTGTCCTTCTCACGCAAGGACCGCACGTTGATGGCCCTGTCCTTCGCCTTGGATACTGTCTGGGAGAGCGTCGAGGACGAAGTGGGGCACATGCTCAACCCCGTCGTACTCAAGGCGATGATCAGCTCGGCCGCGCTGGCGTTGCTCCTGACGATGACCTTGCCCGAGCCCGTCACCAAGACCATCGCGGTCGCCCTGACGGCCTCCCTCATTGCTTATCTCGGGGTCGTCCCGGTGTGGGAGATGGGGCAGGGGTTCCTCCGACTGTGGGAGGCCTCCGAGCGGGCGACGAGCATCGTCGAGCTGCAAGACATCGGTCATCGCTTCGGCAAGGTGCTCGGGACGAATGGGACCCGCGTGTTGGTGCTGCTGCTCACGTCGGCACTCGGGGGCCGCGCCGCGATGGCGGCACAGGGGCCGACGTTGCCAGGGTTCTCCCAGGCGGCGCTGCGCGCTCAGGTCGAGGGAGGGTTCAAGCTCGAGGCGGCGCTCGGCGCGGGAGTGGGGTCCATCGCGCTGCCCGCGGCGGGAGTGCTCAACGTGGCCCTGGCTCCCGGCGCCGTGGCGGTGATTGCGTCGTACTCCACCGGGCGCATTCCCGGGGACGCCGAGGGCCCGGTCCATCACATCTGCACGAACAAGAACACCGTCTCGACATTGCGCGGTGGGCCGTGGACGCCGCTGTGCGAGGAGGTGTTCGAGATGGCGGGGATGAGCTTGGAGGACGCGGCCAATAAAGTGCGCCTCAAAGGGCACGAGGGGCCACATCCCGAGCTGTACCATTCCCAGGTGGTGCCCCGATTGCAGCGAGCCGTCAAGGACTGTAGGGGAACCGAGGATTGCCGCGTGCGACTGGTGAACGAGCTGGCGAGGATTGCGAACGAGTTGCTCACGCCGGGCTCGGAGCTGCGCGGCTACATCGTGAAGGCAGGGGAGTGAGGTGGACCGTCACTTCTATTGGGTCGAAATCGCCGATGTCCCACAGTGGTACCTCACGACTCCCGCGCCGGCCTCGGGGGGGAGGTTCGAGGACCCAGGGATGTTCACCGACGGGCGTCTGCTCTCCGACCCTGGACCCATCCTGGCGCGAGTGCGTCATCGGGGCAGCCCACGTGCGTTCGTGTTCGCCGGCGTGCAGCGAGTTCCTGTCGTCAGCGAGGAGGTGGGCCAGGCCTTGAAGACCCTCGCGCCCGGCGATGTGCAGCTGTTCCCGGTGTCCGTCGAGGATGTGGACGAGCGCTTCTTCATCGTGAATGTGGTCAGGGTCGTCGACTGCATCGACGAAGCGGGTTCAACGGGAGTCCAGCACTACGCCGAGGACGACCCATTCCCCGAGCGTGCGGGAGAGTTCCGGTGGATCTCGGGTCTGCGAATCCTCCCCGAGAAGACGGAGGGTGCGCGTGCCTTCATGCTGAAGCGCTTCAAGCACCCCATCATCGTCGCGGAGGAGGTCAAGGAGGCGCTCGAGCGAATCGGCAACCTGGGCGTCATGTTCAAGCGCGTCACGGGGAACCCGGGCGCTTGATGGGAAGTCGCCCCTCGGCGGACGGCGGAATCGTTCGCCAGTGCAATCCTCCGCCGGCTCCCGGGACGCAGCGCCTCACGTGTTCATTGCGGACAGCGGCACCGAAGAGGTAGTGGTGTGCGCCTTCCACCCTCTACCTCCAGGGAACCTTCCATGCCCACGGTCGAACTGACGACGAACTTCGGCAACATCACCATCGAGCTGGACGAGGCCAAGGCGCCCAAGTCCGTCAGCAACTTCCTCGAGCTCGTCGGGAAGGGCCACTACGACGGCACCGTCTTCCACCGTGTCATCGAGAACTTCATGATTCAGGGCGGCGGGTTCGAGCCGGGAATGAGGCAGAAGCCGGTCCCGACCGCGCAGATCCAGAACGAGGCCAACAACGGCCTGAAGAACGAGCAGTACACCGTCGCGATGGCCCGCACCAACGACCCGCACTCCGCCTCCGCGCAGTTCTTCATCAACACGGTCAACAACTCGTTCCTGAACCACACCGCGCCCACGGTGCAGGGCTGGGGCTACGCCGTGTTCGGCAAGGTGGTGAAGGGGCAGGAGGTCGTGGACAAGATCAAGAAGGTGCGCACCGGCAACAAGAGCGGTCACAGCGACGTGCCCCTCGAGGACGTGGTCATCCAGAGCGCCAAGGTCGTCTGAGGCGGAAGGCGTCGTCCACGCCGTGACACGTCCCGGTCCTCCCGGGCCGGGAGTGTGTTGTGCCGGTCCGCGTTTCCTGCTTCCGTGCGCGACTCGATGCACTTGAATCAGCGAGCGTGGATGTCGGCCATCTGTGTGCTGGGGCTGGGCGTGGGCTGTAGCTGTGGACCTGTCCATCGTCGACCGACGGAGGGCGGCCCCACACGGAAGGTGGCCCGCATCGTCCAGGAGTATCCGCACTCCACCGAGGCCTTCACCCAGGGCCTCGTCTTCCACCAGGGACGCCTGTTCGAGAGCACCGGCCAGAAGGGCTCGCTGCGCGAAATCTCGCTCGAGTCCGCCACGCCCCTCTGGATCGAGCGCCTGGGTGACGTCTTCACCGAGGGCCTCGCCAGCGACGGCGAGCGCCTCTACCAGCTCACCTGGACCGAGGGCCTGCTCTTCACCTGGAGCGGCCTGCCCCCCACCCGCGAGCGCACCACCCCGTACGAAGGCGACGGCTGGGGCCTGTGCTACTGGCAGGGCCGGCTGGTCCGCAGCGACGGCAGCTCCACGCTGACGTTCCACGACCCCGACACCTTCCAGCCCCTGGACTCCGTCGAGGTCACCCTCCAGGGCCAGCCCCAGGAGCAGCTCAACGAGCTGGAGTGCGCCAACGGCGTCATCTACGCCAACGTCTGGCACTCCACGGACGTGCTCGAAATCGACCCGTCCACCGGCCGGGTCACCGCCGTCATCGACGCGTCCGCCCTCGCGCGCTCCGTGGCCTCCCAGGTCCGAGGCATCACCGACGCCGTCCTCAACGGCATCGCCGTGGAGCCCGGCACCGGCCGCATGCTCATGACGGGCAAGCTCTGGCCCAAGCTCTTCGAGGTGAAGCTGGAGACGCTCGACTAGGGCTTCTTCGCCTCGTCGTCGCGCTCCAGCTTCCGGTACAGCGTCTTGCGGTCCACGCCGAGGATTCGCGCCGCCAGCGTGCGGCTGCCGCCCACCGTCTCCAGCACGCGGTGGATGTAGCGCCGCTCCAGCTCCTCCAGCGTCACCAGCTCCGAGGGGTCCGTGTTCTCCGGCACCACCTTCGGCTGGCTGTAGTTCCGGATGCGCTCGGGCAGGTCATCCACGGTGATCTGCTCGAACGACGTCAGCGCCACCGCGCGCTCCATGCTGTTCTGCAGCTCGCGCACGTTGCCCGGCCACCCATACGCCAGCAGCCGCTGCGCCGCCGCCGGTGACAGCCCCACCACCCGCTTGTTGTTGCGCGCGGCGAACTGCTCGATGAACCGCTGCGACAACAGCAGCACGTCGTTGCCCCGCGCCCGCAGGGGCGGCAGCTCCACGCCGATGACGTTGAGCCGGTAGTACAGGTCCTCGCGGAAGCGGCCCTCCTCCACCGCCAGCTCCAAGTCCCGGTTCGTCGCCGCGACGATGCGCGCGTCGAACGGCACCTCCGTGTCCCCGCCCACCGGCCGCACCACCCGCTCCTGCAGCGCGCGCAGCAGCTTCGGCTGGAGCGTGAGCGGCAACTCGCCCACCTCATCCAGGAACAGGGTGCCGCCGTGCGCCTGGATGAAGAGCCCCGCGCGCGCCGCCTTCGCGTCCGTGAAGGCGCCCTTGGCGTGGCCGAACAGCTCGCTCTCCAGCAGCGCCTCCGGCATGGCCGCGCAGTTGATGGCCACGAAGGCCCCCTGGGCCCTGCGTCCACGGGTGTGCACCGCCCGCGCGGCCACCTCCTTGCCCGTGCCGCTCTCGCCGGTAATGAGCACCGTCGAGTCCAGGTCCGCCACCCGGTCGATGAGCGCGTAGGCCTGCTGCATGGCGGGGCTCTCGCCCACCACCGCGCCGCTGTCCTGCTGCCGTCTGCCCAGCTCCTGTCGCAGCCGGCGCACCTCGTCTCGCAGGGCGCGGTGCTGCACCGCGCGCTCCAGCACCAGCACCAGCGCGTCGATGTCGATGGGCTTGGTGACGAAGTCGTACGCCCCCGCGCGGATGGCGGCCACCGCCGTCTCCATGCTGCCGAACGCCGTCATCACCACGACGGGGATGTCCGGCCGGTTGAGGACGATTCGCTCGCACAGGGCCAGCCCGTCCATGCCCGGCATGCGCAGGTCCGTGAGCACCACGTCGAAGTCCTCGCCGGCGAGCTTCGCCAGCGCCTCGTCGGCGGCCCCCATGGCCACGGGCGTGTAGCCCCGGCGGGTCAACC
The DNA here is from genome assembly GCF_020037095.1 of Myxococcus sp. XM-1-1-1. Lineage (NCBI taxonomy): Bacteria > Pseudomonadati > Myxococcota > Myxococcia > Myxococcales > Myxococcaceae > Myxococcus > Myxococcus sp. XM-1-1-1. The sequence continues at coordinate 205,058 of NZ_JAIQDH010000002.1, forward strand.
CCTTCTCCAACATGGCGCGCATCTCGCGCTCGTCCTCGACCATCAGGACGCGGCCTGGCATGTGTCCCCTCCGCTCGGCAGATAGATGGAGAAGCAGCTACCGCGTCCCAGCTCGCTTCGCACGGCAATCCAGCCGCCATGGTCCCTCACCAGACCATAGGACACGGACAGCCCCAGCCCCGTGCCCTCGCCCACGTCCTTCGTGGTGAAGAACGGCTCGAACACGTGCGCCAGCACGTCCGGGGCAATCCCGCTGCCCTCGTCCTCCACGTCCACGCGCACGTAGCTCCCCTCGGGGCCGCCCACGTCCTGGGGTGGCGTGGTCCGGGAGTGGGCCGCGTGCACGCGCACCGTCCCCGGCTGGTTCATGGCCTGCAACGCGTTCATCACCAGGTTGGTCAACACCTGCTGCACCTGGCCTCCATCCGCCTCCACCGTGACGCCGGGGGGGATGTCCTCCACCAGGGTGATGCTCTTCTTGGCGGCCATGGGCTTGAGCAGGGACAGCGAGCGCGAGACGAGCTCCCGCACGTCCTCCGGGGCCCGGTGGGGCGCGCGGCGCCGCGCGAAGTCGAGCAGTTGCCGGATGATGCGCGTCATGTGCTGCGCCTGCTGGCTGATGATGCGGGCGCTCTCGCCCACCTCCTCGCCCTCCGCCTCGCCCGACGAAATCATCTTCGCGCGGCCCATCACCACGTTGAGCGGCGTGCCCAGCTCGTGCGCCACGCCCGACGCCAGCTTGCCCACCGTGGTGAGCCGGTCCGCGTGCCGCAGGTGCTCCACCGCGGACAGGCGCGCGGCCGTCTCCGCGGACAGCCGCGAGCGCGTCTCCTCCAACTGCTCGCCCATGCGGTTCATCGCGTTGGCCAGCGTCGTCAGCTCGTCCCCCCGCCGCTGCGGTGGCAGCCGCACGCGCGCGGACAAATCCCCATGGCCGAAGCGCTCCGCCAGCTGGACCAGCTGGTCCACCGGCTCACCGACGAGCCTGCGGCCCATGGCCATGGCGACGATGAGGAACGCGAAGGTGATGGTGCCCGTGGCGACGATGGTGCCCACCACCGTGACGAAGACGTGCTGGCGCTCCTCGCCCAGCGACTCGGTGATTTCGATGGCGCCGAAGCGCGGGCCAATCTTCACCGGCGTGTACGAGTGCAAGAGGCCCGGCGCCGGGTCCGGGTCCACCATGGAGCCGTCCCTGCCCTGGCGCAGCGTGGCCATCAGCCGGGGCGGGAAGCCCGCGAGGGACGGCGTCCCGGGACCGCCATCCAGCCAGACCCAGCGCAGGTGGACCTGCTCCTGGTAGTTGTTGGACTGGTTGAGGAGATTGAGCGCCTCGCGCTCACCCGCAAGCTGCCACGCCTTGCCGATGGTGCCCGCGAGCGTGTGGCCGAGCAGCCGATGGTCATGCTGCATGTCCAGCGCCGAGCGCTCCAGCTCGCGGCGGACCTGGATGACCTGCAGCGCGGCGATGACGGCCACGGCGAGCAGGACGAGGGCGAGGGTGAACTTGCGTGCGAGTCTCACGGTGGGTCGAGGCTATTCCGGTCCATGCACGTGGGAGGGGTCGAGAATGCATGGACCGGAAGGAAGTACTCAGAAACTACCGCGACTGCCGTGAGAAGGCGTCAGGACGTCGCGTCGGGCTCCTCGGCGGGCGAGCAATCGCCCGAAGCTCGGCGTGGGTGCACGAGGACCGACGTGCGCTGCGTGACGCCTCCTCCGGTTTCCGCCCCGCGATGTGGCCGGGGCACGCGGAAGCTCTAGAGCATCCTTTGTGCCAGCGTCTGGCTCGGGGCGGCTCCCTCGGAGGAGGGCCCCGGACGGGGTGGAATGTCCCGCCGGGGCCGGGGCACATTGCCCCATCGGGGCGAAGTGCCCCCGAGGTGCCCTGGAATCAGGGCAGGGCCACCACGTCGCTGACCAGCGAGAAGCCGCTGGCGGGGCAGGCGGCGATGGCGGGCTCGGAGGTGTCCTTCAGGCCCCGACGCTCGACCAGGGTGTTGCCCACGATTTCGTGGACGAAGACGCGGCCGCCGTTGGTGTCGCCGGTGTAGATGCGCGGGCCCACCACGGCGAATCGGCCGGCGGCGGGGATGGGGCAGGAGCCGATGCCCGGCGAGCAGGCGATGGGCTCCGAGGCCACCACGGTGTCCTGCGCGTCCAGCATCACCAGGCCCGTGCGCTCCACGGACACCAGCTTGAACTCGGCGTCATAGGTGGACTTGCCGCCGCAGCTCACCACCAGGTGCTCGCCCACGGAGGCCACCGCGTTGGGGTTGAGGCAGTCGTCGCCCAGGCCGACGAGGCTCACCGCGCCCGTCGCCGGCTCGATGCGCGCGAGCAGGCCCGGGCCGCCGGGGGCGTAGGTGGCGGGGTTGAGGTTGTTGAGGGCCACGTACACCTTGCCGCGGTGCTCGGTGATGCCCGCGGGCGTCGACAGCGTGGTGTTGTCCGGGAAGGGCCGCAGCGCGGCGCCGGTGGGCAGGTCGATGGTGGCCGTCACCCTCGGCTCGGAGGGAGACGCCAGCGAGACGCGCGCCACGCGGCCTCCGGCGCTCGGGTCGCCCACGAGGTTGCCGTAGAGGGTGACCCACAGCTCGTTGCCCACGCGCGCCATGCCGAAGGGGTTGGTGTTGGCGCCGAAGCTCACGCTGGCCACGTTCTGGAGCGAGATGCCCTCGGGGTGGCGCTTGCCGGGCGGGAGCGGCTCGGTGCTCCGCAGCACCTGGAGCGTGTTGTCGGTGGAGTTGAGGATGTAGATGAACGGCCCCTCGACGAGGACCTGGTTGGGCGCGCGGCCCGTGTCGTGGCGCGGAGGCAGCACGCCGTAGTCGTCCAGCCGCGCCTGGATGAGCTTGCGCGTGGAGTCGAGCACCAGCAGCACGTCGCTCATCCGCGCGGCGCTCTGCGGCGACGACGCCACGAGCGTGCCGGGGCCCTTGAGGTCCACGCCGGACTGGATGCCCACCACCTGGCCGGTGTTGAAGCACGTGGCCACGATGTCGTACGTGCACACGCCGCCCCGGCACGTCCGCGCGTCGCCGCAGACGTTGCCGCAGGCGCCGCAGTTCAGGTTGCTCGAGTCCCCGTCCACGCACGCGTTGCCGCAGCGGAGCAGGCCCGCGGTGCAGTTCAGCTGGCACGTGCCCTGCTCGCACACCTCGCTGCTGTCGCACGTCGTGCCGCAGGCGCCGCAGTGCTGGGGCGAGGACCGGGTGTCGACGCAGGCGCCGTCACAGGCCGTGGTCCCCGTCAGACAGCGACACGCGCCCTCGGCGCAGAGCTGGCCTTCGCCACAGGCGTTGCCGCAGGCGCCACAGTTCGCGGACTCGCTGGTGAGGTCCGCGCAGGTGTCGCCGCAGCGGGAGAGGCCCTCGCTGCAGACGACGCCCTCGTCGGGACAGCCGGTGAGCAGCAGGCAGGAGAGCAGGGAGCAGAGGAGCGCCAGGTGGCGTCCTGGAGGAGGCGAGGGCTTCATGGGGTGTCCGCCTTTTTGGCAGTGGAGGGGGAGGGTGGGACGTCGAGCGCCAGGGCCACGGAGGCGAGCACCGCGCGGCCCGGCAGGGGATAGCCGTCGAAGTCGTCGACGTGGACGTCGAGCACGTTCTTGAGGTCGACGGAGAAGGTGAAGGCGGGGCGCTGGCCCACCGTGGTGGACAGGCCCGCGTGCAGGAGCGTGCGGCCCGGGAGCACCAGCTCGCCGGTGCGGTTGCGAAGCTGTGAGGACTGGGCGCGCACTTCCACGCGGCCCGTGAGCCACGAGGGGCCCGCCGTCACTCGCGCGGCGAGGGTGTGGCGCGGCCGGAGCGGGATGTCCTTCAGGTAGTAGCGCGGGTCGTCCCGGAGGTTGCGGGAGACGAGGAACGTGTACGCCAGCGAGCCGGACAGGAAGGAGAAGGGGCGCGCCTCCGCGTCCACCTCCAGGCCGGCGACGCGCGCGGAGGCGAAGTTGCTCGGCTTCGCGGCGAACGGCGGATACGCCTCGTAGGTGATGAGGTCCTCGTAGCTCGCGAAGAAACCTCCCACCGACACGAGCGAGCGCTCCGTGCGGTGCGCCAGCGCCACGTCCGCGGACACGGCGCGCTCGGGGCGCAGGTCCGGGTTGGGCAGCAGCGTGCCCTGGCGCACGTACAGCTCCACCAGCGAGGGGGCCCGGTGCGCCTGTCCCACGTTGGCGCGCAGCTCCAGGCGCGCGGGCAGCGTCACGCGCGCGCCCAGCTTGGGGGACAGCAGCGTGAACGCGCCCACGCGCTCCACGCGCAGCGAGGGCGTCACGTGGAGCCGGCCGTCGAGCAGCGCCAGGTCATCCATGACGCGGACGCTGGCGCGCAGCCACGATGTGCGTCCGTCCGAAGTCACGGGCGCGCCAGCGGTGGCCACGCCTTCCCCGCCGAGGCTCGCCAGCGCGGAGACGACGTTCCAGCTTCCCAGCGGCAGGCTGCCCTCGGCCTCCACGCCGCCCGTGCGCAGGGTCTGCACGCCCTGCTGTGGCAGCGGACCGCCCGACAGCTCCAGTCGCTCCTGGCGATAGTGCGCGCGAGCGGACACGTGGACGTGGTGGCCCAGGTCGCCCAGCACGCGCAGGCTCAGGATGCCGCGACGGTTGGACTGACGCGCGTCCGCGAGCGGGTTCTGCGCCGTGCCCGCGAGCCCTCGTCCTTCCAGGGTCCCTTCGCCCATCGCGTCCAGCACCACGCCCTGGGAGAGGCGGCGGCGCAGTCGCACGAGCGCCCCGGCGCCGCGCGCGTCGTTGTTCTCGCGACGTCGCAGCTCGGGCGCGTCACCCGGCAGCGTGGGCGTGGCATCGAACGGATAGAAGAAGCGCCCGGACGACGTGCCGCCGTGGAGCAGCAGGAGCAGCTCGCTGTCCAGCACGGGCCCGGTGAGCGACAGCCACCCGGTGGTGGTGTTCCAGCTCCCGTGGCTCAGCTCGCCCGCGAGGCTCAACGTGTCACCGGGGGCGCGGGTGATGATGTTCACCACGCCGCCGAGCGCGCCGCTGCCGTGGCTCGAGCCCGCGCTCCCGCGCATCACCTCCAGCTCACGGGCGAGCGCGAGCGGGACGCGCGACAGGTCCAGGCTCCCGCCCGCGCCGTTGAGGGGGATGCCGTCGAGCAGCACCAACGTCCCGTTCGACGAGGCGCCGCGCACCACCAGGCTCTTTCCCTGGCCGTATCCGCCCGAGTCCTGGATGGAGACGCCGGGCGCGGTGGACAGCACCTCCGCGGTGTCGCGCGCGGTGCCGCCGCGCTCCTCCACGGAGATGACGGTGACGACGCTGCTCGGGTCGCGACGAGCGGCGCGGTCCATCGGCTCCGGGTCGGGCACCTCGCCCACCACGTCGATGACCTCGGACATGGGCGGAGTGCCGGCGTCCTCGGTGGACTGGGCCCGCACGGGGGCGCACGCCAGCAGCACCAGGCCCAGCAGTCCCCTGGCGAGCGTCGTCCTCACACTCCCGGACCGAACTGGAGGACGCGGGCGCGCCGCAGCGTGCCGAGCATCCGCGTCAGCTTCTGCTCATCAATGCTCGAGTCCTCGCGAGACACCCGCTCCAGGAGCTTCCAGCCGGTCATCCCGCGCTCCACCTGGTCCACGAGCCTCGACAGCTCGCTCGACACGAGCTGCACGGCCGCGCCCCACGGCGTCCGCACCTTGAACGCGCCACCTTGTTGCCCGCTGCCCAGCATCCGGCGCGCATCCTCCAGGTTGCGTCCCGAGGCGTCCAGGCCAAAGCCCAGCGGCTCCTTCAAGAGGGGACGCAGGTCCAGCGTGTCCTCCGCGCTTTCCGAGGACAGGGGCGCGATTCGCTCTCCGAGGACGAGCACCTCCAGGTCCAGCAGTGAATGCAGCGCCTCGTGCTTGGACACGAAGCGGTCCAGCAGCACGCAGCCCTCCAGCCCCGTGGACAGCAGGCCCCACAGCGCGTCCTCGGGCGTCTCGACGATGGGCTCCCCGGCGATGTTGAACGAGGTGTTGAGCAGGACGGGGACGCCGGTGCGTTCATCGAACGCGGTGAGCAGCGCGTGCAGCAGGGGCGTGTGCTCCCTCGTCACCGTCTGCACGCGGCCGGTGCCGTTGACGTGGGCGACGGCGGGGACGCGCTCGCGCTGCTCCTCACGGAAGCGCCACACGCGGAGCATGAAGGGGCTGTCCGTGGAGGCCGTGTCGACGTCGAACCACTCGCGCACCTTCTCCGCGAGGATGATGGGGGCGAAGGGACGGAAGCCCTCGCGGAACTTCACCCGCGCGTTGAGGGTGTCCTTCATGTCGCGAGGCCGCGGGTCGCAGAGGATGCTCCGCTGGCCCAGGGAGCGTGGACCCAGCTCGGAGCCGCCCTGGAACCAGCCGAGCATCTTCCCCTCGGCGAGCAGATCGGCCACCTCGGGGACGAGTCGCGGCAGCCTGCGCGACACCACCGCGGGCACGGTGCGCAGCGCGGTGTCGCAGTCCTCGGCGGAGTACGTCCTGCCCGTGCTGTCATGGCCCAGTCGCCGCGTGGAGCGCCGCCCCGTGAGCTGCCAAAGCCCGTGGTACGCCGCGCCGATGGCGGTGCCGCTGTCCTCCGCGGCGGGCATCACGTAGAGGTCCTTGAAGCCGCTCTCGGTGAAGAGCCGCTCGTTCGCCACGCTGTTGAGCGCGACGCCCCCGGCGTAGCAGAGCGCGTCGCAGGACGTGCTCGCGCGCAGTCGACGCACCAGCCGCAAGAGCCCGTCCTCCAGCGCCGCCTGCGCCGAGGCCGCGAGGTTCCGATACTCCACCTGTCGCGCGGGCCAGCGCTCGTCATGCGTGAAGCGGCGAGGCACGGTGTCGTGGAACACGAAGCGCCCGTCGACGATGTCGAAGAAGTCCGACACGGGGGTGTCCGCCACGCCGTGAGGCGCCAGGCCCATGACCTTGCCCGGCCCCTCCAGGACATCCGAGAAGAGCTGCCGTCCGACGGCGGAGTACAGCCCGCCCAGGCTGCCGAAGCGAGGCATGCCCCGGAAGCGCTCCAGGTCCACGGAGGACGTCACCTCCAGGAACGTGCCCAGGTGCTTCTCCACCGGCACGAAGCCCTCGCGCGACGCGTGGTAGACGGACAGCGTCTCCTCTCCGCGTCGCTCGGTGACGACCGCCGACAGCTCCTCGGGGGACAGGTCCTGGACGTTGGAGCCGAACCCGTCCACGACGAGCACCAGCGACTCGTCGAAGCCGGACGTCGCGAACGCGCCCACCGCGTGGCCCAGGTGGTGCGAGAGGTAGCGCACCGGGACACCCGGAGCGAGGTCCGGGTTGGCGCGCACGTCGTACAGCGGCCCGCGAGGCCCCATCAGCGAGCAGCACGAGACGAGACTGAGCTCGTCCGCGCGGATGCCCGCCGTCTCCAGGCAGTAGCGCACCGCGAAGGACACGGCCCCGCCAGGGAGCCACGCCCGCTTGCGGCGGAGGAGTCGCTCCTCCTGCACGGCGACGACCAGCTCGTCACCACGCAGGAGGCACGCGGCGCCGTTGTGATTCGACGCGCCGATGCCCAGCACCCACGGAGCGCTGTCCCGGGACATCGCCGTGCTCAGTGGACCAGCGACGGCGCTTGAGGCGGCGCGGCCTTGGGCGCCTGCTGGCGTTGCGCGGGCGCGGGCGGAGCGACGTTGAAGAGGTTGACGAGCACGCCCACGGCGGCGAGCTGCGAGGTGGCCGGGTTGTAGTCGATGGCCTCACCGATGGGGAAATCCACCGAGCTGACGGCCTGGACCTGGAGCTGTCCGTCCGGCGTGACGAGCACCGTCCACAGCAGACCCTCCTGCGTGGTGGCGAAGACGTGGGGCTGCCCGCCCACGCTGGCCATCGCGGCGCGGAACGCGAAGGACTGCGGCAGGGACAGGTTCTGCTTCAGGTCCACCGAGCCCTGCGACTGGAGCTCCGCGGGGCGCACGCGGAACAGCCACGTGTTCTTGTCCGACGGGCCCACCGAGCAGGCCACTGCCACCAGGTGGTCATCCAGGATGGCCAGGCCGTTGATGCCGCGCTGGGCCGCCGGGTTGTAGCGCTTGCGGGCCAGCACGTTGCCCTGGGGGAGCTGGAGCATCACCAGGTCTCCGTCCTCGGAGCCGGTGATGACCACGCCGTCGCGCCACGAGACGATGTCCCGCACGTTCCACAGCTGGAACGGGCTGGGGATGGGGTCGGGCGAGCGCACGTCGATTTTCTTCAGCACCGCCAGCTGCCGGCCGTTGCGCGTGACGCTCCAGATGAGGACGAAGCCGTTCTCGTGGCCGGTGACGAGGTACTCCCGGTTCCCATGAGTGACGAAGACGGCGCTGTTGGCCGTGCCCACGTCCGCGTCGTAGGCGAAGTTCTGGTAGCGGAACGCGCGCGGCAGCCGGTCCAGCAGCGCGGGCTCGGCGTCCTCCGCGACGGAGAGGTCCCGCTCGCGCCACAAGGTGATGGTGGTGCTGTCGTTGGATGTCACGAACGTCCGCTCATCCCGCACGGCCATCATCTCCACGCCCCGGTTGGCGGGCGTGCGCAGCACGTCTGTGAGCATGGGACCCCACTCGGTGGGTCCAGGCGGGCGGAAGAGCGTCATCGAGCCATCCAGCCGTCCCACGATGAACCGCCCCGCGTCCAACCACTGCAATTGCTGGGTGTAGGGGTACGTCGTGCCAACGGGCGTGAGGACCTGCTGGGTGAGTGTCTTCGGGGCGGTGTCGAGCTGGTCCTGCGCGAGCGCGCTGTGCTGGCAAGCCATGGCCAAGAGCAGCACCACGCGCGGAAGGACACGAGCGAATCCATCGAGCTTCACGTTGAGCCTCCTCCTTACATTCGCCTGTCGTCGGGAATCCCCGAGCGCCCCCTTTGGCGGGATGAAGAGTCAGTCGATGGATGTCATGTGCTCGGCCAGGGCGGCAGCGAGCCGATTATAGCTGTCCTCCCGACGGGTGTCGTGGTTGCACAGGGGCGCTGTCAGGACTGGCAATCCCTTGCGCTGGCGCAGCGTGTCGACGAAGGCGCGGCTCAGACGAGGATTCTTGAACAGGTCATGGATGAAGGTGCCGAAGATGGGCAGTCGCTCGTGCACCGCGCCATCGAAGCCGCCGGGGTGGGCATACATCGGCCGCGCGCTGTCGTACCGGATGAGCCCGGAATGAATCTCATACCCGGACACCTCGCCCGCATCCCGCAAGGGATTGTCCTTCGTCGGGGTGTAGTGGCGGTTGAAGACCGTCTTGCCCGGCAGGAACTCCACGTCGATGTCCAGCAGGCCCAGGCCGGTGGTGCTGCCGTGCTCGGACTCGCGGCGGTGCTCGTCGAGCAGGTGGCGCCCCAGCATCTGGAAGCCGCCGCAGATGCCGACGATGGGCGTGGTGGCGCTCAGCTCCTGGAGCACGCGCTCGAAGCCGATGCGCCGCAGGTGGACCAGGTCCCCCACCGTGTTCTTGGTGCCGGGCAGGATGATGGCGTCGGGCGCGCCCAACTGGTCCACGGAGCGCACGAAGCGCACGCGCACGTGGGGCTCCTCCTGGAGGTAGTCGAAGTCGGTGCTGTTGGAGATGTGGGGCAGGTAGAGGACGGCGATGTCGACCTCGGGTGTGCCGTGCATGCGGGGCTGGACGCGGTCCTCTTCTTCCAGCGCGAGGGACAGGTAGGGCAGCACCCCGACGACGGGCTTCTTCGCGTGCTGCTCGATGAAGTCCACGGCGGGCTGGAGGACCTGCCGGTCTCCCCGGAACTTGTTGATGATGAAGCCACAGATGCGCGCGACGTCCTCGGGGGCGACCAGCTCCAGGACGCGCAGCGTGCCGAGCAGCTCCGCCACCACGCCGCCCTTGTCGATGTCCGCCGCCACGAAGACGCGGGCGTCCAGGCGGTGGGCCACCTCCATGTTCACCACGTCGAACGGGCGCAGGTTGGGCTCCGCGCAGCTCCCCGCGCCCTCGGCGATGACCAGGTCGTAGTGGCGGTTCAGGTGGTCGATGGACTCCTGGATGGCGGCGAGCTTGAGCGCACGGTGCGTGTCGGCCAGGAAGTACTCGCGCGCGTCGACGTCCCGGTGGGGCCTGCCGTGGATGATGAGCTGGCTGACGCTGTCCGACTTGGGCTTGAGCAGCAGCGGGTTCATGTGGACGATGGGCCGCTGCCTCGCCGCGAAGGACTGCACCGCGGTGGCGCGGGCAATCTCCTCGTTCTCCTCGGTGACGAAGGAGTTGAGGGACATGTTCTGCGACTTGAACGGGGCCACGCGCAGGCCCCGGTTGGCGTACAGGCGGCACAGCCCGGCCACCAGCGTGGTCTTCCCCACGTGGGAACCCGTGCCCTGAATCATGAGGTGGGGGTGCTTCGACATGGCGGGCCTCCTCTGGCGGGTGCACTATAAGGCGCTCGTCACGCACTCCTCGGTGCGAGATGTCCTCCCATGTCCCCTTCGCGCTCCTTTCGGCTCCTCGGTCTCGCGCTCCTGCTCCTCGCGGGCTGCCAGCGCTCCTCGCCTCCGGCCCAGGAGCCGGGCGCGCGGCGGCTCGTCTCGCTGTCCCCCGGAATCACGGAGACGCTCTACGCGCTGGGTGCGGGGCCGCAGGTGGTGGGGCGCTCGGACTATTCGTCCTGGCCCCCCGAGGCAGAGGGCGTGCCCAAGGTCGGCTCCACGCTGGCGCCCAACTACGAGGCCATCGCCCGGCTCAAGCCCACGCTCATCCTGGATGAGCAGGTGAAGCAGGCTCCCGCGGGCTCGCTGGCCGCCGTCGCGCCGGTGAAGGTGCTGCCCTGGCTCACGGTGGATGACGTGGCGAACGGGGTCCGCGAGCTGGGGCGGCAGACGGGCCGCGAGGCGCAGGCGAACGAGCTGGCCGCGAAGGTGGAGAGCACGCTGAAGCGGGCACCTCCGAAGGACGCGCCCCGGGTGCTGCTGGTGATTGGCGACGCGGAGGCCGGGCTCTCCAGCATCTGGTACATCCGCAAGGGCTCGCTGCACGGCGCGGCGCTGGAGGCCGCGGGCGCGCGCAACGCCGTGGCCGAGGACCCGGGTGGTCCGCCGAACATCTCCGTCGAGCAGTTGATGACGTTGGACCCGGACATCATCCTGGTGTTGCTGGAGGGGCCCGTGCCGACGCCCGAGGAGGAGGCGCGGCAGCTGGCCGCGTGGAAGCAGCTGTCGGTGCTGCGCGCGGTGAAGGAGGGGCGCGTGAAGCTGGTGGCGGGGCCGGGAGTGCAGTCCACCGGTCCGCGCATCCTGGACCTGGTGGAGCGACTGAAGGTCGCGCTGCGCTTCGACGCGAAGACGCCATGACGTCCACGCTGGAGGTCTCCGGGGCGACGGTGCGCAAGGGGGAGCGGACGCTGCTGGCGGACGTGTCCCTTCGGCTCGGGGCTGGAGACTTCGTGGCGGTGGTGGGCCCCAATGGGGCGGGCAAGACGACGTTGATGCGCGTGGCGCTCGGGCTGGAGCGTCCGGACGCGGGGCGCGTCACGGTGGACGGGCGCGACGTGGCGGCGCTGTCGCCCCGGGAGCGCGCGGCCCATGTCGCGTGGCTGCCCCAGCGTGTGCAGGTCTCCGAGCCCATCACCGCGCTGGAGCACGTGGCCGCGGCGCGCTATCGCTTCCGGGAGTCGCATCGCCGCTCGGAGGAGCAGGCGCGGGCGGCGCTGGAGCGGGTGCAGGCGGAGGGGCTCGCCTCGCGGCGAATCACGGAGCTGTCCGGCGGGGAGCAGCAGCGCGTCGCGGTGGCGGCGCTGCTGGCGCAGGAGTCGCCGCTGGTGATGCTGGACGAGCCCGCGAACTTCCTGGACCCCGCGCAGCAGTTGGAGCTGTACGCGCTGGTGGGGCGGCTGTGGCGCTCGGGGCTGGGGGTGCTGTGCATCACGCATGACATCAACGTGCTTGCTCACGCGGTGCAGCACGGGGGCGAGGGACGGATTCGGGTGCTGGGGTTGTCGCGGGGCCGGGTGGCGTTCGAGTCGCACTACGACGCGCCGGAGCTGGGTGAGCACCTGGGGCAGGTGTTCTCCGTGCGGATGCGTGGCGTGGAGGTCGAGGGCCGGAGAGTCTTCGTGGGCCTGCCGCTGGAGGGTGGCGAATGAAGGCCCGGCTGGTGGTGATGTTGCTGTTGTGCGGGCTGGTGGTCGTCGCCGCGCCGTTCATCGGGCCTCCGATGCCGCCGGACGCGCGGGACTTCATCCTCTGGCAGCTGCGCATCCCCCGGACGCTGATGGCGCTGCTGGTGGGCGGCACGCTGTCGCTGGTGGGGGCGGTGTACCAGTCGCTCTTCGCCAATCCGCTCGCCGCGCCGAGCACGGTGGGCACCACGGCCGGGGCCACGCTGGGAGCGCTGGTGGCCATCGTGCTGGGAGCCCGCTCGGCGCTGTGGGGGCTGCCGCTCATCACCGCGTCGGCCTTCGCCGGGGCGCTGGGCGTCAGCCTGCTGGTGGCCGCCATCGCCGCGGGGCGGGGCGTGCGGATGAACGATTTGGTGCTCGCGGGCATTGCCTTCTCGATGGCGGCGGGCGCCATCTCCACGGGCGTGCAGTTCTCGGCGGACTCGGCGGAGCTGCTGGCGGCCACGCGGTGGACGATGGGGCACCTGCCACAGGTGGGCTACCAGGGAATCATCGCGCTCGTGCCCATCGCGGCCGTGTCGGTGGTGGGGCTGTTGTCGCTGACGCGAGCGCTGGAGGTGTTCATCTCCGGCGAGGAGCATGCCGAGTCGCAGGGCGTCAACGTGCGTGTGGTGCGCATGGCCTCGATTGGCCTGGGGGCGCTCGGCGTGGCGGGCTGTGTCGCGTGGTGTGGCCCCATCGCGTTCGTGGAGCTCATCGTCCCGCACATCGTCCGGCGCGTGCTGGGGGTGAGTCGGCGGGTACTGCTGCCGTGCTCGGTCATCGTGGGCGCGAGCTTCCTGGCGCTCTGTGACGCCGCCTCGCGAGTCATCCTGCCGGGGCGAGAGCCGCCCGTGGGGCTGGTGACGGCGGCGCTGGGCACACCGCTGCTCGTGTACCTGGTGGCGCGAAAGTCGCGCTGAGCCTCGGGCTCTGCGCTGGTCGGGCAGGGTGACATCGGCGCCAGGGACCGCGCTGCTCGTGGACCTGGTGTCGCGCAAGCCGCGCTGAGCGTCGGGCTCACAGCCAGCAGGGTGACGGTGGCGATAGTCACGCGGATGCGGCGTGTATCTGGTCGCGTGCAAGTGGCGCCGAGCTTCAATCTCACAGCCGGCAGAGTGATGGTGGCGATAGGCACGCGGATGCGTCGTGTGCCTGGTGGCGTGCAAGTCGCGCTGAGCTTCATGTCGAGAGCCTGCAGGGTGGCGGCGGAGCCACGGTCAGCGCTGCTTGTGTACTTGGTGGCGCGCAAGTCGTGCGGAGCTTCATTCCCAGCGCTGACAGGGTGGCGATGGCGCTGGGCGCAGCGCTGCTCGTGTACCTGGTGGCGTGAAAGTCGCGCTGAGCCTCGGGCTCAGCGCTGGCACGACAGGGTGATGGCAGCGCCAGGGACCGCGCTGCTCGTGCACTTGATGGCGCGCAGGCCCGGCTGAGCTTCAGGTTCAGAGCTGGCAGGGCAGGGTGGTGAGGCCACGGAACACGGCGGTGTCGCGTCGCTTCCACGCACCGGGCACGAGCCGAAGCTGCGGCAGCTCGCGCGCCAGCGTCCCGAACGCGCTCTGTGCCTCGATGCGCCCGAGCGCCGCGCCGACGCATTGGTGGATGCCGTGGCCGAAGGCGAGGTGCTGGAGGTCCGTGCGCTGGATGTCCAGCGCGTCGGGGTTCTCGAAGCGCCTGGGGTCCCGATTCGCCGCGCCGAGCAGCACCCACGCCCACTCACCCGCGCGGACGTGAGTCCCTCCCACGTCCACGTCCTCCTGTGCCATGCGCGAGACGAGCTGCAGGGGCGTGTCGAAGCGCAGCACCTCCTCCACCGCGCCCTTGGTTCGCGAGGGCTCGGCGCACAAGGCCTCCCACTGCGCGCGGTGCTCCATCAGCGCGAGCACCCCGTTGCCGATGAGGTTGACGGAGGTGTCGTAGCCGCCGAAGAGCAGCAGCATGCACGTGGGCAGCAGCTCCTCCTCGCTCAGCGCCTGTTCGTCCTCCTGCGCGGCCACCAACAGTCCGAGGACATCCGTGCGTCGCGACTGTCGGCGCCGGGTGACGGCGGCCTGGAGGGACTGGTGCACCTCACGCGTGGCGGCGCTCGCGGCCTCGCGAACACCCAGCGGAGCGGAGGCATCCGCGCACCGTGCGAGGCACAGCGCCCAGTGCTGATAGAGCCCCTCATCCAGATCATCCGCGCCCACCAGCTGGCGCAGCGTGCTGCGGGCCAGGGGCATGGCGAACTCGGAGATGACATCCATTCCTCCACGCTGACGCGCCTGGAAGACCAGCGACTCCGCCAGGGCCTGGATGTGGATGGCCAGCTCCTTCATGCGCGGGCCCAGGGCCCGCTTCGTCACCGCGCGCAGGCGCGTGTGGTCCGGCGGGTCCATCAGCAGGAACCACTGGTTGTGCATGGCGGACAGCGCCGCGAGCGCCTCGGGTGGAGGCGGGTAGTCCTGGGGGCGGCGTTTCCTCGCGCTGGCGATGTTCCGACTGAAGCGGGGATTGGCGAGCACCTCCAGGCAGTCCGCGTGCCGCGAGAACAGCCACAGCTGGGACTCGGCGCTCCAGCACGCGGGCTGCTCGAGGAGCCGCGCGTAGACGGCGTAGGGGTTGTTGAGCGCCTGCGCGGAGAAGGGGTCGGGCGTCTTGCCGGGGGCGCGGATGACGGGACGTCCGCTGGCCTCGCCTGGCGGTTGGGTCTCCATGCGCGTGACGCCCCCTTGTGCACGACGGAACTTCAATCCCAGACAAGCCACCAAAGGCTACGCCTCGCACGGAAACACCGTCAAGCCGAGGCGTGGTGCGTCACGGCTCCGCGTTCATCAACTTCACCACGGGCTCATCGCCATAGAAGTCGATGACATTCACCGCCGCGTGCACCTGGTCCAGTCGGAACAGGTGCTCATCCGACATCCCGAGTGCCTCGCAGAGCAGGGTGCGATTGACGCCGCCGTGGGACACCAGCGCGAAACACTGGCCGGGATGACGTGCTCGCAGCGCCCGACCTCCTGCGCGCACGCGCTCGCGCATTTCGGAGAACGTCTCTCCCTCGGGGAAGCGCACCTGTGCGGGGTGTGTCATCCACTCCGCGTACACCGCGGGGAAGCGGCGCTCGGCCTCCTCGTAGGTGAGCCCCTCGAAGTGCCCGAAGTCGATCTCCCGGAAGGCCTCCTCCACTCGAAGCTCCAGCCCCCGGCCCTCCGTGAATCGCTTCGCCGTGTCGAGCGCGCGGAGCCGGGGACTCGAATACAGGCCGTGCAGCTCCACCGGCGCGAGCAGGCGCGCGGCGCGCTCGGCCTGGACGTGTCCCTCGGGCGCGAGGCCCACGTCGAGCCTCCCGTAGCAGCGGCCCTTCATCTCCTCGGAGGGCTTGCCGTGCCTCACCAGAATCATGCGCGTCACGCCGCTCGGCAGTCGCCAGTCCACGCGTCCGTTTCCTTTCGTGAGCAAGGTCAGCCGAGCGCCAGCGCGAGCACGAGCACCACCGCCTCGCACACCTCGGTGTTGGCGCCCATCGTATCGCCCGTGATTCCGTCAATCTTCTTCCGGCACCACAGGGCCTGGAGCATCGACACCAAGGCCACGGCCGCCATGATGACACCCCCCTTCCAGCCCATGAGCCCCACGGCGATGCCGAGCCCCAGCACCGTGGCCCCCGCCACCTCGACGCGCCCGACATAATCCGTGATGGCCATGCCGATGCCGCCGGAGCGGCGCGCATAGGGGAACAGCCACCCCTGGGGCACCGAGCCCCACCGGCCCAGGCTCAGTGCCACCACCAGTGCCACGTCCGCCTGTCCCCGCTCGAGCAGGGCCGCCAGCGCGCTCGACTTCAGCCCCACGTTCAACAGCAGGGCCGTGCCGCCATACGCGCCGATGACGTGGTCGCGCATGATGCGCAGCACGTCCTCCTTCGTGCGCCCGCCGCCGAAGCCGTCCGCCATGTCCGCCAGCCCGTCCAGGTGCAGCGCGCCGGTGAGCAGCGCGTAGACGATGAGCAGGATGAACGCCGTCACCGTGGCGGGCAGCAGGGGGAAGAGCGCGTGGCGCACGCCCACCAGGATGGCCGCGAGCAGCGCGCCGACGAGCGGGAAGCACAGCGTGGCGCGGCCCACGTCGCCAGCGTCGAACGTGGCCGCCCCGGGGACGGGGATGCGACTGAGGAACGCGATGCCGGCGAGAAGTCGCTTCATGGGAGCCCAGGTATGGCGCGACTCCCGCCGGGTTTCCAGCCGGGGACACGCGCTTCAGCGCTGTGACTTCTCCGCGACGCCGGCCGAGGCGAAGGTCGCCATCTCGTGCAGCACGTGCAGGCTGCTGTCCACCAGCCCCATCGCGAGCACCGCGCCGGTGCCCTCGCCCAGCCTCAGCCCCAAATCCAACAGGGGCCGCAGCCGCAGCGCCTCCAGCACCCGCCGGTGGCCCGCCTCGCGCGACATGTGGCTGGCCATGAGGAAGGGCATCACCCGGGGACACAGGCGCGCCGCCACCAGCCCGGCGACCGAGGAGATGAAGCCATCCAGCATCACCGGCACGCGCTTGGACGCCGCGCCGAGCGCCGCGCCCGCGAGCCCCGCGATTTCGAACCCGCCCACCTTGGCGAGCACGTCCAGCGGGTCCGCCGCGTCCGGCTGGTTCACCACCAACGCCCGCCGCACCACGTCCACCTTGCGCGTCAGGCCCGCGTCATCCACGCCCGTGCCGCGCCCGGTGGCCATGTCCGGCGACACACCCGCGAGCACACACGTCAGCGCCGACGACGCGGTGGTGTTGCCGATGCCCATGTCACCCAGTCCGAGCAGCGTCACGCCCGACTCCGCCAGCTCGATGGCCAGCAGCGCGCCCACGCTCAGCGCCTCCTCGGCCGTCTTGCGCGACATCGCCGGCCCCTTCGCCAGGTTCCCCGTGCCGGGGCCCATGCGGTGGTGGCGCACGCCCGTGAGCCCCTCCACGGGCACCCGCACGCCCATGTCGACGACCTCCACGCGCACGTCGTGCTGCCGTGACAGCACGTTGATGGCCGCGCCGCCCCGGGAGAAGTTGGCGACCATCTGCGCGGTGACCTCGGCGGGATAGGCGCTCACGCCCTCCTCCGTCACCCCGTGGTCCGCCGCCATCACCACCATGCCCTTGCGAGGCATCGCCGGAGCGGGCTCTCCCCGCAGCGCGGCCCACTGACACGCCAGCTCCTCCAGGCGGCCGAGGCTGCCCTGAGGCTTGGTCTTCATGTCCAACAGGCCCTGGCACTGCCTGCCGGCCTCGACGTCAGGTTCGGGAATCCTGCCGAGCACGTCACGGTATGCGGGCATCGGGCCCCCTTCGCGGGAAGGGCTTCAAGCTAGGCGCTGCGCGTCCGGGGACACAACCCCGCACCGCGCCCGCGGGTCCCCGTGCTCGAGATATGTCACGGCCCCTACAGCGCGGTTGTCTCGTGGGACAGGTGAGGGCCTTCAGCCGTTGGGCTTCGCGGCGGGCTCCTCGCCCTTGAAGCGCTTGCGCAGCGTCTGCGTGACGACCGCGTCCCAGCGCGCGGAGAACACCTCGACGAAGGTTCGACGCCCGGGACCCAGCGCGCACGCGAGGACGGCCAGCGTGGTGAACAGCCCGATGACCGAGTTCTGCCACGACGACAGGTCCCACTGCCCCTGCCAGAACCACTCCCGCATGCTCGTGGGCCAGGAGTAGTGGATGGGCCAGCCGGGCCCGCTTCCCGCCAGGTCGCAGACGAGGTGCAGGTGGAACGCCACCATCGCGAGCACCGCCACCCGGGCGCGCTGCCTCGCCAAGGCCACGCACACCGCCGTGGTGACGAGCGCGCCCACATAGCCGTGGAAGAGCACGTGGTGGTAGCGCGCGTACCACTCCTCGCCACCCAGCAGCGTCAGCCCATCCAGGTCCGGCGCCAGCCCCGCGCACGTGACGAGGATGCGGTCCCTCCGCTCACGCAGCCCCTGGGCCGTGAGCCACGCCAGCTCCGCATGGACGATGGGGTTCATGTCCCCACGAGCTTACGGCGCCCCCGGCCCGCGCTCACAGGGGCAGGGGCGCCTCGCGCGGCGTTCCCAGGAGCGCCAGCGTCCGCGCCGCCACGTCCACCAGCGTGGCCGAGCAGGGCTGGCAGCCGCCTCCACAGCAGCTCGGCCACTCGCCCTCCGGCTCGCGCAGCAGGGGGTACACGCAGCTGCGCAGATAATCCGGCAGACCGGCCTCGTCGCTCGCCTGCCGCAGCGCCGCCTGCACGGTGGGGTCTTTCACATCCAGCACCTCCCCGTCATAACAGCGCGTCCGTTTCCTCCCACCGCCTCCACTATTTCGTTGCGCGCGGTAGTTAGGAGCCTTACGACTCAGGGGGCGGCGGGGTCTTCGCCGCGCCTCACCATGAGCGTCACGCCTCCCATCACCCGCTTCGAGCGGCTGCAGCGACTGTCGCAGCGCTTCCCTCAACTGGACGCGAGCGCCATCGAGACCTGCGTCCTCTTGCTGCGCATGTCGAACGACCTGTCGAGCGCCTACGAGGCGAACCTCGCGCGTCACGGCCTATCCACGGGCCGCTTCACCGTCCTGGCCCGCCTGCTCTCCTACAGCGAGAGCGAGGAGGGCAAGGGCCTCACCCCGGCCGAGCTGGCGGAGAGCTCCTGTGTGAGCCGGGCCACGATGACGGGGCTGCTCGACACGCTGGAGAAGGACGGCCTCATCTCCCGCGCCGACCACCCCGATGACCGGCGCATGTACACCGTGCACCTCACGCCGAAGGCGAGCGCGCTGTTGGAGGAGCTTTTGCCCGTCCACTTCCGCCGCGTCGCCGCGCTGATGTCCACGCTGAGCGAGCCGGAGCGCGCCACCCTGCGCGAGCTGTTGACCAAGGTCTCCTCCGGACTGCCTGCCTTCCGAGAGCCCTGAGCTTCCCCTCGAACCCTCGATTCCCCTCGGGCGCTGCCCGACGGACGTCTTGTCACGGCCACATGGTTAGGCCCCTTATCATCGACCCGTTGAACCTTCGAGAACACCCATGAGCACTGCATCACCCTCCCTGGATGCCCCGGACACCGACGTACCGAAGAAGAGCCCCGCGCTCGTGAAGGAGCCGGCGGCGCCGCGCTCCAGGGCGAAGCGGGTGTTGCCCGCGCTGTTGGGGATTGCGCTGTTGGGCGGCGCCGCGCGCTGGGTGCTGACCCGGGGCGAGGAGTCCACCGATGACGCGCAGGTGGAGGGCCGCATCGCCAACGTGTCGCCGCGAATCTCGGGGCAGGTGGCCCGGGTGCTGGTGACGGACAACCAGCAGGTGAAGGCGGGCGACGTGCTGGTGGAGCTGGACGCCACGGACCTGGAGGCGAAGCTGGAGGTGGCCCGCGCGGACGTGTCGAGCGCGGAGGCGCAGTCGGCGAACGCGCAGGCGCAGCTGGCGCTCACCGAGGTGAACGCGGGGGCCAACCTGCGTCAGGCGCGCGGCGGCGTGGTGCAGGCGAATAGCGGCATCAGCTCGTCCAAGGCGGCGCTGGACCAGGCGCGCGCGGACGTGGTGGCGGCGGAGGCGCGCTTCAAGCTGGCGGACACGGACCTGACGCGGGTGAAGACGCTGAAGGCCGAGGGCGCGGTGACGCAGGCGGACCTGGACACGCGGCAGTCCACGCATGACCAGGCGAAGGCGGCGCTGGACGTGGCCAAGGCGCGGCTGACGTCCACGGAGGCGGGCGTGCAGGGCTCCTCCGGTGGCCTGGAGACGGCGCAGGGCAAGCTGGCCGCCGCGGAGACGGGGCCGGTGCAGGTGCAGGCCGCGCAGGCGGCGGTGAAGCTGGCGGACGCGAAGCTCAAGCAGGCCCAGGCGGCGTTGCACCTGGCGGAGCTGGCGGTGTCGTACACGAAGGTCCGCGCGCCGACGAATGGCGTGGTGAGCCGCCGCACGGTGGAGGTGGGCCACATGGTGGGGCCGGAGCGTCCGCTGATGGCGGTGGTGCCGCAGGACGACGTGTGGGTGGTGGCGAACTTCAAGGAGGACCAGGTCGGCGAGATGAAGGCGGGGCAGGCGGTGGACGTGGAGGTGGATGCCTTCAGCGGTCATCACTTCAAGGGCCACGTGGACAGCCTGGCGGGGGCCAGCGGGGCGCGCTTCGCGCTGCTGCCTCCGGACAACGCGTCCGGCAACTTCGTGAAGGTGGTGCAGCGCATCCCCGTGCTCATCCGCTTCGACGGTGACGCGAAGGACGTGGCCCTCAAGCCGGGCATGAGCGCCGTCGTCACGGTGAACACGAGGGGCGAGTAGTCGTGAAGGGCGACGTCATCACCGGCTCGAAGGCCGGTATCACCATCGCCGCGATGGCGGCGGCGTTGATGTCCGTGCTGGACATCTCGATTGTGAATGTCGCGCTCAGCGACATCCGCGCGAGCTTCGGCACGCCGATGGACCAGATTGCGTGGGTCTCCACCGGCTACATGATGGCCAACGTGGTGGTCATCCCGATGACGGGCTGGCTGCAGCGTCGGTTCGGGTTCCGGCGCTACTTCACCGCGTCCATCCTCATCTTCACGGCGGCCAGCCTGTTGTGTGGGCTCGCGTGGAACCTGCCGTCGCTCGTGGTCTTCCGAATCCTCCAGGGCGTGGGGGGCGGCGCCATCATCCCCACGTCGCAGGCCATCCTCTTCGCGCGCTATCCGCAGAAGGAGCACGGCATGGCCGGCGCGCTCTTCGGGCTGGGCGCGGTGACGGGGCCGCTCCTGGGCCCGACGGTGGGCGGGATGCTCATCGAGGTGGCGAGCTGGCACTGGATATTCCTCATCAACCTGCCGGTGGGCCTGTTCGCCGCGTACATGGCGTGGCGTCACATCGAGCAGAAGGACTTCGAGGTGTCCCACGAGCGGGTGGACCGCTGGGGCATCGGCCTGTTGGCGGTGGGCATGGCCGCGCTGCAGTTCGTGCTGGAGGAGGGCACGCGCGAGGACTGGTTCGACAGCATGAAGATCACCGTGCTCGCGGTGGTGGCGGGGGTGGCGCTCATCACGTTCATCGTGCACGAGCTGGAGACCCCGCAGCCGGTGGTGGACTTGAGGGTGTTCGCGAACCGCTCGTACGCGGCGGCGACGGGGGTGAACTTCCTCATCGGCACGGCGCTGTTCGGCGGGTCGTTCCTGTTCAGCCTCTTCTGCGGAACGGTGATGCGCTACTCGGCGCTCGACATCGGGCTGGTGTTCTTGAAGGGCAGCTTCATCCAGGTGTTGTTGATGCCGCTCATCGGGAAGTTCGGTGGCAAGGTGGACGGGCGGATGCTGGTGGGGGTGGGCATCCTCGGGATGTGCCTGTCCTTGTGGACGAACGGGCACTTGAGCAGCACGGCGGACGAGGCGGCGCTGATTGCGCCGGTGTTCATCCGGGCGTGTTCGATGGGGTTCATCTTCGTGCCGCTGTCGGTGATGGCGCTGAGCAACCTGCGTCCGGACCAGCGAGGCAACGCGGCGGGGCTGTTCAACCTGACGCGTGAATTGGGTGGGTCCATTGGCACGGCGTGGATGAGCAGCGCGCTCAACCGGCTGACGCAGGTGAACAACACGGCGCTGGCGTCGCATGTGGATGCGTACAGCCAGGTGACGCAGGAGCAGCTCGCCGCGATGCAGGCCACGGTGGCCTCGCGGGTGACGGACCCCCTGGCCGCGGCCTATGGCCTGTTCAGCCAGCGCATCAACCTGCAGGCCCTGGTGCGGGCCTTCAACGCCAACTTCACCGTGCTCACGGCCATCTTCGCGTGCTCACTGGTGCTGGTGTTCATGCTGCGCCGCGCCGACCCCAACGTGAAGGTCGAGGGCGCGCACTGAGGGCTGGGCGCTGGCTGGGTCGATGAAGCGGGTCCTCCCTCCTGGGGTGGACCCGCTTCTTCGTGGGCGCCTTCCTGAAAAGACGAAGCGGGCCCGCCCTGCTGGAGGACGGACCCGCTGTGGACCTTCACGGTGTCGCGGTGGCTCAGCGACGCGCGCCGCGAGCACGCACCGTCGCCGGCTTGCGCCGACGGCTCAGCAGCGCCGCGAACGCGAGCAGGCCCGTGGCGGCGATGAACGGAGCCCCGCCCGTCGCCGTCGCACCGCAGCCCTGCGCCGCCTGCGGATTGTCCGTGCCGTCATCCGTGTCGATGACACCCACGCGCGGCGTGCCCGTGCCCGGCAGCGTGGGCACGTTGACGATGGGCGGCGTGGTGGGCGTCGGCGTGGGCTCGGGCGTCGGCTCCGGGGTGGGCGTGGGCTCGGGCGTCGGCTCCGGGGTGGGCTCCGGCGCGGGCGGAGGCGGCAGGACGTCCTCCAGCGCGGTGCTCATGGTGAAGCCATCGTGGTACACGCTCGCCTCGGGACGGATGCTGTCCTCGCGGTACAGCCCGAGCTTCAGGTAGTTCATCTCCTTGCCGAACTGCGTCGCCCCCATCGTCTTCGGCAACACCAGCTTGCCGTTGTGCCACAGCTGCACGAAGCCGACCTTCGCGTTGGACGACCACTTCACCTGCAGGATGAAGTCGTGCCACTGGCCCTTGTTGAGGGGCCCCTTCCAGGGGATGTCACCGTCCGCGCCACCCACGCGCAGGTGCATCTGGTCCCCCTTCACGAAGAACTCCAGCGGCGGCGAGCCACAGCAGCCCTCCTGGTGCCACTGCGCGAAGACCTGCCACCCATCCGAGATGGGGTAGTTCGACGGGAACATCGTGCTCCACTTGTAGAAGTACGTGGAGCCCGCCTTCTCCTCGCTGATGTAGAGCAGCTCGTTGCGGTTGCCGCTGGCGCCGATGGGGTCATCGCCCTGACGCACCGTGGCCTTCAACGCATAGCGGCCCTCACGGACCACGTCCGACACCACCTGCAGGCGGCTGTTCGCGACGCTCTGCGAGCGCGTCCACTGCGAAATGTTTCCGGTCTCGAAGTCGCCCTTCCACACCACCTCCGCGGACGCGAGGGGGGGAACCAGCAACACCAGGGCGGCGAGTCGAAGGAATGCGGTCAAACGAGGTCCTTTCATTCCGGGTTGGCGCATTGGGACATCCGGCCGGCCGTGCTACTTCCCGCTCCCGCTCGCCCGCCAAGCCCCTGAGGTCCCAGCCCCCGCTCCGCCGCCCGGTGGGGCACGAGGAGTCGGGGCGCCCTCGGCCCCGCTCGTCGCTTGCCGTCCACCGCAATGATTCCCGGAGGATGAAGCGACGCGCCGGAAGTGGGAGCGCGCGGCACCTTGGGCTCCCGCGGCGCTCGCCCGCTGTGCGGCCCGGGGACGCGGCGTCTTCTTCCGTGCCTGCGCCCACGCGGGAAATTCGCCCAAGAAATGCCGGCGCCCAAGGACCCGGTGGGATGTGCGTTCGTACAGAGGCGACAGGTCCGGTGTGGGCCTGGAGTCGTCGCCAGCCGGAGGGTTGGTGTAGAACCCGACCGGTGGGCGCCTGTCTGGGGGAGACAGCACCCGAGGGGGCAGCATGTGGAAGTCGAAGTCCGACAAGGCCCTGGTCCTGGCGTTGGCCGCGCCCGTGCTTGTCGTCACCGCGCTGCTCGTGCGCACGCCGTCCGGGGGAAGCGGCGTGGAGGCGCGCTTCTGGGCCGAGCGTCGGGCGTCCGCGCGCATCGAGGCCCGCCTCACCTATCCGGAGGCCGACCGCTACCGACCGCGCGTCTCGGCCGGCGGCTGTCTGGTCCCCGCCGAGCCCATCCCCCTCAAGGAGCTGGCCCGGCTGGAGGAGGAGGGCAACTGGGCGGGCATCGCCGCCGCCTACGGCCTGCAGGGTGAGTGGAACCAGGCGGGCTCCTTCCTCGAGCGCATGTCGTCCTCCGTCGACCGCGACAGTGACCTGGCCGCCGTGCAGCTCTCCCGGGGCGCACACGAGCAGGCCCTGCGGCTGCTGGACCGCGTGCTGGCCAAGTCCCCCGCGCATCCCCAGGCGCTGTGGAACCGCGCCCTGGCGCTGCGCGACATGGGCCTGACGATGAAGGCCGCGGAGACCTTCGAGAGGGTGGCCGCGCTCGGCGAGCAGGGCTGGAGCAGGGAGGCCAAGGCGCAGGCGCTGACGCTGCGCGAGGAGACGCAAGCGCGCTCGCGCAAGTGGCACGGCGCGCGCGACGCCACGCTGGCCCTGCTGGAGGACCCCAAGGCGCCGCTGCCCCTCCAGGAGGCGCGTCAGACTCCCGGCGTGGTGCGGCAGCACTTCTACGACGTGGTCCGCGCCGCGCCCTCCAAGGAGCGCGTGCTGGCGCTGATGCCGCTGGCGCGGGAGCTGGACCGGCTGCAGGGCGGCACGTCGCTCGGCGACTACGTGACGCGGGTGTCCGGCCGCGACTTCACGCGGCGCGGCGCCCTGGCCCAGGGGTACTCCGAGTGGGTCAGGAAGCGCGCGGGCGCGCCGGAGTCACTGGTGGAGACGGTGCGCGCCTCGGGTGAGGAGGACCTGTTCGTGGGAATGGCCCTGCACAACAAGGCCGCCGCGCTGCGCTACCTGCCGGACCTGGTCTCCCACGTCCAGCGAGAGAAGGACACCTGGCTCGGCCTGTTCCTGGAGCGCGAGCAGGCCCGCAAGGAGACGGCGGACGGCGAGTGGTGGAAGGCCGAGCAGCGCCTGTTCAACGCGCTCCAGCGCTGCCGCGAGGGCGCCTTCTCCGCGCGCTGCGTGGACCTGGAGCTCCGCCTGGGCATCCTCTACGCGGAGCTGCGCCGGCTGACAGAGGCCGAGCAGCACGCGCGCACCGCCTGGTCCTGGGCCCGCCAGCTCCAGGAGTGGGAGCTGGAGCTCACCACGCTGGAGCTGCTCGTGCACATCTCCCGGGACCGCGGGGACTTCTCCAGCGCGCTCGCCTACGTGGAGGAGTGGACCGCGCGCGGCGGCCGCGTCATCGACACCTGCTACTGGCCCCACATCAACCAGGCCCACACGCACTACCTGGCCCTGCGTCCGGAGGCCGCGCGCGCCTCGCTGGAGGCCGCCGCCGCGTGTCCCAACGCGAAGCTGGACCTGATGTTCGGCGCCACCTTCGCGGAGATGGCCCGCGCCCGTCCGGACCCGAAGGACGCCGAGCGGCTGAGCCAGGCGCTCGACGTCGCGCGCGCCAGCAACCCCACGCCCGGCGACGCCATCTACGCGCGCTACCTGGAGGGCCGCTTCGTGCTGGACCACGAGCACGAGCGCGGCGTGGCGCTGCTCACGCGCACCCTCGAGGACGCGCGCAAGCTGCCGTCCACCGAGCCTTTGGCGCGCGAGGCGTGGACCCTGGCCTACTCCTCGCTCGTCACCGACGCGGGGCGCCGGGGCGAGTACGCGCGCGCCCTGGAGCTGCTCGCCGAGCAGCTGGGGACCCAGGTGCCCCAGCGGTGCGCGCTCGGCGCCGCCGTCCACAACGAGCGCTCCGTGGCCGTCGCCCGGGGGCCCGGGGGTGAGCTCGTCGGTGACTACCAGGGCACGCGCGAAGTGCCCTTCGCGGAGAGCCCCAGCGTCAAGCTCGTCCCCGAGCACGTGCGCCAGGCGCTCAAGGGCTGCGCCCAGGTGGAGGTGCTCGCGTGGGCGCCCGTCTTCGGCCGCACGGACCTGTTGCCCGTGGACCAGCCGTGGAGTTTCCGCATGGGCCGCATCGTCCCGGGCGTGTCCGCGCCGTCGCGGCGCCTGGTCGTCTCCAGTGTGGAGGCGCCCGCGCTGTTGCAACTGCCCAGGCTGCCCACGTGGACGCCGCCGCCCGAGCCGGAGCCCACGACGCTGGAGCTGTTGTCCGGCTCGGACGCCACGCCCTCGCGCGTGCTGTCCAGCATGTCGGACGCGACGGAAATCGAGATTCACGCGCACGGCATCAGCGACCCCGTGCTGTCGGACGCCTCGCTGGTGGTGCTCTCGCCCGAGGGCAACGGCCGCTACGCGCTGACGGCGGACATCGTGCGCAAGCAGAAGCTCGCCGGCGCGCCCATGGTGTTCCTGGCCGCGTGCAGCGCGGGGCGGCTCGCCTCCACCACCACGCACGAGCCCTTCAGCCTGCCCGCCGCCTTCATCGAGGCCGGCGCACGCGCGGTGCTCGCCTCCACGGTGGACATCCCCGACGCCGCCGGGCGCTTCTTCGACGGCGTGCGCCAGCGCATCCGCGGCGGCACCGCCCCCGCGGTGGCCCTGCGCGACGAGCGCCAGAAGTGGCTCGCCCGCGACGCCCGCAACGGCTGGACGCACCACGTGCTGCTGGTGGAGACGTCCGACTGACACCCCTACAGCGGCGTGGGCAGGTACGTGTTCCCCTGCGGCACCTGGAAGTGGTGGAACGTCACCGACGCGCTCACGTCGAGCGCGCGCACCCAGTGCCACCAGCCCACCGGGATGAACACCAGCTCCCCCGGTTCCAGCACCGCCTCCACCACGTGCGCCTCCGCGTAGAGCGGGTGGCGCTCCACGTCCGGGCGCTCCGCGTCCACGTGGCTGAACGTCCCGTAGCGGGGATACATCAGGTGCCGCTGGAAGGAGGGGATGAGCTTCACGTGCTTGCGCCCCATCACCTGCGCCAGCAGCACGTTCATGTTGTCGTGGTGCAGCGGCGTCACCGTGCCCGCGGGGCCCAAAAGCAGCGTCATCATGTCCGGCCGCAGGCTGTCGTCGATGATGCCCTGGGGCGCGCGCACGTCCTCGCGCAGCGGCTCGAAGCCCTCGCGCTGCCAGTTCTCGTTGCGCGGCACCATGTAGTAGTCGTTCGTCTCGCCCCCCGTCGCCACCCGGTGCACGTAGTCGCGAAAGCGCATCGTCTCGCGGTGCTTGTCCGGCTCGGGCGCGTGGTCAGGGTTGGATTCACGCCGCGTCATCACCTCCACCTCCACGTCCCCCACCCGCTCGGCCAGGTAGGAAAGCGACCAACGTCCGAGCGCCGGCCAGTCCTTCATCCGCCCCGTCAACACCACCGGCCGGTGTCCGAAGTAGTAGCGCGTGAAGAACTCCTCCGCGGACAGCTCGTGGCGTCGCTCCAGCGCCAGGTGTCCACCGGATTGCCGATGCAACGTGCTGTACGTGTCCATCACCGACTCGAGCCACCCGTAGCGTCGTCCCACCCGCTGGCAGGCCTGGAAGAACGGATGCGCCTCCACCCGCGCCACCTCCTCTCGCGCCACCTCCTCGGACACGCCCGCGCCCGCCAACGCCAGACACGCCTCCTCGCGCGTCACCCCCATCGCCAGGTTCTCCACCAGCCAGACCTGCCACTCCAACGCCAATCGGGATGTATCCACGCTCATTTGGAAAACCTCGAAATCCGAGACGCAATCCACCCCGCCGCCTCTCACGGAATCGGACCGGAGCATGGTAAGGACGGCGACAGATTCAAAGTTTCATCCACCAGCAACTTGTCCGTGCTGCTGTATCCCAGCACGAGGAGCGAGCGAATGACGTCCGGTTCCAAGCCCGTCGAGTCGAGTGCCGCGGACGCCCACGTGAAGAACAACTACGTGGACTGCGCCACCACGGTGGGGGTGCAGCGCGCCCGCAAGCCCCTGCCCATGCCGTCCAGCCCCGCCCTGGCCTCTGCCCCGCAGCAGCCCTAGGCGCCGTCTCCCCTCCAGACCTACATCCGCTGGAGATCCATGCCCGGACTGGGATTCCATCCCTTCCGGGCATTGCCTTGTTGGTGCCCTTGCACTTTTTTCTCAAGGAACGGACGGCACCGCGTCTTTGACTGGGAAACCTGCCGCGCGAGGCATGTAGGACATCATGGCCAACCTCTTCAACCGGGAGCGGAGGCGCTTCGAGGCGTTCATCCGACAGCACCGGCCCAGCCTGCTGGGACTGGCGCGTCGTCTGTCCGCCCGCTCCAGCCTGGAAGCCGAGGACCTGGTGCAGGAGACCTTCGAGCGCGCGATGCAGGAATTCGAGTCGTTGAAGGACCGGACGGACGCGGCGGCGGCGGCGTGGCTGTGCACGACGATGACCAACCGCTTCCTGGACTATTGCCGCAGGCAGCGGACGGAGTCCCGGGGAATGCCCCACCTCGCGCTGGTGCAGGAGGGGGTGGCGCAGGCGGAGGCCCAGGAGAACTGGGAGCTGGTGAGCACCGAGGAGTTCCAGAAGGCGGTGGAGCGGCTCAAGCCGCACCTGCGTGATGCCTACCGGCTGCACGCGGAGGGCAAGCGCTACAACGCCATCGCCGAGCATTTCAACGTTCCCGTGGGCACGGTGGGCAGCTGGCTCACCCTGGCACGCAGGGACCTGAAGGACTTGCTGCTGCCACAGGTAGCGGTGGCCCGGGAGCAGGGGGCAACGAGCTCATGACGACGCCATGCACCAACAACCGACTGCATCTCTTCGTGGACGGGGAGCTGTCCGCCACGGAGGCGGATGCCTTCCGCCAGCACCTGACGCGGTGCGCGGAGTGTGAGTCGGGACTGAGGGATTTGTTGCAGCTGGAGCTGCTGGCGGCCCGGGCCCTGGGGGGAAGCGCGCCGGTGACGCAGGGCGCCGACGTGGCCGAGCCGGTGATGGGCGGCAACGTGGTGTCCCTGAAGGCGCGGCTCCAGAAGGGCCTGAAGCTGGCGATGCCGCTGGCGCTCGCGGCGGGGCTGGCAGCGGTGGTGGTGGTGCGCGGCCAGGCGGAGCCGGAGATTCCGGGCGAGGTGTGGCTGTCGGGCGCGGACACGCGCGCCTTCGAGGCGCGGCTCTCCCATCCGAAGGCGGACCGCTTCCTGCCCTACAGCCCCATGCGCGGCACCAGCCACTCGGCGCAGATGCTGCCGCTCAGGCCGCTGGCGGAGCTGGCGGAGCGGCACGACTACCGGGGCATCGCGGCGGCGTACGCCCTGCGCGGCGACTGGCAGCAGGCCGAGGCGTTCCTGGGTCAGGAGCCCGAGTCCGCGGACAAGGCGAACGACCTGGCCGTCGTCGCGCTCAGCCGTCAGCGCTACGAGGAGGCGCTGGGGCTGCTCACGAGCGCGCTGAAGCTCAATCCGAACCACGCCCAGGCGCTGTGGAACCGCGCGCTGGTGCTGCGCGAGCGCGACCTGCTGGACCGCGCGGCGGCGTCGTTCGACACCGTGGCGTCGCTGAGCGAGGCGGGGTGGAGCGGCGAGGCGCGGCGCATGGCGGCGGAGCTGCGCACGCAGCTGGCGGAGGAGCGGGTGCGCTCGCGCCGTCAGGTGATGGACGTGTGGACGACGCTCACGGGCGAGGCGCCCTGGGACGCGAAGCAGCTCGCGCAGCGGCCCGCGGTGGCCCGCGCGGCGCTCTACGACGCGGTGCGCACGGTGACGTCGAAGGAGCGCGTGGAGGCGCTGCTGCCGCTGGCCCGCGAGCTGGACGCGCTGGGTGGGGGCTCGGTGCTGCAGGACTACGTGCGGCAGATTGCCGCGCGGGACTTCACGGCGCGGGCGCCCTTGGCCCAGGGGTACGCGGGGCTGTTGCGTGACAGCGACACGAAGAAGGACGCGACGGTGCTGCTGGACTCGCTGCGCCGCTCGGGGGAGCGGGACATCTACTTCGGCGCGCTGATGCACACGGGCTCCGCGGTGTCGGACGCCACGGCGATGAGCGCGCTGCGCGGCTTCGCCGAGGGGACGCCGGACCCGTGGCTGCACCTGCTGGCCGAGCGCGAGGGCATCCGCCGGGAGCTGGCCGCGGGCCGCACCGCGCAGGCCGAGAAGCAGTTGATGGACGCGATGCTCACGTGCAACGGGATGGGCAACATCGTCCCGTGCATGGAGCTCAACTGAGTCCACCGTAGGTTCTCCTCGTCACACACCGGGGTCGGTCCTCTCTGAAGGGCCGGCCCCTCTGCTTTTTCGCGGCGGGCGTGTTGTCCACCGTGCGAAGCGGGGGCGTGTGGACGGACGTCGTGAGGAGGGGCGTGGCAGGCTCGCCCGCATGGCCCAGTCCACCCCTCGCAACATGCGCGACTACGCGGCGACCCACCGGGACTTCCGGTGGGAGCGGCCCGAGCACTTCAACTTCGCCACGGACGTGGTGGACCGGCACGCCGCCGAGCGGGGGGAGTCGCTGGCGCTGCTCTGGTCGGACGAGACGGGCCGCGAGCAGCGCTTCACGTGGCAGGGCGTGAAGCAGCGCTCGCTGCACGCGGCGCAGTTCCTCACCGGATTGGGGCTGAAGAAGGGGGACCGCCTCTTCATCATGATGCCCCGGGTGCCGGAGTGGTGGTTCCTGGTGCTGGGCTGCATCCGCGCGGGCATCGTCTTCATGCCGGGCACGCCCATGCTCACCGTCAAGGACATCCGCTACCGGCTGGTGGCGGCGGACGCGAACGCGGTCATCGCGGACACAAGCTGCCTGGAGCGCTTCGAGGGGCTCGCGGGCACCGGCCGCGTGGAGACGTGGGTGGCGGTGGGGGAGGGCGCGCCGGCGCCGTGGGTCCGCTACGAGTCGGGCACGGTGGGCACGGGCGCGCACGGACAGGACTTCGCGCCCACGCGCGCGGAGGACCCGCTGCTCATCTACTTCACGTCCGGCACCACGGGCATGCCGAAGATGGTGCTGCACACGCACGCCAGCTACGGGCTGGGCCACGTGATTACCGGGCGCTACTGGTTGGATTTGACGCCCGAGGACCGGCACCTGACGTTGAGCGACACGGGCTGGGCCAAGTGCGCGTGGGGCAAGCTCTTCGGGCCGTGGAGGCAGGGCGCGTGCAACGTCGTCTACGACTTCCGGGGGCGGTTCGAGCCGCGGAAGCTCCTGAAGGTGCTGGCGTCCCAGCAGGTGACGACCTTCTGCGCGCCTCCCACGGCGTGGCGGGCGATGGTGCTCGAGGAGTTGAAGGGTTACGACCTGTCGAGCCTGCGCCACACGGTGAGCGCGGGCGAGCCGCTCAACCCGGAGGTCATCGACACGTGGAAGGCGGCCACGGGGCTGCACATCCGCGAGGGCTACGGGCAGACGGAGACGGTGGTGGTGGTGGGAATGTTCCCCTCGGTGGAGCCGCGCGTGGGCTCCATGGGCAAGCCGTCCCCGGGCTTCACGGTGGGCGTCATCGACGACGCGGGCCAGGAGGTG
The DNA here is from genome assembly GCF_020037095.1 of Myxococcus sp. XM-1-1-1. Lineage (NCBI taxonomy): Bacteria > Pseudomonadati > Myxococcota > Myxococcia > Myxococcales > Myxococcaceae > Myxococcus > Myxococcus sp. XM-1-1-1. The sequence continues at coordinate 236,074 of NZ_JAIQDH010000002.1, forward strand.
GCGGACGGGCAGGAGGGGGACATCGCGGTGCGCGTGGCGCCGGAGCGGCCGGTGGGGCTGTTCCAGGAGTACCTGGGCGACGCGGCGGCCAACGCGGCCTGCCGTCGAGGCGACTGGTACGTCACCGGGGACAGGGCCGTGCGGGACGCGGACGGCTACTTCTATTTCGTGGGCCGCGCGGACGACGTCATCAAGACGTCCGGCTACCGCGTGGGGCCGTTCGAGGTGGAGTCCGCGCTGCTGGAGCACGCGGCGGTGGCGGAGTCCGCGGTGATTGGCGTGCCGGACGACAAGCTGGGCCAGCGGGTGAAGGCGTACGTGGTGCTGGCGCCGGGCTTCATCGCGTCGCACGAGCTGGCGAAGGAGCTCCAGGAGCACGTCAAGCGCACCACCGCGCCGTACAAGTATCCGCGCGAGGTGGAGTTCGTGCTCGAGCTGCCCAAGACGGTGAGCGGCAAGATTCGCCGCGCGGAGCTGCGCGCCACGCCGCCCAGGCCCGGGTGACTCAGGCCGAGGCGCGGCGCAGGGACAGCTCTTCCCTGAAGGCGCTGATGACGTCCTCCACGAGGGGAATCTCCCCGGCGCGCCGCTCCATCAGCCGGGAGAGCACGGCGATATAGGCCTCACCGAAGAGGGTGGTGAGCGCGGTGGCGGTGGAGGCGGCGATGAGCGCGCCGACCAACGTGCCCGCGCCGGGGATGACCTTGAGCAGGCCCGACACGATGGCCTGTCCGGAGAACGTGGCGCCCAGCCCCGTGGCCACGGAGCTCACCAGCGTGGAGAGGAAGGCCTCGGTGAGCGGCAGGCCGAAGACACTGCTAATCCCCGCCAGCATTCCGACCTGCGTGGGGACGAGCAGGGCGGCGTCGGCGAAAGGGATGGGGGTGGCTCCGATGGCCGCGGCGGCCGCGGCCGCGCTGGCGACGATGCCGTGGGCCCGCTTGCGCTTCTGTTCGATGCTCACCCGCTGTGCGGCGGCGAAGGCGTTGCGCTGCCCCTCCGGCACCAGCTCCATGGTGAGCTCCACCAGCTCCACGAGTCCCTTGGCCTGGAGCGTGTTCCCCTCGTCGTCCGTCTCCTGGAGCGCGCGCACGCGCATGACGTTTCGGGCCATGGGCAGGAGCCGCTCCACCTCGGCGCGGAAGCCCTGGTCGTTGCGCGCCTTGGTGACGACCGCCACCACGGGCATGTGCCGCGAGAGCATGCGCGCGACCTCCAGGTCTCCATCCTCCACGCGTCGAGAGTCCTCTCCGATGCAGAGCCACGCGCAGTGCAGGTGCCGCGTCGCGTCCGCGTCCCGGCCCCGCGTGGCCACCAGGTCCTCGAGCAGCGTCAGCGTCTGCTTGTAGGCGCCCAGCTCCAGGCCCCGGGTGTCGAGGATGCTCACGGGGACGTCGCTCTTCGTGTACTCGCGCGTCTCCTGCGTGACGGGGCGGCCCTGGCCGGTGTCCGCGATGCGCCCGTGGAAGACGGCGTTGATGAGCGTGCTCTTCCCCACGCCGCTGCGCCCGGCGATGACGATGTTGACCCGCCCGCGTCTGCGGAAGGCCTCATCCACCTGCTTGCGAATCTCTTCGGTGAGCTGGAGCTCCATGACACGCCTCGTGGGTCCTTCGTCCCGGCCGCGCGGAACGGGCTTCTGGGGACAAGCCTAGCGGACCTGGGCCGTCCGACACGATGCACACGAGGGTGCGTCCAGGCGGGCGAGCGGGCCTCCGGACGCACCATCGCACCCGCTGTCATGTGACGCGTGCGGGCCCCTGGGTGCTGCGGGCTGTTGGCGGACCGGCGTGCTCCCCTCGCGACTGTCCGGTGCCGTGCATGGATACGCACGCCCCGTCGGATGGCCGCGCGGGGCGTGGGCCCTCACCTTGGGCCCTCCGGGGGTGTGGCGGATGGTGGTGTTCCTCATCGATGGCAGGGCGGCGCCCGCGAGCGTGGCTCGGCACGCCGTGGCCTCGCGCCGGCTCCGGCTGGTGGTGCCGGGGTTGTTGGGTGACCGCCACCTGGGACGTCGATTGGAGCGCACGTTCCACACCTGGCCCGGCATCGAGGAGGTGAAGGCGGAGCATCGCAGCGGCCGGGTGCTGGTGCGCTACGGCCCCGACGCTCCGCTGCTCACGCGCTTGAAGGAGACTCCCGAGGACACCGGGCCCGCTGTCGCGCGCGAGCGGCGTCCCGCGCCGGTCTCCGCGTCTCGTGACGAGGTGGCGTGGCACGCGCTGAGCGTGGACGAGGCGCTGCATCGGAGCGGGACGGACGCGCACGGCCTGTCCGGAAGGGAGGCGGCGACGCGGCTGCGACGTCAGGGGGCGAACCTGGTGGCGGGCGTGCCGCCGCGCTCGCGGTGGTCGCTCCTGCGCGCGCAGGTGGCCACCGTGCCCATGGGGTTGTTGATGGGCTCGGCGGCGGCGTCCGCGCTCGTGGGAGACGTGCTGGAGTCGACGGCCATCCTCGCGGTGGTGGGGCTCAACGCGGGCATCGGCTATCGCATCGAGCGGCGCAACGAGTCGCTCCTCGCGTCCTGGCAGAGGCTGGAGGCGGGACAGGCGCAGGTGCTGCGCGACGGTGTCCTCCAGGCCGTGCCCACGGCGGACCTGGTGGTGGGGGACGTGCTGCTCGTGCGCGCGGGAGATGTGCTCCCCGCGGATGCGCGCGTGCTGGAGGCGCACCGGCTCAGCGTGGACGAGGCGCCCCTCACCGGCGAGAGCGAGCCACAGGCCAAGGGCGCGGAGCCGGTGGCCGAGGACGCGCCCTTGGCCGAGCGTCACTCGATGCTCCATGCGGGCACGGTGGTGGCGTCGGGACATGGGCGCGCCGTCGTCGTGGCCACGGGCGGGAACATGGCGCTCGCGCGGGTGCGCAAGCTCGTGGAGGAGACGGCCTCGCCGCCCACGCCGCTGTCGCGCAAGCTGGAGCGACTGGACAAGCGCGTGGCGCTGTTCTCCGTGGGCGCGGCGGCGATGTCCGGCGTGGTGGGGCTCGCGCGCGGACGTCCGATGGGACAGGTGCTGCGGGGCGCGGTGGCGCTGGGCGTGGCGGCGCTCCCGGAGGGGCTGCCCATCGTCGCCACCGCGGCGCTGGTGCGCTCGATGCAACGCCTGCATGCGCGCGGCATGGTGGTGCGCCGCGTGTCCTCGGCCGAGGCGCTGGGCGGCGTCACGGTGATTTGCACGGACAAGACGGGGACGCTCACGCGCAACGACATGTGTCTGGAGGTCCTGGACGTGGGCGCGGGCCCGGTGGACCTCGCCTCCTTGCGCGCGAAGCCGAAGGCGGTGCTGGAGGATGCGCCGACGCTGGCGCTCGCCGCGGCGCTGCTCAACAGCGACGTGGACGTGCACCGCAACGGGCACGAGGTCATCATCGCGGGCAGCTCCACCGAGCGCGCGCTGGTGACCGCCGCGCACGCCGCGGGGTTGGACGGTGCGGCGCTGCGCAAGGCCTTCCCGCGGCGTCGCCTGTTGGAGCGCACGAATGGCATCCACTACGTGGTGAGCCTGCACGACGCGCCGGGCGGCGGCGTGGCGTTCATCAAGGGCGCGCCGGAGCAGGTGGTGCGGCTGTGCTCCCGTGACTCGAAAGGCCCGTTGGGCCCGAAGGGACACGAGCGCCTGCTCGAGCGCAACCGCGCGCTGGCCCGGGAGGGCCTGCGGGTGCTCGCGCTGGGCTGGCGACGCGTGGACGCGAGGCACGTGGGAGCGCCGGAGGGCGATTACACCTTCGTGGGCTTCATGGGCCTCAGGGACCCGCTGCGTGAGGGGGCCGAGGAGACACTGCGTCAGTCCCGCGTCGCGGGCATCCGCACCATCATCCTCACGGGGGACCAGCGGCACACGGCCGAGGCCGTCGCGCGCGAGGTGGGCCTGCGAGGCGAGACGCTCACGGGCAAGGAGCTGACCCAGCGACTGGCCGGGGCCGAGCGCGGGGACTGGCTGGACCGGGTGGCGGTGCTCGCGCGGGTGGCGCCCGAGGACAAGATGGCGCTGGTGCGAGCCCTGCGCGCGCGTGGCGAGGTGGTGGCCATGGCGGGCGACGGCGTCAACGACGCGCCGGCGCTGAAGGCCGCGGACGTGGGCGTGGCGGTGGGCGCGCGCTCCAGCGACATGGCCCGGCAGATGGCCGACATCGTCATGGCGGGCGAGGACCTGCGCGGCATCCTCCACGCGGTGGGCGAGGGGCGCATCGTCCAGGACAACCTGCGCCGCGCCCTGCGCTTCCTCTTCGCCACCAACCTGTCGGAGATGGCGCTGGTGGTGGGCGCCTCGCTGGTGGGCAGCCGCGAGCCTCTCGCTCCGATGCAGCTGCTCTGGCTCAACCTGCTGACGGACACCTTTCCGGGGCTCGCGCTGGCGCTGGAGCCGGGGGACGCGGACATCCTGGACCGGCCGCCCGCGCCTCCCGACGCGCCGCTGCTGACGCGCGACATGTCGCGGCGGGTGGTGCGCGACGCGCTGCTGCTGGCGGGCGTGGGCGCCGCGGGCCTGGTGCTGGGCGGACCGCCGCTGGCCTTCGGGATGCTCACCGCCGCGCAGCTCGGGTACGCCTCGGTGTGTCGGGCGCCTCGCACCGGGGCTCGGGGGCGCTCGCTGGACTCCGGGCGCTTCACGCTATGGGTGGGCGGCGCGGTGGCCATGCAGGCCCTGGCGCTCACCGTGCCCCCGCTGCGCGCCGTGCTGGGGTTGCCCACGCCGTCGTGGCTCACCCTCGGTGGGGTGGCGGTGGGGTGGGCGCTGCCCGGGGCGCTTCACGGTCTCTCCCGCCGCGTCCCCCGGGGCGCGGCGCATCGTCGTCCCTTCCTCATCCCCGCTTTCGCGGAGGCTTCCCCATGACGTTCCATCTCCCGTCGTTCCTGTTGGGCTACACCGCTGGCGCCGGCTCGGTGATGTTGAGCAAGCACCTGCGCCCGTTGCTGGTGGAGCTGGCCACCGCCGCCTACCGCTTCGGCGACATGGTGATGTCGAGGACCGCCATCAGGCAGGAGGACCTGGAGGACCTGCTGGCCGAGGCGAAGGCCCGGGCCCGGCGGGCCGCGAACGGTCACCCGCAGGGCCAGGCCGAGGCCTGAGGAGGCTGCCCGTGTCGCGCTTCATCTATGTGGTCCATGTCCTGCCCGGCCGCGTGCGGCTGAGGCTCCCGTGGCTGCGCGAGCATGGCTCGGTGGCCAACGAGCTCGCCGAGGGGCTCTTGCGCATCCGCGGCGTGGACGAGGTGGAGGTGCGCCCCTTCACCGGCAGCGTCCTGGTCCTCCACGACGCGGACGCTCTTGATTTGGAGGACGTGCTCGCGATGGTGCGGAGGCTCACGGGCGTGGACCTCGTCGTGCGCCAGGGCGAGGAGGCGCCCGAGGAGGAGGTGCTGCTGGAGGCGCTGGCGATGGGCAGCGACGTGGCGCTCGCGACCAGCCGCTTCGTGAAGGGGCTGGACGTGGAGGTGCTCCGCGCCACGGGAGGCAAGGTGGACCTGGGCTCGCTCGCGTCGCTGGGCTTCGCGGTGGCGGGCGCGGCCAAGGTGATTGCGACGAAGAAGCTGCCCACGCCGGACTGGTTCAACCTGGCGTGGTGGGCCTTCGCCACCTTCTCGGGCGTGGAGCGCACCGCCATCGGCAACACGGCCTCGCCGGTGCGCACCGGGCCCCGGGAGTCACCGTCCCCCGACGATGACGTCCCGGCGGGCGAGCCCTCCTAGCTGTTCCAGTCGCTGTGCACGAAGCCGGCGTCGGGCTTGTCCCGGCGCTGGTACGTGTGCGCGCCGAAGGCGTCGCGCTGGGCCTGGGTGAGGTTCTGCGGCAGCTCCGGGCTGCGGTAGCTGTCCAGGTACGCCAGCGACGCGCTGAACACGGGGACGGGGATGCCCACCTTCGTCGCCGTGCCCACCAGCTTGCGCCACGCGGGCGCCAGCTTCTCGAGCACCGGCGCGAACGCGTCCGACACCAGGAGGTTGGGCAGGTCCGGCTGCTTCGTGAAGGCCTCGCGCAGCGGGGTGAGCAGCTTCGCGCGGATGATGCAGCCGCCCCGCCAGATGCGCGCCATCTCCGCCAGGGAGATGTTCCACTGGTACTCGTCGGACGCGGCCTGGATGAGCCGCAGGCCCTGCGCGTACGTCACCACCCGCGCCGCGTACAGCGCGTCATGCGCCCACGCCGCCAGGTCCGCCTTCTCCTCCGCGGACAGCGAGGCCCCAGGCCCCGGCAGCTTGTGGCTCGCCGCCACGCGCTGGTCCTTCATCGAGGACAGGTTGCGCGCGTCCAGCGCGGAGGCGATGGAGGGCACCGGCACGCCCAGGTCCAGCGCCACCTGCACCGTCCACTTGCCCGTGCCCTTCTGCCCGGCCTTGTCCAGCACCAGGTCCACCAGCGGCTTGCCCGTCTCGGCGTCCTTCTTGCGCAGCACCTTGATGCTGGTCTCCAGGAGGAAGGACTCGGCGATGCCCTGGTTCCACTTCGTGAACAGCTCCGCCACGCCCTCCGCCGACAGCCCCAGGCCCCGGCGCAGCACGTCGTACGTCTCCGCGAGCAGCTGCATGTCCGCGTACTCGATGCCGTTGTGCACCATCTTCACGAAGTGGCCCGCGCCATCCGGCCCCACGTGCGTGACACACAGGCCCTCGTCCGTGCGCGCGGCGATGGCCTCCAGCACCGGCTTCACCAGCGCGTACGCCTCCGGGGGGCCGCCGGGCATGATGGACGGGCCGTGGCGCGCGCCCTCCTCGCCGCCGGACACGCCCACGCCCAGGAAGTGCAGGCCCTTGGACTTGCACAGCTCCTCGCGCCGCCGCGTGTCCTGGAACCAGGAGTTGCCCGCGTCCAGGATGACGTCGCCCGGCGACAGCAGCGGGAACAGCCGCTCCATCATCTGGTCCACCGCCGTGCCCGCCGTCACCATCAGCAGGATTCGCCGGGGGCGCTCCAGCCCCTTCACGAAGTCCTCCAGCGACGCGAAGCCCTTCAGCGACGGATGCCCGTGCTGCTGGTGCATCTCGTCGATGCGCTCCGCATGCCGGTCCCACACCGCCACCCGGAAGCCATGGTCCGCGATGTTGAGGGCCAGGGCCGCGCCCATGACTCCCATGCCCGCCACGCCGAACTGCGCGCCCGTCTGGGCGCTCGCTGCCGCACTCATGATTCCTCCGACAAGGCCCGCTCACCGTCCCGCGGCGGCGGTGTCCATCATCCACTGCGCATTCGTCACCCGGGCCGCCGGCAGCGCGGAATCCCGCCCGAGCGCCCGCTGCACCGTCTTTCGCTTCCCCGCGCCCGCCACCAGTATCAGCACCGCGTTCGCCGCCAACAGCGTCGGCATCGTGAGCGTCATCCGCCAGGGCGGCGGCTTGGGGCCCACGACGGACAACACGCGCCGGCTCTGCTCCTCCAGCGCCGGGTGGCCGGGAAAGAGGCTGGCCGTATGCCCGTCCTCCCCCATGCCGAGCAGCACCACGTCCAGCACATCGGGCAGGCGCGCCTCGTAGTCCTTCGCCGCGGCCTCGCGGTCCTCGCGCTCGCCCTCCATGCGGAACACCTGCGAGGGCGACAGCCGCAGCGGCCCCACCAGCGACTCCTCCACCAGGTGGTAGTTGCTGTCCGGATGGTCCGGCGGCACGAAGCGCTCGTCCACGAAGTACAGGTCCACCCGCTCCCACGGCAGCGTCAGCCGCGACAGCTCGCGGTACGCCGGCGCCGGGGTGCTGCCACCGGACAGGGCCAGGCTCGCCCGCCGCTTCATCGCCAGCGAGGTCTGCAGCGCGCGGCCCATCCACTCCGCGGCCTCGCGGGCCAGCAACTCCGGGGGCACGACGCGCGGAGGCAGGGCGCTCATAGGAGCGTCCACCGGCGGCCGTCGCGGGCCAGCAGCGCGGAGGCGGCCTGCGGCCCGATGCTCCCGGTCGCGTAGGGGTGCAGTGTCCCGCCCTCGCCGGACTCGAGCGCCTGGAGGATGGGCGTCACGTACGCCCAGGCCTGCTCCACGCTGTCCTGCCGGGCGAAGAGCGTGGCGTTGCCGCGCATGCAGTCGAGCAGCAGCCGCTCGTATGCCTCCGGCACCGGCTTGTTGAAGCTCTCCGCGTAGTTGAAGTCCATGGTGACGCCCGCGATGTTCACGTCCTCACCGGGCACCTTGGATTCGAAGGAGAGGGCGATGCCCTCCTGCGGCTGGATGCGCAGCGTGAGCACGTTGGGCTGCAGGCGCTGGCAGGTGGCGCCCTCGCCGGAGAACAGGCCGATGGGCACCGAGCGGAAGTGGATGGACACCTCCGTCAGCCGCTTCTTCAACCCCTTGCCGGCGCGCAGGTAGAAGGGCACGCCCTCCCACCGCCACGAGTCGACGCTCAGCTTCATGGCCACATACGTGGGCGTGCGCGAGTCGGGCTTCACGCCCTTCTCCCCCAGGTAGCCCTCGTACTGTCCGGCGACCACGGAGCGCGACACCTCCTTGCCCTCCACCGGACGCAGCGCGCGGAACACCTTGTTCTTCTCGTCGCGGATGTCCTCCGCGCCGAAGGACACCGGCGGCTCCATGGCGCACAGCGCGAGCACCTGGAGCAGGTGGTTCTGCACCATGTCCCGGATGACGCCCGTCTCGTCGTAGAAGCCGCCGCGGCCCTCCACGCCAATCTGCTCGGCCGCCGTGATTTCGACGTGGTCGATGTGGTTGCGGTTCCACAGCGGCTCGAAGATGGCGTTGGCGAAGCGGAAGACCAGGATGTTCTGGACGGTCTCCTTGCCCAGGTAGTGGTCGATGCGGAAGATCTGCTTCTCGTCGAGCACCGCGGCCAGCTCGCGGTTGAGCTCGCGAGCGGTCTCCAAGTCCCGTCCGAAGGGCTTCTCGATGATGAGCCTGTGCCAGGGCGTCTGGTGGGGGCGCTCCTCGCGCTTGAGCAGCCCCGCCTCGGCGAGCCCGTGGAGGATCTGGGGGAAGGTGGAGGCGGGCGTGGCCAGGTAGTAGAGCTGGTTTCCCTGGGTGCCCTGCTGCTGGGACACCTGCTCCAGCTTCTCGCGCAGGCGGGCGAAGGCGGCCGGGTCGTCATAGGCGCCGGAGACACCCTCCAGGCGCGGGGCGAACTTCTGCCACGTGGCCTCGTCGAGCGGCTGGGTGCGCGCGAACTTCTTCAGGCCCTCCTTCACGTGCTGACGGAAGGCGTCGTTGTCCAGGGTGGAGCGGCTGAAGGCGACGACGGAGAAGTGGTCCGGCAGGAGGTTGGCGCGCGCCAGCTCGAAGAGGGCGGGGAACAGCTTGCGCTGCGCCAGGTCCCCTGTCGCGCCGAACAGCACCACCGTGCAGGGGTCCGGTCTCGTTGCCCTGAGCAGCGGGTCTCCCTCTCGGGGATGCGTCTCGATGTGCAGGCCCTGCGCGTCCATTCCGCTGCCTCCTCGATGTGACTGCCGTGGGCGGCCACCTTACGCCCCCCTCGTCGCCTCGCGGCAAGCCAGAGTGCGCGCAGTGACGTGCGCGTGACGTCTGGAGCGTTCGAAAGCGCTCCCCAGGGGCCTGCTCTAACAGTCGGAGGGCACCCTCGCCATGGCTGTTATCCTCGCGCCGCCATTGCCTGTGCTTCGGCCCAGGCAGGAGTTGTCGGGCTTGGGCGGAGTGATGCGCGTGCACGCTTGCGGCCCGGGACGGATGACGCCGCCTCCAGCCGACGGCGGACCCGGTCCTCCGCGAGGAGGCCTGTCCGAGTCCCGGGTGCTGCGCGGAGGCCTGGTCGGGATATCGTCGTCCCTCGCCGGCTGGCTGCCCGCCTGTCGGAGGGTCATCCCATGCGCTGGAGGTCCCTGCTGTATGTGCCAGCCGGGTCGCGCTATGTCGGTGAGCCGATGCGCCCCCGTTCCGAGCACGCACCCATGAGCCCTCCGCGATGAAGTACGTCATCACCGTCTGGTTCTGGCTCGTCTTCCTGACCACCGCGCCCATCCTCTTCACGCTGGGGGCGCTGCTGCTCCTGGTCACCTATCCGGTCGACAAGGACCGCCGGATGCTGCACTGGCTCGTGTGTCACTGGTGCCATGGGCTGTGGCTGCACGTGTCGCCGTTCTGGCGCACGCGCTTCGAGGGCAAGGAGCTGTTGCCCTCCGGGCCCTGCGTCATCGTGGTCAATCACCAGTCCGCCATGGACATCCTGGCGGTCATGGGGCTGTACCACCCGTACAAGTTCGTGGCGAAGGCGTCGCTGTTCTCGCTGCCGCTGGTGGGCTGGATGATGACGCTGCTCGCGTACGTGCCCATCGTCCGCGGCTCGTCGCAGGCGATGCATCAGCTCCTGGACCCGTGCCGGCGCTGGCTGCGCCGAGGCATGCCCGTGCTCATCTTCCCCGAGGGCACGTACGCGAAGGGTGGCCAGCGTCTGCCCTTCAAGCGCGGCGCGTTCCAGCTCGCGGTGGAGGAGCACGTGCCCGTGGTGCCCGTCGTGGTGGAGGGCACCACGGAGCTGCTCGAGGGCGACGGCCCGTGGCTGAATGCCCGCGCCTCCATGCGCGTGCGCGTCCTGCCGCCGCTGCCGCCCGAGTCGCTGGGACAGGACCCGGTGGAGCTGGCGGAGCGGGTGCGCGGGCTGTACGAGCGCACGCTGTCCGCCAACGGCTGAGCCGCGCATGGGCTGGGTGCTCTGGGCGTTGGAGACGTCATGGGCGGTGGCCGCCGCGTGGGCCCTGTCCGCGGCGCTCCTGCGTGAGCGCTCCACGCTGGAGCGCTGGATGGCCGCGCTCCTCTTCGGCACCGCGAGCGTCCTCACCAGCGTGCAGGCGCTGGGGCTCGTGGGGCAGCTCGGTCGACTCCAGCTGGCCCTGGTGGGCTTCGCGCTCCACGGCGGGATGCTCGGCTGGAGCGTGCGGAGGGTGGGGCTCGCGGAGCTGCGCTCTCGGCTCGTGTCGGATGTGACGGCGCCGGTGCGGCTGTGGCGTGACATCCTCGCGCGTCAGGAGCTGGCCGCGTGGGCGCTGTTGCCGGCGGCGTGCGCGCTCATCGTCTCCGGCTCCATCGCGTGGCACTTCCCCAACTGGGCCTGGGACGTCGTCTGGTACCACACGCCGAAGACGAGCTACGCGGTGCAGACGGGCCGCATCACCTGGGTGGACACGTCGGTCTGGTACGTCAACGGCTACCCCGAGCTGACCGAGCTGCTCTCCGTCTGGCACGTGCTGCTGCCTCATCACTCTCGACTGGAGGACCTGGCGCAGCTCCCCTTCGGCCTGCTGGGCGCGCTCACCGTGGCCGCGTTCTGTCGTCGCGCGAGCGCCAGCCCCGCGCTGTCCGCGTCGCTGGGCGCGATGTGGCTGGCCCTGCCCGCGGTGGCCCTCCAGCTCCACACCACGCACGCGGACGTCGTCGCGGGCGCGCTGTTCATCACGGCCTTCTACTTCCTCACCGAGCGCGACTGGAGCCCCACCGCTCGCACGCTGACGCTGCTGGCGCTCGGCCTGTACGCGGGCACCAAGGTGACGGGGCTCTTCCACCTCGCGCTCGTGTCGCCGCTGCTGCTCGTCAGGGGCGCGCTCGTGCTGCGCGCGGCGAAGGGGGCGCGAGGGCGGGTGCTGGGGCAGACGGGGCTCGCGCTGCTCCTGCTCTTGTGGATGGGGGCGCCCACGTACGTGGAGAACTCGGTCCGCACGGGCAACCCCTTCTGGCCCGCGCGCATGAAGGTGCTCGGGCATGAGCTCGAGGGGCCCATCGGCGCGGAGGAGATCGCGGGCCCTCCCGCCTTCTTCGGCGCGCCCGGCGCCTTCGAGCGCATGGTGCGCAGCTGGACCGCGCCGGAGGGCATGTACTGGCCGGACGTGCGCGAGCGCGCCTTCGGCTGGCTCTTCCCGTACCTCCTGCTGCCCGCGCTCCTGTGGGTGAGCGCCACGGCGGTGTTCAGTCGGGAGCGACTGTCGCGGCTCGCGCTGCCGTTGCTCGCGGGCCTGTCCGTGCTGGTGCCCGCGGCGTGGTGGGGGCGCTTCACGCTGGGGCTGCCCGCGGCGGGGCTCGTCGCCTTCGCGGTGCTGCACCGTCAGGTGGGGACGCGCTACCTCCAGGTCCTCTTGTCCGCGCTCGCGGCGTTCCTCTGCGTGGCGTCCTATGCGAAGGCCTCGGTGGGGTATCAGGTGCTGCCCACGATGGGGCGCCGCGCGGACCCGTCCCTGCGCGACGAGGACCGGGTGCGCATGCGCATGGGCTGGCTGTGGACGCCGGAGGCGGCGCGCCTGCGTGAGCGGGAGCTGCGGCCCGGTGACGTGGTGGCGTACGACAGCGCCACGTCGTTCCTCGGTGAGTACTGGACGTGGGATTTGCGCAACCGCGTCGAGTACGTGAATCACGAGGGGAACGACGGGGTGTATCTCGACCGACTGCGCGCGCTGTCGCCGCGCTGGGTGAGTGTGCGCAAGCACAGCCCCGCCGAGCGCCTGCTGCTCTCGCGCGCCCGCGCTTTCGAGAGACTGTTCGACTGTCCGTTGAGCTCGGCCGTCATGTATCGCGTCACCGGGACCGACTGGTAGGTGGATGGCACCGCCCGGGGTTGGATGGCACAGCCTCGCTGAAAGGATTCGGTGGGGCGGAGTGCTCGGGTGTCCTGCGTCTGGATGACCGAGCAGGGCTGCACGACGTGTGCGGTATCTTCCCGTCACATGCGCCAACTCGTCCCCCTGCTCCTGCTCCTGGCGGCGCCCGTCTGGGCCGCGGTCCCCTCGGGTTTCGTCGAGACTGTCTACACCTCCAATGATTTGAGTCAGGCGACGGGGATGGCGTGGGCGCCGGATGGCTCGGGCCGCCTGTTCATCACCCTCAAGAACGGTCCCATCCGGGTCGTCTCGCTGAAGGACGGCCTCCCGGAGACGCAGCCGGGGAACACCACGCTGGTGACGCGCCTGTTCGCGACGGAGCCCGCGGTCCATACCAACAGCGAGTGCGGTGTCATCGGCATCGCGTTCGACCCGAACTACGTGGCCAACCGCTACGTCTATGTCTTCGTCACCGTGTCCGCGACGGAGCAGCAGATCGTCCGCTACACGGACGTCAACGGCGTGGGCACGGCGCGCACGGTGATTGTCTCGCGGCTGCCGACCCGTGGAGAGAACCACGATGGCGGCGGCATCGGCTTCGGTCCGGACGGCAAGCTGTACTTCGCGATTGGTGACCTGGGCAACGGCACGGGCGTGGACGCGGACCTGACGTCGCTGGCGGCGAAGGTGGGCCGGGCGAACCGTGACGGCACGCCGGTCAACGACAACCCGTTCAACGATGGCGTCGGTCCGAACAACGAGTACATCTGGGCGCGCGGCTTCCGCAATCCGTTCACGCTGACGTTCCAGCCGAGCACCGGCCAGCTGTGGGTCAACGTGGTGGGCACCGGCTACGAGCAGACCTTCGTGGTGCCCCGGCGCGGGCACGCCGGCTACAACGACTACGAGAACAACCAGCCGGCCGGCAACGACTACATCACCCCGGTCATCAAGTACCGCACCAACGGCTTCGACACCCGCACCCTCACGGCCACCGGGGCCGCGCGCGCGGGCGGCGTCACCACCTTCACCACCACGGGCAATCACGGCTTCCGCAAGGGCGAGAAGCTCACGCTCGAAGGGGTGGGCGATGCCTCGTTCAACGGGGACTTCTACGTCGCGAGCGTCCCCAGCGTGACCACTGTGACTGTCGCGCAGTCGGGCCTGCCGGATGCCACGAGTGGCGGCGGCACCGCGAAGACCCAGCGGCTGGGCGGCTGCATGAACGGCGGCGTGTTCTACGACGCCACGCTCTTTGCGCCGGAGTACCGCGGCAACTACTTCTTCGGCGACTACAACGAATCCACCTTCATGCGCGCCACGCTGGCCCAGGACAACACCGTGGCGACGGTGGACCTCTGGGGGACCAGCTTCACGTCGTACGTGGATGCCTCGGTGGGGCCGGACGGCGCGCTGTACACCATCGGTGTCTCGGGTGGGCGTCTGCGCCGCATCGTCCCCACCACCACGGGTCAGCGCCTGGTGGTGACGAACCTGTACCCGCGCGTGATGGAGGGTGGGAAGGCGACGTTCACGGTGGGCCTGGCGGAGGCTCCCACGACGTCCGTGGTGGTCGACGTGTTCCGCGCGCCGGGTGGCAGCTCGGACCTGCGCGTGTCCGGCGTGGCGACGTTCACCTTCACGCCGCGGGACTGGAGCACGCCTCGCGTGGTGACGATTGACGCCCTGGAGGACGCGGACAACGAGGTGGACACCGCCACCTTCACCGTGGCGTCGAGCGGCCTGACGTCCGAGTCCGTGCGGGCGACCACCATCGAGGACAACTCCGCGCAGCTGGTGCTCTCCTCGAGCAACGTCGCGGTCCCCGAGGCCGGCACGGCCACGTTCGACGTGTCGCTGACGCGCCAGCCCTCGCGCACCGTCACCGTCACCGTCAGCCGCGCCTCGGGCGATGCGGACCTCACCGTGGAGTCGGGGGGCTCGCTCATCTTCAACGCGAGCAACTGGAACGCGCCCCAGACGGTGACGCTGCGGGCCGCCGCCGACGCGGACAACCAGGACGGCGTCGCGCTCTTCTCGGTGGTGGGCTCGGGGTTGGACGCGCGCACCGTGACGGCGACGGAGGTGGACGACGAGGACCTGGCCCCCATCATCACCTCCACCGCGCCGACACAGGCCGTGGTGGGCAATGTGTATCGCTATGACGTGGAGGCGAGGGCCCGGCCCGCGGCGACGTACTCGCTCACCACCGCGCCGACGGGCATGTCCATCGACGCGGCCACCGGCCTCATCACCTGGACGCCCACCGCGGTGTCGACCACGGGCGAGGCCGTCACCGTGCGCGTGGCCAACAACGTGGCGCCCGAGGCGACGCAGTCCTTCACCGTCACCGTGAAGCAGGACGACGCGCCCGTCGCCGTCCTCACGCGTCCCACCGCGGACGAGCGTGTGTCCGGCGCGGGCGCCGAGTTCTACGGTGACTGCCAGGATGATGTGGGCTGCACGCGCGCGGAGTTCTTCGTGGATGGTGTGCAGCGCTACGTCGACGAGCGCACGGACAACCACTTCCACTTCGGCGGCGAGCACAACCGCTGGGACACGACGGAGCTTTCGCCCGGGGGACACCTGGTGCGCTTCGCCGTGGTGGACACCTCGGGACAGCGGCACCAGGTCGAGGTGAAGGTGTGCGTGGGCGAGGGCGACTGCACGCTGGTCCCGCAGCAGGAGCCCGACGCGGGCTCACAGCCGGATGCGGGGACGGGGCTGGACGGAGGCACGGGCTCCGATGGCGGGATGAGCCCGCCGGACTCGGATGAGGACAGTGGCTGCTCGTGCGGCAGCGCGCCGGTGGGCTCGCTGGCGTGGGCCGCGCTGACGGCGCTGGCGCTGATGCGCCGCAGGCGTCGTCAGGACTGAGCGCGTCGTCGCGAGTGCGGTGGGAGCGCTTGCCCGGTGGACAGATGCAGGGCGTCCGCCAGGGCGAGCGCGGGCGCGACGAGGGCCTCGAGGTCCTCAGGAGAGGTGGGCACGCCCTCCTTCGCCACCTCCAGCATCCCCGCGATGATGCAGAGGCGGTGGTAGTGCCGGTGGGCGCGCAGCAGGGGCTCGCGCAGGGACGGTGTCAGGAGCAGCTCCCGGGTCCTGGGGGAGAGGTCGCGCAGGTTCAGGGCCGCGTCCAGCGCCGCGTCGCCCACCTCCTCGTCCACCTTGCCGAAGAGCTTGAGGAACTTGTCGCCGACGGTCTCCGTCTCGAGCTGGAGTTCCTGGGGCAGGGCGTCGGTCAGCTCCAGGCGCAGCACCGTGACGAAGCGGGCGCCCTTGCCGGTGCCGTGCTTCTCGGTGAGCAGGGAGAGCTGCTGCTCGCGGTAGAGCCCCTGCACCTCGAGGACGTCACTGGCCTGGCTGAAGGTCCAGCCCTGACGGGTGGCGAAGATGCGCCAGGCCTGCCGCTGCTGGCGCTTCTCCCGGGCTCCCAGGACGATGATGCCGAGGGCGATGAGCACCATCAGCGCGAGCATGAGGTACGGGGCGTGCTCGGAGGACATGGCGCGAAGCATCTCCGTCCGGGACCTGGCGGGCCAGTCTCCCCAGCGGGTTCTTCCGTGTCTTCCAGACTCGCGGGGCCGGGTGGCTCGGCAACCCCCTGGAATTGCAGCGGCCTGGGCACATGTCAGAGGGAGCGTGTAAGGGAGCAGGCGCCCGGCGCTTGGAGCGGATGGCTTCCCTGAAGGAGGCTGCCGGCCAGCCCGAGTGCCGTGGGGTGAGGGAGGGTGAACGCGGGATGCGCTTGCTGCACACGTCGGACTGGCATCTGGGACACACGCTGTACGACGTCTCGCGCGAGGCGGAGCACGGCGCGTTCCTGGAGTGGCTGCTGGACACGCTGGAGGCCCAGGCGGTGGACGCGCTGCTGGTGGCCGGCGACATCTTCGACACCGCCAACCCCAGCGCCGAGGCTCAGGCCGCGTGGTACCAGTTCATCGCGAAGGCGCGCCGGCGGCTGCCCCGGCTGGACGTGGTGGTCATCGGTGGCAACCACGACTCGGCCGCGCGCCTGGATGCGCCGGACCCGCTGTTCGCGGCGTTGGGCGTGAAGGTGGTGGGTGGGCTGCCGCGCGCGGGTGGGGTCTTGGATTTGGAGCGGCTGCTGGTGCCGGTGCACGACGCGAAGGGGCACGTGGGCGCGTGGGTGGCGGCGGTGCCGTACCTGAGGCCCTCGGACCTGCCGCCGGTGCGCGAGGAGGTCGGGGACAGGCTCGTGGCGGGGGTGAGGGCGGTGTACGAGGAGGTGCTGGAGGCGGCGCGGCTCCGGCGTCGGCCGGGGCAGGCGCTGGTGGCCATGGGGCACTGCTACATGACGGGCTCGGAGCTGTCGGAGCTCAGCGAGCGGAAGATTCTCGGCGGCAATCAGCACGCGCTGCCCGTGGAGCTGTTCCCCGAGGACGTCGCGTACGCGGCGCTGGGGCACCTGCACAAGGCGCAGCGCGTGGGTGGGCGCGAGGGCGTTCGCTACAGCGGCTCCCCGCTGCCCTTGTCGCTGTCGGAGGCGAACTATCGCCATCAGGTGTTGGTGGTGGATTTGAAGGACGGGGTGCTGGAGGGCGTGGAGCCGGTGCCGGTGCCGCGTCGGGCGGAGATGGTGCGGGTGCCCGCGCGGGACGCGGCGACGCTCGAGGAGGTGGTGGGGTTGCTGGAGGCGCTGCCGGCGATGGAGGAGGGCGTGCCGGACTGGCGGCGTCCCTACCTGGAGGTGTGCGTCTCGTTGCCCCGGCCCGAGCCGGCGCTGCGCCTGAAGGTGGAGAAGGCGCTCGAGGGACGCGCGGCGCGGCTGGTGAAGCTGACGCCCGCGTACACGGGGACAGGGGGCGCGCTGGCGGAGGCGCGGCCGGGGCTGTCGCTCCGTGAGCGCACGCCGGAGGACGTGTTCCGGGCGCGGTATGCGCGTGACTACGAGGAGCCTCCCACGGAGGGGTTGTTGGAGGCGTTCCACACGCTGCTGACGCAGGTGCAGGAGGACGCGTCATGAAGGTCCTCGGCATCCGGGGCAGCAACCTGACGAGCTTCGCGGGGAACTTCGAGCTGGAGCTGGACCGGCCTCCGCTCGACCGGCTGGGGCTGTTCGCGATTACAGGTGCGACGGGGGCGGGCAAGAGCACGCTCCTGGATGCGCTGTGTCTGGCGTTGTTCGACCGGACGCCGAGGTTGGGGGGACGGGGCGGCGTGCCGGTGGGGCGCGCGGACGAGGAGGAGGAGGCGCGGCTGTCGGCGTACGACGTGCGCGGCATGTTGCGGCGGGGCGCGGCCGAGGGCTTCGCGGAGGTGGACTTCCAGGGGAAGGACGGCAAGCGCTACCGGGCGCGGTGGAACGTGTGGCGGGCGCGCGGGCGGGCGGAGGGCCGGTTCCGGCCGCAGGAGATGAGCCTGACGGAGGTGGCCTCGGGGCAGCAGTTCGGCCGCACCAAAAGCGAGGTGCTGGTGGCCATCCAGGAGCGGCTGGGGCTGTCGTTCGACCAGTTCCGCCGCTCGGCGTTGCTCGCGCAGGGAGAGTTCGCGGCCTTCTTGAAGGCGGACGCGAGCGAGCGCGCGGAGCTGCTGGAGCGGATGACGGGCACGGAGGTGTACAGCCGGCTGTCCATCCGCGCGCACGAGAAGAACAAGGCGGAGCAGGAGGCGCTGGCGAAGCGGGAGCAGGGGCTGGCGGCGATTGTGCTGATGGAGGCACAGGAGCGCGGGGCGGCGGAGGAGCGGCTCGTCGACGAGGCGCGCGCGCGGGCGGAGGTGGAGACGCGGCTCCAGCAGGCGGAAGGCGCGGCGGCGTGGCATGCGGAGCGCTCGGCGTTGGTGCGGGCGTTTCGAGAGGCGGAGGAGAAGGAGGTCCGGGCGGCGCAGGCGCTGGAGGCGGCGGCGCCACGGGCGAGGAAGCTGGAGGAGGTGCGCGCGGCGGAGTCGTTCCGGGAGGTGGTGACGGCGGCGGAGGTCGCGGGGCGGCGATGGGAGGACGCGGAGGCGGCTCGACGAGCGCGCGCGGAGGAGGTGGAGGCGGCGAGGGCTCGGGCCTTCCAGGCGGTGGGGGTGTTGAAGGGGGCGGAGGAGGCGCGGGCGGCGGCTCGGACGGCGCAGGAGGAGGCGACTCCGGCGTTGGAGGAGGCGGCGGCGCTGGATGCGCGGTGCGAGGCGGCGGCGCGCGACGCGGACGAGGCGCGGGTGCGGGCGAAGGCGTCGCGGGAGGAGGAGGCGAAGGCGCGGGGGACGTTGGAGCAGGTCGCGGCGAGGGAGGAGGAGGCGCGGGCGAAGGGGGAAGCGGCGCGGGCGTGGTTGGTGGAGAAGGCCCACTGGGAGGCGTTGGCGAAGGAGTGGCCGCGCTGGCAGCGGGAGCTGGAGCGGTACGAGGTGGCGCTGGGGGAGGGGAGCGCGGCGCGGACGCAGGTGGAGACGCAGCGCGCGGAGGTGGAGCGGCTGCGGGAGTCCACGCGACTGAGGACGCGGGAGCGGGACGCGGCGGCGGAGGCCGAGGCGCGGGCGCAGGCGGCGGCGACGCATGCCGAGGCCGCGTTGGGAGAGGGCACGGCGGTGGAGCGGCGCGTGCTGCGCGAGTCGCTGCTGGCGAGGCGGGAGGCGCTGCGGGCGCTGGAGTCGGCGCGACAGGGTTTGTGCTCGGCGGAGTCGGAGGCTCGACGGGCGGAGCAGGAGACGGTGGCGGCGCGTGGGGAGGTGGAGGTCGCGGCGGTGGAGGTGCGTCGGGCGGCGGAGCGTCGGCTGGAGGGTGACGCGGCGCTGAAGGAGGCGCGGCGGGCGCTGTCGGTGGCGCAGGCCACGCAGGGCCATGCGGCGCAGCGGGCGCTCTTGCGCGAGGGCGAGGCGTGTCCGCTGTGTGGTGCGACGGAGCATCCGTATCGGCACGAGCTGCCGGCGCTCGACGGGTTGGTGGCGCAGTCAGCCGCGCGCGTGGAGACGCTGGAGGCCGAGCAGGCCGAGTGCTCGCGAGCGGAGGTTGCGGCGAGCGCGAAGCAGGCCGAGGCGCGAGCGCGGATGTCCCAGTCCGAGTCGCGGCGTGACAGCGCGAAGGCCCAGTGCGCGGAGCACGGCGCGGCCTGGGGGCGCGGTCGTGAGCAGTGGCGGCGAGTTGAGCCATTGCGCGACGGGTCTCCGGTTGAAGGCTCGTCGTCCACCGAGCCGTCCGGCGCGGCGATGCCTCCGGAGGCAGGCGCCTCGGTCGAGGCCGGGACCTGGCTGGAGTCCACGGTCGCGCGAGTCCAGGCGCGGCTCGCTGCATTGAAGTCGGAGGAGGAGGCCGCGGAAGGCCTGGAGCGCGCGGCGCGCGAGGCCCGCGCGGCGCTCGAGACGCAGCGCTCCCGCCGCGAGGTCGCCGTCGATGCGCTTCGCCGCGCGGAAGAAGCCTTCACGCGAGCGGAGAGCGCGCTGCGTGAGGGATTGGCGCGAGTCGAGGCCGCCGACGTGGTGGTGCGTCAGGTGCTCGCGGACGTGGGGCCCATCTTCGCGTCCGACGTGGGGTGGGAAGCGAAGCTGGAGGCGGCGCCCGCGGACTTCCGTCAGAAGTGCGGCAAGCGCGTCTCCATGTGGAAGGAGCGGGAGAAGCTCGTCGAGGATGCGAAGTCCCTCGAGAAGCAGGAGCAGGAGCAGCGGGCGCGCGCGCAGGGACAGCTGGAGGCGAGCACCCGGCGCGCCGAGGACGACGCGGCCCGGGCGGCGCTCAAGGAACAGGCGCGCGCGGACGCGACCCGGGCCCGCGCGGCGCTGCTCGGCGGCCGTCCGACGCAGGGGGTCCGCGCGGAGCTGCGAGCGAAGCTGGACGCCGCCATGGCCGCATACGAGCAGGCGCGGGTGGCGGCCGAGTCCTCACGACAGGCGGAGAGCGTCACCCTGGCGCGCCTGGAGGACGCCGTGCGCGGCCTCGCGAGCGCACTGGAAGCGCGCGAGGCCGCGCGGATGGAACTCGAGCGGAGGCTGTCGGCGCAGGGCCTCTCGCTGGACGTGGTGAAGGCGCTGCTCGCGCACGACGCGGCCTGGTGTGAGGCGGAGGCCCGGGCGCTGTCGGTGCTTCGCGAGGCGCAGGCCCAGGCCCGCGCGGTGCGCGACGAGCGGCGGGAGCGTCACACGGCCCACGAGCAGGGTGGACCGCCGAGCCTGTCGGAGGAGGAGGCCTCCGCGGCGCGGGCGCAGCTGCGCGACGACGTGGAGGTCCGTCGTCGGGCGGAGGCGATGTTGCGCGCGAAGCTGGAGGCGGACGACGCGGCGCGGGCGCGTCACGGCAGCGAGGCGCAGGCGCTGGCGGAGCTGCGGCGGGCGGGTGAGGTGTGGAAGGTGTTGGGAGACCTCATCGGCTCGCATGACGGCAAGCGCTTCAAGGTCTTCGCGCAGAGCCTGACGCTGGACGCGTTGTTGCTCCACGCCAACGCGCATCTTCAGGAGCTGGCGCGACGGTATCGCCTGATGCGGGTACCGGGGCACGACCTGGACCTGCAGGTGGTGGACGGGGACATGGGCGACGAGGTGCGCGGCGTGGCGAGCCTGTCTGGAGGCGAGAGCTTCCTCGTGTCACTGGCGCTCGCGTTGGGGCTGGCCTCCCTGTCGTCGGAGACGACGCAGGTGGAGACGCTCTTCATCGACGAGGGCTTCGGGACGTTGGACCCGGAGACGCTGGAGGTGGCGCTGGCGACGTTGGACGCGCTCCAGGCGACGGGCCGACAGGTGGGCATCATCTCCCACGTCTCGGGGCTGGCCGAGCGCATCGGCGTCCAGGTGCGCGTGGTGAAGCAGGGCGGCGGCCGCAGCCGACTGGTGGTGGAGGGCGACCTGGGGATTCCGTTCGCCGAGGTGCGCCGACTCGCGTGAGTCCTGGTGGTGGGCTGTTTCCATGGGGGTGGGGCAGATGCGCGAGTCGAAAGACCTCCTCGGGGATGCCGGCGTCGAGGTGTGCTTCGAGACCGTCACGGGCGGCATGCATGTCGCCCATGTCGAAGTGGAGCACACCAGCGGGGCGGACTATTTCAAGGACCCGCTCGGCCGTCCCTGGGTGCGCAAGGTCGACATGGGCTGGCAGGAACTGCTGGCGGAGCTCGTCGGCTGGTACCTGGGCAACGCGCTGGGGGTTCCGCAGCCTCACGGGGCTTTCTTCAAGGGCCCGGGCGCCGAGGTAGGGTGGCTCAGCGCGCTGATTTCCTCGCCGCTGCACTGGAATGGTGCGCACGCGCACTTCGTCAAGAACCTGGAAGGACTCGGGGCCATGCTCACGCTCGATGCGCTCATCCACAACCATGACCGCCATGCGAAGAACATCCTCCTGACCTCGATGGGGGATGAGCTGGACGTCTGGGCGTGGGCCATCGACGCTGGGGCTTCGCTGGTGGGCTATCCCCAGGACTTCTCCGATGCGGGCCTGTCGATTCCAGAAAAGCCCAATCTGGCCCGGGGCCTTCCTGTAGGGCTGCTGGAGGTTGGCGCCTACAAGGCCGCGAAGAGGGCAGCCGAGCTGGCGGGCTCCGTCATGTTGCGGCAATGCGTCCAGCAAAGCTGCATGCTTGTCGGGGAGTCGGGCAGCGACCTACTGTTCTCGGCGCTCTCCAGGCGCATGGAGCAGGCCACACAGCTCGTCGAGCGCTACATCCAGGTGGTTGGAGCAATCCGGTGATGACTCGCATCCGTCTCGTACATTACGTGCCGGACCCCTTCTCGGGGGCGAAGGTCACCATTGGTGCGCTCGTGGAGAGCGGAGCCCGGGTGGAGTTCGCGCGCTCCCCGTGGCTGCCCGCGCCCGGCTGTATCGGCGGACGCAAGTCGCACTTCGCAATGCTGGCCATCCTCGATGCGCTGGCCAGCCCCACGCGCTTCGACCTCCCCTCGGGAGAGGTCAGCCCGCTGGCCCGGCTCGGAGAGGAGCTTCTGCTGCCCCAGGAGGTGACGAATCCTCGCGCCTGGGTGGAGAAGCATCTGCTCCCCCAGAAGCCCGCGAACGAGGCTGATGCCCGCGAGACCGTGCCACGAGGACCTCACCGGGACACGCTGGGGCAACGCTTCCTCGAGCAGTGGCAGGTGGGCCAGTTCGTCCAGCGGCGCTACTCACCCAGCCTCCTGCCGAGTACGCATGCGAAAGCGGCCCAGGAGATTTCGCAGTTCGTCGAGGGGCGACAGGAACTGCTGTTGATGGAGCCCATCGTCGGGACTCGCTCGCAGCTCGAAGAGGACCTGCGAGACATCAGCCAGGAGTTCCTCGCCTTCCGCGAGCTGTTCCGGAGCGCGAACCTGGACAAGCGCCCCCTGTTCATCGCCTACGTGATGACGCGAGGCCATCAGGCCGCTGTCGGCGCCGCGGAGCTGGTGCTGTCGAAGGCCGCGGACTGGGTCATCAACGTGGATGACGCCGCCCAGCGTGAGCGCTTCCTCAAGCGAATCGTCGACGTGGGACGCTCGGGGACGCCACAGGGAACGCTGCCCTTGCAGTAACCGGGCGTTGAGCCCTCAAGCCCCCGGGCCCATGAGGCCGCGCACCACGGCGGCCACGGCCAGGGGCGTGGCCACGCGGTCATCCGTCAGCGAGGACAGCGCCCGCGCGAACTGCTCCGCGGAGCCGAAGCGCTGCGCGGGGTGGGGCGCCAGCGCCCGGTCCAACACCAACGCGAGCGCGTCCGACACCTCCGGCACATGCAGCCGCACGGGCTTCACCCGCGCGCCCCGGATGGCGGACTCCACTTCCTCTCCTGGCCCGGAGGGGAAGGGCGACTCCAACGACAAGAGCTCGTACAGCAACACCGCCGTGGCCCACAGGTCCACCGCCACGGACACCTCGCCCGCGAGCAGCTCCGGCGAGCGGTAGTGCTGCTTGCCCAGCCGCCGGGCGTCCAGCGTCATCCCCGCCCGCGAGCGCGCCACGCCGAAGTCCGCCAGCTTCACCTCACCGGTCCGCGACAGCAGCACGTTGTGCGGCGACACGTCACAGTGCACCACGCCCAGCGGACGCCCCGTGGTGCTCGTCGCCTGGTGCGCATGCGCCAGCGCCTCCAACACCTGCCGGACGATGAGCACCGAGATGTCGATGGGCAGCTCGATGCGCCGCTTGCGGCACTGCGCCAGCACCCGCCCCAGGTCCGGCCCCTCCACCAGCTCCAGCGCCAGATAGCCGCCGTCGCGAAGCTCCCCGTACTCGACGAAGCCGACGATGTGCGGATGGCGCAGGCACCTGGCCAGCTCCGCCTCATGGAGCAGCTGCTCGTGCGCCTCGTCGTCATGCGCGCGCTCGGGACGCACGCGCTTGAGGGCCACCTGCTCCCCCGCGCGCGGCCCCTCCTTCACCCGCGCCAGGAACACCTCCGCCATCCCGCCGCGCCCCAGGCGCGACAGCAGCTCGAAGCGACCACAGTCGCGCGGCCAGTGCTCTTCTCCCCCCACGTCCATGCCCTATCCCGCCCCACCCACCAGGCTCGCCAGATAGCCGTCGAGCGTCCGCGAGAAGGTGGCGTCGTCACTCAGGAACGCCAGTCCCACGCCGCCGTTGTACGGGTCATCCACCACGTGCACCACCACCGCCTCGCCCTGCAGGTGCTCGCCGTTGGGCAACGTCACGTCCACCGTGACGACGCTGTCGGGAGGAGGCCGGTGCGCGGTGCGCACGAACAACCCGCCGTTGGAGATGTTGAGCGCGTGCTCGCGCACGAAGTCCAGCTCCGTGCGGAACGCCAGCTCCAGCCGCACCGCGAAGCGCCGTCCCCGCCGCTGCGGGCTGCCCGGCGGCGCCGCGGGCACCTTGCGCGGGTCCTCCTCCGACTCCGGCGTCGCGACGGGCGCGGGCGCGGGGGGCGTCGCGGGCTCCGCGGCGGGCTCCGGCCGCGGAGCCAGCGCGCTCACGTGCTGCGCCAGCGTGCGCGCCGCCAGGGCGCGCTCGTCGCCTCCGAACGTGCGCCCCTTCGCGAAGGTGGTGTTGCGGAACGCATCCCGCTCCGCCTTGGGCAGACGCCACAACTCCACGAACGTCCCGCCGCTCTTCTTCACCTCATCCGCGAGCTGCTCGACGGACGCGCGCGGATAGCCCGGCGCTTCCACCTTCAGCTCCACGCCGGCCTGTTCGGCCTGCATCGCCACCACGAGCTGCATCGATTGCGCGGTAGGCAACAGCTTGCCCAAGCCCTCCACCACCGCCGCCGCGAGCTCGGGCGAGGCCCTTCCATTCCACAACGCCGCGAGACCGAAGACAGGCACGAAAGAGACGATAACCGACGCCTCCCAGGGCGCGAACACTGTTCGCAAACAGTCACGCGGCAATCCGTCCATGACGGTGAACAGAGAGCATACGAAGAGCGACGGTAAACTCGTACGCAGGGGAATAGACGCTGACCCGAGGGCCCGACTCTTCATAGACTTCGGATTCCCCCTGGCTCATCCAATACCCCCCCGGAGTCAGGGCCCTGGAGTCGAATGATGCGCAAGCCCCTCACCCGGCTCATCGCCTGCGTGCTCGTGTCAGCTTCGTTGCTGGCCGGCTGCGGTGGATCTGACCCCGACCCCAACCCTCCCGACAACACAGACGATGGCGGGACGAACAACCCGGACAGTGGCACGGATGCGGGCCCGCCGCCGCCGGAGGACGCGGGCGTCGAGCCGGACCCGGACCCGGACCCGGGTCGTGTTCCCACGGATGTGAACGACACGAAGAACCCGACCAAGGACTCCGACTGCGACGGCCTGACGGACGCGGAGGAGTTCGCCAACGTCTATCCCGGTGGGTTGAAGACGGACCCGGGCCTGCGTGACACCGACGGCGACGGAATCCGTGACGGCGTCGAGGTCGGCCGCACCAGCAGCATTGATCCGAACTGCTCCTTCCGCGCGGACCTGGACCCGGACTCGCGCACCTCCCCCGTGAAGGCGGACACGGACGGCGACGGAATCCCGGACGGTCTGGAGGACACCAACCGCAATGGTCGCCGCGACCCGGGTGAGACGGACCCCAACGCCATCGACTCGGACGGCGACGGCATCCCCGACGGCGTGGAGGACGCGAACAAGAGCGGCACGGTGAGCCCCGGAGAGACGGACCCGCGCAAGCGCGACACCGACGGCGACGGCCTGCAGGACGGGTTGGAAATCCAGATGGGCACCGACCCGCTCAAGCCCGACACGGACGGCGACTCGTGCGCGGACGGCGACGAGGACCGCAACCGCAACGGCGTGGTGGACCCCGGTGAGACGGACCCGAAGGTGCGCGACTGCGCCGCCTCCATCCCCGACGCGGACTTCGACGGCATCCCGGACTCGGTGGAGATCGCCACCGGCACGGACCCGAACAAGGCGGACACGGACGGTGACGGCCTGCCGGACGGCGTCGAGGACGAGAACAAGAACGGCAAGGTGGACGCGAACGAGACCGACCCGCGCCTGACGGACACGGACTGCGACGGTCTGCAGGACGGCCCGGGCCGCGACGGCTTCCTCGGCGAGGACGCCAACGGCAACGGCAAGGTGGACGGCAACGAGACCGACCCCACCAACCCGGACACGGACGGCGACGGTCTGCGCGACGGCCTGGAGCGCGGCGTGACGACGGCCAACGCGCCCCGCAAGGACTGCGGCTACTCCGGCGACGCGCAGCCCTCCAGCACGACGAACCCGAACAACCCCGACTCGGACGGTGACGGCATCGCCGACGGCGCCGAGGACGCGAACCAGAACGGCCAGGTGGACCCGGGCGAGCTGGACCCGAACAACCCGGCGGACGGCGCGCCCAACACCCCCGCGGGCCAGGCGTGCCGCGCGTCGAACCTGCGCCCGGTGACCTTCAAGGAGGAGAACGGCGCGGACATCCGGCTCGCGCTGCCGGCCACCTTCAAGGACGCCAACCTCACCAACATCACCGTGGCGGGCTCCACGGTGGGCGTCATCGGCTGGGACGATACCCGGCAGGTGACGGTGATTGCGTACAAGCGCGGCCAGGCGGGCGGCTCCACCACGCCCACGGGCGACGAGGCCGCCATCCGGGGCGCGTCGTTCAACACCGCGGCGCGCGAGGTCTCCCAGACGTTCACCACCTGGGACGGCTACGCCGCGCTGTCGGCGCGCTACACCCTGGCGGGCACGCAGGACCTGAAGGCCCTCACCAACACGCTGGTGCGCTCGATGGTGCCCAACAGCACCGGCTCGCTCGCGGGCACGGCGGGCATCACCGGTCCGTTCACCCTGCAGGGCCAGTACGTCCACCGCTCCAACGACAGCGTGCTGGTGGTGCTCGCCATCACCCCCACGTCCCGCTACAACGAGGCCGGTAGCCTGTTCGCCCTGACGGACACGGCGGGCGGCTCGTCGCTGGCGCAGTTCGGTGACGCGGACGCGGTGCAGTGCGAGCTGTTCAGCACGCGCGCGGCGGTGGTGGACTTCCTGTTCGTGGTGGATGACTCCGGCTCCATGCGCGACTCGCAGCAGTCGCTGGCCGACGCGGCCACCGCCGTGGCGAACAAGCTGTCCAACTCCACGTTGGACTGGCGCCTGGCGATGGTCACCACCAGCTACACCTCCACGGCCAGCAACCACGCCAACCGCAATGTCGTGCGCGGCTTCACCACGAACATGAACCAGTTCCGCGCCTGGCTGACGAGCGACAGCACGTGCAGCGGGGGGCAGTGCTCCGGGGTCACCATCCCGGCTGGCACGCCTGCCACGACGTGCTCGAACAACCAGGGCTGCTGGGTGAACGTGGAGGGCTGGGGGAGCGAGAAGCCGATGGACGCGGCCCGGGCCGCGCTCAACGGCCCGCTCGCGCCGGACGGGACGTCGTCCCCGTCCAAGGTTCGCCCCGGCGCGAAGGTGGTGGTCGTCATCCTGACGGACACGCATGACTACTCGACGGATTCCATCGCCATCTTCGAGCAGTACTTCAAGGGCACGGGCACCACGGCGGCCACGAGGAACCCGCTGGGGCAGGTCATCCAGGTCCACGGCATCATCTGCCCGCCGGAGCTGGCCACCAACGACACGTCCACCTGGTGCCACCCGCAGGAGGACCCGCGCAACCCGAAGCACCTGGACATCATCCAGGCGACGGGCGGCGTGGTGGGCTCCATCCGCAACGCGGGCTCCATCACCACGACCATCAACGGCATCGTGGACAGCGTCATCGCGTCGGTGGGTCACCGCACGCAGCAGCCGCCCATCGGCGCCTCGGTGAAGGTGTCCGTGGGCGCGGTGGCCAACCCCACCACGTGCCCCACGCCGGCGGACCTGCCGCGCAGCCGCACCCACGGCTTCGACGTGGACGGCATCAACCGCACGCTGTCGTTCTTCGGTGGCTGCCGCCCGCAGGCGGACAACACCCAGGCCGCGGTCTCCTACCGCTACTGGAGCGACCGCACGACGAACCCCAACGGCGTGCCGCCCCCGTGCCGCAATGACCCGTACTACGACGCGACCGAGGCCGACTACTGCGACGGCAAGCTGTCGTGCAACCGCACCACGGACAAGTGCGAGTGCCCGTCGGACTGCGGTGGTGGCGGCGCCTCGGGCCAGGTCTGCAACACGGACCCGGCGGTGTGCTCCTTCACGTGCGCGCCGGACTGCGGTGGCACGTGCGGCACCTACGAGTCGTGCAACACGGCGACGTGCAGCTGCTCGTGCGTCCAGACGGCCACGTGCGCGGCGGGCTACAAGTTCGACCCGAACGTGTGCGCCTGCGCGTGTGACACGACGACGCTGAACTGCGGCCCCACCGCGCAGCCGGACGCGGCGTCCTGCTCGTGCGCCTGCAAGCCGGACTGCGGCGGCTGCCCGTCGAACACGGTGTGCAACCCCAGCCTCTGCGCCTGCGAGGGCGTCATCGGCTGATGCAGCCCCTCCGCGCGTCGGCCCCTCGTCGTGAGGCAGGGGCCGGCGTGGGAGGTGGCCCGCTCCCGGGGTGACTCGGGAGCGGGTCGAAGCAAGTACCGCGGCCCCGGAGGCTCACCTGCCTCCGGGGCCGTCGTGTCTCAGCGCGGGGCCGTTGGCGCGGCGGCGGTGCGCACCACGGGGTAGACGCGCAGCCGCGTGTCGCGGGCGGGGTGGCGCTCGTAGAAGAAGCGCAGCCGGGCGCGCGGGTCCTTGGCGAAGGCCGGGTCCTTGAGCTTCGCGTCCCACTCGGCCTTCACGGCGGCGTCCTTGGCCAGCAGCTCGCGGGCGAAGGGCTCCAGCACGTAGTCCTCGATGTATTCCTTCTGCTCGAAGTGGGGGTTGAAGAAGCCCCACGCGAGCAGTGAGTCGGAGCCCGAGGGCTCGAACAGGTGCGCCACCAGCTCCACGCCGGGCTGGGCACTGGGCACGTACAGCGAGCCCGCGGGGAGCTCGCGCGACTGCTTCTCCCACGCGCCCTTGACCGACAGCGTCTGGCGTCCCTCGTTGGACTGCGCGCCCCACTTCAGCTCGGTGGCGCGGAAGACCTCCACCTCGGTGGCGGGCGTGGGGCGCGTCAGGCGCTGGAAGGTGAGGCCGTGGGTGGTGAGCTTCTCGGCGACCCAGGCCGCGTGGGCGGGCGGCACCACGTACCCGCCCGCGGGCACGGCCACGGTGAGCGCGGGCTCCACGGTGTCGAAGTAGGGCACGTTCCACACCTGCGGCTTCGTGTCGTCGTAGCGAATCCACGTCTGGCCGGAGACCTCGGACGGCCCGCGCTCGTAGGCGTAGCCCTTGAATGGGAGGACGCGGCTCTTCTTCGTGCTCTTCCACGCGAGCACCACGTCGCGCACCTTGCCGGCCTGGGCCTCGGCGTCGGCGGCCTTCACGGCGGCGAGCAGCGTGGCGCCGTCCCGGGAGACCAGGCGCAACAGCCCCGCGACGACGTCCCGCGTGGCCTTCACGCGCACGGCGTAGGGCTTCCACGAGTGCGTCTCCACCAGCACGCCGAAGCGGTGGTGCGCGGCGGCGTAGGCGTGGCTGAAGCGCGGCGTGGGGACGCCGTAGGCGAAGCCGGAGGCCGGGTCGTCGTCCTCGAGGAAGGACGGGTAGAACTCGAGCGGCTGGTGGCCCTCCTTCTCCAGCTCCTGGAAGAGCTCCTCGCGCAGCTTCACGCCGAGGGCGCGCAGGGCCTGGGGCCCCGACTGCTGCGGCTCGATGCCGACGGAGACGTCGGGCTGGAACTTGGCGCCGTCGGTGACGTGCAGGTCCGCGTACACGAGCGCGTCCCACGTGTGGAGGTAGCGCAGCAGGGCCACCATCTCCGGGGCCTCGGCCTTGACGTAGTCGCGGTTGAGGTTGAGGTTGGACGCGGTGGCGCGCCAGCCCATCTCCTCGGGGCCCACCTGGTTGGGGCGGTGGTTGGGGGCGAAGCGCTCGTGGCCGTCCACGTTGAAGACGGGGACGAACACGGCGGTGACGCCCTTGAGCACGCCGGGCAGCGTCTTGCCGGACAGGATGTCGCGCAGCAGCGCGAAGCCCGCGTCCTTGCCGTCGATTTCGCCCGCGTGGATGCCGCCCTGGAAGAAGACGACGGGGCGGTTCTTCTTCGTGTTCGCGGCGGGGGTGAGGGCGCCGTCGGCGCTGGCGACGAGCGCGAGCATGGGCCTGCCCTCGGGCGTGGTGCCGAAGGTGTCGCAGCGCACCTTGCCGGGGTAGGCCTTGGGGAAGGCGCGGCAGAGCGCCTCCACCTCGGAGTAGCGGCCGGTGCGGACCCAGCCGCTCTGCTCGGACACGGTGGTGAGGGGTGGCGGCGCCTGGGTGAGCGCCAGGGACAGGGCGGTGGCGAGGAGCATGGGCTTTCCACAGCACAGGCTCCGGTGTGATTCAACCGGCGCGCACCGTGAGCGTTCCTCCCACCGGCAACACGTGCAGGTCCTCGCGCGGCCAGCCCCGGCGGTTCCACTCGGTGTCCAGGCGGCGGGGCGGCTCGTCGAGCGGCTCATCGGTGAGCTTGAAGGTGCCCCAGTGCATCGCGAGGAAGCGCTTCGCGCCGAGCGCGTCGTAGGCGCGCGCCGCGTCCTCGGGGTTCATGTGCTGGCGGCTCATGAACCACTCCGGGTCGTACGCGCCAATGGGCAACAGCGCGGCGTCGAGCCCGGGGAAGCGCTTGCCGATGTCGGCGAAGCCGTCGAACCAGGCGGTGTCTCCCGAGTGGTAGACGCGGGCCGTGGAGCCCTCCACGACGAAGCCGCCCCAGAGCATCTGGTTGGCGTCGTTGAGGCCGCGGCGGCTCCAGTGCTGGGCGGGGACGAAGTGCACGGTGACGGGGCCGACCTTCGTGGACTGCCACCAGTTGAGCTCGGTGACGCCCAGGCGCGTGCCCTTGAAGACGGGCGCATGGCCCAGGCCGGTGACGATGGGCGCGCCCACGTCGACGAGGGTGGGCAGGTCCAGGTGGTCGTAGTGGTTGTGGGAGACGAGGCTTGTGGCGATGGGCGGCAGCTGGTCGATGGGAACGCCGGGCGGGACGTTGCGGCGGATGACCACGTTGATGGCGTCGCGCAGCACGGGGTCGATGAGGAGCGACAGGCCGTCCAACTGGACGAGCCAGCTGGCGTGGCCCAGCCAGGTCAGCCGCGCGCCTTCACCGGGCGCGGGGGGCGTGCGGAGCAGGGCGAGGTCCGGCTCCACGCGAGGCACGGGGGCATGGTCGGGCGACTTGCGGCGACGGCCGGCGAGCTTGTCGGCGACTGCCCACTTGAAGACGGTGCCGAACGGCTGGGGGCCGCTGCCATCCAGGTTCTTGAAGCGCGTCGTCATTCGGAAGGAACTCCTCGGGAGCGGGCGCGGGTGGCGCCCCTGTTGGCTCTCATGCTCGCGGGCCGGTGGGGGCGCAAGGGGAATGACATGGGGGTGTTGCTCGGCAAGAGTGGGCGGGGCAGGGCGGCCGTGTCCGCGCGAGTCATCCAAGGCCTCGGCGCCGAGGCGGAAGCGAACCGAAGGAGGAGTCGACATGAGCGACATCACGCATCGCACGTTGGAGACGAACGGCATCCGGCTTCACGTCGCGGAGGCGGGGACGGGGCCGCTGGTGTTGCTGCTGCATGGGTGGCCGGAGTCCTGGTACTCGTGGCGGCACCAGCTCATCGCGCTCGCGGCGGCGGGGTATCACGCCGTGGCGCCCGACATCCGAGGCTATGGGCGCAGCGACAGGCCCGCGGCGGTCGAGGCGTACAGCATGAAGCAGCTGGTCGCCGACGCGGTGGGGCTGCTCGATGCGCTGGGCGAGGAGCGCGCGGTGGTGGTGGGGAACGACTGGGGCTCGGCGATGGCGTGGACGTGCGCGGCGCTGCATCCGGAGCGCTTCCGCGCGGTGGTCGGGATGAGCGTGCCGCACCTGGGCCGCACGCCGATGCCTCCGACGCAGCTCTTCCAGGGGGCGTTCGCGGGGAAGTGGTTCTACATCCTGTACTTCCAGGAGCCGGGCGTCGCGGAGGCGGAGCTGGAGGCAGACGTGCCCCGGACGATGCGCACGATCCTGGCGGGGGAGCCGGGCTTCGACCTGGGCGCGGGAGCGGTGCGTGCGAAGAAGCCTGGAGATGGCTTCCTCACGCCGCCGCCCGCGTCGTTGCCGGCGTGGCTCTCGGAGGAGGACGTCGCGTACTTCGCGGGGGAGTTCGAGCGGAGTGGTTTCCGAGGCGGCTTGAATCGCTATCGGAACATGGACCGGGACTGGGAGGAGCTGCCCGAGCTGGCGACGGCGCGAATCGAGCAGCCCGCGTTGTTCATCACGGGGGAGAAGGACCCGGGGCGCCTGTTGGCGCCGCTCGAGCCGATGAAGGCGCTGGTGCCGGGGTTGACGGAGGTGCGGGTCATCCCGGAGGCGGGGCACTGGGCGCCGCAGGAGCGACCCGCGGAGGTGAACGCGGCGCTGCTGTCGTTCCTGTCGAAGCTGCCTGGGTGACGAGGGCGCGGCTCAGCTGAAGACGGTGGACAGGTGGAGGGGGCCGGCGGGGACGCCGACGTCGCGGCCGACGGGGCTGTCGGAGGGCGTCTGCCAGGCGTTGGCCTCTGTCACCTTGGCGCCGGTGGCCTGGTTGGAGATGGACATCTTTCCCTGGTGGCCGGCGGGGCTGATTTGGCTGGTGTCGTAGCCGCTCCAGCCGGTGGCGGCGTGGCCGAAGGAGGCCTCGCCCCAGGTCTGTCCGTAGTTGGCGCTGGGGTTGGCGGTGCCGTCCTTGGAGACGCACCAGGCGACGCTGGTGTTGGTGTCGAAGGCGACGAGCTGGGATTGGCCGGGCTGGAGGGTGAAGGTCTTGGGCGTGCTCTTGTCGAAGTGCTGGCCGTCGTTGGGGCCGCCGTGCTCGCCGGTCTTGTTCCAGAGGGTGATGGTCTGGGGCTGGTTCGTGCTGTTGGTGAAGGTGTTGGTGTACTTGAACTGGTCCTTCTGGCCCGGGTCGATGAGCTGGATGTTGCTGTTGTAGGGCGCGCCGACGTTGTTCTTGGCGAGCCACGGCTGGTCGACGGGCGCGGGCACGGTGGAGCCGGCGGAGGGCGCGCCGAAACCGGGGCCCGCGTCGCTGGTGGGGTGGGTGCGCGGGGCTTCGGCGGTCTTGGCGGCGAGGCTGGGCGCGGAGGGCTTCTGGGCGGAGATGCTCGCGGGTGCGGGAGGTGCTTCACCGCCGAGGGACGCGGGGGCCTGGACACCGAGCGACTGGAGCTGTTGCGTGAGTCCGCCGAGGAGCTGGGACAGTTGGGCCTGGAGCTTCGCGAGGTCGCCCTGCTCGAAGGAGTCGGCCTGGAGCTTGCGCTGGACGTCATTGCCGGCGCGGGGCGTCGGAGTGGACTGGGGGAGGGAGGAGGTGGGCTCGAGGCAGGACGTGCGCGGGAGGGGCGAGCGGTTCTGGATGGCGATGGACATGTCGGCCTCGGGGGAGTGGGGCGGGCGCTGCGTTGCGCGACCTGTGGGGGGATTGAGCAGGAGCTGTGCCACTCAGGAGCGCGCGGGGCGGGGCGTTACCTCCCGTGGGAAATCAGTGGTTTGGGATGCTCGTGCACCGTGCTGAGTGAGCACGGTGCGATGACGACGGGCATCACCTGATGACTCGGGTCACCAGTCGGGGTGACAGACCCAGGGGCTGGAGGGACGACGCTGGAAGCAGCGGTAGCCCTCGTCACAGGTGTTGGGGCCCTTGGGGTCGCAAGGCTGTTTGCAGGACCAGCCGTCGCAGACCTGGGCGTCGGGGCAGGGAGGGAAGCGGTCGCCGCAGCGCTGCTCACACTCGGACCAGATGCGGTCCGGCTGCTGTGGCGCTTGGATGACTCGACAGGTTTGTCCGTGAGGGCATGGGGTGGTCTGGCACTGAGGTCCCGAGACGTGAGCACAAGCGGAGGCTCCTTCTTCGTGCCGGATGCAGTGCTGCCCTTCGGGGCAGGTGATCTGCTCGCATGAAGGGAGACAGACGGGGACAGGGGGCGTGTCCGCGCAGAAGAAGCCTGAGCCGCAGTCGTTGGGAGAGGTGGGCGCGCAGGGACGTCCGCAGAAGCCGGTTCGGCCGCCGCAGGTCAGGCCACGGGCACAGGCCTCTTCGAGCGTGGCTGGGACCTTGACGCAGGGTTCGCCTTCGCCGCGGAGGCCGATGGGGAGACAGTGCCGGACGAAGGGCCCATCGCCCTCCGTTGCGAGGAGCTGGCAGATCTGTCCGTCTGGACATTGCGAATCCGCGAGGCACTGGCTGTCGGCGCAGTACTGGGCATGCGCGCGCGCATCCATGAGGCAGCCGAGGGGGGGCACGCAGCCGGAACTGTCCCGGCAGTTGCGGTGGTAGGTCCTGAGCTGACCGCGAACCTCCTCGGAGAGGATTGGGCTGACCTGACGACCGTGAATCGATTCCGTGCGTTCGGTGCGCAGTGCGCTCGCGAAGAGAAGGACGAGCGGCAGGGGAAGCAGCAGCGCGGCTATCAGGCCTGCGAAAGAGCGCCAGTTCATTCGGGCTCACCACAGTGCTGGATGCACTCGGGGTCGTCCGGTGCCTTGCCGCCGCAATACAGCTCACGTTCCTTGCTGGTGCACCGCGTGGGGATGTTCTCCAGCGAGTCCCTGTGTGCAGCCCGGTCCACGAGCCCGTCACGCCGATGCACCTCGGGACAGCCCAGCAGGGCGCAGGACAGCGCACAGACCCGGATGGTCGGCCACGTCATCGCTGTGCCCCCCGGCGCAGGAAACGACAACGTGGATTCTATCCCAGGTGGTCCGTCCGGGAGCTGACCTCAAGGGTGGGATGCCTCAGACTGTGCACGCGCCGACAGGGAGAATCTCTCCGCGAGAGCGCCCGCATGCTCGACGCCCCTCTACCTGCATCCCGCCCACACGGCCCCGCTCTCCCTTATATAGAGCGCGATGCTTCCGACCTCCGGCTCCACGACTCGCAAGCTGCTGCTCGCCTTCGGTGCGTTGGTGGCGCTGTTCACCGCGGCCTCGGGCTTCGCGCTCGCCCGGCTGGCGGACATCCACGATGGCTCCCACGAGCTGCGCGAGGCCGGCGGCCGTGTCCGCGAAGCCCTCGAGCTCGCCACCGCCGTCCGCGACCAGTACGCCCACCTGGCCCACACCATCATCCTCGGCAACGCCAGCCACGTTCACTTCCACGAGGAGTCGCGCGCCCGCGTCGAGGAGCTCACCCGCCGGCTCCGCGAGCAGGCTCAGGACGCCGAGGAGCGCGCCTGGGTGGCGGACATCCAGGAGAACGGTGACGCGCTGGACCGCCTCTACCGGGAGACCCTCCTCCCCGCCGTCCTCGCCAAGGACCACGCCACCGTCACCTCCGCCCACGGTCGAGCACTCGAGCGCGTCTCCCTCATCCAGGCTCGCGCCGAGGCCCTCGCCCGTCGCTTCGACACCTCCATCGGCTCGTTCGAGGAGCACGTCGCCGCCGTCGAGCACACCAGCTTCCGCTGGGCCCTGCTCCTGCTCGGTGGCGCCACCCTCTTCGCCGTCGGCGTGGGCATCTACATCGGCAACTCCGTCGCCCGCCCCGTCGCGCGTCTCTCCGAGGGCGCCGCTCGGCTCGCCGAAGGCAACCTCGACACCCGCATCCCCGAGGACGACCCCGGAGAGCTCGGCCGACTCGCCGCGCAGTTCAACCGCATGACCGAGGCCCTCCGCACCCATCAGGCCCAGCTCGTCCAACACGAGAAGCTCGCCAGCGTGGGCCGACTCGCCGCGGGCGTCGCCCACGAAATCAACAACCCGCTCGGCGTCATCCTCGGCTATGTGCGCATCCTCCAGCGCAAGGCGGAGGGCGCCCTCGCGGAGGACCTGAAAGTGGTGGAGGAGGAGGCGGTGCGCTGTCAGCAGATTGTCGAGGGACTGCTCGACCTGTCCCGGCCGGGCCAGGGCCCCGTGGAGCAGCTCCCCCTGCGGGAGACGTGCGAGGACGTGGTGGCCCGGCTGCGTGAGGCCGAGCGACTCGGCCAGGTCCAGGTGCGCGTGGCGGGCGCGGCGAATGTCTGGGCCCAGCCCTCGCGCCTGCGTCAGGTGCTCCTCAACCTCGTGAAGAACGCCGCCGAGGCCGCTGGAAACGGCGGCACCGTCGAGGTCCACATCGCGCCCTCCCAGGACGGCGGCGCCACCGTGGCCGTCTCCGACTCCGGCCCGGGCGTGAAGCCCGAGGACCGACGTCGCCTCTTCGAACCCTTCTTCACCACCAAGTCCACGGGCACCGGACTGGGCCTCGCCGTGAGCCAGGCCATCGCCGAGGCCCACGGCGGCCGCATCGAGGCCGACACCGGTCCTCTCGGCGGCGCACGTTTCACACTCCGCCTGCCCCCCGTGTCCGCGGAGCGGGAGGCCATGTCATGAGCTCCTCCAACAAGCCCACCGTCCTCGTCGTCGACGACAAGGAGAACATGCGCAAGCTGTTCTCGCGCATGCTCGGAGACGCCTACGCCGTGACGGAGGCCGCGGATGGAGAGCAGGCCCTCGCCTGCCTCGCCTCGCGCGACTTCGACGTGGTGGTCACCGACATCCAGATGCCGGGCGCGGATGGCTTCGCCGTGCTGCGCGAGGTGAAGCGCCGCGCCCCCGAGACAGAGGTCCTCCTCGTCACCGCCTTCGCGAGCATCCCGAAGGCCGTCGAGGCCATCAAGGAGGGCGCCTACGACTACCTCTCCAAGCCCTTCGACCCGGACGAGGTCGCGCTCGTCGTGGCCCGCGCGCTGGAGAAGCGCCGCCAGGGCCGCGAGGTCTCGTCCCTGAAGGCACGCCTCGCGGTGGCCCCTGGCCTCCACGGCATGCTCGGCGAGAGCCCCGCGATGCGCGCGCTGCACGGCCTCTTGTCCCAGGTGGCCGCCAGGGACCTCACCGTGCTCCTCACGGGAGAGACCGGCACGGGCAAGGAGCTCGCCGCGCGCGCCGTGCATCGCGAGAGCCCCCGTGCCTCCAAGCCCTTCGTCGCGGTGAACTGTGGCGCGTTGCCCGCGGAGCTCGTGGAGAGCGAGCTCTTCGGCCACGCCAAGGGCGCGTTCACCGGCGCCACGGTGGC
Source organism: Myxococcus sp. XM-1-1-1 (assembly GCF_020037095.1). Classification (NCBI taxonomy): domain Bacteria; kingdom Pseudomonadati; phylum Myxococcota; class Myxococcia; order Myxococcales; family Myxococcaceae; genus Myxococcus; species Myxococcus sp. XM-1-1-1. The sequence continues at coordinate 272,911 of NZ_JAIQDH010000002.1, forward strand.
CAAGCCCGGCCTCTTCGAGGAGGCCCACGGCGGCACGCTCTTCCTCGACGAGATTGGAGACCTGCCGCTGCCGGTGCAGGTGAAGCTCAACCGCGCGCTCCAGGAGCGGGAGGTCCGCCGCGTGGGCACCACCACGCCGGTGAAGGTGGACGTGCGCGTCGTCGCCGCCACGCATCGCGACCTGTCCGCCGAGGTGTCCGCGGGCCGCTTCCGCGAGGACCTCTACTACCGCCTCAACGTGGTGACGGTGCGACTGCCCTCGCTGCGAGAGCGACGCGAGGACATCCCGCTGCTCGCGATGCACTTCCTCTCCCGCGCCGGGAGGCCCGAGGTGGACAGCTTCACGCCCGAGGCGCTGCGCGCGCTCTCCACCTACGAGTGGCCCGGGAACGTGCGTCAGCTCGAGAACGCCGTGGCGCGCGCGGTGGCCGTGGCGCAGGGTACGCGAATCACTCCCGAGGAGCTTCCACCGGAAGTGCTGACAACACCCCGCGCCGCCAGCACCTCCCCAGGTGTCCGCGCCGCGACCGAGTCCCTCGCGAAGCTGCCCTACCGCGAAGCCGTGGACGGCGCGCGTGACACCGTCTCGCGCGAGTACCTCACTGCGCTGATGCAGGAGTTCGGAGGCAACGTCACCCACGCCGCCGAGCGCGCCGGCATGGAGCGCGAGAGCCTCCACCGGCTGCTCAAGCGCTACGGCGTGCGCTCCGACGACTTCAAGCGCACGGAGTAGCTCGCTCGTCCCCTCAGAACGCCGGCACCACCGCGCCGCCGTAGTTCGCCTCGATGAACCGCCGCACCTCCTGGGACTGCAAGGCCTTGAGCAGCGTGCGGACCTCGGGGCGACCCTCGTCACCCTTCCGCACGACGAGCACGTTGGCGTACGGGTTGCGCGTGGCGGACTCACGGGCCAGCACCTTCGCGTCCAGGTTCAGGTGCTTCTGCGCCTCCAGGAAGTAGTTGCCGTTGATGACGGCGGCGGCCACGTCCTGCAGCGTGCGCGGCTGCTGCTCCGCGTCGATCTCCCTCAACTCCAGCTTGCGAGGATTGCCCACCACGTCCTGCAACGTCGCGCCGGCGCCCGCTCCCTCGCGCAGCCGCAACAGCCCCTGGTCCGCCAGCAGGTGCAGCGCGCGGGACGCGTTGCTCGGGTCGGCGGGAATCGTCACCTGCGCGCCCTCGGGCAGCTCCGCGAGCTGACGGAACTTCGTCGAGTACAGCGCCAGCGGCTCCAGGTGCACCGAGCCCGCGCTGCGCAAGGACAGCTTCCGGTCCTCGGCGAAGCGCTCCAGGTAGGGCACGTGCTGGAAGTAGTTCGCGTCGAGCTGCTGGTCCGCCAGCGCGATGTTCGGCTGCACGTAGTCGGTGAACTCCACCACCTCCACGCGCACGCCGTCGCGCAGGGCCACGGGCACCGCCGCGCGGAGAATCTCCCCGTGGGGCACCGGGTTGACGCCGACCTTCAGCGTGGGAATGCCAGGGGCCTCGCCGGTGGCGGGGGCTTCCGACTTCTTGCAGCCCGTCCCCACCAGCAACGCGGCGGAGACGGCCGCGAAGGCCAGGGGGATGAGCAGGAATGACGCGGGTGGCTTCATGGGGTGGGGGTTCCGCATGTCCGAAGGGGAGAGGGGCGCGGGCCAACAACAGACCCGCGCGGAAATTTCACTCGAGTGCGCGGCTGGGACGCTGCGTGGTGTGGTCGAAGCGGGACGCCAGGCCGTCACCGAGCCACTGGACGAGCTGCACCAGCGCCAGCAACACGGCGAGGCAGCCCAACATGACGTCGGTGCGGAAGCGCATGTAGCCGTACTTCACCGCCAGGTCTCCCAGCCCACCTCCGCTCACTGCGCCCGCCATGGCGCTGTAGCCGAGCAGGCTGATAACCACGAGCGCGATGCCGCGCACGAGAGACGGCAGGGCCTCCGGCAACAGCACCCGGAAGATGACCCGCCGGTGCGTGGAGCCCATCGCGATGGCGGCCTCCACCAGCCCTCCATCCACCTCGCGCAGGCCCTGCTCCACCACCCGCCCCATGAAGGGAATCGCCGCGACCACCAGCGGGACGATGGCCGCCGTGGTGCCGATGGTCGTCCCCACCAGCAACCGCGTCAGCGGGACGATGGCCACCATCAAGATGATGAACGGCACCGAGCGCCCCACGTTGACCAACGTGCCCAGCACGCGGTTCAGCGCCGGCCGTTCCCACAGTCCGCCCCGGTCCGTGAGCACCAACAGCACTCCCAGCGGCAGCCCCAGCACCACCACCAGCACGGTGGCCACCGATGTCATGTAGAGCGTCTCGAGGGTCGCCACCCACAGCGCCCGCGCCAGCTGCTCACCAGGCATGGGTCGCCTCCTCGGACGTCAGGCCCTGCTCACGCAGGAACGCCAGCGCCTGGCTCACCGCGTCCGGCGCGCCGGTGAGCTCGAACAACAGCCGGCCCACGCGCGCTTCACCCACGCGCTCCAGCGAGCCCTCCAACAGGTGCGCGTCCACGTCGAACCGCCGCGCCAGCGTGGACAGGATGGGCCGCGTCGAGTGCTCACCCGACAAGGACAGCGACACCCGCTGTCCCCCTCGCAGCACCGAGGCCTCGCCCGTGGCGAACGGCGGATAGCACAGCTCATGCAGATGCGTGCCCGGCCGCGACAGGAGCTCCACCACCTTGCCCTGCTCCACCAGCCGGCCCTGCTCCAGCACCGCCACCGAGTCGCAGATGGCCTTCACCACCTCCATCTGGTGCGTGATGAGCAGGATGGTGAGCCCCAGCTGGCGATTGAGGTCCTTCAGCAGTGACAGCACCGAGCGCGTCGTCTCCGGGTCCAGCGACGACGTCGCCTCGTCCGACAGCAGGATGCGCGGACGCGGCGCCAGCGCCCGCGCGATTCCCACCCGCTGCTTCTGCCCGCCCGACAGCCGCGAGGGATACACGTCCGCCTTGTCCGACAGCCCCACCAGCGAGAGCAGCTCCGCGACCCGCTCGCGAATCTGCTCGCGCGGCAGGCCCGCCACCTCCAGCGGGTAGGCGACGTTCTGCGCCACCGTCTGCGAGGAGAACAGGTTGAAGTGCTGGAAGATCATCCCGATGCCCTGCCGCGCCTGGCGCAGCTCATCGGGACTCAGCGACAGCATCTCCTTCCCGTTCACCCGCACGCGCCCCTGGGTGGGACGCTCCAGCAGGTTGACGCAGCGGATGAGCGTGGACTTGCCGGCGCCGCTCTGTCCGAGCACGCCGAACACCTCGCCCGGGTCCACCCGCAGCGTCACGTCCTGGAGCGCAGACACCTCGCGCCCGCCCTGCCTGTACACCTTGCTGATACCGCGCAACTCAATCATCCAGCGACTCCCTGCGGTGTCTTCGCCAGCTCCTCGGCGAAGGCCGCGAACAAGCTCCAGTAACGCTCACCGGTGTCCGGCAGCACCGTGAGCACCGTCTTGCCGGGCCCCAGTCGGCGCGCCACCTGACGGGCCGCGTGCAGCGCCGCGCCGCTGGAGATACCGACGAGCAGTCCCTCCTTGCGCACCAGGTCCTTCGCGGCCACGTACGCATCCACGTCCGCCACGTCGATGACCTCGTCGTACACGGCGCGGTCCAGCACCTCCGGGACGAAGTTGGCGCCGATGCCCTGGATGCGGTGCGGCCCCGCCTTGCCCTCGGTGAGCAGCGGCGAGCGCAGCGGCTCCACCGCGATGACCTGGAGCCGCGGGTTGGCCTTCTTCAACACACCGCCCGCGCCGGTGATGGTGCCGCCCGTGCCGATGCCCGCCACGAAGGCGTCCAGCTTCGTCACGTCCAGATCGCCCAGGATTTCCTTCGCCGTGGTGCGGCGGTGGATCTCCGGGTTGGACGGGTTGCGGAACTGCTGCGGCATGAAGCCCTTGTCGCCCAACTGATTGAGCAGCTCGTCGGCCGCCTCGACGGCGCCGTTCATGCCCTTGGCCGCGGGGGTGAGCACCAGCTCCGCGCCATACGCCTCCAGGATGCGCCGGCGCTCCACGCTCATGCTCTCCGGCATGGTGAGGATGATGCGGTAGCCCTTCACCGCGGCGACCATCGCGAGCGCCACGCCGGTGTTGCCGCTGGTGGGCTCGACAATCGTCATGCCCGGACGCAGCCGGCCGTGGTTCTCCGCGTCCTCGAGCATGGCCAGGCCGATGCGGTCCTTCACGCTGCCGCCCGGGTTGAAGAACTCGACCTTGGCCAGCAGCGTGGCCTCTTCCGGCGTGCCGATGCGCGACAGGCGGACGATGGGCGTGCGGCCGATGAGCTGCGTCACGTCGGGGTAGATGTTGTGGGGCATCCGGTCTCTCGGTGGGAAGGGCCGGGACCTCGATGCAGCGCCCCGGCGTGTGGGGAAAAAGAGAACGGCCCGTCTCCAGGTGCTGGGGACGGGCCGGACACGCCTGTGCGCGAAGGACGCTCAGTACGCTCGAACGGACGGACCCGTCGTGACGCGACAACACATGCCGCGACAACAGGTTCCGGACGTGGCGACGAAGACGAGCATCGAGCTCCAGACGTAATCAATCCGTCCCGCACTGTCAATCCGACCGCCTCCTCAAGCGGCCTCACGGAAGGCTCGGCCCAGCGCGTTCGCCAGGTCCGCCTGGAGGTCTTCCACGTCCTCCAGACCCACGGAGAAGCGGATGAGCGCGTCGGTGATTCCCCGACGCTCGCGCTCGGCGGCGGGCACGGAGGCATGCGAGTGCCTCGCCGGCACCGTGAGGATGCTCTCCACCGCGCCCAGAGACACGCCGAGCAGCGGCAGCTTGAGCGCCTCCACGAAGCTCGACGTCATCGCGTCGCTCGCCAGCCGGAACGACACCACCGCGCCGATGCCCGGATAGTAGACCCGCTCGATTTCATGACGGCCGGCGAGCCAGCGAGCCAACGCCGCGGCCGTCCGCACCTGTCGCTCCATGCGGACCTGGAGCGTCTTGATGCCGCGCTGGAGCAGGAAGCAGTCCTGGGGGCCGAGCACCGCGCCCACCGCGTTCTGGAGGAAGTAGACCTCCTTCGCCAGCTCCGGCGTGCGCACCGCCACCGTGCCCGCGATGACGTCGCTGTGTCCGCTCAGGAACTTGGTGGCCGAGTGCACGACGATGTCCGCGCCCTCGGTGAGCGGCCGCGACAGGTAGGGCGACAGGAACGTGTTGTCCACGATGAGCAGCGCGCCGTACGTGCGCGCGAGCGCGGACATGGCCTTGACGTCGGTGCGCCTGAGGAACGGGTTGCTCACCGTCTCCACCAAGAGGCCCTTCGTCTCGGGACGGAACGCGGCGCGCACGGCCTCCGGGTCGCTCGTGTCCACGAACGTGGCCTTCAGCCCGAAGCGACTGAACACCCGGGTGAGCACCCGATAGGTGCCGCCGTAACAGTCATCGGTGACGACCAGGTGGTCGCCCGCGCTGAAGAGCATCAGCACGGTGGACAGCGCGGCCATGCCGGAGCCGAAGGCGAACGCCCCCGCGCCCTCGTCGAGCGTCGCGAGCACGCCCTCCAGCGCCTTGCGCGTCGGGTTTCCCGAGCGCGCGTAGTCGAACTCGCCGGGCGTCTCCAGGCCCGGCTGGTCGAACATGGACACCTGGTAGATGGGCACCGCCGCGGCGCCCGTCACCGGGTCCACTTCATGGCCGGTGTGCAGCAGGCGCGTGGCGAACGTCTTCGGAGCGGGAGTGCCCGTCGAGCGCCTGGGCCAGGTCGGAGATGATGTCATGGCAGTCCTCGATACCCACGGAGAGGCGAAGCAGTCGGTCAGTGATGCCAAGCTGTTCCCGGCGCGCGACGGGGATGTCCGCGTGGGTCTGCGTGGCGGGGAAGGTGATGAGCGTCTCGACGCCGCCGAGCGACTCGGCGAAGAGGCACAGGCGCACGCCGGCGAGCACCTGGGGAACGAGGGCCGCGTCCTTCACGCTGAAGGACAGCATGCCGCCCTGGCCCGGGTAGTGGACGCGCTCCACCTTGGGATGGCTGGAGAGGAACGTGGCCACCTCGCGCGCGTTGGACTGGTGGCGCTCCATGCGCAGCGCGAGCGTCTTGAGGCCGCGGATGACCAGGTACGCGTCCTGTGGCCCCAGGATGGCGCCGATGCCGTTCTGGAGGTACGCGAGCTTCTCGCCCAGCGCCGCGTCGCGGACCACGAGCGCTCCGGCGACGACGTCGTTGTGTCCCGCCAGGTACTTGGTGGCCGAGTGCACGACGAGGTCCGCGCCCAGCTCCAGCGGACGCTGGAGGTACGGGGTGAGGAAGGTGTTGTCGACGATGAGCAGCACGCCCGCCTCGCGCGTGAGCGCCACCAGCGCGGGCAGGTCCGCCGACTTCATCAGCGGGTTGGTGGGCGTCTCCACCACCACGGCCCGGGTGTTGGGGCGCAGCGCCGCGCGCACGGCCTCTGGCTTCGTCGTGTCCACGAAGGTGTGGGGCAGGTGGAGCAGCCGGTCCACGAGGCGGAACGTGCCGCCGTAGAGGTCCTCGGTGAGGACCACGTGGTCCTCGGGGCCGAAGAGGCTGAGCGCGGCGTGCAGCGCGGCCATGCCGGACGCGAAGGCGAGCCCCCGGGCGCCGCCCTCGAGCTGCGCGAGCGCGTCCTCCAGCGCGGCGCGGGTGGGGTTCTTCGTGCGCGAGTAGTCGTAGCCGGTGGACTGGCCGAGCGCGGGGTGCTGGTAGGTGGCGGAGTGGTAGACGGGGACGGCGATGGCGCCGGTGGCCGGGTCGCGGCGGGTGCCGGCGTGGACGAGGGCGGTGGCGAGCTTCATGGTCGTGATTCCTTTCGGAGCCGAGGGTGCTTCATCGACCGCGCAGCGTCTGGGAGACGCGGAGGATGTCGGCCAGGACACCGGAGGCCGTCACGGCGCCCCCCGCGCCCGCGCCGCGCACGGTGAGCGGGAACTCGCTGTGCCGCGTGGTGGTGAAGGACACGAAGGACTCGGAGCCGCGCAGGTCCGCGGCGGGCTGGCCCGCCTCCACGGGCGCGAGCCCCACGCGGATGACGGGGGTGTCGGTGCCCAGCCGCGTCGGGTCGATGCGGGCCAGGTAGCGCAGCACGGTGCCGCCCTGGCGGGCGTGCTCCACCTTCCGGGTGTACTCGGCGTCGAGCGCGCGGAGGCTTCGCAGGTAGGACTCTGCGGTGTCGCCCGCGTCGGCGGGCTCGGGGACGAAGGGCTCCAGCGCGACGTCGGAGAGGGACAGGGGCAGGCCCAGCTCGCGGGCGAGGATGAGCGCCTTGCGCGCGACGTCGGCGCCGGACAGGTCCTCGCGCGGGTCGGGCTCGGTGAAGCCGCGCTCCTTGGCCGTGCGCACGGCGGTGGACAGCGGCACGCCCGCCATCAGCTCGTTGCAGATGAAGCCCAGCGTGCCGGAGAGGGACGCGGTGATGAGTCGCACGGTGTCGCCGGTGCGCACCAGGTTGGCGAGCGTGTCGATGACGGGGAGGCTGGAGGCCACCGTCGTCTCGTAGTGGTAGGCCACGTGGTGACGACGGGCCTCGGCGAGCAGCGCCTCGCGCTCGTTCCACGGCAGGGCGAGCGGCTTCTTGTTCGCGGCGACCACGTGGATGCCCCGACGGAACGCCTCGGTATAGAGCGAGGCGACGTCACCGTTGGCGGTGCAGTCGACGAGGATGGGCACGGGCAGCCGGCGCAGCTCGTCGAGCAGCGGCGGCAGGGCGCGCGTGCCGGACTCACCGCGGACGACGCGCGCGAGCTGCTCCTCGAGTCCCTCCAACGGCAGGCCGGCCGGGTTGAACAGGCTGCGCCGGCTGTCGGCGATGCCCACCACGCGCAGGGCGATGCCGTGGCGCTCGCGCAGCAGCGCCTCCTGGCTGCGCAGCTGGGTGAGGAGCTGTCCGCCCACGGTGCCCTTGCCGAGCAGGAAGAGGCTGACCTGCTGGTGGGCGAGGTTGAAGGCCGCGTGCGTGGTGCGCACGGCGATGGCGGTGTCCGCCGCGTCCACCACGCAGGAGATGGAGCGGGAGCTGGCGCCCTGGGCGCTGGCGCGAACGCCGACGCCCACCGCGCCCAGCGCGCTGAAGAAGCGGCCGGCGACGTTGACGCCGTGGCCCATCGCCTCGGCCACGAGGGTGACGAGCGTCACGGGCTGACGGATGCCGAGCGGCTCGACCTCGCGGCGGGCGAGCTCCTGGGCCAGCTCCCTTTCCAGCGCGGTCCTGGCGCGCTCGGTGTCGGGGCGGGGGATGACCACGGCGATGGACTGGCCGTTGGCGGATTGGGCCGTCATCCACACGGTGACGCGGGCCGAGCGCAGCGCCGCGAGGACGCGCTCGCCCAGCTGGAACTGGTCGGAGAGCTTGCGCACCTCGATGCCGAGCAGGGCCAGGTCCTCGCGGGTGGCGATGCAGGTGGGGCGCTGGACGTCGCTCGAGCCGACGGCGTCGATGAGCGTGCCCGGGTGCTCCGGGTGCATGGTGTTGCGGATGCGCAGGGAGATGCCGGACTCGATGAGCGGAATCATCGTGCGCGGGTGCAGCATGCGCACGCCGACGGCGGCCAGCTCCAGGCCCTCGCCGTGGGAGAGGTGCGGGACGGGGTAGGCGTCGCTCACCAGGTCCGGGTCCGCGGTGTGCAGTCCGAGCACGTCGGTCCACACGGTGACCTCGGTGGCGCCCAGGCCCTGCGCGACGAGGGCGGCGGTGTAGTCGGAGCCGTTGCGGCCGAGCGTGGTGGTGCGGCCGTCGGGCGTCGACGCGATGAAGCCGGGGATGACGGGCACGGTGGTGCCCCACTCGGCGCTGCTCGACTGGAGCCGCTCGCGAGTGCGAGGCACGTCCACGCGCGCGGTGCCGAAGGCGTCGTCGGTGACGAGCAGGTGACGCGCGTCGCGGAAGCGGGCCTGGGTGCCGGAGGCGTCGAGCAGCTCGGCGAGGAGCGTGGCGGAGACCAGCTCACCGAAGGAGAGCACCTTGTCCTTGGACGCGGGGGAACACTCGCGGGTGAGCGAGAGTCCATGGAGGAGCCGTTGCAGGGGCGCGAGGAGCTGGTCGACGCGCGCGGCGAGCGTGGCGGACTGCGCGGGGTGGAGCGCGGCGGCGTTCGTCTTGGCGAGGTGGGCGATGCGGCCCACCACCGTGAGCGCGCCCTCCAGCTCGCCCCGGGTGGCGAGGTCCGCGGCCTCGAGCAGCCAGTCGGTGGTGTCGCCCATGGCGGACACGACGACGGCGAGCGGGCCCGTGCGTGCGTGTTGTCCAATCAACTCGATGACCTGACGCAGTCGGCGCGGGGAGCCCACGGAGGAGCCTCCGAACTTCATCACCCGATAGGAATTGCTGCTCATCTGCGAACCTCGAACGAGGGCCTGCGGCCCTGAAGACATGGAGGCGCACGTCCGCGACGCCGACGCACACGTCGAGCGAGCGCGGCGCTGGATCGCCGACGGAAGAAATGAAGGGAAGGAGCGGTGGAAGCCCTAGCCGGCGTGCACCGGCCCGCGCATTCGCGCGAGCGTGCGTGGCAGGGCGTGGCGCATTCGGACGCTCTCGGGCGAGCGGAACGCGCGACGGACCTTCGCGGGGTACAGGGGGGCGATGCGAGCGGTGGGAACCACGAGGTCCTCTCTCACCGAAGCGGAGGGACTGCCTCGCCTCGGACACTTGGTTTGCCCGGGGAGCACCTGCTCTCCGGACCGCATCGTTTGGACACCTTGGAGGTCCGTCTCCAGGTTGTCGGGCCACCGCCGAAGCGGGACCGCTCTTGATGCTGCATGCGAAATAAACGGGATGCGGGGCCTTGTCAATCCCACGCAAGCCCGCATGGTTGCCCGTGCGAGAGCCGGAAACGTCGCCGCTGGCTGTGCTTGCGGGACTTCCTGGAAGGCGCCGCCGGGTGTGGCCCTCATGACCCCGTAGGATTGTCAGCCCCCGGAGTCACGATGCCCCGCCTCCTTCCGCCGGGAGGCAGCTTCGGGGAGTTCCATGAGATCGATTGCGGTAGTGGCTTTACTGCTTCTGTCGATGGGCTGTACGAGCACTCGTGTTGTCCATATCGACGTCGGGCGTGGACAGCGGGTCGTCCATGAGTCGGTGGATGTCGAACCGGTCGAGGTGAGTGACGACGAGTTCAGGTCTGCGGTCGTGCGCCTCATCCTGGACACGCGGATGGCCGTTGCGTTCCGGGAGACTGAAGAGGTGGACGAGCGCGGGTGGTCTCGGTCCCAATCACTTCTGGCATCGTCCCATGGCCTCGTCGATTCGGGCTTGGGGAGCTCGCTGGAGACGCTGTACTCGCGCATCTGTCCCGATGCGGACGACTGCTTGACCCTGGTGGGCGGAACGGGGCTGACGTTCTCCCGAAAGGACCGGACGCTGATGGCCTTGTCCTTCGCGCTAGACACCGTATGGGACAGCGTCGAATCCGAGGTCGGCAAGATGCTGAACCCGGTCGTACTCAAGGCCATGGTGACGTCAGCGGCGTTGACGATGCTTCTCACGATGGCGCTACCCGAACCTGTCACCAAGGTCATCGCGGTGGCGTTGACGGCGGCGATGGTGGCCTACCTCGGGGTCGTACCGGTCTGGGAGATTGGGCGCGGATTCGTCCGCTTGTGGGATGATGCTGGCAAGGCGATGAGCGTCATCTAGCTACAGGACATCGGACATCGGTTCGGGAGCGTGCTGGGGGCGAACGGCACGCGCGTCCTGGTGCTCGTCGTCATGGCGGCGCTGGGTGGAAAGGGCGCGATGGCGGCTCAAGGGCCGAAGCTCCCAGGCTTCTCCCGCGCCGCGCTCAGGGCCCAGGCCGAGTCATGCTTCCAGCTCGGGGCCGCCATGAGTGGTGGCGTGACTTCCATTGCGATGCCCGCCTCCGGAGTGCTGAATGTCGCGCTTGCACCGGGGGCTGCCGCTGCCCTTGCGATGTACGGGGAAGGACGGTTCCCTGGCGATGAGTCCGGGCCGGTTCACCACATCTGCACGAACAAGAATCCCAACTCCAGCGTGACGGGCGGCCCTTGGACGCCAGAGTGCGAGAGGATCTTCAAGAGGGCGGGGATGTCGCTCGAGGATGCGGCAAACAAGGTGCGGCTGGATGGGCACGAAGGGCCTCACCCTGAGTTCTATCACAATTCAGTGCTGACCCGCCTCGAGCGCTCCGTCGCGCGGTGTAGAACGACGGAGAGCTGCAGGGCCAGTCTGCAGAAGGAACTCGCGAAGATTGCGGACGAGTTGCTGACTCCCGGCTCGGAGTTGCGCAGCTTCATCGTGAGATAGGAGGCCGGGTGGAGCGGAACTTTTATTGGGTGGGGTTGGCGGACGTGCCTCGATGGCTCGTGGAGACGCCCACGCGGGCATCCGGCGAGGCGTTCGAAGAGCCTTGGCTGTTCACGGATGGGCGCGTGCTTGCGGACCCTGGCCCCATCGAGTCCCAGGTTTCACACCCGGGGACGAAGCGCGCTTTCGTGTTTGGAGGAGTTGAGCGCACCCCAATCGTCAGTGAGGCACTCGCGAACGTCTTCAGAACGCTGGCTCCTGGTGACGTCCAACTGTTTCCGGTGACGGTGGAGGGAGCGCCGGAGCGATTCTTCGTCGTGAATGCAACCAAGGTGGTCGATGCCATCGACGAGGCACGATGCCGGGAGGTGCACCATGATGACGGGGATGCGCCAGCCCCTGGCTATGAAGGGGAGTACAGCTGGATCTATGGCCTGCGAATCGACCCCGCGAAGACTGAAGGCGCCCAGGTCTTCCGGCTGAAGCGGTTCAAGGTCGCGTTCGTTGTTTCGGAGGACATCAAGACTGCGCTCGAAGGAGTGGGGAACCTTGGAGTGTCGTTCGAGCGTGTGACCGGGCCGCACGAGCCTCGATGATGAATGATTGGCGTCACATTGCTTCCTTGGAGGGATGAGGGCGTCGGCCGGAGGCGGCCAGCGTTCTCTTGAATGCAGTACGGGCCGTGGCTCGCCGGCTGGCTGCTCACCCGGGTGATTTCCACCGCGGCCCATGAGCCCGGCAGGCGGTGATGTGCGCCGTGAGGCCACAGGGCCGTGCTCCGCTCGGGGCCATCACAGTGTGATGGATTCGGTCACACCTGTGGCCGTGGCGCCGGCTCGCAACCTGTTGGAATCGCTGGGGTTCGGCGTGGGTACGGGGCTTGCGATGGTGACGGGCATGTCGCTCGTGTCCGCCGCCCTGTCGCTCGTGCTGGCCGCCTCGCCCTCGGAGGCGTGGTCGCTGGAGCGCGTGGTGTCGGAGGCGCTGGCGCGCAGTCCGGAGGTCGCGGCGGCACAAGCGGAGGAGCAAGGCGCCGAGGGCGTCCGCGCGACCGACGGCCGCTGGCCCCGCGCGAACCCCTCCGTCGAGCTGGCCCTGGTCACGGATGCGCTCATGGGGAACTCGGGTGAGCAGCGCACGGAGCTCGTGTTGAGTCAGTCCCTGGAGGTCGCCGGACAGTCGGGGCTGCGCGTGGAGCGCGCGAGCGCGGCCCTGGCTGCTGCCCGTGCACGACGTCACGCGGTGATGCTGAGTGCTTCGGCGGGCGCCGTGGAGTCGGCCGTGGAGCTGGAGCGCCGCGAGGCGCGCGCGACGCTGGCGCGTGAGTCGCTCGAGCTGACGCGTCAGATGGAGGCGGCCACGGTGCGTCGCTTCGCCGCGGGCGATGTGTCGGAGCTGGACCGCAACGCCGCTGCCTTGGAGCGCGCGCGTGCGGAGGCCCGCGCGGCGCAGGCGGTGGCGGAGGTGGTGGCGGCTCGGGCCGAGCTGAATCGTCGCCTGGGTCGCTCGATGGACGCGGCCTTGCGTGTCTCGCTCGTGGACACAGCGACCCAGCCGCTGCCCTCGTCGCTGGAGGGTGAGCCCCCGAGCCTGGTCGCGGCGCGCGCCGAGGTGGCCGCGGCGGGCTCGGAGGTGGACCTGCTGCGCCGGGAGCGCATCCCGAGTCCGACGGTGTCCCTCGGCTACGAGCGTGAGCGACGGCCGGAGTCCCACGGCGCCTTCTCGGATGTGCACACCGAGCACCTGCTCATCGCGCGGCTCTCGGTGCCGCTGCCGCTGTGGGACCGGAACCAGCCCGAGCTGGCGCAGGCGCGGGCCCGACGCAAGGTGCGTGAATCGGAGCAGGTGGCGAGTGAGCGAGATGTGTCCGCGGAACAAGCCGTGGCGCGAGCGACGTTCGATGCGGCGCGCTCGGCGCATGAGTCACTGATGTCGGTGCGCCCCTCGGTGGACCGCAACCTGGAGCTGGTGCGTCGCGCGTACGAGGCCGGAGAGCTGGGGCTCGATGCCTTGTTCCTCGCGCGAGACAGGGCGTTCGCGGCGGCGGCGGAAGGTGTGGACGCGGCGGCCGCGCTCGTCCGGGCCCGTGTGGCCCTGCTGCGCTCGGTGGGGCGGCTCCCGACGGGACAGGTGCCGGAATGAGCACGTCGTCGAAGCATGCGGTGTGGATGTGCGCGCTCCTGGCGCTCCCCGCCCTGGCGCACGAGGGCGAGTCGCATGGTGGACCGGCCGTGTCCTCCGGGGTCCGTGATGCGCAGCACGTGCTCGCGGCGACGGGGGACGTGTTCGAGGTCGTGCTCAAGCACCCCGAGCACTCCGAGACGCCGAAGACCCAGGTCCGCATCTGGGTCGCCGAGACGGAGACGAACGCCCCGGTGAGCGGCGCGCAGGTGGAGCTCACGCTCACGGGCAGCACCGTGCAGAAGCTGCCCGCGCGAATGCTGTCGGCGGGCGCCTACGAGACAGAGGCCCTGCTCGAACCCGAGACCGAGTGGGCCGCCGTGGTCACGGTGACGCGCGGCAACGACGTCGACGTGCTGGCGCTCGGCACGGTGCATCTCGAGGACGACCACGACACGTCGGGCGCCACCGGAGCCACGGAAGGCTGGCGTTGGGGCGCGGTGGGCGGCGCATCGCTGCTGGCGGTCGTCGGGGCGTGGTGGACGTCCCGCCGCAAGAAGGTGCGGACATGAGGTCGGTGATGCGGTCCACGTTCTGGCTGTTCCTCTGTCTCTCCCTGAGCGGCTCCGTCGCCCTGGCGCACACGGGCGAGTCCCACGCCGCCGCCCAGCCCGTCGTCACCGGCCCGTCCTTCTCCGTCCCCAAGGAGACGCAGTTCCTCCTGGAGGTCCGCACGCGCCGCGCGGCGGTGCGCTCGGTGGAGTCCCGACTGGTGACGCCCGGGAAGGTGGTGCCTCGCACCGACCGCATCGCCCAGGTGTCCGCGCCCGTCGCGGGGCGGGTGCTCGCGGCGAACGGCGCCGTGCCGCTCGTCGGCCAGCGCGTGAAGCGCGGCGAGGTGCTGGCGCTGGTGCAGCAGAGCCTCTCCACCTCCGAGTCCACCGGCCTGTCGACGAGCCACTTCCAGGCGGAGGCCGAGGTCTCCCGCGCCCAGGCCGCGCTGGAGCAGGCTCGACGGGACCTCACGCGCCTCGAGTCCCTCCAGGGCGTGGTGGCGGAGAAGGAGGTCCAACAGGCACGGCTCGCGGTGAGCACCGCCGAGCAGGAGTGGAGCCGGGCGAAGTCCGCGCGCGAGGTCCTCGCGGGCGCACGCCAGGGGCAGGGCACCGCGCGCGTCTCACTGGTCGCGCCCATCGACGGCGTGCTCGTGGAGGCCCGAGCCTCCGTGGGTGAGCAGGTGGACCCGTCGCGTCCGCTCTTCACCGTGCTGGACGCCTCCATCGTCTGGGTGGAGGCGCACGTTTACGAGGCCGAGGTCGCGCGGGCCGAGGGCACCACGGGGGCGCTCATCTCCACCGCGGCCTATCCCGGCCAGCACTTCCCGGCGAAGCCCTATCACGTGGGCCAGATGGTGGACGAGGCGACGCGCAGCGTGCGCGTGCTCTTCGAGGTCGACAATCGCGAGGGCCGACTGCGCCCTGGCATGTTCGTGGACGTGGCGCTCGGAGAAGGTGGACGCAAGGACGAGCTCGCCGTGCCGACGGATGCAGTCGTGGAGGACGAGGGCCGCGCCTTCGTCTTCATCCACACCGGGCCGGAGACGTTCGAGCTGCGCCCCGTGGTGCTCGGCGGCACGGATGGCGCGTGGAGGGCGGTGCGCCAGGGCTTGAAGACAGGAGAGCGGGTGGTGGTCTCCGGCGTGGCGGCGCTGCGGCTGGCGCGAGGGGGACGGTAGTGCTGGACCACGTCATCCTCTTCTCGCTGCGCCATCGCCTGTTCGTCGTGCTCGCGGCGGTGGCGGTGCTGCTCTATGGCGGCTGGGTCGTCACGCGACTCCCCGTGGACGTGTTCCCCGACCTCAACCGTCCCACCGTCACGGTGATGACCGAGGCGGGCGGCCTGTCCCCCGAGGAGGTGGAGACGCTCGTCACCACGCCCATCGAGACGTCGATGAACGGCGCGCCCGGCGTGCAGCGGGTGCGCTCGTCCTCGGGCGTGGGCCTGTCCATCGTCCACGTGGAGTTCGACTGGGGCACGGACATCTACCTGGACCGGCAGCTCGTCTCCGAGCGGCTCCAGGTGGCGCGTGAGCGCCTGCCGCGCGACGTGGCGCCCCATCTGACGCCCGTGTCCTCCATCATGGGGGAGATCCTCCTGCTCGGCGTGCAGAGCGAGGAGGGGCGCACGTCGCCGCTGGAGCTGCGCTCGCTGGCGGACTGGGTGCTGCGCCAGCGCCTGCTCACGATTCCCGGCATCGCCCAGGTGACGGTGCTCGGCGGCGGGGTGAAGCAGTTCCAGGTCCGCGTGGCGCCCGAGAAGCTCCTGGCCTTCGGGCTCACCTTCGAGGACGTGGAGCGCGCGGCGGGGCTGTCCCAGGGCAACACCACGGGCGGCTTCGTGGACAAGGGCGGGCGCGAGTACCTGGTCCGCAACCTCGCGCGCAGCGCCTCCGTGGAGGACCTTCGCGCCACGGTGGTCGCGATGCGGGACGGTGTCCCGGTGCGCCTCTCCCAGGTCGCCGAGGTGGACGTGGGCCCGGCGGTGAAGCGCGGTGATGGCGGCATGAACGGTCGCCCCGCGGTCATCCTCGCGGTGCAGAAGCAGCCCGGCGCGAGCACCCTCGCGCTGACGGAGCAGGTGGACGTCGCGGTGAAGGAGCTGCGCTCCACGCTGCCCGGGGACGTGCGCGTGGAGACGCTCTTCCGTCAGGCGGACTTCATCCAGGCCGCCATCGGCAACGTGGTGGAGGCGCTGCGGGACGGCGCGCTGCTCGTCGTGGTGGTGTTGTTCCTCTTCCTCGTCAACCTGCGCACCACCGCCATCACCCTCACCGCGATTCCGCTCTCCTTCGTCATCACCGCGCTGGTGATGAAGGCGTTCGGTCTGTCCATCAACACCCTCACGCTCGGGGGCCTCGCGGTGGCCGTGGGCGAGCTGGTGGACGACGCCATCGTCGACGTGGAGAACGTCTACCGGCGCCTCCGGGAGAATCGGGCGAAGGAGCAGCCCGAGCCCGTGCTCCGCGTCATCTACCTCGCCTCCTCGGAGGTGCGTGGGTCCATCGTCTTCGCCACGCTCATCGTGGTGCTGGTGTTCCTGCCCCTGTTCGCGCTCGGTGGAATCGAGGGCCGCCTGTTCGCGCCGCTCGGCGTGGCCTACGTGGTGTCCATCCTCGCCTCCCTGCTCGTGTCCCTCACCGTGACGCCCGCGCTGTGCGCGTTCCTGCTCCCCAAGGGGCGCTTGCTGGAGCACGGCGATGGCGCCGTGGTGCGGTGGTTGAAGGCTCGGGCGCGCCATGTGCTCGACTTCTCGCTGGCCCATTCGAGCGCGGTGATGGTGGGGGCGACGGTGCTGGTGCTCGGCGCGGTGGCGGTGGTGCCGTTCCTCGGGCGCTCCTTCCTGCCGCCGTTCAACGAGGGCACCGCCACCGTCAACGTGCTGGCACCTCCGGGCACGTCGCTGGAGGAGTCCAATCGCTTCGGGCTGCTGGCCGAGCGGCTCATCGCCTCCGTCCCCGAGGTGAAGACCGTGGGGCGCCGCACCGGCCGCGCCGAGCAGGACGAGCACGCGGAGGGCGTGCACTACTCGGAGCTGGACGTGGACTTCAAGGAGGGCGGGCGTCCTCGGGACGTGGTGCTCGCGGACCTGCGCGAGCGGCTGTCCGTGCTGCCCGGCCTGTCCGTGTCCGTGGGACAGCCCATCTCGCATCGACTGGACCACCTGCTGTCCGGCATCCGCGCGCAGGTGGCGGTGAAGCTCTTCGGGCAGGACCTGGAGGCGCTGCGAGGCAAGGCGGAGGAGGTGCGCGCCGTCATGGCGCAGGTGCCCGGCGTGGTGGACCTCCAGGTGGAGCAGCAGACGCTGATTCCCCAGCTCCAGGTGCGCCTGAAGCGCGAGGAGGCGGCGCGGCTGGGCGTCCAGCCGGGCGCGATGGCGGAGCAGCTCGAGAAGGCCTTCAACGGCGTGGTGGTGGGGCAGGTGCTGGAAGGCCAGCGGACCTTCGACGTGCTGGTGCGCTACGAGGAGCGCGCGCGGGTGGACGCGGAGGCCTTCCGTCGGGCGCTGGTGGACACGCCGTCGGGCGCGCGGGTGCCCGTGGCCGCGGTGGCCGAGGTGGTGGAGTCGCGCGGCCCCAACGTCATCCACCACGACCACCTCCAGCGGCGCGTGGTGGTGATGGCCAACGTGGCGGGCAGGGACCTGGGCAGCGCGGTGGAGGAGGTCCGCGAGCGCGTGGCCGCGAGCGTGGTGCTGCCGACGGGGACGTTCCTCTCGTACGAGGGGCAGTTCGAGAGCCAAGAGGCCGCGACGCGGCTCATCGCGCTGCTGTCGCTGGTGTCGCTCGTGGGCATGTTCCTGGTGCTGTACGCACACTTCCGCTCGGCGCGCCTCGTGGCGCAGGTGATGCTCAACATCCCGCTCGCGCTGGTGGGCAGCGTGACGGCGGTGGTGCTCACCGGACAGCCGCTGTCGGTGGCGACGCTCGTGGGCTTCGTCACGCTGTGCGGCATCGCCAGCCGGAACACCATCATGCTCATCTCGCACTACCTCCATCTGGTGGAGCACGAGGGCGCGGTGTTCGGCCGGGAGATGGTGGTGCGTGGCTCGCTGGAGCGACTGGTGCCTGTGCTGATGACGGCGCTCACGGCGGGGCTGGCGCTGGTGCCGCTGGCGCTCGCCTCGGGCGCTCCCGGCAAGGAGATATTGCACCCGGTGGCCACCGTGATTCTGGGCGGGCTCATCAGCTCCACGCTGCTGGACCTGCTGGTCACGCCGGCCGTGTTCCACCGCTTCGGACGTCCCGCGCTGGAGCGCTACCTGTCGCGCAAGGCGGCGGCGCGGACCGAGGATGACCTGACGCTCCCGGGGCCCCGGCCCGAGGGAGAGCGACTCGCGGGCTCGTATTGAGGCCCTCGCGGGCCCGCATTGGGATTGAGGAGAGAGATGAGACACGGATTCATCGCGGTGGTGGTGGCGGCGGGGATGGCGGCCGCATGCAGCAAGAAGGAGTCACCGGCGCCTGCGCCCGTCGCCGCGCGCTCGCACGTCGAGGAGGCGCCGCATGCGCACGCCGCGCCCCACGGTGGGCTGGTGGAGGCGACGCCTCGGGGGCATCTGGAGTTGGTGACGACGCGGGCCGGCGGTTATCGCGTGTACCTGCTCGATGCGTCGCTCGCGTCGCGTCCGGTGGACGGGGCCACGGGCTCGGTGAAGGTGGCCAAGGGCGGCTATCCGGACGTCACGCTGACGCCCGCGGGAGACCACCTGGCGGGACAGGGGCCCGAGCACGGCGATGACCACCTGGCCATGGTGGTGACGGTGGTGAAGGACGGGAAGCCGGAGGTCGCTCGCTTCGCCGCGCACCTGGAGGCGAACGGACACGGCAACGGGCTCGTGGGGACGCTGCGCGTGGCGCCCTGTCCCGCGACCCCTCCCGAGGGCCTGAGCGCCGCGGACTGCGCGAAGCAGGGCGGCGTGTACTCGCTGGTCCGGGACAGTGGCGCCACCGCGCTGGTGCTCGCGGCGCCGGGACAGGACGCGAAGAGTCTGCTGAGCACCCGCGTGGGGCAGCGCGTGCATGTGAAGGGCACAGAGGCCGAGGGGCGCGTGGTGGCCGAGGCGGTGGCGCTGGAGCACGACCACACGCCCTTCCACGGTGGCGTCGTGGCGATGAGCGGCGACACGCATCTGGAGGTGCTGTCCCTGCGCTCCGGCGAGGTGCGGGTCTGGGTGACGGATGCCTTTCGTCAGCCGCTGCCGCTCGCGGGACGCAAGGGCGTGGTGGAGGTGACGGGCGTGTCCTCGCCGCTGGTGCCCGAGGCGGGTGGCGCGTACCTGAGCGGCATGCTGCCTCCTGCGGACACTGAGCGGGAGGTGACGGTACGCCTGCCGATGCCCGAGGACGCGGAGTACTTCATCGGCTTCCTGCTGACGCCCACGGACGCGCCGAAGTCCGCCGCGAAGCCCGAGGCGACGGGCGGCGACGCGGTGCAGGAGGTGACCATCACGGTGCAGGGCGGCTATCAGCCGAGCGAGGTGACGCTGAAGCAGGGCGTGCCCGCGCGGCTGCGCTTCGTGCGCAAGGACTCGGGCGGCTGCGGCGACGAGCTGCTCATCCCCGACTTCGGCATCCGGCGTCCGCTGCCCGGTCTGACGGAGACGGTGGTCTCCTTCGTTCCGGACAAGGTCGGCACGTTCGCGTTCACCTGTGGCATGCAGATGATGAAGGGCCAGCTGGTGGTGAAGTGAGCACCTCCGAGAACACCGAGGCGATGCGCGAGGAGGGCGACGCGGTGACGCGGGCGCTGGTGGAGAACCATCGCCAGTTCCTCGCCTTCGTGGAGCGGCGCGTGGGCAACCGCGCGACGGCGGAGGAGATCCTCCAGTCCGCCTTCGTGAAGTCGCTGGAGGGCCAGCGTGTCCTCGACGACGAGGAGGGCGCGGTGACGTGGTTCTACCGGCTGCTGCGCAACGCGCTGGTGGACCACTACCGCCATCAGCAGGTGGAGGGGCGTGCGCTGGCGCGCGAGGCGCTCGGCGCCGAGGAGCCCTCCGAGGACCCCGAGCTCAGGCAGGCCGTCTGCGCGTGCGTGGGCGAGCTGTTGCCTACCCTCAAGCCCGAGTACGCCCAGATGGTCCGCGAGGTGGACCTGGAGGAGCGCTCCGTGCCGGACGTGGCCCGCGAGGCGGGAATCACCCCCAACAACGCGGGCGTGCGCCTGCACCGCGCGCGGCAGGCCCTCAAGAAGCAGCTGGAGCGCAGCTGCGGCACCTGCGCGTCCCACGGCTGCCTGGACTGCTCGTGCAAGGCGCGCTCCTGAGCAGGCGGCGAGCGGGGCGCTCGGGTCCGGCGAGAAAGCCCTTGCCGAAGTCCCGGGCGCGCCGTTAACTCTTCCGCAGGTGCCGAGGGGCGCCTGCCCGAAAAGACGACGTCACCCTCGCTTCATCCGGCAGGTCCGACAGTTTCCGATGAGTTCCTTCCACGGCCCATGACACGGGTGGGGCCGCCGTTCAGGGACTTCTCATGGGAACCGTTGCAGACAGCTCCGAGCCCCTCTCCCTCCAAGAGTGCAAGGTCCGCGCGTCGCTCCTGCTCAAGGCGCTCGCCGCGGACGACTCCGCGAAGGCCTCGCGCGCGGCGGAGCGGCTGCGCGTGCTGCCCGGCTTCGCCAGCCTCTCGCTGGGCGAGGTGCTCGCGCGCCGTGACTCCATCCAGCGCAAGCACGCGCTCGCCGTCATCGCGAGGGAGCAGGGGCACGCCACCTGGAGCGACTTGAAGCAGGCGCTGGAGGCGCGCGATGCGCCCCGGGTCGACTTCGAGCGGCTGCTCTCCCGCACCGGCGGCACGTACCTCAACCGCTGGTTCACCTCCTACGAGGAGGCCGCCGCGTCGCTGCGCGAGTTCGGGGGCTACCTCTTCCCCTTCCGCGAGCAGTTCTTCATCTGCGAGCCCGGGCTCTTGGGCCTGCTCGGGCTGGACCCGGCGGACCCGGACTGGGCGAAGGCCGGTCCGGATTGGCTCGCGCCTCGCGATGCCCAGGCCCACGCGCGGCTCGAACAACGCCTGCTCCAACGCTGCCGCGAAATCCCCACCCACCCCACGAGGAAGCCGCCCATGTCGTCCCCTGATGCCAACGCAAGCCGGGCCCGTCGCTCGGACCTCAAGCGCGAGTACAAGGAGAACCCTCCCGAGATGGGCGTGTTCGCCGTGCGCAACCACGCCAACGGCAAGGTGCTGGTGGGCTCGGCGCTCAACGTCCCGGGCATGCTCAACCGCATCCGCTTCGAGCTGACCATGAACATGCCCCGCATCCCCGCGCTGCTCGAGGACTGGAAGCGCCACGGCGCGGAGAAGTTCACCTTCGAGGTGCTCGACGTGCTCGAGCCGCCCAAGGAGCCCGGCGTGGACCTGAACGAGGAGCTGCGCGTGCTGGAGAACCTGTGGCTCGACCGCCTGAAGCCCTACGGCGACGCGGGCTACAACGCGCCACCCAAGTAGGCGGGCACGCCGCCGGTGCGGGTGCGCACCCTTACGGAAAATCGACTGTAAGAGTCCGCCGGGTGTCTCGTTGGCCCGGGGGAAAGGAGACGCACCATGCATCGCCACTCCCACCCGGGCTCCCACTCCCACCCGCACCCCTCGGCTCCCCCTCCTCCGAGCGAGGGGGCGCACGCCATCGACCCGGTCTGCGGGATGAAGGTGGACCCGAGCGCCCCCAAGGGCGGCAGCCTGGAGCACGAGGGGCGCACCTTCCACTTCTGCAACCCGAAGTGCCGTGAGCGCTTCGCCGCGGACCCGGCGCGCTACCTCGCGCCGCCCCCGGAGTCGCCCGAGCCGCCGCCTCCCGCCACGCCGGGGACGATGTACGTGTGCCCCATGGACCCGGAGGTGCGTCAGGACCATCCGGGGGCCTGCCCGAAGTGCGGCATGGCGCTGGAGCCGGAGACGCTCTCGGTCCCCGAGACGCGCGTCGAGTACGTGTGCCCCATGCACCCGGAGGTGGTGCGCGAGGGGCCGGGGAGCTGCCCCATCTGCGGCATGGCGCTGGAGCCGCGCACGGTGCTGCCCGAGGACAGGCCGGACCCCGAGCTGACGTCCATGTGGCGGCGCTTCCTGGTGGGCATGGGGCTCACGGTGCCGCTTTTGGTGCTGGCGATGTCGGACATGATTCCGGGGCAGCCCGTGCAGCACGCGGTGCCCGCGTCGGTGCTGGCCTGGGCGCAGCTGCTGCTGGCGACGCCCGTGGTGCTGTGGGGCGGCTGGCCCTTCTTCCAGCGCGGCTGGGCGTCGGTGAAGAACCGGCACCTCAACATGTTCACGCTCATCGCCCTGGGCACGGGCGCGGCGTATGTCTTCAGCGTCTTCGCCACGCTCTTCCCGGACCTGCTGCCCCACGGGCTGCGCACCGGACACGGAGGCACCGCGCCGCTGTACTTCGAGGCCGCCGCCGTCATCGTCACCCTGGTGGCGCTGGGGCAGGTGCTGGAGCTGAGGGCGCGGCACGCGACGTCCGGGGCGCTGCGCTCGCTGTTGAGCCTGGCGCCTCCGGTGGCGCGGCGCATTCGCGAGGACGGGCACGAGGAGGATGTGCCGCTCGCGCACGTGCACCCCGGTGACCGCCTGCGGGTGCGGCCCGGTGAGAAGGTGCCGGTGGACGGCGAGGTGCTGGAGGGCGCCAGCGCCGTGGACGAGTCGATGGTGACGGGCGAGTCCTTGCCGGTGGAGAAGTCACGCGGGGAGAAGGTGACGGGCGGCACGGTGAATGGGACGGGCTCGCTGGTGATGAAGGCCGAGCGCGTGGGCAAGGACACGCTGCTGTCGCGCATCGTCCAGCGGGTGAGCGAGGCGCAGCGCACGCGCGCGCCCATCCAGCGGCTGGCGGACAAGGTGGCCGCGGTCTTCGTGCCGGTGGTCATCGCGGTGGCGGTGGTGACGGCGGTGGTGTGGGGTGTGTGGGGGCCGGAGCCTCGGCTGGCGCACGCGCTGGTGAACGCGGTGGCGGTGCTCATCATCGCGTGCCCGTGCGCGCTGGGCCTGGCCACGCCCATGTCCATCATGGTGGGGACGGGGCGGGGCGCGCAGGCGGGTGTCCTCATCCGCGACGCGGCGGCGCTGGAGCGGCTGGAGGCGGTGGACACGCTGGTGGTGGACAAGACGGGCACGCTCACCGAGGGCAAGCCGAGGCTGGTGTCGGTGGTGGCCTCGGAGGGCATCGACGAGGCGACGCTGCTGCGGCTGGCCGCGAGCCTGGAGCGGGGCAGCGAGCATCCGTTGGCGGAGGCGATTGTCTCCGGCGCGAAGGAGCGCGGGGCGGTGCTGACGGCGGTGGAGGACTTCCGCTCGGAGACGGGCAAGGGCGTGGTGGGGCGGGTGGACGGCGTGGAGGTGGCGCTGGGCAACGCCGCGCTGATGTCGGCGCGCGGCGTGGAGGCCACGGCGCTGACGGCGCGGGCCGAGTCGCTGCGTCAGGAGGGGCAGACGGTGGTGCTGGTGGCGGTGTCGGGCCGCGCGGCGGGGCTCCTGGGCGTCGAGGACCCGGTGAAGGAGTCGACGCCGGAGGCGCTGTCGCTGCTACGCCAGGAGGGGCTGCGCGTGGTGATGCTGACGGGGGACAGCCGGACCACGGCGGAGGCGGTGGCGCGCAGGCTGGGCATCTCCGAGGTCATCGCGGGGGTGTTGCCGGAGGGGAAGGGGGACGTGGTGAAGCGGCTGCAGCAGGAGGGCCGCGTGGTGGCGATGGCGGGGGATGGGGTCAACGACGCGCCGGCGCTGGCGCAGGCGGATGTGGGCATCGCGATGGGGACGGGGACGGACATCGCGATGGAGAGCGCGGGTGTCACCCTGGTGAAGGGGGACCTGAGGGGTATCGTCCGGGCGCGGCGGCTGAGTCAGGGGGCCTTGCGCAACATCCGGCAGAACCTCTTCTTCGCCTTCATCTACAACCTCCTGGGCGTCCCCCTGGCGGCGGGGGTGCTGTACCCCTTCTTCGGCCTGCTCCTGAGCCCCATCTTCGCCAGCGCGGCGATGAGCCTGTCCTCGGTGTCGGTCATCGCCAACGCGCTGAGGCTGCGGCGGCTGAAGCTGTAGGTCCGGGGAGCGGCGGGGGAGGGTGACTGCTCGCCCTCCGACGGGCGGCGCGGGCCTGCGAGGGAAGACGTGCACCGGCCGTGCGGGCCATTAGACTGCGTTGTATGAGCCCGCCCGCCGGTCACGTCTCCGTCGTCAACCTGCCGAATGCGTGGTTCATCCTCTGTTCCTCGCGTGAGCTGAAGGACAAGCCGCTGGCGCGCACGCTCCAGGGCACGCCGCTGGTGCTCTTCCGGGGCGAGGGTGGCACGCCTGGCGCGCTGGTGGACCGCTGCCCGCACCGCAACGTCCCGCTGTCGCTGGGGCGCGTGAAGGGCGGACAGCTCCAGTGCGGCTACCACGGCTGGAAGTTCGACACGGGCGGGCAGTGCCGCGCCATCCCGGGGTTCATGGGCGAGCCGGAGGCCCGCTCGCGCTGCGCGACGTCGTATGCGACGCGGGAGCAGGATGGGTTCATCTGGGTGTACTCGACGCCGGGCGCGGTGCCCACGACGGAGCCGTTCCGCTTCCCGTTGCTGGAGGCGGGGGACTACACCACGGTGCGTCGCATCCTGCGCGCGCCGGGCTCGCTGCACGCGACGCTGGAGAACACGCTCGACGTGCCGCACACGGCGTACCTGCACGGGGGCTTGTTCCGCACGGAGGAGAAGCGCAACGAGATTGACGTGGTGGTGCGGCGCAGCGCGGACCGGGTGGAGGCGGAGTACATCGGCGAGCCGCGTCCCAGTGGTGTCGTGGGGAGGCTGTTGGCGCCGGGCGGCGGGGTGGTGCAGCACTTCGACCGGTTCCTGATGCCGTCGATCGCGCAGGTGGAGTACCGCATCGGCGAGGGGAGCCACATCATCGTGACCTCGGCGATGACGCCCGTGTCGGAGTGGGACACGATGGTGTACGCGGTGGTGACGTTCCGGCTGCCGCTGCCGCGCTGGCTCCTGCGCGCCGTGCTGCCCGTGGCCATGCCGGTGGCGCTCCACATCTTCAACCAGGACGTGCGCATCCTGAAGACGCAGACGGAGACCATCCGGCGCTTCGGCACGGAGACGTATGCGTCCACGGAGATTGATGTCCTGGGCCCCGGCATCCTCCGCCTGCTGCGCGCCGCCGAGCAGGGCAAGCCCGGTGCGGTGGGCGACGCCGTGCACGAGACGCGGCTGAAGATGAAGACCTGAGCGCGGCACGTCGCCGTGGATGAGGCGCGCCTGAAGATGAAAGCCCGCGCGAAGCGTGGACACCGCGAGCGGCCCGGCGCGGTGCCGCTCACCGGGTGAAGGCGGTGTGCTCCTCGCGAGCCCCCGGGGCGGCGGGCGGATGGGCCGTTCTACTTCGAGAGCTTCAAGTGTGCCTCCCAGCGTCGCCGCAAGGCCGCGCGGCGCTCGGGGTACGGTGTGTCGAGGAAGTCCACGCTGAGCAGGCGCTCGGTCCTGAAGTAGCGGAAGTCGCGCCTCAGCTCACACCATGCAATCAATACGCGGACGCCCGTCACGTAGCCCACGAGGATGGGCCACACCGTGCGCTGGCTCGTGAGGCCCTCCGCGTCGGTGTAGTGGAGGTGGAGCTTCAGTTGCTTCCGTGACCACTCCCGCAGCCGCCCCAGGTCGACCGTCCCGTCGGGGTGCTTGTGCCTCGCCGGTGGAGTGCCCACCACCGGGTCGTCGACCAGCTCGCGCAGGTGCTCCGGGACGATGGCGGCGACCTTGGCCAACACGCCTTCCGCAGCCGCCGACAACGTCTTGTCCGCGTTGGCCGCCACCCACTGCGCGCCGAGCACCACCGCCTCGATTTCGCTGGGTGTCAGCATCAACGGCGGCAGGTCGAAGCCGCGCTCCAGCACGTAGCCGACCCCTGCTTCTCCTCGAATCGGCACGCGGCGCGCCATCAGCGCCGCGAGGTCCCGGTACACGGTGCGCTGACTGGTCTCGAGCTTCTCGGCGATGGCGCTGGCCGTCATCGGACCCTTGGCCCGCCGCAGCACCTGAAGAATCTCGAACAGCCGGTCCGCGCGTCGCATGCGTCCTCCGCGCTACGCCATGGCGGTGAGGATAGCGCAGCTCACGAGGTTGCTGACCAGGAAGTAGGGCGCGTTGATGACCCCGTAGAGCAGCGGCCTTGGCATGTTGGGATTGATGGCCACGTTGAACACCGTGGCGACGAGATAGCCGAGCCCGCTGATGACGCCGAACGCGAGCGCGTTCGGCATCGTGTCGAGGTGGAACGAGCGCAGCAGGACCGCGTTCGTCAGCGTCACCACGAGTCCGCAGAGCAGGGGACCCACGATGAAGAGGGGCTCCGGCTTGCGGCCCGCCAGGTCGGTGCGCGCGAGCGCCAGCGCATATGGCTTCGGGATGACCCCCATGTACCACGCGGCGCCGAGCACCTGCAGCGCCACGGTCGAGAGGAGAACGGCGAGCCAGTTGATTGAAAGCGTGAACATCGTGTGCGCCCCGGTGGAGGTGAGACGCACGGAGTACCGCCACCCTGCTGCCACCGTGGTGGCAGCAGTGAATGGGACGCCGTCCTAGGTGGCGACGGTCGGAGCGCGGGCCTCGATGCGCCAGCAGGCGGCGGTGAGCCGCACCTCGTCGCCGTGGACGAAGGGGCTGAAGGCGGCGAGCAGGGTGTCGACGAGCTTCGCCCGTGCCTGTTCGTCGAGCTCCTGAATCACCCGGCCCACGGGCCCGAGCCGGGTGACGTACCGAGCCAGGCTCCGCGCGGGCATGGTGCACGGGACGTCGATGGCGCGCAGGGTGATGTCCGTCCAGCCGCTCTGCTCCAGGATGCGCTGGACGCGGTTCGGGTCCGCGAAGGCGAACTGCCCCGGTGCGTCCGGGAGGCGGGGAGGGATGTTCGTCAGGAAGGGCGTCGCGGCCTTCTCCGCGGTCGTCATGAACGGGTTCTCCTCCGGACTCCTCCAGGCGATGCAACACAAGCGGGCGTCACGGGTGGCCGCGCGCCGGAGGTTCGTGAAGGCCCGGACCGGGTCGTCGAAGAACATGACGCCGAAGCGGGACATCACCAGGTCGAACGACGCGGGCTCGAAGGCATGGGTCTCCGCGTTGGCCTCGATGAAGCGGGCGGCCACGTGCTGTGCCTCGGCCTGCTCCCGCGCCACGGCGAGCATCGGCGTGGAGACGTCGAGTCCGACGCACTGTCCCGTCGAGCCGAGATGCCGGGCGACGGCGAGCGTCGTGCTCCCCGTTCCGCAGCCCACGTCGAGCACGCGGCGCGCGCCCGAGGCGCGTACAGCCTCGACGAGCAGGTCCTCGAAGGGCTTGAACAACTGCTCGAGCACCTCCCGGGTGTCCACCCAGGCGTGTCCCGCGGGGCCCTTCCAGAGGGCCTCCTGCTCCAGGGGGGATGGGGTTCCGGCGGTCATCGCGTGTCTCCTTCCTCTACCGATGAGATGTGCTGAAGACGCTACAGTGCCAGTTCAAGTCGACTTGAGGTCAAGCGAATGAGGGACCTGGACATCACCGAGGTGGCGCGACGCTCGGGCGTACCCGCCTCGACGCTGCGCTTCTACGAGGAGAAGGGGCTGCTCTGCTCGACGGGCAGACGGGGCCTTCGCCGCCTGTTCGGTCCGGATGTGCTGGAGCGGCTCGCGCTCATCGCGCTGGGACGGGAGGCCGGGTTCTCGCTGGAGGAGATCGCCCGGATGTTCGCGCCCGATGGACGCCTGGCCATCGACCGGAGGTTGCTGGTCCAGAAGGCGGAGGAGCTCGACAGCTCCATCCGGCGGCTGAGCGCCATGCGCGACGGCTTGAGGCACGCCGCGAGCTGTCCCGCGCCGAGCCACCTGGAGTGTCCCCGGTTCCGCCGACTGCTGTCGGCCGCCGTGTCCTCCCGCCGCGAGGGCGCCGCGACGAAGGACCTGGACCGAGCGCCGAGGAAACGGGCACCTGCCGGGCGTCGTCCGAGGCCGTGAAACACCCCAGGCCCCCACCTCCAATCGACGTGCGGGACCGCATCGAGCGCACGTGCGGGGTCGAGGGCGCGCCGGACCTCCCTGGCCTTGTCGGCCGTGGACCGCGCATGGGGCGTCGGGCGCCTGACAATCCTTCGCGGATGTGAGGGCTTTCAAACCCTCCGCGCCCGCCCGGCTTTGTCCTGAGTCGACGAGGTCCGCCAACGTCTCCGCGCTCCGGCTCCCTGCTGCGTGTCCAGGGGCCATGCGCGGGGTGGGCCATGGGACTGAACACGAGCCTGGACAGTCTCCGTGCTCCCATCGTTCGCCGCGTCGAACGACTCCAGGCGCAGTGGGCTGCCTTCGCCGAGGACGACGACGCGCGCCTGCTTCGCTGGGTCCTCGCGCCGAACGAGCGGAAGCTCATGGACACCTTCTTCGTCGCCGAGGAGCACGACGGCGGCGTGTCACCGGACCTGTTCCTGCGATTGGAGGTGCCCTTCGCCACGCCCTCCCACCATGGCCTGGAGCTGGTGGAGGCGATGGCCTCGCAGTACCACGCGCTCCGGCACGACCTGGAGCAGGCGGGCGTGGATGCGTCCTGGGTGCCGCCTCGTCGGGAGCCGGGCCAGGACGACGCGCGCGTCTTCCTGCGCGTGGCGGAGTCCTTTCACGAGCACCACCAGCCCTTGTTCCGCCACCTCGTGCTCGTGCTCCTCCCGGAGGAGGTCTCCTCGAGCGCGGACTGGACGGCGTGGGTCGAGCGAACGGTGCTTCAGGCGCACGCGGCCCAGGTGCGGCTGGTGTGCTTCGATGACCCAGCCTCGCCCACGTTGGCGGAGGTGGCGCGGGCCCAGGCCCGCCGGGTCCGCACCTGCGTGGCGGGACTCGACATGGGCGCGGCGATGGAGGAGGTGTCCTCGGCGGCCGGGCACCTGGACACGCCGCAAGGCCACTTCCGGCATCTGTACGTGAAGCTGGGCCGCGCCCTGGCGGCGCGGGACCTGGGGGCGGCGCGAAGCCTGGCGACCGAAGCGGTGGCGGTGGCGAAGGCCCAGGAGTGGAGCCACCTCGTGGTCGCGACCCACGTGGCGCTGGCCACGGGGTACATGACGAAGGAGGACTTCCCGGCGGCCGTCGCCTGCTACCGCTCCGCGGAGGCCGAGGCCCTGGCCTCGCATCAGCGAGGTGAAGCGCAGGGCCTCCCCTTGCAGCTCAAGGTGCGCATGGCCCTGGGGGGCGCGCTCATCTGCGCGCGCACCTATTCACGAAGCGCAGACCTGTATCGCGACACGGCGCCGCTGGCCGAGCAGCTGAAGGACGACCGCATGCTGCTCGAGTGCTGGCGCATGGCGGCCTACGGCTATGAGCTGGCCCGGGACCACGACGCCTCCTGGGCCTGCGGGGTGCGCGCCTTCCCCGTGGCGCACCGGATGGATGAGGAGACGCGCCGCACGTCCACGCTGGGCTACCTGGGCGACGGGCTGATGCGCCTGACGCGGACGTGGAAGTACCGCGCGCACCGAGGCGTCGTCGAGGAGCAGATGTCGCGGCTGCTGGGCCCGGCGTGGCGCCCCCCGGACTCGCGGAGGCCGTCGTCATGATGCCGGCCGCGAAGCACTTCGACCTGCTGCTGGGCATCGACATCCACCTCGTCCAGCCGCCGGGCCCCGTCCCCCCGGTCCCCATCCCTCATCCGCACCTGGGGCTGGTGTTCGACCCCGTCGACTACGTGCCCGTCCTGGGGGCCACGGTGCTGGTGGGCGGACTGCCGCGCGCGCAGGCGGGCTCGTCCGGCATCGCGCTGCCACCGCACATCCCCCTGGGCGGCGTGTTCGTGAAGCCTCCGGCCAACGAGTCGGAGCTCTTCATGGGCAGCAGCACGGTGTCCGTGGATGGAGACGCCTTCAGCTACCTGGGCCTCCCGGTCCTGAGCTGTCAGGACATCGGCATCCCGCCCATCCCCCGGCTCAAGAAGAAGAAGACCACGAAGTCGCTGGTGCTCCCCACGACGGCGGTGCTGTCCATCCCGCTGCCGGTCCTGGTGGGCGGCGCGCCGACCGTCTCCTTGATGGCCCTGGCCATGCGCGCGGGCTTCGCGCTGCTGGGGGCGTTGCTGCGCAAGGTGAAGGCGCTGCGCAAGACGCGCAAGGCGCAGAACGGGGTCCACTGCACGGGTGGACATCCGGTGGACATCATCACCGGGGCCAACTTCGACGAGTTCACGGACGCGGTGTCTCCGCCGCCCGGCCTCTTTCGCTGGCGGCGGCACTACACCACGGCGCGCGCGACCGAGCAGGGCCCGCTGGGGTGGGGCTTCCGACACGAGTACCAGCACACCCTGCGCTTGATGCGACAGGCCTGGCGCTACGAGAACGGCCAGGGACGCGTCATCGACTTCACGCCGATGGGGCCCGGGGAGGTGGAGACGCTCCAGCAGGGCGTGGTGCTCCGGAGGTTGGACGCCCGGCGCTTCGAGGTGTGCGAGGCGGATGCGCCGCGCTTCGAGCTGGAGCTGGCGGGCGCGGAGCCGCTGGCGCGCCTGCGCTTCGTCCGGAGCCCGGACGCGGAGCTGGAGCTGCGCTATCGGGGCGCGCGGCTCGTCCTGCTCATCGAGCGGACGCGGCACGGACGTCAGCGCTACGCCTGCGCCTACGACGCACGGGGCCGGATGACGTCGCTCCTGCGGCTGCGCGATGGCGGTCCTCCCGAGTGCCTGGCCTCGTACGGATACGACAAGCGGGGACGGCTGGTGACGTCGTGTGACGCGGAGGGCGGCCGTCATGCGCTGGTCCATGACGAAGCGCACCGCTGGACGGAGATGACCACGCCCGGCGGCTACCGCTTCTGGTGGAAGTACGACGACCAGGGGCGCTGCGTGGAGACGTCCGGAGAGGACGGGCTCTGGTGGGCCCGCTTCGAATACGACGCCGAGCGTCGCGAGACGCGCGTCACGGAGCGCCAGGGCGGAGTCTCCGTCTTCAAGTACGACGCGAACGACACGTTGCTGGAGCGGGTGGACCCCTACGGCGGGGTGCTCCGGCGGGAGGTGGATGCGGACGGCGGCATCGTACGTGAGGTGGACTCAGGGGGCCGGGTCACCCGCTGGCTCTACGATGCACAGGGCGCCCACACGGGGCTGCTGGACCCCTTCGGGCAGCGCCTGCCTCCGGCGGAGACGCAGGCCGACCCTCCGGGCCCCGACCTCTTCAGTCATCCCGTCACGCCCCTGGGCCACCTGCTGGGCCTCCGCATGGAGGAGCTTGCGTCCGCGGCGACGCGGGACCTCCCGACGCTGCTCGAGCGTGTCCCCGCGGAGCTGTCCACCGTCCTGGCCACGCTGGTGAGGGCCCACCCCCCGGCGGAGGAGGCGACCGCCCCGGTTCGCGAGTACGACCGACTGGGCCGCTGCATCAAGGAGGTGGACGCAGCGGGCCGGGTCCAGGCGTGGAGCTACGACACCGGCGGCAACCGGGTGTGGCACCAGGACGCGGACGGCTCCATCACCCGGTGGGGGATAGGCCGGTGGAACCTCGTCGTGTCCGAGACGGACGCGCTCGGACACACCCTGCACGTCGCCCACTCCTCCACGGAGGAGGTGGTCCGTGTCGAGGACGCGGGAGGCGCCGTCAGCGAGTACGCGCGGGATGAGAAGGACCGGCTCGTCCGGGTGACGCGCCACGGGGTGGCGCGGGACGAATACGTCTGGGACGTGGGCGACCGCCTGGTGGAGAAGCGGGACGGACACGGCAGGCGGCTGCTGAGGCTGGACTACGAACAGGAGGGGCACCTGGTGACGTGCACCCTCGCCTCGGGGGCAACGCACTTGCTGGCCTTCGACCTGGAGGACCAGGTCATCCGCGCCTCCACGGACGCGCACACGGTGGCGCTCGAGCGCGACGCGCGAGGACGCATGCGAAGCGACCTGCGCGATGGCCTGGGCGTCGTGCACACCGTGAGGGGCCGTGAGCGGCGCACCGAGGTGCTGGGCTTCACCTCCACCGTGGTGGACGAGCAGGGGTCGCTCGTCCAGGTGGTCGACCCGACCGGCGGAGCGCACGCCATCTGGAAGCACTCGGCGGGGTGGGTGCTGCGGGAGCACGCCCAGGGCACCCGCGAGCTTCGCCAGCATGACGACCGGGGCTGGCCGCTTTCGACACTGCGGTGGCGCTGGACCGACGACGGGCAGCTCCAGCACCACGGGGTCCGCTACGAGCGCACCCCGGAGGGCGACTGCATCGGCGTCCACGACAGCGTGGACGGCGAGACGCTGTACACGGTGGATGCCGCGCACCGGCTGGTGGAGGAGGACGGCCCCGGCGGGCGACACCTGTACCACCTGGACGCCGCGGGCAACCTGCTGGCGAAGCCGGGGCTGCGAGGCGTGGTGCTCCAGGAAGGCAACCGGTTGGTCGAGGCCAACGGGGAGCGCTTCGTCTACGACGACCGCAATCACATCGCGGAGCGACACCGCGAGGACGGCTCCCGGGTCCGCTACACCTACGACAGCGCGGACATGCTCATCCGCGTCGAGGATGGCCACGCGGAGCCGTGGACGGCGGACTACGACGCCATCGGTCGGCGCATCCGGTGTGGACGCGGGGCGCGGCAGACCTGGTTCTACTGGGATGGCGAGCGACTGGCGGCGGAGCACGCTTCCGACGGCAGGCTGCGCATCCACGTGTATGGGGCCCACGACGCCCTGGTGCCGCTGCTGTTCGTGGACTACGAGCACCCGGAGGCGCACCCTTCGACGGGGCGCGTCTACACGCTCTTCACGAGCCCCAACGGCACGCCG
This sequence comes from Myxococcus sp. XM-1-1-1, assembly GCF_020037095.1. Lineage (NCBI taxonomy): Bacteria > Pseudomonadati > Myxococcota > Myxococcia > Myxococcales > Myxococcaceae > Myxococcus > Myxococcus sp. XM-1-1-1. The sequence continues at coordinate 305,539 of NZ_JAIQDH010000002.1, forward strand.
ACCCGCATCGAGGACGCGCGAGGTCAGCCGGTCTGGCGCGCCACGCGCATCGAGCCGTATGGGCACGTGGAGGTCGACGCCGCGTCCACGGTGGACTGCCCGCTGCGGATGGTGGGGCACTATCACGACGCGGAGACGGGGCTCTTCTACAACCGCTTCCGCTACTACGAGCCTCGCCTGGGGCGGTATCTCCAGAGCGACCCGCTGGGCACGGGGGGCGGCAGCAACCTGTATGCCTATGCGCCCCATCCGCTCGACCAGGTCGATGTCCTGGGGCTGGTCCACTCGAAGAAGGGAAAGGCCAGTGCCAAGGGGGGCAAGTCCGCCAAGGGCGTCACGCGGGTCGAGACGCTGCTGACCCTCCCCATCAAGAGCCGCATCCACAAGAAGAAGAAGCTCCAGGCGCAGAAGAAGATTGTCTACACCGACCCCCAGGGCCGGAAGTCGACGTACTTCCTGGACGGCAAGGGGCGGACGGTGCTCAGCGAGGTCCCGTTGGATCCACCCAAGAAGTACAAGAAGGAGGGTGTCAGCCACATCAAGCCGGATGGGTACCAATCCGGAATCGACCACCGGGGGCATCTGGGGCCGGAGCGCGGCGTGGCGAACCAGGACCTGGTGAACGTGCCCGAGAACGTCATCGCGGAGCACGGCACCAAGTCGAACCTCAGCGTCAAGAAGCGGCTGGAGAACAAATCCATCGCCACCGCGAAGACCACGCCGAACACCCTGTTCGTCAGCGAGCCGAAGTACTCAGGTTCATCGGGCCGGCCCACCGAGGTCGCTCACTCGCTGCTCGATGGCTCGGGTAAACCCATCACGGGTCACTCACAAGTCATTCCCAATCCCAAGACCTAGGTCGTCCTCTTTCCCGAATGGTAAGGGTGCTGCATGGCCACGGAGCTTTCAGAAGAACAGTTGCCCGTCGACCGCGAGCTGGGCGCGGCGGTCCTCTCCCTCCTGCCCGATGAGTGGACGGGTGCGCTCCTCCGGGTCGAGCGGGTCCCCGGTGAGGAGGATGTGGAGCGCTACCGCATCCAGATCACCCCCACGGGGAAGGGACAGGGGAGCGTCACCCCGGACGAGGAGGTCGAGGTCGCCGTGCAGAAGCTCTTCCTCCTGCACCAGCGCTTCAAGACGGGCCTCCAGTCGATTTCGTACACCTATCGCCAGAAGAAGGACGGGAGCTGGGGACAGGTCGGCGAGTACGAATACGACGACTCCGACGAAGAGGCCGTGGGCTGAGCGAGCACCCGGCTCAGCCGTGCGCCAGCCCACCCGGAGACGCGGGCTCCGCCTTCGGCGGCGCGTCCACGTCGATGCCGTCCTGGCTCAGCTCGGACGTGCTGGCCGCCATCGCCAGCGTGCCGGGCGGGTTCTCGTACCAGCCCGGGTCCGCGTTACCCGTCAGCCGCTCGCGCACCTTGAGCACCGTGAACATGCCGCCCATGGTGATGACGTCGTGCTTGCCGCGCGCTCCGCTCATGGGGATGGAGTTGGTCGGCACGGGCATGCCCATCTCCACCATGTCGCCCATGCCCGTCTGCCCCATCGTCATGTAACCCGGCAGGAGCTTGCGCACCTTCGCGTCGAGCCCTCCCGGATTCACGCCGATGAGGTTCGGGATGTCATGCCCCATCTGGTTCATCAGATGGTGCGTCATGTGGCAGTGCATCGCCCAGTCACCGGGCGCGTCCGCGACGAACTCGATGCTGCGCGTGCTGCCCACCGGCACGAGCACCGTGGTCTCCGGCCACTGCGCGGACTCGGGGATGCGGCCCGCGTCCGTCTCCGTGATTCGGAAGTGGTAGCCGTGCAGGTGGATGGGGTGGTGGTCCATCGCGCTCAGGTTGCCCAGGCGGATTCGCACGCGCTCGCCCTGGCGCACCACCAGCGGCTCCGTCCCGGGGAACGCCTTCGCGTTGAACGTGAGCAGGTTGAAGTCCGTCATCTCGTTCGGGTCCGGTCGCCGCGTGCCCGGGTCCACGCGCCACTCGTGCAGCATCAGCGCGAAGTCCTTGTCCACGCGCGGACCCACCGGACGACGCGGGTGCATGATGAACAGCCCCACCATGCCGAGCGCCATCTGCGTCATCTCGTCGTGGTGCGAGTGGTACATGCCCGTGCCCGACTGGCGGATGGTGAACTCGTAACGGAACGTCTCTCCCGGTGCGATGGACTTCTGGTTGAGCCCCCCGACGCCGTCCATGCCGTTGGGCAACAGCAGCCCGTGCCAGTGCACCGTCGTGGGCGCGGGCAGCCGGTTGGTGACGTAGAAGCGGACGCGGTCCCCCTCCACCACCTCGATGGTGGGCCCGTGCACCTGGCCGTTGTAGCCCCAGCAGTGGACCTTCAGGCCCGGGGCGAGCTCGTGCTCCACCTCCTCGGCCACCATGTGGAAGACCTTCACGCCGTTGACCAGCTTCCACGGCAGCTTCGTCCCGTTGGGCACGATGACCGGGCGGTAGTCCCGGTTCGGCATCCCAGGGGACTGCCAGTCGCGCCTCGCCGGTGGGCTCGCGCGTGGTGCCGACGTCTGCGCCTGCGCGGCGCCGCCCTGGAGCAGCAGCGCCCCGCCCGCGAGCGTGGCCCCCGCTGTCGCCAGCATGCTCCGTCGGCTGAGCTTGCCGGAGACCTCCGTGTCGTGGGTCGACGCGGCGTCGGACGTGGCGCTGGGCGCCCGCTCGTCCGTGGAGGTCCTCTTGCGCGCCGTCGGGTCCTCCGTGTCCGTCGTGCTGGAAGCGAAGGGGGAGAGGAGGGACTTCATGGTGTGACTCCGTGGCCAGGCTCGGGCGCGTGGCCGTGGCCGGAAGGCGTTTCGGTTTCAGTGGGCGTTGGGCGGGGATGCTCCGGCGCGGCGGCGGGCGTCGCGCGGCTCCCACCCGGGAGCCGACCTCCGACGAGCTGCTCCAGCTCCGCGTGCGCCATCCAGTAATCGCGGACCGTCTCGATGTACGCGCGGTACGCCTCGACCTGGGACTGCTTCGCGTCGAGCAGCGCGTACAATCCAATCTGCATCGCGTTGTATTGGAGCTGGGACTGCTCGACGACCTGCTCGCGCAGCGGCAGCACCACGCGCTGATACCGCTCGGCCACGCCTCGGAGCGTCAGCAGCCGGGCCCGCGCCGCGCGGACCTCCGAGCGCGCGTTGACCGACAGCTCCGTCTGCCTCCGTTCGCTCTGTCGATGCTGCGCCTCCAGCTTCGCGATGAGCGCCTGGCGCTGGTCGAAGATGGGCAGCTCCAGCGAGAGCGTGGGCCCGAGCAGTCGCGGACCATTCGCGTCCCGGTGCGTGTGCACGCCCACGTCCACCCGCCCGAAGAAGCGCGTGCTGCGCGCCAGCTCCAGCGCGTTCCACATCAGCTCCGTCTGCTTGCGCGCCGCATCGATGTCCAGCCGCTGCCGGATGGCGAGCGACTCCAGCCGCTCCAGCGTCGCCTCCTCCTCGGGCGGCGCGGGGAGCTTCTCCGTGATGGCCCACTGGGTCCTCGCACCCCACAAGCCCAGCAGCCGATTGAGCCGCTCGCGGTCCTCCACCAGCGTCAGCTCCTCGCGCGCCAGCTCCAGCCGGGCCTCCTCCGCCGCGGCCTTCTCCGTCGCCAGGTCCAGGTCCGTGAGGTTGCCCGCGGCGTGCTGGAGCGTCGCCAGCTCGGCGGCGGCCTCCGAGGCCTCGAGCACCATCCGACGCAGCTCCACCAGCTGCTGCCGCGCCTGCACCTCGCGGAACACCTTGCGCGCCTCCGCGGCCGTGGCGAGCGCCTCGTGCGCGACGCGCAGCGTGTCCGCGATGAACTGCTCCTGCGCCACGCGCTTGCGCAAGGGCAGGGTGAACAGCTCCACGAAGCCCTGCACCAGCGAGAACTCCGTCTCGCTCACGCCGTCACTCGTGAGCGGAAAGCCGATGCTCCCATCGAACGTCGGGTTGCTCAACAGCCCCGCCTGCACCATGTCCGCCTGGGACACCCCCAGGTCCTCGTACGTCGCCTGGAGCGCGGGGTTGTTGAGCAGCGCCACCTCCACCGCGTGGTCCGAGGTCAGCGCTCCCGCGAGCAACGTGTCCAGATGCCGGGAGACCTCCGCGTCCTCCGGCGTCCCCTGATTCCAGCGCGTCTTGCGGCCGATGCGCTCCTCGACGAGCGTGGCGACCTCCGCGTGGCCCTTCTCCTTCTGGATGGAGGCACAGCCGCCCGTGAACACCAGGGCGGCGGCGACGAGCGCGCGTCTCACCGGTGCTCTCCGTGTCCCTCATGGCCCGACGTGGGCTTCGCCGGCGTCAGCTTCATGTTGCACTTCGGACACACGCCGGGCTTGTCCGACTGGACCTCGGGGTGCATCGGGCACGTGTAGAGCGGGGTGCCCGCATCGGGCGGCGCCGGTTTCTCGGCCTCCGGCACGCGCGGCGGCTTCGCGTCGGGAGGCGCGGCCGCGAGCACGCTGGAGAGTGGGGCGGCCGGGGACTCGGGCGCCTCGGGGTTCGATGGGTCCAGGGACGGCGCGAGCCGCCTCGGCTCGGAGGCACAGGCGGCGAGCGTGGTGAGGCTCGCGAGGACGCTGAGGAAGGTACGCATGGATGACCTCGATGAGGCGCGCGGTGAAGCGGGCCGAAGACGCCGCGCGGTTGAGCAAGCCCCAGGCCATGCCGGCGCGAGCGCCAACCGTGCGAAGGGACGACGCTCTCGAGGTGCAGGGACGCGATGCCGCGCGGGCCCCGGTGTAACCGGGGTCATCACAGTGTGATGAGCGCCGTGAGGCCGGCTGTTCAGCCGCGCACTTCGCGTATGCCCGAAACACGAAGCGCGGGGAGCACCCTGTCAGGCACTCGACCCGCGCTTCACCTGCTTCACTTCACGGCGACGCTCAGGAGATGCCCTTGCGCAGCCGCGCCCAGTCGAAGTTGGGCGCCGGGTCGTTCTTGCGGCCCTTGGGCACCGCGACGTCCGCGTGACCGACGATGTTCTTCATCGGCACGTCGTACTTCTCCTTCAGGTGGCTCGTCAGCTCGGTCAGCGCCTTGTACTGCGCCTCCGTGAAGGGCGTCTTGCCGCTGCCGTCGTTGACGATTTCGATGCCGATGGAGCGCGCGTTGACGTCCGTGGGGACGCCGTGCAGCTCGCTCTTGCCCGCGTGCCACGCGCGCTTGTCGTCACCGACGAGCTGATAGATCTTGCCGTCGCGGTCCACCATGTAGTGCGCGGACACGCCGCTCTTCGGGTTGCGCATCCACGACAGGTCGGCCTTGCCGTCGTTCGACGCCGTGTGGTGCATCACGATGGTGTCGATGTCCGCCCCGTTGCGGCTGTCGGAGTTGGGCGAGGGCGCGCTGATGACCGCGGGCTTCGTGCCCGGCGTGGTGGGCGTCGTCGGCGTCGTCGGCGTGCCCGACAGCGCCTTCTTCAGCGCCGCCTGCGTCTGCTCGCCGTAGTACCCCGTCGTGGGAAGTTTCTTGTCGGCCTGGAACTTCTTCACCGCGGTCTCGGTCTGCGCGCCGAAGGTGCCGGGGCCCGTGGCCACCTGCTTCGCCGTCAGGTAGCCGAGCTTCACCAGCGCGTCCTGGAGCTGCTTCACCTTGGGGCCCGTGTCGCCCTTGCTCAGGCCCGCCGGAGGCACCGTGACGGTGTTGGTGGCGGCCGCCGCCCGGGTGGTGGTGCGGGTCGACGTGGAGGGGGGAAGTCGCAAGCTCATGAAGGGCCCCAGGTTTGGAAGTGTGAAAATCACGGGATTGTCGGTGCTCCGGGTCGAAAGTTGCGGACCCAAGACCCGGAGCACCTCTCGTGTTCTTCAGGACACAGTGGGGCCGCGAGCGGCCACACCCCGTCGACGCACCTTCTCCCTGACGCCGTGCACCCAGACGTAAAAAGTCGGCAACACCAACAGGGTGAACAGCGTGGAGGTGACGAGCCCGCCCACCATGACGACGGCCAGGGGGCGCTCAATCTCCGTTCCATGCAGAGGCAAAACCAACAGTGGCAGCAGACCGAGGATGGCCGTGGCCGCGGTCATCAACTTGGGACGTACGCGACCCAGGCTCGCTTCTCGCACCGCGTCATCGAAGGACCTGCCGCGTGAGAGCAGCTCCTTGGTTTGAGAGACGAGCACCAGGCCGTTCTGCACGGCGATGCCGAACAGGCCGATGAGGCCCACGAGGCTGGAGACGTTCCACGTCTCTCCCGCGATGAGCAGCGCGAGGATGCCGCCGACGAAGGCGTCGGGCAGCGTGGCGAGGATGACCAGCGCCTCCGCCACCGAGTCGAGCGCGAGGTACAGCAGCACGAACACCGCGAGGATGGCAACGGCGATGGCCATGGCCAGCGACTGCGCGGCGCGCTGCTGGCTCTCCACGCGGCCGCCCACGTCGACGAAGTAACCGGTCGGCAGCTTCAGCTCCGCCGCCAGTCGCTCGCGCACCTCGGCCGCGGTGCTGCCCAGGTCCCGCCCCGACACGCTCGCCTCCACCGCGAGCCTGCGGCTGCCCGCCTCGCGGCGCACGCTGCCCGCGCCGAAGGTCTCCTCGATGGTGGCCAGCTGGCTCAAGGGGATGCGCGTCCCGTCGTGCCCGTCCACCAGGAGGTTGCGCAGCGCCTGCAGGTCGCCGCGTCGGTGGTCCGCCAGTCTCAGCACCAGCTCGTGCCGTCGCTGGCCCTTCCAGACCTGGGAGGCCTCCTCGCCCACCATGCCCACGCGCACCGCGCGGATGACGTCTCCGGGCGTCAGGCCCACGCGCGCCACGGCGGCGCGATTCACGGTGATGCGCAGCTGGGGCAGGCCGCTGAGCTTCTCCACGCGCAGGTCCTCCACGCCGTCCACCTTCGCGAGGATGGCGCGCGTGCGCTCCCCCAAGGTCGCGAGCGTCTCCAGCTCCGGCCCGAAGACGCGCACGGACAGGTCCGCGGGGCTGCCACCCAGGCCCTCGTCGATGCGCATGCCCAGGGGCGTGGTGAACAGCGTGGTGACGCCGGGCACCCGCCCCACGGCGACGCGCAGGTCCTCCTCCAGCTTCTCCAGGCTCCTGCCGCGCTCCGGCTTGAGCACGACGAGCACGTCCGACACCGTGTGCGGCATCGGGTCCTCGGTGCGCTCGGCGCGGCCGGTGCGGCGCACCACGTCCTCCACCTCCGGAAAGCCGAGCAGCACGTCCTCCACCAGGTGGTTGAGCCGGTCCACCTCCTCCAGTGACGCCTCCGGAGGCAGCACCGTCTGGAGCAGGAACGCGCCCTCGTCCAGGCGGGGCATGAAGTCGCTGCCCACCGCGAACGCGAGCCCCAGCGCGGGCACGGTGATGGCCAGCGCCACCAGCCGCACCCGCCCCGCCCGCCGCATGCACGCGTCCAGCAGCGGCGAGTACACCGCCTTGATTCTGCGGATGAGCCACACGTCCTCGGGCGTGCCCTCGCGCGGACGCTTGAGCAGGAGCGAGGAGGCCACCGGCACCAGCGTGAGCGCCAGCGCCAGCGACGCGGCCAGGCACGCCACCACGGCGGCGGCGAGCGGCTGGTACATGCGCCCCTCGATGCCCGTCATCGCGAACAGCGGGATGAAGACGGCCACGACGATGAGCGTGGCGAAGGCGATGGGGCGCCCCACCTCCATCGACGCTGACAGCGCCTCCTCGCGCACGGACCTGCGGCCCTGCCCCTCGCGCAGGTCGTGGATGATGTTCTCGGTGACGATGATGGCCGCGTCCACCAGCAGGCCCACGGCGATGGCCAGCCCGCCCAGCGTCATGGTGTTGATGCCGATGCCCGCGACCTTCAACAGGATGCCCGCGAGCGCCAGCGACAAGGGCAGGGTGAGCGTGACGATGAGGGCCGCGCGCCAGTCCCCCAGCAGCACGAAGAGGACGAGCACCACCAGCAGCGCGCCCAGCAGGATGGCCCGGCTGACACCCCCCAGCGCCGAGTCCACCAGCTCCGACTGGTCGTAGACGACGCGCAGCTGCACGCCCGGAGGCATGGACTGCTTGAGCTCCTCGAGCGCCGCGCGCACGCCCTTGGCCACCGCCTGCGTGTCCGCGCCGAACTGCTTGATGACGCGGCAGCTGACCACCTCGCCCTTGAGCCGGTGGGCGATGCCGCGGCGCACCGCGGGCCCCTCGCGCACGTCGGCCACGTCCGCGAGCAGCACGGGCGTGCCGTCACGCAGCGCCACCACCGTGGTGTTCAGGTCCTCCACCGTCTGGGCGCGCCCCACCGCGCGCACCGTCCACTCCATGGGCCCCTGCACCACGAAGCCTCCGGAGGCGTTGAGGTTGGCGCCCTCCAGCGCGTGCTCCACCTCGTTCAGGCTGACGCCTCGGGCCACCATCTGGTCCGGGTCCAGCAGCACCTGGAACTGGCGCAGGTAGCCGCCCAGCCGCTCCACGCCGGCGACCCCGGGCACGGCGAGCAGCCGGTTCTTCACCTCGAACTCGGCCAAATCCCGGAGCGCCATCAGGTCCGCGGAGCCGGGCTCGGCCTCGAGCGTGAACTCGAACACCTCGTTGAGGCGGCCCGTGAGGCTGGAGACCAGCGGCGCGTCGGTGCCGGCGGGCAGCTCGCCCTGGGCCTGCGCCACGCGCTCGGCGACGTACTGGCGGCTGCGGAAGTAGTCCGCGTCCGGCTCGAACTCCACCGTCACCTGGGTGACGCCCAGCTGCGAGGTGGAGCGGATGCGCCGCACGTCGGGCAGGCCCGCGAGCGCCACCTCCATCGGGATGGCCACCGCCGTCTCCAGCTCCTCCGCGCCCATGGCGGCGTTCTGGACGATGACGTTGAAGATGGGCGCGGACAGGTCGGGGAACACGTCGCGCCGCAGGCCGTTCAGCGACACCGCGCCGAACGCGGACAGGGCCAGGGCGAGCAGCACGGTGAGCCCGGGCCGCGCGAACGACGCGCGCAGCACGCGGGCCACCCAGGATGAGGCGTCAGTGGCCATGGTGGTCCGCTCCTCCCGCCGACTTCTCCACCTCGGCCTTGAGCAGGAACGCGCCGTCCACCACCACCTGCTCGCCGACCTTCAGGCCGGAGAGCACCTCCACGTGGTCGCCCAGCGTGCGGCCCCGGCCCACCTGCCGCCGCTCGAAGGAGCCGCGCTCGCCGGTGGGCAGGAACACCACCCAGCCGTTCTCCAGCCGCTGGAGCGCGGCCGCGGGCACGGTGGTGATGGTGCCGTCGGGTCCGCCCAGCGGAATCGACGCGGTGGCGGACATGCCGGGCTTGAGGAGGCCCTCGGTGTTGTCCAGCACCAGCCGCACGGGGATGGTGCGGCTGGCCGCGTCCACGCGCTGGCCCACGTGGCCCACGCGGGCCAGGACCTCCTTGCCCGGGAAGGCGGCGAAGGTGATGCGCGCCTCGGTGTCCGGCCGCATGCGCACGGCGTCGCGCTCGAAGGCATGGACGATGAGCCACAGCGAGCCCAGGTCACCGACGCGGAAGAGCGTGTGCTCGGCGTCCGCCATCTGGCCCATGCGCGCGTCGCGCTCGATGACGGTGCCCTGGATGGGCGAGCGCAGGATGAAGCCGGCCACGCCCGCGGTGTCCTCGCTGGCGCCCAACGCCGTCAGCTCCGCGCGGGCCGCGGCGAGCTCCGCCTCGGCGCCGGCCGCGTCCACCTCCGCGGCCTGCACGTCCTTCTGCGCGACGATGCGCTCGGCGGCGAGCGCGCGCTTGCGCTCGGCGGCCTGTCGGGCGGCGGTGGCCCGGGCCTTCGCGGACTGGAGCGCGGCGCGCGCCTTGCCCAGCTCGGGGCTGCGCAGCTCCGCCAGCTTCTCGCCCTCCTTCACGTGCTGGCCCGTGGTGACGAACACCGTCCCCACGCGCGCGGAGATGGGCGAGGCCACCTCCGCGTAGGCGTCCTCGCTGAACGTCAGCTCGCCCAGCGCGTTGACGCTGTCGCCGCCGGGCCGCGCCGCCGCGGGGGCGGTGGTGACGCGCAGGTCTCGAAGCATCTCCGGGGCGATGTGGACGTGGGACTCGTCATGGCCCTCGTCGTTGCCACCGGAGGGCTGGGGGCCCTCCTCGTGGTCGTGCTCGTCCGCGTGCTCGGGCTTGGACTGCTTGCAGGCCGCGAGCGCGAGGACCAGGGAGGCGATGATGAACGCGAGGCGCTTCATGGCAGGACTCCCATCTCGACGGCGAGCTGCACCCGGGCGAGCGCCGCCTGCAGGTGGCTGTCGAGCAGCGCCACGCGCGTCTCGAGCGTTTCACGGCGCACGAGCAGCAACCCCGCGAGGTCCATCTCCCCGGCCTCGTAGGACCTCTTCGCCAGGGACTCGTTCTCATCGAGCAGCGGCAGCGCCTCGGTCTCCAGCACGGCCAGGGCCTGCTGACGCGAGGCATCGCGCACGCGCGCGGCCTCCACCTGCGCGTCCCGCGCGCGGCGAGCGGACTCCAGCGCGGTGCGGAGCCTGCGCACGCGCGCATCCCCCGTCACCTTCGCCTCCTGCCCTCGGGAGAACACGGGAAGGGGCACGCTGAGCGTCCCGACGAGCGCCGTCTCGTCGACCTCCTTCTCGTAGCGCACGCCCACGCTGACATCGGGCCAGCCCTCGGCGCGGCCGAGCTTCAGGTCGGCCTCCGCCTGCGCGAGCTCCGACTCGATGGCCACCAGGTCCGGCCGCTCCTTCGTCCCGGAGGCCGCCGCCACGGGCAGCGAGGCCAGCTCCCGCAGCACGCCGCGCACCGCGAGCGCTTCCTGGAGCGGCAGGCCCAACAGGGCGCGCAGCTCGTCGAGCAGGGCCTGCTCTTCGCCTCGCGCCGTCACCACCGCGGCGCGGGCGCGGGCCAGCGCCACCTTCGCCACGTTGACGTCGACGACGGGCACGTCCCCCGCGTCGAAGCGCTTGCCGGTGGAGTCGGACAGGCTCCTCGCGGCCTCCTCCGTCTGGTGCATCAGCCGCGACAGCTCCCGGGCATACAGCGCGCGCAGGAAGGCCGCGCCCACCTCACCCAGCACGCGCCGCTCGGCGTCCTGCTGCTCGGCGTCCTGTCGCTGGAGCCCCGCGCGCGCGGCGTCCCGGCGTGCGCCCTGCTTGCCGCCGAGCTCGATGGGTTGGGAGATGCCGAGGGACAGCTGCGTCCCCCGGAGGTCGTCGTGCGTGCGGGGCCCCAGCTCGAAGCTGACGGTGGGGTTGTCACGCAGCCACGGCGACGCGCCGGCGACGGGGCCCTGGGCCTCGGCCACGCGCCCCGCGGCGTCCAGCAACGCGGGCGCGCGCTGACGGGCGAGGGAGAGGACTTCTTGAAAGGACAGCTCGGAAGGTGAAGCGGCGCTGGCGAAGGGCCAGACGAGGGCGGCGACGAGCCCGAGGGCCGCCGGCGCGGAAGGTTTGAACACGGGAAGAGACCTCGCGAAAGGGAGGCGCGCGTCAGGCCGACGGTGCCACGGCCACGCCATGGACACACGTCACCTCGGCACGGTTCGCGCGCGGAAGACGGACCACCACCACGTCAGGCGAGGTCGGCTCTGGGGACGTGCAGGATGTCGTCGAGGTCGGCGGAGGCGGGGGCGTCCTCGTCCACCCGCACCGGGCGCGGTCGAGGTGCAATCCACAGCAGGGCGGGCGACGCGACGGGCGCGGCGCTCACCGAGCGCACGTGGCCGCAGCAGGTGCAGTCCGCGCAGTCCGGCGCGCACTGTCCGCTGGAGTCATCGTCCGGGCAGCGCTGCGTGCACACGGTGTCCGTCGCGTCGGAGAAGGCCATCCACAGGCCTCCCTCCGTCGGGGCGAACAGCAACAGGCTGAGGCACAGCCAGATGCGCGGCAGCACGAAGTCGGCTTCTAGCACGCACCCCGACAACGCGCACGGGGATGCCCCCCGCGCGTGAAGTACCTGTCGGAAGGGCAGGCGCGCCCGCTCGGGGGCGGGGCGGGGTGACGCGGTGGGACATGGCGCGTCTGTCCCCGTGCGGACGCTCGACGTGCCCCGGGAGGCGAGGCGCGGGAGGCCCGAGCCGTCACGCGGTTGAAGCCCGGCGCGGGCCGCGCGCGCGGCGCCTCGAGGCATCGCGGATGCGCCGAAGCGCCCGCGCGACGCTCCTGGCGCCGCTCGGGTGTTCGCTCCGAGCGGCGCACCCGCCGCGTCAGCTCACGCCACGCCGCGCGCGGCGACGGGGCGCTGCTGAATCAGCTCCGTGGAGAAGTAGCGCTCCATGCGGTCGGGGAACACGGTGACGACCTGCGCGCCCGGCCCCAGCCGCCGCGCCGCCTCCACCGCGGCCACGTAGTTGAGCCCCGACGACGGCCCCACCGGGAAGCCCCGGCGGATGAGCGCGCGCGCGGTGCACATGGCCTGCTCGTCCGACACGTCCAGCTCCACCCGCCCCGGCATGTCCGCGTCGCGGTACAGCTTGGACATGCCGTCCACCACGCCGGGCACGCGCGGGCTGAAGCTGCAACACTCGATGTCGCAGCCCAGGCCCGCGATGGGCCTCGCGATGAACGCCGTCACCGGACAGCCCGCCTCCGCGAACGCCTGATACAGGCCGACCACCGTGCCGCCCGTGCCCACGCCGCTCACCACGCCGTGCACCAGCCCGCCCGGAATCTGCGAGAGCACCTCCTGGCCCGTCCACACCCGGTGCGCCTCCGCGTTGTCCGGGTTCTCGAACTGGCGCGGCGCGAAGGCCTTGCGCTCGCGGGCCAGCTCCTCCGCCTTCTGGATGGCGCCACGCACGCCGCTCTCGCGGGGCACCAGCACCACGTCACCGCCGTAGGCGCGGATGGTGAGCACGCGCTCGTCGGTGACACCCTCGGGCATCACCGCCGTGAAGCGCACGCCCATCTGCGCGCTGGCCAGCGCCAGGGCGATGCTCGTCGAGCCGCTGGACGCCTCGACCACTTCGCCGCCCGGGCTCAGCTCGCCCATGCGCCAGGCCTTCTCCAGCATGTAGCGCGCGATGCGGTCCTTCGTGGACCCGCTGGGGTTGAGGAACTCCAGCTTGCACCAGATGGTGGGTCCCTCCGCGTCCAGTCGGACGGGGACGAGGGGGGTGGGAGCGATGGCCTGGAGGAAGCGGCCATCCGCGGGCAGCGGGCGACAAGGAGGACGCATGGGCCATCCCTATCGCGAAATTGTCCGCTCCGTCAGGGTCCTGGCGTGTCCGGGTGCACTCCGAGGCCCTCCGTCCGTCCGCCCGTCCTGTAAGGAAGCACCCGGGGTCGGAGATGGATGTGGCGCGCCCCCGGACTGACGGCTACGAAGGACTCCAGCTCCGTACATCATGAGTCCTCCTTCTCCGGTCATTCTGAACGTCAATGATGATGTCGCCAGCCGCTATGTGACGAGCCGCGTGCTGGGGCTCGCTGGCTACCAGGTGGTGGAGGCCGGCTCGGGCAGCCAGGCCCTGACCCTGGCGGACGAGCGCACCGACCTGGTCATCCTGGACGTCCGCCTGCCCGACATCAGCGGGCTGGAGGTCTGCCGCCGGTTGAAGTCGTCTGCCCGCACGCGCGACGCCCTGGTGCTGCACCTCTCCGCGCAGGCCGTGGGGCCCGGGGACCGGGCGCAGGGCCTGGAGCACGGCGCGGATGGCTACCTGGTGGCCCCCGTGGACCCGGAGGAGCTGGTGGCCCAGGTGCACGCGCTGCTCCGACTGCGCCGCGCCGAGCGCAAGGTGCATGCGCTGTCCGAGGAGGTCGAGCACCAGCGCAGGCTGCTCGCCATGGCCATGGCCTCCGCGGCGGACCCGATGGCCCTCTATGACGCCACCGGCCGGCTGCTCTTCGCCAACCAGGCCGCCTACGAGGTGAGGGGCACGGCCTCCATGTTGTCGCCCGGCGTCTCCCTGGAGGAGTACGGGGCGAGGGACGCCTCCCTGGCGCCCTTCATCCGGACCATGCAGACCGCGCTCGCCACGGGGCAGGTGCAGCGGGGCTCCGTGACGCTGGCGGCGCTGCGCGGCCCCCGCCACTACGACTTCACGCTGTCGCCCGCCCTGGGCGCGGACGGCCGGGTGGCGGCGGTGATGGCCACCGCGCGCGACGTCACCGAGGAGCGCAGCGCGGAGGAGTTCCGCGAGCAGTTCATCGGCATGCTCGGCCACGATTTGCGCAACCCCCTCAACGCGCTGTCCATGTCCGCGCAGCAGCTCAAGCGCAAGGGCAACCTGGACGAGCGCCAGTCCGCCCTCACCGAGCGCATCCTCACCAGCGCCGAGCGCATGGACCGGATGATTCGTCAGCTGCTGGACTTCGCGCGCTCCCGGCTGGGCGGTGGGGTGCCGGTGGTGGCGTCCGACTGTGACGTGTTCGACGTGGCGCGGCGCACGCTCGAGGAGATGCGCGCCAGCCACCCGGGCCGGCTGCTCGTCCTGGAGGTGGTGGGGGACGGGCGGGGCTCGTGGGATCTGGACCGGCTGGAGCAGGCCTTCAGCAACCTGCTGGCGAACGCGCTCAAGTACAGCCCCGGGGACAGCCCCGTGCGGATGTGGGGCGAGGCGAACGGGCAGGGCGTGGTCTTGCGGGTGCACAACGGCGGGCCGCCCATCCCCCCGGACGAGCTGCCCCATGTCTTCGCCGCGTGGCGTCGAGGCTCCCGGGCGGTGCAGCACGAGTCGAAGGCCGCGTCGGGCCTGGGCCTGGGGCTCTACATCACCCGGCAGATCCTGCTCGCCCACGGGGGCGAGGTGACGGTGGAGTCCAGTTCCGGAAACGGGACGACCTTCACGGTGCGGCTGCCGCGCGGATGATGACCAGTTGACGGTTGGAATGCGGAATGGCTCGCCGTTGCGGGGGGCCATTGCCACCTTTCCGTCATGTCGCCCGGGAAGCTCATCTTCGCGCAGTCCGTGGAAGCCCTCTTCGTGCGGGCCCTGGGGCCCTACCTGTCGAAGCAGGGGCGCCAGCGCCTGAAGGACGTGGGCCTGGATTTGTCGGAGTCGCTGCGGCCGCACTACTCACTGGAGCAGTGGCACGCGTTCCTGCGCGTGGCGGTCCAGGACGTCTTCCCGATGCTGCCTCCCAACGAGGCGTGGCTGATGCTGGGCGCGCGCTACCTGCAGGGCTTCCGCCAGACGTCGGTGGGGCGCGCCAGCCTGTCGCTCGTCACCCGGCTGGGGCCGATGCGCACGCTGGAGCGCGTCCCCTTCAACGTGAAGGCGGGCAACAACTTCAACGAGGTCCGCGTCGAGGAGTCCACCGAGGGCGCGGCCACGCTGTGGATGAAGGACGTGGTGGCGGACAACCCGTACTTCTCCGCGGGCTTCCTCTCCGAGTCGCTGCGGGTCGCGGGCGCGGGCAACGTCGTGGTGGAGCCCATCGCCTTCGACGGCACCGCCGCCACCTACCGCATCACCTGGGGCCGCGCGGCCGCCGCGCCCGTGGGCGAACTGGTTCCCGCTCCGGGCGTCTAGTCGAAGCGCCTCCCGCTCGACGCCGTGCATCCTGGCGACGGTGTCGCGGGCCTGGGTGTCCTTGAATGGCCTGGCCTCTCTGCTGCCCGCGAGCGCGCTGGCTCTGCGGGCCGGAATCGCGCGCGCCTACCACCCGGGAGGGAGTGACTTCCCTGGGCTCACGCGCAATCCTTGGCTCCATCAGTGGGGGGCCAGGATGCGTGATGAAACGATAGGTCAGCGTCATTCAGGGCACTTGTGCTGCCGTGGCCATCTGGATGCTACTCGGGGGGTGATGCCTCCGCCCGGGGCCGATGCCTATCTGATGGGTAGCATCATGCAAAACAAGATTTGCCCTGAATCGGCTTGCGTCAAGTGAGACAGGGTCGTGCCGGATGACGCGCACGGGGGGAAGCACATGGTGAAGTTGAATGCTCGACTGCGGCGGTGGGTGATGATTCTGGGAGCCGCGGTCACGCTGGGGGCGGGGACGGCGTACGCGCAAATCATCCGGGAGGGCGCTTGCTGTGTTCCCTGTTCGTGCAATCCGGATGGAAGCACCGGCAAGTGCTGTGCGCCCTGCTAAGGACATGCATTCCACGTGAGTCCGGACATGTCCAATGCGATGCGGATGGCGATGCGCCTGGGGCGAGGCTCCCTGGTCCTGGGGGTGTTCGCGGCGGTGGCGTGGGTGTCCTGGTTCGCCACGTCGTCCGTGTTGACCTCGCGGACCTCCGCCAATGCGTGTGTCGCGCCCGTGGTGGAGGAGGTGCCGGTGGTGGAGGCCTCGCTGCTGGCGGCGAGCACCGAGGCGTTCCAGGTCTCGCGGGGCGTGGCGCCTGAGCGCATCGAGGGCATGGGGGGCTCGGGGGGGCTCGCGCACGTCTTCCAGGGGCAGCGGCTGGCCCGTCCGGGGCTGAGTCTGATGACGGGCGCGGTCCGGGAGACCCGGCGGGTGGGGCGCGCGCAGGCTCCGTCCCCTCCGCACGAGCCGGAGCCGGTGCGCGAGGAGCTGCGCGTGCGTCCGGCGATGCAGCTCGACTGCTCCTTCGACAAGGGGAGCTTCCGCTGCGGCGAGTGCGCGACGGATGGGGACTGCCCTCAGGGGCAGGGCTGTGTCATCAACTATGACAAGCGTCGGTTCGAGTGTGCCGACAGCGAGTGCGAGGACGACTCGCATTGCTTCCCCGGGGATGTCTGTCGGGTGGCGGCGGGGGAGTTACCGGGGCCGGTGGTCCGTCGGTGTCTGAAGGCGGGCGTGCGTCAGGCGGGGGAGACCTGCAGCCGGTTGCCGACGACCGCGGACGAGGCCTGCGTGGAGGGGCTGCTCTGCATCAACCACCATTGCGGACCTCCGTGTGAGCCGGGGCAGCCGGGGACCTGTCCGGAAGGGGAGACGTGTGAGCAGAGCTCGATGGGAGCCGCGTGTCTGCCGGACTGTCGCAAGTCCGGGTGCATGGAGGGGCGGGCGTGCGCGGCGCTCAATGGGGGCTCGTTCCAGTGTCTGGAGTTGGTGGTGGATGAGTGCTCGGACGAGCAGCCGTGTGGGGGCGGGAAGAACTGCGTGGTGAGGGGCGGGCGTGGCGGGCGCGCGGGTCGGTTCTGCTCCGCGGCCTGTGAGTCCTGGCGGCCGGAGAGCTGTGGCAAGCAGAGTGTGTGCGGCGTGGGTGGGCCCACGGGCAGCACGTGCTACACGCAGTGCGATCCGGACAAGGTGGATTCGTGCCCGGAGCGGTGGATCTGCTCCACGGTGACGGAGGACCTGCAGTCGTGGGGCTGCATGCCGGACTTCCTGAGCGGCGCGAGCACGACGCGGCCGCGTCGCGGCGACGAGCCTCCTCCGTTCTGAGGACTACTGCGACTGGCTGCTGTCTCCGAGCGGCGTCACCATGGGGGGCGCGTCCTGGATGGTGCCGGGCTTGATGCGCTGGATGGCGAACTCCGGCAGGGTGGCGAGCAGGTCGGCCATGGAGAGGGCGAGGGCGAACTTGCCCTGGTTCTCCTTCCACTCACCGGCGAAGTGCAGGCCCACGACGACCTTGTCGTCGCGCAGGTCGACGAGCGGCGCGCCGGCGACGCCGACGGTGGTGCTGACATCGCTGCGCAGGGCGCGGACGACCGAGGGCCGGGGCTCCTGGCTCGGGGTGAGCGACACCACGCGGCCGGGCATCAACCGGCGGATGTCGTAGAGGTCGCCCAGCAACGGGCGCAGGAAGTTCTTGGGCAGGTTGCTGCCCTCGGAGGGATAGCCGATGACGTAGACGTACTGGTCCACGTGGGACTTCACCGACTCGGGGTTCCACTCGAGGGTGACGGGGGGGTGGCGCTGCGTGTCGTGCTCGGCCAGCTCGAGCAGGGCGATGGTGCGCGGCGCGGTGGACGAGGTGTCGTGGTGGGCGAAGATGACGTGGGTGACCCGGTGGGTCTGCTTCGGGTTGTCGCCATCGTCGTCGAAGGTGAACCGCCAGGTCTCTCCGGTGAGTGGCTGGGGCTCGGGGTGGTCGAGCATCAAGGGGGGGACGTGGTCTCCGACGGTCATGATGACCCGTGGCGCCACGGCGAACGCCGTCAGGTAGGTGGTCTTCCCGTCGGGCTTGGTGATGAAGAGCGAGCCGGTCGCGCGGCTGACGGGGAAGCCAGCGTCCTGGCCTGACTTCAAGAGCTGTTGCCAGCTCTCCGGGAGCACGTCCGAGACGCGGTCACCCTGCATGCGCAGCGCGGGCCGCACCTGGGCCATGACCTCGTACTTGTCGGGCGGCGCGGCGCGCGCGGCGAGGGCGACGCCTTGCTTCTCGGGCTCGGTGGGCTTGCGCCCCATCATGGCGTACTGCAAGCGGTCGTTCTGGGCCTGGATGAGGTCCTCCTGGGTCTTCTGCTCCGCGGGGAGCAGGTCCAGGAGGTCCGCGCGCAGGAGGTAGACCTCCGCGAGTTGCGTCGAGCCGGCGACCTGCCGGTCGAGGAACGCGCGCAGCTTCTTCACGCTCTCGAGGCTGTCGGGGCTCAAGCCCGTCAGGGTGGCGCTCCGCTCGCGCAGGTCGATGTACTGGCTCCAGACCTCGGCCCAGGCGCAGAACTCGGCGCGAGACACCTTGGACAGCACCTCGTCGTCGGCGGCGAGCTGCGCCCAGATGAGTCCACAGGCGACGTGGAACGAGGCCCGCTCCACGTCGGGCTGTCCGGCGATGTCCAGGACCTGTCCGTCGACCCGGTGCCCCTCGGAGCGCAGCGGGCCCCGCGTCCAGCTCGCCAGGGCGCGGACTCCGGTGGGGTGCTTCTCCACGACGCCCGTGAGCTCGTTGGGGGTGCTCACCCTTTCGCGGAGCCAGGTGAGCAGTTCCTTGATGTTGATGCCCTGGACGGTGAGCTCGACGGAGGTGAGGTCGTTGGCCGAGGAGAGCAGGGCGTCGAGATTGCCATTCCCGAACGTGGAGTCGGGCAGGGGTGTGCTGGCGCCGAAGGTGGCGGGGTTCTCGGATTCGTTCGCGCGCTCTCGCCGCTGGCGCTCCTGGTCGAGCAGGGTCTTGAACGCCCGGTGGTGGTAGGCGATCTGCCGCGCGAAGGCCTTGGCCTCCGTGGCCTTGGCCTCACCCGTCTCGAAGAAGTCGAACCGGCCGATGTACAGGCGCTTGTCGAACCAGACGCGCTGAATCTCGGAGAAGAAAACGGCACCGAGGCCCAGACACACCACCGCCAAAACCGAGGTGTAGAGGACCTTCGCCACGAAATCCGAGAACGCCATGCCTGGAACCTCTGTCGACCGCGCGGCCTGGCGGCTCAAAACCCATCCCGACGAGCCTGAAATGCTAGCGAAGGCGAGGAATCGCTGACAAGGCAGCGCTCCGAGGGAACAGGGCCTCAGTGTCTGTCTTTCCTCGGGGCTCGGCCCGGATGAGAGTCATTGGGTTGGATGGAGACCACAGGATGTGTCGGGTCGTCCCGCGCATGGGGCCTGACACGTCGGCGCGGGCAGCCTGTCCGCCCTCCTGGCGACTACCCGGGCGGAGGGTGTGGGCGTGGGTCCTCCCACGCGGTGCGCGCGTTGACGCCCGCCTGTACCTGTGTTCAGGCTGCCACCTGGAGAGGTGTGCATGGCCCCGCAAATCAGCCTCGACTTCGCCGCCGAGTGCGCGGCCCATCCGGCCCTCGCGAGCTTCCACCCCGTGGTGCGTCGTTGGTTCGCCGAGCGACTGGGCGAGCCCACGCGTCCCCAAATCGAGGGCTGGCCCCTCATCCAGGCCGGGCACGACGTGCTCATCGCCGCGCCCACCGGCTCCGGCAAGACGCTCACCGCGTTCCTCGCCGCGCTCGACTCGCTGTTCCGGCTGGCGCTGGAGGGGGGCCTGGAGGACCGCACCCAGGTGCTCTACGTGTCGCCGCTCAAGGCCCTGGGCAACGACGTGCAGAAGAACCTCCTGCAACCCCTGGAGGAGCTGCTCTCGCGCGCCCGAGGCGAGGGCTACACCCCGCGCGAGCTGCGCGTGCAGGTGCGCAGCGGTGACACGCCCGCGTCCGAGCGCGCGCAGATGGTGCGCCGCCCTCCGCACATCCTCATCACCACGCCGGAGTCGCTCTACCTCTACCTCACCGCCGAGCGCGCCCGCGCCACGCTCAAGGGCGTGCGCACCGTCATCGTCGACGAAATCCATGCGCTCGCGCGCGACAAGCGCGGCAGCCACTTCACACTGTCCATGGAGCGGCTCAAGGCCCTCACCGAGGTGCGCCCGCAGCTCATCGGCCTGTCCGCCACCCAGAAGCCGCTGGACGCCATCGCCGGCTTCCTCACCGGCGCGAGCCACCGCCCGTGCCGCAAGGTCGAGGTGGGCCACCTGCGCCCGTGGGATTTGACGCTCGAGATTCCGGACGCCGAGCTGTCCTCGCTGGCGACCCACGAGATGTGGGGCCAGGTCTATGACCGGCTCATCGCGCTGACGGCCTCGCATCGCACGACGCTCATCTTCGTCAACACGCGCAAGATGGCCGAGCGCGTGGCGCATGATTTGGGCGAGCGGCTGGGTGAAGGGCTCGTCGCGGCCCACCACGGCAGCATGTCGCGCGAAATCCGGCTGGCCGCCGAGGAGAAGCTCAAGGACGGCCGCCTGCGGGTGATGGTGGCCACCGCGTCGCTGGAGCTCGGTATCGACGTGGGCAACGTGGACCTGGTCGTGCAACTGGGCACCACGAAGGCCATCTCCGTGCTGCTCCAGCGCGTGGGCCGCGCGGGCCACCACAAGGCCGCCATCTCCAAGGGCATCCTGTTCGCGATGACGCGCGACGAGCTGGTGGAGTGCGCCGCGCTGCTCAACGCCGTGCGCGAGGGTGACCTGGACCGGGTCATCATGCCGGAGAAGCCGCTCGACGTGCTGGCCCAGCAGGTGGTGGCCGCGTGCGCGTGCGAGGAGTGGGACGAGCGCGCCCTCTTCAGCCTCTTCCAGCGCGCGTACCCGTACCGCGACCTCACCTGGGAGGAGTACCAGGGCGTGCTCGAGGTGCTGTCGGAGGGCATCAGCGACCGCCGCGGCCGCGCGGGCATCCACCTGCACCGCGACCGGGTGAACCAGCGCCTCAAGGGGCGCCGGGGCGTGCGCATCACCGCGCTCACCAACGGCGGCGCCATCCCGGACACCTTCACATTCAGCGTCACCGCCCAGCCCGAGGGCAAGGTGGTGGGCACGCTCGACGAGGACTTCGCGGTGGAGTCCTCACCCGGAGACGTGTTCCTGCTGGGCAGCACCGCGTGGCGCATCCAGCGCGTGATGGGCAGCACGGTGATGGTGGAGGACGCGCGAGGCGCCGCGCCCAACGTGCCCTTCTGGCGCGGCGAGGCGCCGGGGCGCACCGACGAGCTGTCGCTCCAGGTGGGGCGGCTGCGCGAGGACCTGCTCGCGCGCGAGGACGCGCAGGCCTTCCTGGAGAAGGAGCTGCGCATGTCCCCGCCCGCGGTGGACGCGCTGCTGGGCTACCTGAGGCTGGGGCGCAAGATGCTGGACGCGCTGCCCAGCCACAACCTCATCGTGGCCGAGCGCTTCTTCGACGAGGCGGGCGGCATGCAGCTCATCATCCACGCGCCCTTCGGCAGCCGCATCAACCGGGCCTGGGGCCTGGCGCTGCGCAAGCGCTTCTGCCGCTCGTTCGACTTCGAGCTCCAGGCGGCGGCGACGGAGGATGGCATCCTCCTGTCGCTGGGCGAGCAGCACTCGTTCCCGCTGTCGGACATCTTCGACTTCCTCCACCCCGAGCACGTGGAGGAGGTGCTGGTGCAGGCGGTGCTCCAGTCGCCGCTGTTCGGCACGCGCTTCCGCTGGGTGGCCACGCGGGCGCTCGCGCTCCACCGGATGATGGGCGGCAAGCGCGTGGCGCCCAACCTCCAGCGCGCGCGCAGCGAGGACCTGCTCGCCGCCGTGTTCCCCGCGCAGGTGGGCTGCCAGGACAACCACGGCGGCGCGGACGTCGAGCTGCCGAACCACCCGCTGGTGAAGCAGACGATGGACGACTGTCTGCACGAGGCCATGGACGTGGAGGGGCTGCGTGAGGTGCTCCGGCGCATGCGCGACGGCCGCATCCGCCTGGAGGCCCGCGACGTGCCCGAGCCGAGCGTCTTCGCGCACGCGATGATTCACAGCCAGCCCTACACGTTCCTGGACGACGCCCCGGCGGAGGAGCGCCGCGTGCGCAACGTGGCCCTGCGCCGCGCCATGCCAGCCGAGGACGCGGCCGCCTTCGGCGCGCTGGACGCCACCGCCATCGCCACGGTGGTGGAGGACGCCGCGCCGCCGATGCGCGACGAGGATGAGCTGCACGACCTGCTCCTCCAGTGGGTGCTGGTGCGGGACACGGAGGTGCCCCGGGGGCTCGCCGAGCCGCTCTTCCAGCAGGGGCGCGTGTCGTGGCTGACGCTCCCCGGCGGGCGCTTCCTCGTCGCGGCAGAGCGCGGCAGCGCGGTGCGAGCGCTGTTCCCGGACGCGGTGACCCAGCCGCCGCTCCCGGTGCTGGACCACGACCGTCCGGTGGAGCGCGAGGCCGCGGTGCTCCAGGTGGTGCGCGGGCGGATGGAGAACGTGGGCCCCGTCACGGTGGCGGAGCTGTCGCGCCTGTGCGAGCTGAGCGAGGACGAGGTCAACGCGGCCATGCATCAGCTGGAGATGCAGGGCACCGTGCTGCGAGGCCGCTTCCGTCCGCTGGAGCAGCCGCTGGCGCCGGGCGAGACGCCGCCGTTGGAGTGGTGCGACCGGCGCCTGCTCCAGCGCATCCACCGGATGACGGTGGGCCGGCTGCGCCGCGAAATCGAGCCGCTGAGCGCGCGCGACTTCATGCGCTTCCTCTTCCGGTGGCATCACCTGGAGGACGTGGACTCGCTGCGCGGCTCCACGGGCCTGCTCAAGGCGGTGCGCCTGCTCCAGGGCTACGAGGCGCCGGCCTCCGCTTGGGAGCGCTTCCTGCTGCCCGCGCGCATGCGCGGCTACACGCCCGACCTGCTGGAGCGCGCGTGCTACGGCGGCGAGGTAGCCTGGGGCCGGCTGACGATGAAGGAGCCCAAGCCCGTGGCGGGGCCTCGTCGCGGCGCGCCCGTGACGCCGGACCCGGAGCCCGCCCCCACGCGCTCCAGGGCCTCGCCCACGCGCAACGCGCCGCTCACCTTCGCCCTGCGCGAGGACCTGGAGTGGATGCTCGTCGCGGCCCGGCCCCACGCGGTGCTCGCGGACGGGGACGTGTGGACGCCTCCGGACCTCAGCGTCGCCGCGAAGGACGTGGTGTCGGTGCTGGAGCGCCGGGGCGCGTGCTTCTTCCAGGACCTGGTGTCGCGCGCGCGCAGGTTGCCGGCGGAAATCGAGGACGCGCTGTGGGAGCTGGTGGCGCGCGGCCTGGTGACGGCGGACGCGGTGCAGAACCTGCGCGTGCTCCAGAGCCCCGCGCACCGCAAGCGCCAGAAGCTGCTCCAGCGCGGAGGCCCGGGACGCTGGAGCCTCCTGGCGCCCGCGGAGCCGAAGACGTCGGACGAGGTGATGGACTCGCTGGCGCGCCTGTTCCTCCAGCGCTACGGCATCGTCTGGAGGGATTTGGTGATGCGCGAGGCGCTGGCGCCCACGTGGCGCGAGCTGCTCTTCGTGTACCGGCGCATGGAGGCGCGGGGCGAGGTGCGGGGCGGCCGCTTCGTGGCGGGCTTCGTCGGTGAACAGTTCGCGCTGCCGGAGGCGGTGGACACGGCGCGCGCGGTGCGCCGTCAGCCTCCGTCCGGCGTGCGAATCCAGATTTCGGGAGTGGACCCCCTGAACCTGACGGGTGTGGTGACGCCGGGGCCTCGCGTGCCCGCGCTGCCGGGGAACGTCGTGACGTACATCGACGGTGTCCCCGGAGATGTGAACGCCCTGGCGGATGAGGCCGATGCGAACGTTCGGGAGGACACGGACGACGACGAGGTGGCGCAGGCGAGCTGAGAAAGCACGTCCGCGCGGAGGCGCGATGTTAGGGTGCCCCCTTCTGTCCGCGGTGAGGGGGCATCCTGAATGCGTCGTGCATGGCTCGTGGGGTTGTGGCTGCTGCTGTCCGTCAGTGGGTGTGACGAGAGCAAGGGGGGCGGAGGTGCCGACGGTGGCACGGACCCCAACAAGGGCACCGTCACGGGGACGTTGACGCCCTTTCGCAGCAACGAGCAGTCCACGGAGGGCGGCGTCTCGCGCGAGCTGAAGCTGCCCTTCGGCAGGTCGGTGGCGAACCGGCTGGCGGAGCAGATTCGCGAAGCCCGGGCGCAGTCCTCGCGCCGCGCCGCGCTGGAGCAGACGGACCCTGAGCTGCCCATCATCCCCGCGCCGCTGGGGCCGCCGCCGCTCTCGCGCGTCCCGGATGAGGACCCGACCATCCCCGGTGACGTCGTCGTGCGCTTCGAGGAGTCCTCCGTCTCCCCCGAGCGCGTGCTCGCCGCCGCGAAGGTCCCCGGCTATCGCGCCGTGCACAAGGGGCACGCCAGCGAGCACCTGCACCTGGTGGGCTTCGAGGCCGAGGATGGCCACGGGGTGACGGCGGACGAGACGCGGGAGCTGGTGTCGCGGCTCGCCGCGCTGCCCGGGGTGCGCTTCACGGACCGCAACCTGCGGATGCACAAGCTCGCGGTGCCGAACGACAAGGGCTACAGCCTCCAGTGGCACTACGCCGCGCTCAATCTGCCGGCGGCGTGGGACGTGGAGTCGGACGCCACGGGCGTGGTGGTGGCGGTCATCGACACCGGCATCGTCGCGCACCCCGACCTCGACGGCCACGTGGTGCCTGGCTACGACATGATTTCGGACCCGGCCAACGCGGGGGATGGCAACGGGCGTGACGCCAACCCCCAGGACGAGGGCGGCGACATGCCGTCCGGGGGCTCGTCGTGGCACGGCTCGCATGTGGCGGGCACGGTGGCCGCGATGACGAACAACGGCTTCGGCGTGGCGGGTGTGGCCTGGAACGCGCGCATCCTCCCGGTGCGCGTGCTGGGCCGGCAGGGAGGCAGCAGCTTCGACATCGCGGCGGCCATCACCTGGGCCACGGGGGGCGCGGTGCCCGGCATCTCCCAGTCGCCCGCGGTGGCCGCGAAGGTGGTGAACATGAGCCTGGGTGGCACCGCGCCACCGCAGCGGCTCTACCAGGACGCCATCGACGCCGCCGTCGCGCGGGGCGCCACCATCGTCGTGGCCGCGGGCAACGAGAACATGGCCGCCGCCGACAGCACGCCCTGCAACCAGCAGCAGGTCATCTGCGTGGGCGCCACGGGCCTGTCCGGCCGTCGCAGCAGCTACTCCAACTACGGCTCGGGCGTGGACGTGGTGGCCGCGGGCGGAGAGATGGTCGAGGACCTCAATGGCGACGGCTACGCGGACGGGGTGCTCTCCACCGTGCTGGATGACAACCGTCAGCCCGCGTACTCCTTCTCGCAGGGCACCAGCATGGCGTCGCCGCACGTGGCGGGCATCGTGGCGCTGCTGCACGCGCACTCGGGCGGGACGCTCTCGCCCGGACAGGCGGAGAGCATCCTGAAGAGCACCGCCACGCCCGTCGCCGGCTCGCAGTGTCCGGGAGGTTGCGGCGCGGGCCTGGTCAACGCGCAGGCGGCGCTCCGACAGGTCGCCAACACGGACCCGGGCACCGTGCCTCCGAAGCTGAGCGTGTCCACCTCCACGCTGTTCTTCCAGGGGACGGAGACGCAGCACCTCACCCTGAGCAACATCGGCGGGCGTCAGGGCGGCGAGCTGGTGGTGACGGCCTCCGTGGACGGCGCGGCCCGCGCGACGGTGTCGTTCCCCGGAGGCACCACGAAGACGGTGCCGGCGTTCGGCTCGACGTCGTTCGACGTGGCGGTGAACACGGCGGGGCTGGCGGATGGGGACTACCTGGCCACGCTGAACCTGGTGGGCTCGGGCGGAGCGGGCTCGGCCACGGTGGCGCTGAAAATCGCGGTGGGCGCCGCCGCGGGCCGCGACGCCATCATCGCGTTCCTCTGGCAGGACGACCTGACCGGCGAGTGGGAGACGGACCGCGACTCGCTCACCGGCGTCTCGGCCGCGCGGGGCTACGCGTACTCCATCTCGCTGGTGCCCCGGACGTACTACACGCTGGCGACCATCGACGAGGACGACGACGGCAACCTCTTCGAGGACGGGGAGCTCACCGGCTTCTGGCGCAACGTCGACTCGTTGGAGGCCATCGACGTGACGGCCCGCTCGACGACGCGCAACATCGACTTCGCGCTGCTCCCGCTGGCGCCCATCGACGATGACCCGTCGCTCCAGGTGGGCGCGCCGTGCTCGCTCGACTCGGAGTGCGGCGAGGGCCTCTGCAACACGAACTTCCCCGGCGGCTACTGCACGCTCCAGTGCAACTCGACGGCGTGCCCCGCGGGCTCGAAGTGCTACGTCGTGAGCTCGGTGACGGGCCTGAAGAGCTGCCTGGACAGCTGCTCGCGGGAGATTGGCACGGGGCAGGGTGACTGCCGCTCGCAGTACCGCTGCTACAGCGACGGCACCGGCATCGGCGCGTGTCAGCCGAGCTGCCTCGGGACGGGGCTCAGCTGCGCGGCTCCGGCGACCTGTCGCTCCGACGGCTTCTGCCGCTGAGGGCATGAGACGGCGGCGGAAGGGGCCTCAGCTCTTCGCCGCCGCGCGCTCCAGCAGCACCGCGCGGCTGTCCACGTTGAGGACCTGCGTGCCGCTCGGCAGCGTGGCGAGCGGCTCGTCCCAGTGGGCGTGGCCACAGATGACCAGCGAGCCCGGGGCCCTCTCCACGGCCTCGCGGATGACGGGGCTGCCGCGCAGTCGCGTGCCCTCGACGTCCGGCCCCTGATGCAGCACCAGGACGTCCGGCCCGGTGCGCAGCACGTCGACGAGATGGCCCAGGAACTGGGACTCCTCGCGGCGGCCCGGCTTGCCCGGGTGTCCGATGATGCCGCCCACGCCGCCCACCTTCAGCCCGTCGAGCTCCACCACCTCCCCGTCGAGCAGGCTGACGCCGGGGCGCTGCTGGAAGCGCGTCTGCTCCCGCGCGCCGCCGAAGGTGTCGTGGTTGCCGGCCACGCCCACCACCCAGCGGAAGTGGGACGCGAAGGCGAGCCACACCGAGCGCACGTCGCCGGAGGCTCCGCGCACGTTCGCGCCCGGCTCGGAGAAGAGGTCACCGGCCAGCACCACGCCGATGGCGCTCGGATGCGGCAGCTCGCCCAGCTCCCCCAGGAGCGCCAGCTCGTCGGCGAGCACCTCGCCGAGCAGCGCCACCGCGCCGTCGTGCAGCGCATGGGGCGCGACGCCCTGGAGGTCGGAGAGCACGAGCAGCGCCGAGACGTCCTCGGGCAGCACGTCCACGGTGCCCCGCAGCAGCGGGAAGAACACCGTCTCGGAGCCTCCCCGGGGCGCGGCGGATTGATAAGGCCAGCTTTGACACGGCGTCGGATGAAGCGTCTGGATTCGCATGGCGCCCAGGTCGCCCGTCCCCACGTGTTCCTGACAGGCGCCCCCGGCCGCTGCCCGGGCGGGCGGGCCCACGCCGTGGATTTCGTCGTTCCTTCGGCGCGTCCGTGACGGCATCTTCCCCGCAGTGTCCCTGCCGCAGCGACTGAAGACGGAGACCCGCCCCCATCACGAGCGCGCCGAGTCCGCGGTGCGCCTCCTGGAGCCGGGGCTGACGCTCGATGGCTACCGCCGTCACCTGGAGGCGCTGTACGGCTTCCACCAGCCGGTGGAGGCGCGCCTTCACGAGGTGCTCGCGGAAGAGCTGCCCGCGCTGCACCTGCGCGAGCGCCTGAAGCTGCCGTGGCTGGAGGCGGACCTGCGCGCGCTCGGCCATGACGCGGCGTCGCTCGCGCGGCTGCCCCGCTGTCCCGAGCCGCCGCCGCTCCGCTCGCTGCCCGAGGCGCTCGGGGGCTGCTACGTGCTGGAGGGGGCCACGCTCGGCGGCCAGCTCATCCTGCGTCACCTGCGCCGCCACTTCGAGGGGACCCAGGCGGGCGACTTCGTCTTCTTCCGAGCCTACGGCGACGACGTGGGCCCGAAGTGGCGCGGCTTCACGGAGGTGCTCGCGCGCGCGGCCGACAACACGTCGGAGCTGGACTTCGGGGACCGCGTGGTGAGGGGCGCCCAGGACACCTTCGACGCCTTCGAGCGCTGGCTCCGGCGTGCCCTGGGCTGACCGTGCCTCAGGGCATGGACGGCACGCTGCCGCGCAGCATGAAGAACACCACCACGCCCGTCACCGACACGTACACCCAGATGGGCGCCAGCCACCGCGTCACCTTGCGGTGCCGCGTGAAGTCCTTGCGCCACACGAAGTAGAAGGCCGCGAGCGCCATCGGCACCACGCCCATGGACAGGAGCACGTGGCTGGCCAGGATGCACAGGTACAGCCCGCGGAAGTCGCCCACGTAGCGCGTGTCGCCGTGCACGTAGTGGTACGCGAGGTAGCACACCAGGAACAGCGCGGACGCCGCGAAGGCCGACACCATGAGGTACTGGTGCACCCGCCGCGCGCCCTGCTTGATGGCCACCCACCCGGCGATGAGCAGCGCCGCCGCCGTCGCGTTGAGGCTCGCGTTGACCGCTGGCAGGAAGCGCAGATCCACGCCCTCCACCGTGGCCCCGCGTCGGCCCATCAGAATCCAGCCGATGAACGCCAGGGCCGCCACGGACACGACACCGGTGAAGACATAGAAGGCCCGGTCACTCACCCGGGGCGGAAGCGGAGCGGAGCTGACGTTCGACATGCGCCCTATGTCTCGCGCCCCGTCGAGAGATTCAACCGGCACCCGCGTCTGTCACAGGTTTGTGCCACCTTGTGGGATGAAGGAATCTGCTAGGTCGACTGGATCTCTTATCTGTAATTCTTGCATACTAGGAGACAGTCGCCCCCGACTCCCCCTCCACGGAGGTTCCCCGTGCTCCGCGAGCGTTGCCTTGCCATCCTGGCCGGCGCCGCCTTGTTCCTGGCCCTGCCAGCCTCCGCCGACGAGGCCGCCGTCTGCGCGCCCGTCGCGAAGGTCCGCCCCGAAAGACACCTGCGGCAACTGACGCTCGACCTGCTCGGCCGGCCTCCCACCTGGGACGAGTACAAGGCCGTGCAGGAGAAGGGCGCCGTCACGCAGGAGGACATCCGGAAGATGATGGACAGCGAGGGCTTCTACACTCGCATCCGCAACTTCCACCGCGCGTTGATCCGCTCGAACATCAGCGGCAGCGTCAACAACAACGGCAACTCGCGCCTGGGCGGCAACGGCACCACCACCGCCTTCGGCTTCGCGAACAACCCGTCCACGGCGCTGCGCGGTGTGAACGGGCAGTCGTGCAACTCCGACATCGAGCAGAGCGCGTGTCTGACCCAGACGCAGGACCCGCACGCCGCCCCGCTGACGGCCGCGACGCGCACCTCCTGCAATGACGCCATGGGCGTGCCCATGCCGGTCAGCTTCGACTACGACACCAACTTCTACCGCTGCACGGACCTGGCGGCCGCGACCACCAACGCGGTGACGGACTGCTCGCAGCTGACGGCCTCGCCCTCCAGCAACACCTGGGCGAAGTACCGCTACTTCTGTGACAACCGCGGCTCCGGCACGGGCATCAAGCCGTTCCTCTGCCTGCCGGACCCGGCCAAGAACACCACCTCCGCGCTGACGGTGGAGACGAAGGACGCCAACGGCTACGTCATCTCCTTCGACCACCCGAACCCCGACTCCAAGCCCAGCCTGACGACGCTCAAGCGCTGCACGCTGGACCTGAACCTCAACAACAACATCAAGGGCGCGTACGCCCCGGTGCGTGGCTGCATCCAGCGCGAGGGCTTCGTGAACCGGCCCGCCGGCTACTGGGCCCCGGAGGGCGCGCCCGCGACGGTGAAGGTGTGCGCCATCGAGGCGCAGGAGCGCGTGGAGAACCCCTGGACGCGCGAGTCCTGCGAGGCGGCCCGCTTCGCCAATGACCGCAGCTGCGGGTGCGGCGTGGGCATGCGCCGCTGCGAGGTGCCGGCCATCGGCAACACGACGGACCCCCTGTACGTGCGCAACGTCTACGACTCGCGCGTGGCCGCCTTCAACGAGGAGCCGCTGCGCATCGCCGACTCGGTCATCCGCAACGACGAGCCCTACTACAACATCCTCACCACCCGCCGCTCGTTCGTGAACGGCCCCATGTCGGAGCTGTACCGCCAGCGCCAGGGCGTGGGCGTGTTCAACGTCACCGCGCCCGCGCCGCTGGAGGCCATCCCCGCCGTCGCCTACACGGACTCGGCCACGTGGCAGCCCTACACGCGCGATGCGTCGCACTCCGGCATCCTGACGACGCCCGCGTTCCTGTACCGCTTCCCCACGCACCGCGCCCGCGTGTCGGAGTTCTACGAGGCCTTCCTCTGCAAGACCTTCGTGCCCGCCTCGGACGGCAACCTGCCGGCGCCCGAGGACGCGTGCAACCGCGAGAACAACCTGGCCAAGCGCTGCGGCTGCAACTACTGCCACGCCACCATCGAGCCCACCGGCGCCCACTGGGGCCGCTACGGCGAGCGCACCGCGCAGTTCCTCTCCCCGGACCAGTTCCCGCGGCTGGACCCGAAGTGCCGCGACTGCGCCATCGCCGGCGACACCAACTGCGGCGGCGAGTGCTCGCAGTACGTGATGCAGGCCTACGACGGCGATGGCGCCAGCAGCCTGGGCATGCTCAAGACGTACCTGTACCGCACCGCGGACGAGGAGCAGAACATCGAGGCGGGCCCGCGCCTGCTGGTGGAGCGGATGTTCCAGTCGGGTGAGCTGGAGCGCTGCACGGTGAAGCGCGTGTGGAACGAGTTCCTGGGCCGGCCGATGTCGGCGGAGGAGCAGCGGATGTACCTGGCGCCGCTGGCCAGCGAGTTCGCGAAGAATGGCCACCGCTTCAAGGCGCTCATCGAGCGCGTGGTGACGACCGACGCCTACCGGAGGATCGACTGATGCGCCGCTGGCTCCTGACCGCCGCGCTGCTCGCGCTGAGCGCGGGCTGCACCAAGTCCCCCGACGAGAAGTCCGGTCCCACCGAGGACGGGACGCTCGAGCCCATCGCCAACCCCCACCAGCCCGGGGACTTCGACCCGCTGCCGGACCCGGAGGCCCAGGGCGGCAGCGTGGGCCGCGCCCCGCGCCGGCTCACCGTCGCCCAGCTGGACGCCGCCATCCTGGAGGCCGTGGGCCGCCGCTGGGTGAACGGCGGAGACGGCATCGACGCGCGCGCCTCGTCGCTGGGCCGCGCCGACTACGCGCTCGTCAACAGCGAGAACACCGAGCCCAACCTGGTGTTCGCCAAGTTCCTGGAGGACGGCGCGCGCTTCGTGTGCATCGGCCAGGCGAACGACGAGCTGAAGCTGGCGGACGCCTCCAAGCGCACGCTGTCGCGCACGCTGCCCGACGTCTGGGGGGATTTGCGCAAGCTGACGGACGCCCAGGTGCGTGAGTTCCTCGTCTACAACTCCCTGCGCTTCTGGGGCGCGCCCCTGGAGGGCGAGGAGCTGGACAAGTGGGCCACGTTCTTCACCCAGGCCGCGGCCCGGGCGGAGACGGCCAAGCGGCGCTCGGACGTGCTGGCGGTGATGTGCATCGCCATGCTGACCGACACGCGGTTCATCACCTACTGAAGCGCGGAGTGACTTCGATGAAGAAGAATCGCCTCGACGAGAACCACCGTCCCGAGCGCCGCACCTTCCTCAAGGCCGCCGCCGGCTTCATGGGCTCCACCCTGCTGGGCGGACTGCCCTTCCGCTCCTTCGCCCAGGCCGCCGCGCTGGCCCCGGCGGACCGCTGCTTCGTCTTCGTGTACTTCAACGGCGGCTGGGACCAGCTGCTCGCCTTCGACCCGAAGGACCCGGAGGAGTTCACCGCGGACCGCGCCGCGGAGACGCGCATCCTCCCCGGCTACAACCTCATCAACGACTCGCGCTTCTCCTCCATCCCCCTGCGCCCGGACATCGCCGGCAAGGGCCGCTCGAACATCGACTTCGGGCCGGCGGTGGGGCGGCTGGCGGACCACTACGATTTGATGACGGTGGTGCGCGGCATCAACATGAACACGCTGGGCCACGAGGTGGGCTACCGCTACTTCCTCACCGGGAAGATGCCCATCGGCAGCGCGGCGCGCGGCTCCTCCACCGCGACGGAAATCGTGGGGCAGATGAAGCCCCGCGTGCCCATCTCCAACATCGCGTTCAACGTGGAGTCGTACAACGACCGCTACCCCGGCTACGCCAACGCGCTGCGCGTCAGCCGCAAGGACGACCTGCTGCTCACGCTCAAGCCCAGCTCGCAGCTGCTGGACAGCGAAATCGAGAAGCAGCTGGTGGACTTCCGGGGCCAGCCCATCAACTGCGAGCAGGCCGCCTACGGCGCGCGCGGCGTGGGCACCACGTACCAGAACAGCCGCGACCAGATGCAGCAGGTGATGACGCAGCAGCTGGAGTCGTCGTTCCGCTTCGAGCTGAACAACGACGACATGGCCGCGGTGCGCCAGCGCTACGGCCTGGACCAGAGCGGCCGCTACGACAACGAGGCGGGCCGCGCCGCCATGGTGGGCACCGCGCTCAAGAAGGGCATCGCCCAGTGCGTCACCATCAACCTCACCGGCGGCCTGGACACGCACTTCGGCACCCAGCTCACCCACGCGAGCAACCAGCGCCGCGGCTTCGACGCGCTGGCCAGCCTGGTGGATGACCTGCGCGCGTCCCAGCACCCCTCGGGCGGGACGTTCATGGACCACACCACCATCATGGTGTTCTCCGAGTTCTCCCGCACGCCGCTCATCAACAGCTCCGGCGGCCGCGACCACCACATCTCGAACTCGTGCATGGTCATGGGCGCCGGCGTGAAGCACAACTACGTCTTCGGCAAGAGCGGCGACATCGGCATGGCCCCGGGCACGTTCGACTTGCGCACCGGCGCCGCCAACCCCAACGGCGAGAACATCCTGCCCGAGCACGTCATCGCCACGGTGCTGGCCTCGGCGGGCCTGGACTACAGCATCACCCGTGTGGAGCCCCTCCGTCCCATCCTCGCCTGAAAGCCGCATGCGCACCCATCCCCGAGCCCCCCGGGACCTGGCCCAGGGGCGGTCCTCCGCCCCCGGCCTCCTTCGCCTCCTCCCTCTCTGCGCCGCCGTCCTCGTCGCCGCGTGCGGCGAGGACTCACTCCCGCTGGACAGGCCCCGGCCCGTCTCGTTCCGGCCCACCGAGGTCCGGGCGAAGACGGCGTTGGCGTCCGCCCCGGGCTTCGCGGACCAGTCCGGTGGCGGCATCTTCGCCAACACCAGCGGCAAGGTGGTGCGCCTGCGGCTGGACGGCTCGCTCGGCGCGCTGGAGCCCCACCCGGGCAACAGCGCCCAGCCGGGCACGGTGAACGCCGTGTTCCGGATGGGGCCGCACAGCGCGCTCGTCGAGGCGCAGAACGGCCTGTTCCTCGCCGAGTCCGGCTGGCTCATCTCCCCGCCGTGGCGTGACGCGCTGGGGCTGGGCATCAGCGCGACGACGCAGGCCGCCGACGGCGCGGTGTGGCTGGCGCATCCGACGGGTCTGTTCCAGCTGCGCGACGGCACGCTGTCCGCCCTGAAGGTGAAGGGTGAGGCGCTCACCGGCATCACCGCGCTGGCGGCGGCGCCGACGGCGGAGGGCTCGGCGGGCGTGTGGTTCCTGCGCGGCGGCAAGCTGTACGTCGCCGTGGCCACCAGCCTGGTGCACTTCGACGTGCGCGAGGAGGGCGCGCCGCTGGCAGAGGGTGAAGAGGTGCAGTCGCTCGCCGGCCTGGGGCCGGGGCTGGGCACGGCCGGTGAGCTGTGGCTGCTCACCAGCCAGGGCCTCCTGCGCCGCCCGAAGGAGGGCTGGCGTCGGGTGACGCTGCCGCAGCGGCCCGCGCAGCTGCTCGCGTCGGGGCGCTTCTTGTGGGTGAAGTCGAGCGACGCGCTGCTGCTGTACGACGCGGACGCGAACGAGTGGGGCCTGGCGCAGGGCATCGACACGCGCGAGTTCCGCTTCCTGTCCGCGGACGAGAGCGGCTGCGCGTGGGTGCAGCTGGGCGGCGAGACGGTGGCGGTGAGCAGGTCCCCCGCGCCGCGCGTGACGGGGCTGCACCAGGGCATGCAGGTGGTGGAGGACGGCCTGGTGGTGCGCGCGGTGATGCCCGCGGGCGTGGACCCGGAGGAGGTCGTCTTCCAGCTCGGCGGCGCGGAGTTCCGCGCGCAGGGCGAGGGCCCCGTGTACAGCCTGGGGGGCACCGAGGACGACGGCACGCCCAAGGCGTACTCGTTCGCGGGCCTGCCCGCCGGCCGTCTGGCCCTGGGCGTGGTGGCGCGCTTCCTGGATGGCACCGAGGCGAAGCGGCTGGTGCCCTTCGACTACCAGCCGGTGAGCACCGCGGTGCTGAGCTGGGCGACGGACATCCAGCCCATCCACGTGTCGCGCTGCGAGAAGTGCCACATCACCGGCCCCGGCCGGGCGCTCAACACGTACGAGCTGTGGAAGGAGAACGCGGCGCTGATCACCGCCGCGGTGAGAGACCAGCGCATGCCCGCCGACGGGCCGCTGGACCCGCAGCTCATCTCCCTCATCCAGCGCTGGGCCGCGTCCGGCGCGAAGCCCTAGTCGTCCCGCCTTACCCCCGAGGCACCCCCATGATTCGATTTCCTCGCGCGGCTCCCCTGCTCGCGCTCCTCGTGACGGCCTGCTCCGACGACCTGGACCCCGCACGTGAGAACGAGCCGCCTCCGGAGGTGGACCGGTGCACGGGGCTGTCGCCCGTGAGCCTCCGCGCCGAGCCCTCGCGGGTGCGCGTGGGGGCCCCCGTGGCGCTGGTGGCCACCGGCGGCAGCGGCCAGTACCGCTACACGCTGCAGGACGGAGGCTCGTCGGGTGAGCTGCGCGGCAACCGCTTCATCGCGGGGCACACGCCGGGCAGCGACACGCTGGTGGTGGAGGACGCGCGCTGTCCCGGTGACGCGCGCGCCACGGTGGACGTCATCGCCGCGTTCGACATCGCGCCCGGGCGCGCGGACGTGCGCCCGGGCGTGTCCTTCCAGGTGGCGACGCAGGGCCTGCTGGGCACGGCCACCTACAGCCTGAAGCAGAACCGCTCTGGCGCCACGCTGACGCCGGAGGGCCGCTACACCGCGGGCGCGAACGAGGGCCTGGACCTGGTCTCCGTGCGCGACTCGCAGACGGGCGACGAGGTGGAGCTGCAGTACACCGTGAGCAGGACGGCGCGGCTGGCCGGCGCGCCCGCGTACCTGGCGGTGCCCTCGGGCTCGTCCGTGCCGCTGTTCACGCGGGGCGGCAGTGACAGGGTGGTGTGGAGCAAGGTGTCCGGGCCGGGGACGCTCGCGGCCGGGCGCATCGGCTTCCTCTCGGGCGACACGGGCGCGGCGCTGCTGGAGGCCTCCGACCCGTTCACCGGTGACAAGGCGTCCGTCACGGTGGTGGTGCTGGACGAGCTGACGCGGCCGGGCCTGGCGCACGGACGGCTCACCGACGCGGCCACGATGGTGACGGCGGACTTCGACGGCGACGGCGTGCTGGACCTCGCCGTGGGCCAGCGTGAGAGTGACCTGGGCCGGCCCACCGGCGGCGCCGTCTTCATCTACAAGGGCGGCAACGGCGGGTTGGACCCGCAGCCCTTGTGGGTGCTGACGGGCGACACGGACACGGCGCAGTTCGGTGACGCGCTGGCCGCGGGTGATTTGGACGGCGACGGGCGCGCGGAGCTGGTGGTGTCCTCGCCGGGCGCGGACGTGGCGGTGAGCAACGCGGGCGCGGTGTACCTCTA
The DNA here is from genome assembly GCF_020037095.1 of Myxococcus sp. XM-1-1-1. Classification (NCBI taxonomy): domain Bacteria; kingdom Pseudomonadati; phylum Myxococcota; class Myxococcia; order Myxococcales; family Myxococcaceae; genus Myxococcus; species Myxococcus sp. XM-1-1-1. The sequence goes on from NZ_JAIQDH010000002.1 coordinate 341,117, forward strand.
CACCTTCAAGGGCGGAGCCCCGGCGCCGCTGCGCCTGCAACTGGCGGGGCTGCTGCGCGACGCGGCCTTCGGCGCGGGCATGGCCGTGGCGGACATGGATGGGGACGGCAAGGTGGACCTGGTGGTGGGCTCGCCCGTCGGAGACCTGGCGCCCACCAGCGCCATCCGCGCGCGTGGCACCGTGGACATCTACCTCTCCTCGGCGAGCGCCCCGGTGCCGGACCTGCCCTCGATTCGCCTGGGGGGCTCGGACCTGACGAAGGACGGAGCGCCCATGGCGCGCACGGGCTCGGACATGGGCCGCGCGCTGGTGACGGCGGACTTCAACAAGGACGGGCGGCTGGACCTCGCCGCGCTGAGCAAGGTGTCTCGCTACAACGCGGAGGGCGCGGTCTCCGGCACGCAGGTGGCCATCTCCGTCTTCTTCGCGCGCTCGGAGGGCATCCGCTTCCGGGCGACCCCGGACGTGTACGTGCTGCCCGCCAACCTCGCGGACTCGAACGAGGGCACGTGGCGGCTGGGCGCCATCCCCGGTGATGACACGCGCCCGCCGCTGCTGATGGCGGTGGCGGACCGCGCGGACTCGCCGGACCTGAGCGCCAGCGGCGGCAACCGCGCGGCCAGCGACGCGGGTGGCGCACTGCTGTTCGACCTGAGCACCCACGCGCCCACGGGTGACCCCGCGGCCACGCCGCCGCAGGTGAAGCGCGAGGAGGCCTTCGCGCGCATCTACGGCGAGTCGGGCGGCATCGTCGCGGGGCGCAGCTTCGCGGTGCTCGACGTGGACGGCGTGCCGGGGCCGGAGCTGCTCCTGGGCGCCCCCTACGCACAGCCCGGCACGGGCGCCACCGCGCTGCGCTTCGGCGGCAAGGTGCTGGCGTACCCGCTGGCCACGCTGACGAAGGGCGCGGTCATCAACAAGCCGCTGCTGTCGCTCAACGGCACGGCCCGGTCCGACACGCTGGGCGCGGGCCTGGCGGTGTGGAAGCTGCCGGAGGGGGACTCGCTGGCGGCCTTCGCAGGACGCGCGTCGTCGGAGGCGGGCGCGTACACTGGCCGCGTGGAGCTGTTCCGCCGGGGTGGCGCGTCGCTGACGGAGTGGGCGCGCACGCATTCCTATGTCCCCGCGCGGCCCAGCGTGGAGCGCGTGGGCGAGCAGGTGGCGGTGACGACGGGCGCCTCGGGCGCGCTGGCGCTCCTGGGCGCGCCGGGCTGGTCCGGCGCGGGCGCCAACGGAGACGGTGACGCGCTCTCCATCGGCCGCGCGTACGTGCGTCCGGTGGCGCGTACGGGGGATGCGACGGTGGCCGCGGAGGGCGCGCCGTCCCCGCATACGGCGGGCCGCTCGGTGGGCGCGGACGTGGCCTTCACCGACTTCAACAAGGATGGCCGCCCGGACCTGGTGGTGGGCGCCACGGGCCTCATCGTCCCGGCGAGCACCAGCGCGGAGCACGCGGCGCAGTACCACACGACGCGCGCCGAGTGCCTCACCACGGGCAGCCAGTCCGTGGGCGGCGTGCTGGTGTCGCTCGGGCAGGCGGACGGCAGCTACAAGCCCGCGTACCGCATGTGGGCGCCGCTGCAGATTGCCGGCTGCACGCCGGAGACGGACGCGAAGTGCAAGCGCTCGGCGCTGGGGCGTGGGCTGGTGGGCGGCTTCGACTTCAACAACGACGGGTTCGAGGACGTGGGCGTGCTGCGAGACCGCGGCATGGAGGTGTTCCTGGGCCGCGCGCCGGACGACGCCGGGCTGAGCAAGCTCACCATGGTCTGCGACCCCGTCTACACCTGGCCCTCCATGGCGCTGCAGACCAGCGCGCTCACGTCGCTGGGCGACATCGACGGCGACACGTGTGACGACCTGGCGTGGCGCTACGCGGAGGGCGCCCGCTCGGGCGTGGCCATCCTCCTGGGCTACGGCGCGAAGTGCTCGCGCACCACGGCCACGGTGTGGCGCATCGCCGCGGACAGCGAGGTGCAGCTCAACAACCAGGGCCTGGGGCTCGCCATCGCTCGCGCGGGCAAGGTCCTGGGCAACGCGGGCGGTGGTGGAGACGCGCGCGACTTCCTGGCCATCAGCGCCACGTCCGTGCCCTTCAACGGCACCACCCAGCCGGTGGTGCTGCTCGTCGACATCGCCACGCTCCGGGCGGAGATGGCCAAGCCCGAGCACGTGGCCTCGGGCGTGGTGGGCCTCTTCGGTGACGGGCTCAGCCCCATCGTCCTGGTGCACAAGTCGCGCGCGGTGGGCTTCGGCACGTCGCTGGCGGGCAACGTGGACCTGTCGGGCGACAAGGTGCCGGACCTCGTCGTGGGCGCGCCGGGCGCCTCCGAGGCCTCGGATGGCGGCGGCGCCGTGTTCATCTACGCGGGCGGCCCCGGCATGCAGGGCGCGCTGTCGCCCTTCCTCCTCGTCGCCGGGGATGGCTCCGAGCGAAGCCAGATTGGTCAGGATGTCGCGCTGACGCCGGGTAACCAGACTACGCCGCCCACGCTGGTCATCGGCGCGCCGCGCAGCTTCCGGACGGGCACGCAGAACGGGACGGCGTTCTCGCTGCCGCTGCGCTTCTAGCGGCGGGCCAGTGGGAAGCGGAGGCCGTCGGTCCTATCCTGGGCCCGGCCTCTTCGCGGGAGTCGCATGGCAAGGGATTGGGAGCAGGAGTGGAGCCACGGCGCGCAGCGTGCGTGGTTGGAAGCGCCGGACATCCTGTGGGCGCGCTTCCGGGGCGCCATCACCGAGGACACGTCGCGCTGGTCCTGTGGCCTGTACCAGTCGCTGTCCGCCGAGGGGCGCTTCTACCTGGCGGCGGACATCGCCGACTCGCAGCTGAGCCCGGAGTCGCGCCGCTACCTGGTGGAGCACGCGAAGGCGGACTGGTTCCTGGGCATCGTCTACGTGGGCGCGGCGCTGGAGCAGAAGGCCACCACCAAGAGCCTGATGGTGGGCTCCATGCTCACCGGTGGACGTCCGCTGGACGTGCGCTACGTGGACACGCTCGACGAGGCGCGCGCGTGGATTCAGGAGCACCGCGCGTTGAACGCGTCGCGGTGAGCGAGTGCCCTCAGCCCCGGGCCTGTTCGTCGGGCCGGGGCGGGGACTGCTGGGGCAGCGCGTTGGCCAGGGCCGCGCTCCCGAGGATGAGCGAGCCGCCCACGACGAGCGACAGCGTGAGCGGCTCGCCGAGGAACGCGACGCCCAGCACCACCGCCACCAGCGTGTCGAGCAGCGCCATGATACCCAGCGCGGTGAGGGAGATGCGCGGCAGGAGCCAGTAGAGGCACAGGTAGGTGAACGCGGTGCCGAAGATGGCCAGGTAGAGCACCGCTCCCACGGCGCGCGGCGTCCACGTCACGGCGGCGTTCGACTCCAGCAGGAACGAGAGCGCGAGCAGGGGCGCGGCGCTGCTGAGCGCCTGTCCGAAGACGAGCACGCGCGGAGGCACGTGCGCCATGTGGCGACGGACGAGCACGTTGGCCACGGCGATGAGGACCACGGAGAAGAGCGTCATCCCCACGCCCAGCAGCATCTTGCCGGACAGCGCCATCCCCTGGATGTCGGAGGACTGGAGCAGCACCACGCCCGCCACGCCCAGGCCCGCGGCCAGGAGCTTGCCGGGGGTGAGGGGTTGGTCCGGCAGGAGGAGGCGGCCGACGAACAGCAGCCACACGGGGAAGGTGGAGAACAGCAGCGCGGCCCAGCTGGACGGAATCCACTGCTGCGCGAAGAAGAGCAGGGTGAAGGGCGCCGCGAGCTGGAGCAGGCCCAGCGCGGCGATGCGTCCGCCGGTGCGCAGATCCACCTGTCCCGCGGCGCGGGCGAAGGGCAGCAGGACGAGCCCCGCCACCAGCATGCGCGTGCCGAGGAAGCGCAAGGGGGGCAGGTCCTCCAGGCCCACCTTCACCACGGACCAGGTGGAGCCCCAGAGCAGGAAGCAGGTGCAGTAGGCGAGGGCGACCTTCAGACGGCTCGCGGGCTTCACGGGGCCGGAGGCGACAGCGGAGTCCATGGTGGCGTCGCCCCATAACACCGGCCTCGACGTCATGCACGGTGTGTCGCGAAGGGGAGCGGCGAGCGGCCGGGCGTGTCAGTCCGGCAGCCGCTGCGGATGCTTCAACGCGGGAGCGAACAGGTCTCCCACCTTGTCCAGGCGCTTCTCGAGCGTGCGGAGGTTGAAGCGCGCGGGGTCGAGGCGTCGGGTGACCTCGCTCCACTTCAGGGGCGCGGAGAAGGGCGCGCCCTCCTTGGCCCGGAGGGAGTAGGGCGCGACGACCGTCTTGCCGCGCGCGTTCTGTCCCGCGTCCAGGTAGAGCCGGCCCTTGCGCGCGCGGATGCCGCGCACCGTGGTGGCCAGCTCACCCAGCCGCGCTTCCAGTGCATGGGCCAGCGCGTCCGCGTGCGCCTGGACCTTCGCGTACGTGTGTCCGGGGGCCAGGGGAATCATGACGTGCAGGCCGCGCTTGCCGGAGGTCTTGGGGTAGCTGTCGAGGCCCTGCTCCTCGAGCAGTCCGCGCAGCGCGAGCGCCACCGTCACCACGTCGGACCAGCCGCCCTTGCCCGGGTCCAGGTCCATGGCCAGGAAGTCGGGCTGCGAGAGCCTGGGCGCGCGGCTCAGCCACATGTGGAGCGTGAGCGCGGATTGGTTGGCGAGCCACAGCAGGGGCTCCTCGCCGTTCACGTTCACGTGGCGCAGCGTCTTGTCCAGGTGGCGCACGCGCTGGGTGGGCACCCACGCGGGGATGCCCGACAGCTCGTGTCGGAAGAAGCCCGGCGCCTGGATTCCCGCGGGCCACTGCTGCACGGAGATGGGGCGGTCCTCGAGGACGGGGACCATCAAGGGCGCGACCTCTCGGTAGTACTCGAAGACATCCGCCTTCGTCAGGCCGGCCTCCGGGAAGAGCACGCGGTCCCCGTGCGTCAGCGTGGCGTGCCCGTCGCGCGACGAGGGCGGGGAGGTGCGCGCGGCCTGGGCGCGCGGTGCGCTGAGCGAGCCCGTCGAGTGACGTTGTCGTGAGCCGCCAGCGGAGGCCGTGCGCCGCGAAGCGCCACGCACGGGCGCGGCGGCGCGGCGCTGTCTTGTGCCAGCCGCCGTGGAGGTCTCATCCGAGGTCTTCCGTGCCCCTCGCGTGGCAGGCGCGGGACGCTCACGGACCACCTCCGTCGGAGCCTTGTCGATGCGCAGCCCCTGGTACACGGGTTGGCGCAGCCGGCCGTCCTCGGTCCACTCGCTGAAGTTCACCTGCGCCACGTGCCGGGGCTTCACCCACACCGCGCCCTTGCGCGGCTTCGCGTCCACGGCCCCGGGCTTGCGCACCACGTCCTCGTCGAGCAGCCGCCGCAGCTCGCGCCGGTCCTTCGACGTGAAGCCCGTGCCGACCTTGCCCACGTCGTGGAAGCCGTCCTCGCGATGCACCCCGACGAGCAGCGCGCCGAGCTCCGTCCTGGAGCGCTCGTTCTGGATGGGCAGGTACCCGAGGATGACCACCTCCTGTCCCGCCACCACCTTGAGCTTGAGCCAGTCGCCCGAGCGCGTGTCCACGTACGTGGAGCCTCGCCGCTTCGCGATGAGCCCCTCCCAGCCCTTTCTGCGCGCCTGGTCCAGCGCGCGCTTCATCGGAAGCTCGATGCGCTCCGAGAGCTGAAGCGGGAGCCGCGCGTGCTTCATCACCCGCTCCAGCCGCGCCCGTCGCTCCTCCAACGGCAGGCCGCGCAGGTCCTCACCGTCGAGCCACGGGATGTCGAACACCACGAAGCGCTGCTCCACGCCCTCCAAGCCCTGCTGGAGCAGTTGGAAGCGCGAGCGGCCCTTCGCATCCAGCGCGACGATTTCGCCGTCCAGCACCACGTCCTTCACGCGCAGCCCGCGCAGGGCCTCGGCGAGCGCGGGGAAGCGCTTCGACAGGTCATTGCCCCGCCGGCTCCGCAGCGCGAGCTTGCCGCCCACGAGCGCCGCCAGCGCGCGGAAGCCGTCGTACTTCACCTCGTAGACGTGCGTCGCGTCGGTGACCTCCTCCGGCACCGACAGGCGCGCCAGCATGGGCGCGCCCAATCGCTCCAGCAGCTTCGCCGGCGTGCGAGGTGTCGCCAGCGCACGAGGCTTGCGCTGCTTCGTGGACGTGGTCGTGACCTCCCGCGCGCGCGACGCGGGCCGCTTCCTCGCGCCCCGCTTCACCGGGCCCCGCGTCTGGACCTGTCCGCTCTTCACCGACTCGGGCCGCTCCGTGGTGATGTCGAGCGAGGGGTCCGCCGTCTCGTCCTTCGTCTTGAAGAGCAGCCACTGCGGCTTCTTCGCGCTCCCCCGGAGCCGGGTGCGGATGAGGTGCCAGCGCCCCCGCAGCTTCTCGCCCTGCAGCTCGACGTGGAGCCGCCCGTGCTCGCGCTGCGCGTGGGCCTGTCCCGGAGGGACCGTGTCGAACGTGCCCCGGTCCCAGAGCAGGGAGTCCCCACCGCCGTAGGCATCGTCGGGGATGTGTCCCTCGAAGTCGGCGTACGCGAGGGGATGGTCCTCGGTCTCCACCGCGAGCCGCTTGTCACCCGGGTCGTAGCTGGGCCCCTTGGGCACGGCCCAGCTCGCCAGCGCGCCATCGACCTGCAGACGCAAGTCGTAGTGGAGGCTGGTGGCATCGTGCTTGTGCACCACGAAGACAGGCGCGCCGTCCGAGGAGGCCGGCGCCTCCGGAGCGGGCTCCGGGGTGTGGCGGAAGTCCCGCTTGCGGCGGTAGGTCTGGAGTCGTGTGCGTGCGCGGTTCACGACTCAACGGTCGGCATCCAGGAAGCCCATCGCAATGTCGACCGCGCCGTCCCGCGTCGAGCGCCCGCGTCACCTGCATCCGAGCGGGCGACCCGACAAGCCCCGGCCACGTCGCCTGGACAGCGGGGTCTCCATGAGCCTCCGAGGAATGCGCAGCTGTCGCCGTGCCCGCACATGCGCATCTGTACGCGGGAGGCGCTGCATGGGCATCGAGGCGGTGGGGTGGTTCAGTTCCTTCATCTTGTTGCTGACGTTGGGGACGCAGATCCACAAGCAGTGGAAGACCGGCTCCAGTGAGGGCGTCTCGCAGTGGCTCTTCCTGGGGCAGATCACCGCCTCCGTGGGCTTCACCACCTACAGCGTGCTGGTGGGCAACTGGGTCTTCGTGGTGACCAACGCGCTGATTCTGCTGAGCGCCCTGGTCGGCGAGCTCATCGTGCTCAAGCACCGCCGCGCCGAGCGTCGGGGCGCCCGCGGCGAGGGCTCGCTGCCGCTGCGCCCCGCGCATCCCCGCTCCTGAACCCACCTCCAGGCCGCCTGCCCGGTGTCGGAGCGGCCGGGCCGAGGCACTGGGGGACGGGTTGGCTCGTGGGAAGAGGCTTCTCACATTGCCTGCGGTCCCTAGGCTTGGAGGATGTCGACATGGCCGAGAAGTCCGAGGTGGCACGCCTGCGCAGCCTTGCGCAGCTCGACGCGGACGCGGTGGGCGCCTATGACGCGGCGCTCGCGCGCATCCCGGAGCCGCTGGTGCGTGAGCGGCTCGCCGAGTTCCGTGCCGACCACGTGCGCCATGTCCGGGAGCTCAACGGCTTCATCCACCACTTCGGAGGCGCACCGCTGGACCTGAGGCCCGACTTGAAGGGCGCGGCGATGAAGGGCCTGACGGCCATGTCCAGCCTGATGGGCACCGAGGCCGCGCTGGTGGCGATGCTCGGCAACGAGGAGTACTCGAACCGCTCCTACGACGTGGCCCTGCGCTTCGACTGGAGTCCCGATGTGCGCCTGCTCATCGAGCGACACCGCGAGGACGAGCGCCGTCACATCCTGTGGATCCGCGAGGCCGTCCGGACCCGCCCCTGGGAGAAGGAGCGCGCCCCGCTGCACGAGGGCTCCGAGGTCCAGGCCTGACCCGGGGCCCGCACCTGGGGCGGACTTCCCCCGGGCGATATGCCAGACGTGTGCCGCCGTTCTAGGCTCCCGGACAAGGACTTCCGGGAGGCAGCATGGTGCGGTCCGCCGTCGTCGCGGTGCTGGCAGGTTTGTTCGTCATGGGCTGCGCGGCCCATCGCAGTGATCTGGACTACCCGGACCGGGAGGCCATCTACGACCGGCCGCTCGAGGAGATGTGGCCGGAGGTCCAGGGATTCTTCACCCGCAACCAGCTGCCCTTCCGCGAGGACAAGGGCAGCCGGGTGCTGGAGACGGAGTGGCGGCAGGAGTTCGGAGGCTCGAAGATCTCCGGCTTCTTCCACCGCTACCTGGTGGTGGGCCGGCGGGAGACGCCCACGACGAGCAAGCTTCAAATCTTCCGCATCACCAAGAGCCGGAACAAGACGCTGCAGAACCCGGCCGTGCAGATCGACTGGGGGGTCAGCCGCAACCTGAACGGCGGGGCCGACTCGGAGACGCCCGGCCTGAGCTCGGAGGACTTCGAGGACCGGCTGGCGGAGCCTCGTGGGGAGAACGCCTTCTTCGCCGAGTCCGCGCAGGGCCAGCGCGACATGGTGATGGAGTGGCGGGTGTTCCGCGAGGTGGCGCCGCTCCTGTCGAAGGAAGAGAACGCGCCCAAGCAGGTGCAGGTGGCCAAGGCCCCCAACGCGAAGGAGGCGCCGTCGCAGATGGCGGTGGAGTGCGGCCTGCCCATCATCGGCCTGGGCAAGAAGGCGAAGCCCGGCACGGTGATGCTGCTGGGCGAGATGCACGGCACGCAGGAGGTGCCGCGCTTCGTGGCGCAGATGGCGTGTCAGGCGGTGGTCGCGGGGCTGCCGGTGACGGTGGGACTGGAGCTGCCGCTGGAGAACCAGGGCCGCGTGGACACGTTCCTGGATAGCCCGGGCGGCGAGGACGACTGGCTCAAGCTGATGGAGGCGCCGTTCTGGCGCAGCCCGTACCCGGATGGGCGCGGCAGCGCGGCCGTGGCGAACATGCTCGAGCACCTGCGCCAGCTGCGCTCGCAGGGCCTGGACGTGGATGTCTTCGTGTTCGACCACCCGAAGGCGAACGGGCAGCAGCGTGAGGACGCGATGGCGGCCACGGTGGCGCTCCAGGTGGAGGCGGGACCCAAGCGCTTCCACGTGGTGCTGTCGGGCAACATCCACTCGCGCACGAAGAAGGGCCTGCCGTGGAACAAGGACCACCGGCCCATGGGCTATCTCCTGAAGGAGAAGCTGGACGACGTGGTGGCGCTGGACATGGCGTACGACAGCGGCACGGCGTGGATCTGCTCGGTGGACAGCAAGGGCGTGCGAGACCGCCTGGACTGCGGCGTGCGCGACGCGAAGGGCAAGAACAACGGCGAGCGCTACTTCGTGCACACGTGGGACTCGGCGAACGCGGAGGGTTACCACGGCGTGTTCTACGTGGGCGCGGTGAATGCCTCCGCGCCGGCCATCCGCGTGGGTGACAGCGGCCCTGGCAAGGAGGGCAGCAAGAACCCCTTCACGCCCGAGGCGGGGAAGGTCGCGTCGTCGAGGTAGTGCCGGGCGATATGTCCGCCCTCCCGCTCGCGTTTCCCGCTCTGGAACGTGATGTCGGGAGGGTGGATGCGCTCGGTTCTTTACGCGGTGTTGTTGTTGTCGACGTGGGTGGGGCTGGGGTGCGCGGCCCACCGCAGTGACCTGGAGATTCCGGACCGGGAGGCCATCTACGACCGTCCACTGGACGAGATGTGGCCGGAGGTCCGGGAGTTCTTCACCCGCAACGAGCTGCCCTTCCGCGAGGACAAGGGCAGCCGGGTGCTGGAGACGGAGTGGCGGCAGGAATTCGGAGGCTCGAAGGTCGCGGGCTTCTTCCACCGCTACATGGTCGTCGGCCGGCGCGAGACGCCCACGACGAGCAAGCTTCAAATCTTCCGCATCACCAAGAGCCGGAACAAGGCGCTGCAGAACCCGGCGGTGCAGCTCGACTGGGGCGTCGGGCGTGGCGTGGGGCTCAAGGGCGGGGACGGTGACATGGGGGCCACGGACGGAGAGAGCTCGGTGCTGACCAGCACCGAGGACTGGGAGGAGGTCATCGCGGAGCCGCGTGGTGAGAACGCCTTCTTCGCCGAGTCGGGGCAGGCGCAGCGTGACCTCCTGATGGAGTGGCGGGTGTTCCGCGAGGTGGCGCCGAAGCTGGCGAAGGAAGAGAACGCGCCCAAGCCGGTGCAGGTGGCCAAGGCGCCCAAGGCGAAGGAAGCGCCGTCGCAGGTGGCCATCGAGTGCGGCCTGCCCATCATCGGCCTGGGCAAGCAGGCCAGGCCCGGCACGGTGATGATGCTGGGTGAGCTGCACGGCACGCAGGAGGTGCCGCGCTTCGTGGCCCAGACGTCCTGCCAGGTGACGGTGGCTGGAACGCCGGTGACGGTGGGATTGGAGCTGCCGCTGGAGAACCAGGGGCGCGTGGATGCGTTCCTCGACAGCCAGGGCGAGGAGGGTGACTGGCTCAAGCTGATGGAGGCGCCGTTCTGGCGCAGCCCGTATCCGGACGGGCGCGGCAGTGAGGCGATGGCGAACATGCTGGAGCAACTGCGTCAGCTGCGCTCGCAGGGACTGGACGTGGACGTCGTCGTGTTCGACCACCCGAAGGCGAACGGGCAGCAGCGTGAGGATGCGATGGCGGCCACGCTCATCCACCAGGTGGAGTCGGCGCCCAAGCGCTTCTACGTGGTGCTGTCGGGCAACATCCACTCGCGCACGAAGAAGGGCCTGCCGTGGAACAAGGACCACCGGCCCATGGGCTATCTCCTGAAGGAGAAGCTGGACGACGTGGTGGCGCTGGACATGGCGTACGACAGCGGCACGGCGTGGATCTGCTCGGTGGACAGCCAGGGCAAGCGGGACCGGCTGGACTGCGGCGTGCGTGAGACGAAGGGCAAGAACAACGGCGAGCGCTACTTCGTGCATACGTGGGACTCGGTGAACTCGGAGGGCTACCACGGCGTGTTCTACGTGGGCTCGGTGAACGCCTCCGCGCCCGCCGTGCACCGGGGGCTGGGGCGTCCGGGCGCGGATGACAACTCGAATCATCCGGCTCCCGACGAAGGCTGGAAGCTGGCGGAGTTCGGGCGCTGACAGCGACGCGGGCGGACCGCGTCACGGCTGCTGCGTGGCCCGGTCCGCTGACGTACGCTCGGCGGGGTGAGCGACATCACTGTCTACCAGCCGGACTTCCTGTACGTGGGAGGCCGGCTCATCGAAGGGGGCGCCCTGGCCGTGGGCGCCGATGGCCGTATCCTCGATTCGACCGCCGTGCCCGCCGGGGCGAGCGTCGTGCGGCTGCGAGGCCGCGCGTTGTTGCCGGGGCTCGTCAATGGCCACTCCCACGCGTTCCAGCGGCTCATCCGCGGGCGCACCGAGTACGTGGTCGCCGGGCACGAGGCGGATGACTTCTGGAGCTGGCGCGAGGCCATGTATCGCGCCGCCGAGTCCCTGGGGCCCGACGACGTCTACGTGGCCTCCCGTCAGGTCTTCGTGGAGATGGCGCTCGCCGGCATCACCACCGTGGGTGAGTTCCACTACATCCACCACCAACAGGACGGCACTCCGTACGCGGACCGGAACGTGCTGGCCAAGGCCGTCATCCGCGCCGCGCGGGACGCGGGCCTGCGCATCTGTCTGCTCCGCGTGGGCTATGCGCGCGCGGGCTTCCAGGTGGCGCCCAATCCCCGGCAGCGGCGCTTCATCGACCCGGACGTGGACACGTTCCTCGCGTCGGCGGAGTCGCTCGCGAGCGAGGTGAAGGGCGACGCGGCGGTGAGCGTGGGGCTCGCGCCCCACAGCGTGCGCGCGGTGCCGAAGGGCTGGCTGGCCGCCGTCGCCAAGGCGCGAGGCTTCCCCGTGCACATGCACGTCGCCGAGCAGCCCAAGGAGATTGAAGCGAGCCTCGCGGAGTACGGCCGCCGGCCCGTGGAGCTGCTGTCGGACCTGGGGCTGTTGGGGGCGGGCTTCACCGCCGTGCACGGCGTGCACCTGACGGACGAAGAGGTGTCCATGCTGGGCGCCGCTCGCGCGACGGTGTGCGCGTGTCCCTCCACGGAGCGCAACCTGGGGGACGGCATCGTCCCCGCGGACGCGCTGGTGAAGGCGGGAGCGCACATCAGCCTGGGCTCGGACAGCCAGGCGCACGTGGACCTGCTGGACGAGGCCCGTCAGCTCGAGGGGCACCTGCGACTCTCCCGGCTGCGACGCTCGGTCCTGGACCCGGGAGGTGGACAGGTCTCCGGCCTGGGCGCGCGGCTGCTGGACATGGCCACCTTGGATGGTGCGCGCTGTCTGGGGCTGTCCACGGGGGCGCTGACGCCGGGGGCGCTGGCCGACTTCTTCACGGTGGACCTGGGCCATCCGTCGCTCGTGGGCGCGGGGCCGGAGTCACTGCTCGTCTCCATCGTCCTGGGCGCGGAGAAGGCGGCGGTGCGCGAGGTGGCGGTGGCCGGGCGGCTGGTGGTCCGGGACGGCGTGCATCCGCTGGCGGAGGAGAGTGGACGCGCCTTCCAGACGCTCGCGCATTCGCTGTATCGCTGACGGGGGCTGGCGCCTGATGCCGGGCGATGGCATGACGCCACGACGGAGGAAGTCTTCATGAGCGACACGCTGCCCGCGCTGCGGGCCACCCTGGCGGAGTTGGTGGCGATGGACACCACGTCCGCGCGCCCCAACGCCCCGCTCATCGACTACGCGCAGGCGCGGCTGGAGAAGGCCGGGTTCAGCGCGGAGCGTCAGCGCTACACGGACGACGCGGGCGTGGAGAAGGTGAACCTGGTCGCGGTGAAGGGCGGTACGGGCCGGGCGGCGCTCGCGCTGGTGGGGCACTCCGACTGCGTGCCGTATGACGCGGCGTGGACGGACGCGCTGAAGCTGACGGAGAAGGACGGCAAGCTCTACGCGCGCGGCGCCTGTGACACGAAGGGCTTCATCGCGTGCGCGCTGCACGCCGCCGAGCGGGCCGAGAAGCTCTCCGCGCCGCTGATGGTGGTGCTCACCGCGGACGAGGAGATTGGCCTCATTGGCGCGAAGAAGCTGGTGGCCGCGGGGCTGGGCCGTGCGCGACACGCCATCGTCGGAGAGCCCACGAAGCTCACGCCGGTGCGCGCGAACAAGGGCTACTGCCTGGCGGAGGTGGAGGTGCTCGGCAAGGAAGGGCACAGCGCGTATCCGGACACGGGCGCGTCGGCCATCTTCCGCGCGGGCCGCTTCCTCAACCGACTGGAGCAACTGGCCACCACGGTGTTGCGCGAGGAGCTCGACGAGGGCTTCCAGCCGCCCTTCACCACGGTGAACGTGGGTGTCATCCAGGGTGGCAAGGCGAAGAACATCCTGCCGGGCTCGTGCCGCTTCACGGTGGAGTGGCGGCCGATTCCGGGGCAGCCCACCGAGCGCGTGTCCGAGCTGCTGGAGTCCATCCGCCAGGAGCTGGTGCGTGACGAGCCCGCGTACGAGGCGCGCATCCGCGTGCTGCGCACGGACCGGGGTGTGAACACGCGCGCGGACGCGGAGGTGGTGCGCTTCCTGGCCGAGGCCAGCGGCAACGCGTCCACCACGGTGCCCTTCGGCACGGAGGCGCCGCAGATGACGGAGCTGGGCGCGGAGGCCGTGGTGTTTGGCCCCGGCGACATCCGCGTGGCCCACCAGACGGGCGAGCATGTCCCCATCGAGGACCTGATTCGCTGCGAGGCCGTGCTGGCCCGCGCCGTCGCGCACTTCTGCGGCAAGTGAGCCTGGGGCCCGTGCGAGGAGCGACCGCCTTCGTTATGAAGGCCCGGTCGCTCCTTCTCCCGGACCCCCGTCATGCACTCCCGTCGACTCCTCTTCCTGCTCTCCAGTGCCCGTGAGAACGGCAACGCGGAGCAGCTCGCCCGCAAGGCCGCGGAGTCCCTGCCGGACGGCACGGTGGCGGAGTGGGTGAACCTGGAGCGTTACCGGGGCGAAATCTTCAAGGACCTGCGTCACTCCCCCGGAGGCTACACGCAGCCCCTGAGCCCCGAGCTGTGGGACCTCGCCCAGCGCACGGTGTCCGCCGACGAGCTCGTCTTCGTGGCGCCGGTCTACTGGTATGGCCTGCCCGCCAACGCGGTGTCCTACCTGGAGCATTGGTCCCACTGGCTGAGAATCACCGAGCTGCGCTTCCGCGAGCGCATGCGCGGCAAGGTGCTCTCGCTGGTGACCTCCCACTCGTCCGAGGAGGACGACGCCGTCGCCCAGCCCCTGCTCAAGAGCCTCCAGCTCAGCGCGGACTACATGGAGATGCACTGGCGCGGCGCGCTCATCGGCCACGGCAACACGCCCGGTCAGGTGCTCCAGGACACACGCGCCGTCACGGCCGCGCGCGACTTTCTCGTGCGTCCCGTGGTTGTCGCGAAAACCGAAGCTGCCTGAGTCTGTCCCCCGCACCGGCGCTGATTTGACGCGTGCTCCGACGCGCCGCTAGGTTGCCGCGCCTTTTGGCCCGGGGGGCCCGCCGCGCATGTGCGTCGAGCCGCGCGCGGCATCGTCAGCCTCGCTGACGCTTCACGTCCCTCCGGCCGATTGTGTCTGGAATCCCTGGAGGGGGAGCTCAATGCAGTGTCGACGTGGGTTGTTCGCGGTGTTGTTGCTGGTGGGAGTGAGCGCGTGGGCCCGGGCCCCCGAGCAGCAGGAGGCCGCCGAGGCGGCGGAGGTGGCGGCCCCGGCATTGCCCGAGCTGCACCCGCGCACCGGCGTGGTGGTGCTGGGCAACGGCCTGGCGAAGATGAACGTCCCCTCCAACTTCGGCTACCTGTCGCCCGAGGACGCGGAGAAGGTGCTCGTGGAGGTGTGGGGCAATCCTCCGGGCACGAAGACGCTGGGCATGCTGGTCCCCTCGGACGTGAGCGTGGACTCGCCGGAGGGCTGGGGCGTCGTCATCCAGTACGACGATGACGGCCACGTGGAGGACAAGGACGCGGCCAGCATCGACTACGCGGAGCTGCTCGAGGAGATGCAGGAGGGCACGCGCGAGGAGAACAAGGAGCGCACCCGCGCGGGCTTCGAGGCCGTGGACCTGGTCGGCTGGGCCGCTACCCCGCACTACGACGCCAGCACGCGCAAGCTGTACTGGGCGCAGGAGCTGGCCTTCGGTGGCTCCAAGGAGCACACGCTGAACTACGCCGTCCGCGTGCTGGGCAAGGAGGGCGTGCTGGTCCTCAACGCCGTCTCCAGCATGGTGGCGCTGCCCCAGGTGGAGAAGGACATGAAGCAGGTGCTGGCCTTCACCGAGTTCCAGCAGGGCCACCGCTACGAGGACTTCGACCCCAGCACCGGCCGCGTCGCCGCGTATGGTGTCGCGGGTCTGGTGGCGGGCAAGGTCGCCGCCAAGGCGGGGCTCTTCAAGGGCCTGCTCGCGGTGCTGCTGGCCGGCAAGAAGGTCGTCATCGCCGGTGTGGTGATGCTGTTCGTCGCGCTGGGCAAGCTGTTCAAGCGCGGCGGCAACAGCGACGGCACGCCGTAGTCAGCTCCGCGTGTGAATCCAGGAGGCTCGGGACTTCGTGTCCCGAGCCTCTTCGCGTTCAGTTCCTCGGCAGCGAGCAGTGGTCCAAGTCGCGGAGCACCTTGCGCGCCTCGGCGATGAGGTCGTGTCCCTGGGTGCCCTGCGCCACGCGGGCGATGAGCTTCATGTCCGGCGTGAGGCGGTAGTAGCCCTTCGAGCGCTGCACCAGCCCCGCGACCTTCGGTCCGTCGAGCAACGCGTCCGCGCCCAGCGTCACCACCAGCCGCTGCGGCCCCACCTCCAGGCCGCGCAGCCGGAGGTCGCGCATGTCGATCTTCAGCAGCGTCAGCTCGGACAGGTGGTCCACCTCGTCCGGGGCCTCGCCGTAGCGGTCCACCAGCTCCGCGCGCAGGTCCGTCACCTCGTCCGGGTGGCTGGCCTGGCTGAAGCGCTTGTAGAAGACGAGCCGCTGGTGCACGTCCGCCACGTAGTCGTCCGGGATGAGCGCGGGCATGGGCAGCGTGACGTCCGGCTCAATCTGCACCTTGGGCGGCTGGCCCTGCAGCTCCGCGACGGCCTCCTCCAGGAGCTGCGCGTACATGTCGAAGCCAATCTCGGCGATGGCGCCGGACTGCTTCTCGCCCAGCAGGTTGCCCGCGCCGCGAATCTCCAGGTCGTGACTGGCGATGGAGAAGCCCGCGCCCAGCTCGGTGAAGTTCTGGAGCACCTCCAGCCGGCGCTGCGCGTCGCGCGTCACCGCCCGGCGCGTGGGCACCAGCAGGTACGCGTACGCGCGCTCCTTGGAGCGGCCCACGCGACCTCGCAGCTGGTAGAGCTGCGCCAGGCCGAACTGGTCCGCCCGATTGACAATCATCGTGTTGGCGCTGGAGATGTCGATGCCGCTCTCGATGATGGCCGTGCACAGCAGCACCTGGTGCTTGCGCTCGGTGAACTCCAGCATGACCTTCTCGAGCTGCCCCTCGCCCATCTGGCCGTGCGCCACGCCGATGGACAGCTGCGGCACCAGCTCGCGCAGCTGCTGCTCCATGGAGGGCAGCGACTCGACGCGGTTGTGCACGAAGAACACCTGACCGCCGCGGGCAATCTCGCGCTCAATCGCCTCCTTCACCACCTGCGGGTCGTACTTCATCACGAAGGTGCGGATGGCGCGCCGGTCCTGCGGCGGCGTGGCGATGATGCTCATGTCGCGCACGCCCGACATGCTCATGTGCAGCGTGCGGGGGATGGGCGTCGCCGTCAGCGTCAGCACGTCGATCTGGGAGCGCCACTTCTTCAGCGACTCCTTCTGCTTCACGCCGAAGCGCTGCTCCTCGTCGACGATCATCAGCCCCAAATCCTTGAAGGCCACCTCGCCGCCCAACAGCTTGTGCGTGCCGATGAGGATGTCGACCTTGCCCTCCTTGGCGCGCTTGAGGATTTCGCGCACCTCCGGCGGCTTCTTCAGGCCGGAGATGACCTCCACCGTGACGGGGTAGTCCTTGAAGCGCTTCTTGAAGGAGAGGAAGTGCTGCTGCGCCAGCACGGTGGTGGGCACCAGCACCGCCACCTGCTTGCGGTCCAGCGTCGCCTTGAAGGCCGCGCGCATGGCGACCTCCGTCTTGCCGTAGCCCACGTCGCCGCAGACCAGCCGGTCCATGGGCTCCGGCTTCTGCATGTCGGAGAGCACGTCCTCAATCGCCTTGGCCTGGTCCGGCGTCTCCTCGAACTCGAAGTCCGCCTCGAACTGGGCGAAGTAGCGGTCCGGCGCGCTGAAGGCGTGTCCCGGGTGCGCGCGGCGCGAGGCGGCGATTTGCAGGAGCTCGGCCGCCATCTTGAGCAGCTGCTCCTTGACGCGCTTCTTCGTCTTCTCCCAGCTCGTCGTGCCCAGCTTGTCGAGCTGGACCGTCTCAGGATTGCCGCCGGTGAACTTCTGGATGAGCCGCATGCGGCCCACCGGCAGGTAGATTTTGTCCCGGCCCGCGTACTCCAGGACGAGGAAGTCCCCGGGCACGCCGTTCACCTGCATCTTCGTCAGGCCCGAGTAGCGGCCGATGCCGAAGTCGGTGTGGACGATGAGGTCGCCTTCCTTCAGGTCCTTGAAGCCCGCGGCGAACGCGTCCAGCTTCTTGCCGCGCTTGACGCGCCGACGCGCGCGGACGCCGAAGATCTCCTCGTCCGACAGGAGCGCCAGCCCGCCCCCGCCGTCCACGAAGCCCTGGCTCACCTCGCCCGTGAAGAGGTGCGCCCAGACGGACGGCTCGTACAGCGCCGACGCGTCCTTCATGGGCTCGGTGTGCACCTTCACCATGACGTTGCGGTCGAGCAAGAGCCGCTTGAGCCGGTCCGCCTGGCTCAGCGTGCCGCACGCCACCGCGCACGCCACGCGCGAGTCGCGCCAGCGCTGCAGCCGCTCGACCAGCGGTTGCAGCGCGCCCTCCTCGCCATGGTGCGCGAGGATGGCCTCCCGCAGGTCCTGCGTGCCGCCGAACTGGAACAACACCGGCGGCTTCTCCGACTGCGTCAGCGACAGCCCACCGCCCTCGACGACGCGATAGGCGGACAGCTGCTGCTCCACCGCGTCGCGCGACAGGAAGTGCTCGGCTGGCGGGCACACCAGGTCCTTGCGCTCCTCGGCCTGGGCGAAGGTGCGCTCCAGCTCCTCCCACAGCGCGTCCGCCGCGCGCGACAGCTCCAGCGGATCGTCCAGGTAGAAGACGGGCCCCTCGGGGCTCCACGCGCGCAGGAAGTCGAACACCGTGGCCAGCCCACCCTCGAACAGCCCGGGGAGCAGCCCCTCCAGCCCGAAGCCGGGCAGGCCCTCGCGCAGCGCGTCCAGCCGCTCGCGCAGCTGGATGGTGGGCAGGTTGATGCGGTCGGCGACGGCGCGCGCGGCGGCCTCCGCGCGGGGGCGGGTGTCCTCGGTGAGCAGGAGCTCCCGCGCGGGCACCAGGTCCACTTCCTTCAGCGCGTCCACCGTGCGCTGCGACTCCGGGTCGAAGGCGCGGATGGAGTCGATGGTGTCACCGAAGAACTCCAGGCGCACCGGCTTGTCGTAGAGCGGGCTGAAGACGTCGAGCAGCCCTCCGCGCACGGAGAACGTCCCCACGTCCTCCACCATGGGGCTGTTCTGGTAGCCCATGCGCGAGAGCTTCCGCGCCAGCGCGTCGCGGTCGTACTCCTGGCCCACCGTCACCCGGTCCGTGAGCCGGGCCATGACGTCCGGGCGCAGCATGCGGCGGTACAGCGCGCGCAGGGACAGCACCAGCACCGGGAAGCGCGTGCCCCGCGCCAGGTGGTACAGCGCGCCGATGCGCTCGGTGACCACGGCCGCGTCCGGGGACAGCTCGTCGTAGGGGAGCACCTCGTCCGCGGGCAGCCGCAGCACCCCCGGCTCTCGCAGCGTGCCCGTTCCGCCCAGGAAGAAGGCCAGGTCGGAGGCCAGGCTGTCGGCCGCCTCCTCGTCCGCCGCCACGCACACCAGCGGCGCCCTCGCCTCGCGATGCAGCCGGGCGAGCACGTGGCCCCGGGCCGCGCCCTTCAGGCCCTGGGTGCGTGTGCGCTGGCCTGCGCGCAGCTCCCCGAGCAGCCGGGAGAAGGTGTCCGCCGCCACGAGAGGCACGCCACCGTCCCGCGCCGCCTCGCCATCCAACCTCTGTGTGTAAGGACTGTCCATGAGTGGACCCCTGAGGGCCCCGGGGTAATTAGGGGCGCGCCCCTGACAGGTCAACGACAGAGCGCGTCGCCTGTCGTGTGTCGGAGCCGACGCGGCCCGGAGTGCTGTGTCCGCCACGAATCAGCCGTACCGGGGCTGGGTTGGCCGCATGCCTGGGGCAGGGCCTACTCTTCCTCAAGGCATCGCTGGGGGGTGCCACACGCCAGCCATGCAATCCGGCCGTTGGAACAGGGTGATGAGCGGGGCGGGCGCGCCCCCCTCCGAAGCCGTGGTGGTGCTGCGCAGCGTCCGTTCCGCTGAGCAGGGCATCCTGGACTTCGAATGCGTCTCCGCGAACGTGCACGCGGAGCGCTGGTTGGGGCGCGAGGAGCGCTCCCTGGTGCGCCAGCGCCTGCTCGAGGAGGCCGCGTGGGTGGGCGAATGTGGCCTCTTCGCCGCCTGTGTCCGGGTGGCCGTGCGGCGCGAGCCCGAAATCATCCGCGTCTCGCGTCAGTCCTCCGTGGGGCCGGTGTGGCTGCTCGCCCGCGTGTCCCCGTGGGAGGACGGCGTCGTCGTCTTCCTGGAGGATTTGACGGAGCGGATGGCCGCCGAGGAGACGCTGCGAAGAGACCATGACCTGCTGCACGCGGTCATCGAGAGCGCCACCGACGCCATCTACGTGAAGGACGTGGACGCGCGCTACGTGCTCATCAACCCGGCCACGGCGCGCGCCTTCAACCGGGCGCCGCAGGACATCCTGGGGCGCACGGACCTGGAGCTCCTGGGCCAGGACATCGCCGGGCCCACGCTGGCGCACGACCGCGCGGTGATGGAGTCGGGCGTCACCGCCACGTACGAGGACTCCGAGGGCGGCCCGGGCAGCGACCGCATCTGGCAGACGACCAAGGGCGTGCTGCGCCGGGGCGACGGCACCGTCTACGGCCTGTTCGGCATCAGCCGGGACGTCACCGCGCGGCGCCGCCAGGAACTGGAGCGGGACGAGGAGGCGCGCTTCCAGGAGCGCTTCATCGGCGTGCTGGGACACGATCTGGGCAACCCGCTGGCGGCGGTGCGGCTGTCCGCGGCGGCGCTGCTCGCCCAGCCGACGCTGACGCCGGAGGTGCGACGGGTGGCGACGCGCATCGACGGGAGCGCCGAGCGCATGGCGCGGCTGGTGAAACAGCTGCTCGACTTCACCCGCGCGCGCATGGCGGGTGGCATCCCCTTGCGTCCGCGCGAGGTGTGCATGGAGTCGGTGTGCCGGCGCATCATCTCCGAGCTGGAGCCGGCCCATCCGGACCAGCGCGTGGACCTGGAGGTGGTGGGGGACTCGCGCGGCGTCTGGGACGAGGAGCGGCTGGGGCAGGTGCTCTCCAACCTGGTGGGCAACGCCCTGCAGCACAGCCCCGCGGGCACGTCCGTGCGCGTGCGGCTGGCGGCGAGCGAGCCACTCTTCCAGCGGGTGGAGGTGCACAACGTGGGGCCGCCGATTCCGGAGTCGCTGCGCCCGCGCCTGTTCGCGCCCTTCCACCGCGGCACGCCCGAGCCGGGCATGCCCAGGCCGCATCGCCACGGGCTGGGGCTGGGGCTCTACATCGTGTCGCAAATCGTCACCGCCCACGGTGGGTGGGTGGACGTCGCGTCCTCGCAGGAGGCGGGCACGTGCTTCGCGGTGACGCTGCCCCGGGTGGCTCAGTCCCAGGACGAGGCCCAGACGCGCTGGGCCTGAGGGACGAGGCCCAGACGCGCGGTGGTGTCGGTCAGTACCGGGCGTAGCGCGCCGCGGCGCGCAGGCGCAGCATGTCGTTGAGCGCGCCCGGGTCCACCAGCTCCAGCGCCGCCGCCCCGCGGAGGCCGCGGTAGCGGTAGTCCTCCTCGTCCTCTTCGCCCTTGTCCTTGTCCTTGTCCTTCCCGTCGCCCTTGTCCTTGCCGTCATCGGGGCGCAGGGACAGAGGCTCGGGCCGGGAGAGTCCCGGCTCGATGCGCGGGGTGCTCAGCGCGTGGGCCTGCACGGAGGTGAAGACGCCCGCGAGGGCCAGGCAGAAAACGAAGAGGGTCGAAAGGGTCTTCATGAGGGGGCTCCGTTTCTCTTCTCGGCAAGACGCGAGCCCGAAACGGTTATTCAGCCCCGAGGCCCGTCCCTATTTGGCCTTCATGGTGCGGATGTATCCCACCAGCGCGTCGATCTGCGCGGCGGTGAGCTTGTCCTTGAAGGCCTTCATCTTCGTGTTGCGCGGCGAGCCGTCGGCGATGGCCACGCGGATGTCCGCGTCGGACTGGGCCGCCTGCCAGGCAGGCTGGCTCATGTCGGTGATGGACTCCTTCTTGCCCATCTTCGTGTCCGCCTTGCCGGTGTCGCCGTGACAGGACTTGCACTTGGCCTTCCACACCTCGACGACGTCGTCGGCCGCGTGGGCGGCGGGGGCCAGACACAGGCTCATCATCAGGGCGAACCGCTTCATCATCGTCACTGCCTCCTTGGGAGGCCCTGACTGTGACATGGAACGCTGGCTTCAGGGAGTGCACCCGGCGGCGGTGGGCTGAAGCTCGCAGTCCATCAAGGTCGGGTTCCCGGTGAGTGCGTCCACCTGGAGCACGCGGTCCGGCACGGCCGGGTCCTGAGGCCCGCGCTTGCGGAGGATGCGCAGCGAGCCCGTCACCGGAGCCGTCCCCTCCGGGTCGCACATGGTGGAGCCCCGGGGGGCGACAGGGCGCGCGGTCTCTCCGAGCCAGCACAGGCCGTGCAGGCTGGAGACGTCCAGCTCGGGGGACACCGCGAACGCGTCCCCCACCTGCGCGCAGGTGCAGCCGGACGTGCCGCACGCGGCGGTGAGGCACTCGGTCCGGGGGCATTGGGAGCCCCAGGTGTCCCCGGGCGCGCAGTCGGGCTTCTCCCAGCGCAGGGCGGGCTGGCTGACGCCGTTCTCCACCGTGGTGGTGCGCATGAGCCGCACCGCCTGCCGCGTGCTCCGGGCCTGCTGCCGGGCCTCCTGCGCGGCCAGGAGGATGGAGCGCGAGGCGGCGCCGGCGCGCTGGTTGCGCGTGAGCGCCTGGTAGCCCGTGGTGGCCAGGGCCGTGAGCAAGCCGAGGATACCGAGCGCGACCATCAGCTCGATCAACGTCATGCCGTGTCGTCGTGTGACTTGCATGGTGGTGTCAGCCCCCGGCGTAGCCGAAGTTGCGCGGCGTCACGCGGATGAGGAAGTGGCGTCGCTTGTAGCCGTCGTCGGGGTTGCCCTCGTCGTCGTCGGGGAGCGTCCCCGCGTCGGGCGACCCGCGCGCGGCCTCCCGGTCCGGCCGCGCGGAGCGCGCGGTGATGAGCAGCTCCACCACGCGCACGCGTCGCATCAGCTCGTCCCGCGCGCTGCCCGGTCCGTAGTCCAGCGCGCCCATGGTGCCCGCGTCGCCGGGGATGAGGCCCCAGCACCGGGTGTTGGTGCACTGGTCGATGGGCGGACGCTCGGTGTCCGGGTCCGGGAAGTAGCGCAGCGGGTCGCTCGGGTTCTCCAGCGTGGCGACCCCCAGGCGGACACGGAGCTGTTCAATCTCCTCCGACAGCACCCGGAACTCCTCGGGGCCCAGCGAGCCGTCCGGGTCCAGCTCCAGGGCGGGCCGCCCCTGGCGCCAGTTGACGCGGTAGATGCGCGAGGTCACCGGCATGAGCAGCGGGTCCTCGTCCTGTCCCTGGACCTCCCATAGCGCGGAGGCCGTCGGGTTCGTGCAGAAGCTGGTGGCGTTGAACGCCGAGGCCCCCGGCGCACCCACGGTCCAGGCGATGTTCCTGGAGTCGGTCTCGCCCGCGACGGGGACGTTGCGCGCGGCCTGGGCCACGCCCACGCACGCGCCCCGGACGGACGGGTCCGCGGCGACGAGCACGCTGCCCGTGGGCAGGCCCGCGTCGGTGCCCGGTGGCGCGAGCGTTCTCAGACACAGCGGCGAGGTGCCCGTGAAGCGCGCGTCGTAGGTGGTGGGGCAGGCGCGCATCCGCAGCGCGCGCGCGCTGTCCGCCTCGAAGATCTCCAGCACGTCCGAGCGGAGGTCCGTGTAGGCGCCGCCGGGCGGCACGTAGCCCGCGGAGGCCCCCGCCTGGCTGGTGACATGGATGGCGTAGCGCAGCTCCCCGGGGGCGCCCCCCAGGTAGAGCGGTGCGCTGCCGAAGCCCTCTCCCGCGCGCTGGAGCACGGGGGTGAACAAGTCCCGCGCCGCGCGCGCGGCGTTCTGCGTCTCCATGGTGCGCTCCTCCAGGAAGCTGCGCCGCTGGAGCCAGGTGCCCGCGGAGATGGCGCCGGCGATGACCACCAGCGCGATGGTGGTGGCCATCATCAGCTCGATGAGGCTGAAGCCTCGGGTGTCGGGCGTGCGGGTCATGGCGTCATCCGGGTCTGCAGGGCCACCGCGCGCAGGACCTTGTCCGGGTCCGTCCAGCTCACGGTGACGCGCACGTTGACGACGTTGGCCAGCCTCAGGCCGGGCAGGACGTCCCGGGCCAGCGACGGTGTCCCCGCCTCCTCGCCTTCCATGGGCGGGTCCACGTCCACCGCGACGTCGTACTTCATCCGGACGGGCTCCCCCGCGACGGGGGCCAGGTAGCGCGGCGTGCCATTGGCGCTCCACCACACCTCGTGCCGGTCTCGGTCCAGCGCCTCGATGTTCTCGCAGGGGCGGCCGGGCGCGGGGGTGGCGCACCGCATCGCGGTGATGCGCTCCATCTCCTGCTCCGCGATGAGGCCCGCCTGGGCCTGGATGAGGTTGCGGCGGTTCTGCTTCGCGGAGGCGAGCACCGCGAGCGCGATGCCGAGGATGCCGAACACCACCACCACCATGGTGGCCATGGCCTCCAGCAGCGTGGCGCCGCGACGCGAGTGACGAAGCGGCTTCACGGGACCACCCCCTGGATGTTGCCCGTGGTCTTCACGTCCCAGATGAGCGTGCGCGCGGTGCTGCCCTGGCCGGTGCCCGTCTCGTTGTTGAAGACGCCCGAGCCGTTGTTCACGATGTCGAAGCCGCCGTTCTTCTGGATGATGACCTTCTTGTCGAAGATGAGCGGCTGGGTGAGGCTGTGTCCCTCCAGGCTGGTGCCGCTGCCCGGTTGCGGGTCTCCGGTGGCGCCGTTGAAGGCGTAGCGCAGGCCGCTCTCGTCGGCGTCGAGGCTGCACTGGCTGGCGGAGGTGCCCACGGCGGTGGACGTGTGCACGACGCCGTCCTCGTCCACCGAGATGCCGCCCCACACCACCTGCCGGGGCCCGAGCTTCTGCACCCAGGCGACGCTCCTCTGCGTGCACCCGGCCGTCAGCGGCTTGGGGTCGACGAAGGCCATCACGTGGTAGCGGGGACGCGGGTCGCGGTCCACGTCCTCGCCGTCGAGGTCCGGGTTGTTGCCCGTGCCCAGGTAGATGCGCACGGAGGTGCTCGAGCCCGTGCGCTCCTGTCTCACGGCGATCTGCGAATACAGGCCCTGCCTCGCGGCGTCGTCGACCACCCGGTTGGTGGCGGGGTCCTTGTCGGCGCGCGCGTCGGCGATGACACACGCGGGGATGGCCGAGCCCAGCGGGCGGCTCACGTCGATGTCGCGCAGGTTGATGCGGAACACGCGGGCCCGCGTCGTGGGGACGTAGATGACGTCGTAGTTGCTGTCATCGTCCACGTCCATGGCCACGGGGGCGCCGCCGACGCCCTCGCCCTCGTCACCCAGCACCACCACGCCCGCCAGCTTCCGCTTGAGCGCGGTCTGCCCCGCCTGGGCCACCTGGATGGGCAGCCCCGTCTTCACGTCGATGAGGTACAGCGCGGCGCGGCCGCCCGCGTTGCGGGGCGAGTAGTCGGACGCGAACGCCGCCACCCACTTCTTGCCGCCGCGCGCGCCGAAGTCCATGCGCACCAGCAGCGGGTTGTGCCGCGAGCCGCTGGTGTCGGGGCGCTGGGGGAAGTGATCCTCCAGCAGCTTGCAGGTGCTGCTGGTGCCCGTGCACGGGTCTCCCGAGGTGTTGAAGCGGTCTCTTTGCACGTCCAATTCCCAGAGGACGCCGGGGTAGCCGGCCGCCGTCTCCGTGGGGCGGGTGACGTCCAGCGCGAAGAAGACGCTCTGCTGGGGGCCGGTGGGGCTGACGAGGACGGTCTTCGCGCCCGTGCGCTCACCGGGCTGGGTGCTCAAGCGCCACGGGGTCCCCTCGGCGGGCTTGTGGCCCGTGTCCGGCAGGTACTCGGTGCCTGAGCGCAGGTCCACCACCGTCACCGCCGGAGACGCGTCCACGGTGGCGCGCTTCGTCTTGTCGGGGTTGCGCACGTAGTTGTCCGCGAAGAACCGCAGGAGCTTGCCGGGCACGTACGAGTACAGCTCGCTGCCCGTGCCGTACTCGCGGCTGGCGGAGCAGCCGGAGGCGTGGGCGAAGTACCCGCGGAAGTCCCGGAACGCCGTGCAGGAGTCGTCCCCCGAGCGCAGCTCGCCGAGCGACAGGGCGTGCATGAAGCCCGTGGTGCTGCCGATGAAGGCCGCCGCGCCGCGGGTCTTCATCACGTTGGCGCCCATGAAGGTGTTGCTGCGGAACGCCTCCTGCTCACCGAGCGTCGCGCGCTTCACCCAGGTGGGCTCGCTGGCGGGGCCGACGATGGCCGCCGTGGACAGGTTGATGCCGCCCATGGGCCAGGTGCGCCGGGTGACGGGCTGGCCCCCGGGCACGGTGGAGTAGCTGTTGTCCTCCCACCCGTACAGCCAGTTGCGCAGGACGTTGCGGTCCTGCTTGTCGCACAGGCCATCCTGGTTCAGGTCGTAGCGGCGGTTCAGCGTGGTGGCGCAGAAGTTCCGGGCCTCGTCGTTGGTGTTGGGGGTGGTGGGGAACAGGGGGCTGGTGTTGTCGTCCTGGCCGGCCAGGGCCGCCACCGTGGTGCGCGCGGCGGTGGTCGCGGTGGGGGAGCTGGTGAAGAGCTGGCGGTCACCGGGCGAGGACGTCCGCATCAGGAGGTTGAGCCGCTGGCCACCGTCCCACTGGTTCCAGTCGTCCGCTTCCGTGTTGGCGCGGTTGGGCCGGTCGGGCTCGTAGAGCCGTCGCAGGTAGACGTGGCCCCGCTCGGCCACGTCCAGGCGCTGGTCGTAGACGCGCTTGGAGGGGTAGAGCGGGTTGCCGGAGGACTGCTCGTACCAGGGCTCGGGCGTGTACCAGGTGCGACCCGGTGTCTCCGACACGCCGAGGATGACGGTGTTGGCCACGCCCAGGCTGGCGGCGCGGCCGTACTGGCCCGCCTTCTGCGCCTTGTAGGAGATGTTCACGTTGGCGATGGTGGGCTGGCAGGACTCGCCGGGGCTCTCGAAGATGGCGCGCCAGCACAGCTGCGAGCCGGTGTAGCCCTGCTCCAGGAAGTCGCTCACCGTCCGCGTGATGTTCACCCGCGTCCCCGGATTGGAGGTGGCGTCCGGGAAGGGCATCGTCAGCCAGTGGGCGGCGGGGTTGAGCTGGAAGTCCGGGTTGGTCGTCTCGCACCGGTCCACGCACACCTTGCAGTCCAGCGACACCTGGTAGGTGATTTGAGGCTTGGGCTGCACGTAGCCCTCGGGCAGCGGGTTGGGCGCGGGCGGCAGGCAGTCGCTGGGCTGGTTGTTGAGCCGGTAGTAGGGCTGGTCCTCGATGGTCATCTCGACCGAGGTGATGGTGTAGTCCTGGGCCACGTCGAGCGGGATGCTGGAGACGACGTCCGACTTGAAGATGCCGTTGTTCTGTTTGTTGATGAGGACGACGGTGTCGTTGTACGTGCGGTCACCGCCCGAGTTCTGGTCCTCCCAGCCGAGAATCCAGACGCGCGGGTTGTCCACGGGCGCGCCCACCAGCGTGTGCGCGGCCCGCTGGAAGTAGGAGTTCACCGTCTGCGTCTGGGGCGCGTTGAACCGGACCTGGCCGTAGGTGGGCGTCTCCAGGCGGTCATAGGCGACACTGTTGAGCCAGCCTCCCCGGAGCTCCTTCTGGGTGACGACGTTGCCCGTGGATTGATGCAGGTCGAGGTTGAGCAGCGTCTTGGTGAACACGATGTTGATGTCGCCGTGCCCCCACAGGTCACACTGCAGCCGCTGGACCCCATTCCGGGTCACCGTCTTGGTGATGAAGCAGGTGTCCGTCGCGTCGCCGTAGATCTGCTCCACGTACGTGACGAGGAAGAAGACGATCTCCCTGCCGCCCTGGATGCGCCCCATCTTCTTGCGGCGGTCGTCCTCGTTGGGGGCCTCCAGGGGATTTCGCCCGGGGATGAGCACGCCCCGGTCATCGAAGGCGCTCGCCTTGTAGTCGGGCAGGCCGTCCTGGTCGTCGCCCAGATTGCTGTCCCAGACGGGCCCCACCTGGGTCCTCACCCCGTTGACCTCGCGCCAGGCCCAGCGGGGCTGGAAGCACTCGGAAGTGTCGGAGTTGCCGTTGAGCCCGTTGATGGGGCAGTGGTTGCCGTCGTCGTCGGTGGACAGGAAGACGAGGTGCCCGATGCCCTGGCCGCCGTTCTCCACGGAAGGCGGCTCGAGCAGGTTGGGGATATGCGGGAAGGCCCCCCGGTCGCTGAAGTAGCTGTCGAGGTTGGTGGGGTTGCTGTGCATGTAGTCGTCGCTGTTCAGCACGCCCGCGCGGTGGTCCAGGACGCGTGCGCCCACCACGCTGGTGTCCATGGGGCGTGCGCCGTAGCCGTTGTCGCTGTCGTCGGGCCAGCGGCGGGGGCCCTGGTTGGCCCTGTAGGTGCTGGCCGCACTGCAGGGGCCGGTCAGCAGGTCCGGCTCACGCAGCCGCACCGTGGTGCCGTCGGCGCGCGTGTGCAGGAACGTCTTCGCCTGGGCGCCGCACCGCGGCCCCTCGCCGATGTATTTGTCGGGGTTGAGGTTGTAGAGGTCCTCGTGGAAGTCCGGCACCCCGTTGTTGTTCCTGTCGAGCAGGACGTCGTCGTTGGGGTCTTCCGAATTCTTCGGGTCGATGTACCGCGCCGTGACGAGGTCGTCGTAATAGAACCAGCCCAGCGTGTTGGACGCGCCGTTGCCGGCCTTGTCGTGC
Organism: Myxococcus sp. XM-1-1-1; assembly: GCF_020037095.1. Lineage (NCBI taxonomy): Bacteria > Pseudomonadati > Myxococcota > Myxococcia > Myxococcales > Myxococcaceae > Myxococcus > Myxococcus sp. XM-1-1-1. The sequence continues at coordinate 369,172 of NZ_JAIQDH010000002.1, forward strand.
ACGAGGAGCGCCTCGAGCTCCTGGTCGAACGGCAGGATGATGCGCTCGGGGTCCAGGATGCTGCGGTTGGTGTTGAGCCGCAGCTTCTTGTCGGGCGTCAGGATGATGGCGGAGGGCGTGGAGCCGGCATCCAGGGTGAACTCCGGCTGTTTGTCCTTGCCGGTCTCGTCGATGCAGGGGTTGTAGGAGACGGTGGTGCCGCCGTCCTGGGCGAGCGCCGGGAACGCGGCGAGGAGCGCCAGCGCGGCGATGAAGGGGAGTCGTGGGGACGACATGGGAAGTCCTGGGGTGGGGTGCGGGAAAAGGCAGACAGGAGGTCAGCACTCGCCGTTGTTGGCGGCGCCGTTGGTGTCTTCGGGACTGCAGGCGCCGCCGGCGGCGGCTCCACTGGTGATGAGCGCCCGGATGATGACGCGCTGGGGCTGGGTGTTCTCGCGGCCCCGGACCTCACCCACGGAGACCAGCCAGACGCGGCTGTTGTCGTCCTGGTCGCGTCGGTCGTCCCCGTCGTTGTCGTCGACGAGGAAGACCCGGTAGAGCACCCGCTCCTGGGTGGGGAAGTCCAGGATGCGTCGGCCGTCCGCGCCGTTCATCTCCAGGAAGGCCGTGGTGATGTCCGAGTCGACGGCCGTCCCGGAGGACGCCGCCGCGAGGGTGTAGGGCGTCCAGGGGATGGCCTCGTACCAGGGGAACACGCTCCCATTGGGCGTCCCGCTGGGCAGGCCGGCCTCACCCTGGACGTAACCTGCGAGCCCCTGTCCGTTGTACTGATTGCCCAGGCTCTTCATGACCTCCGTGAAGGAGCGCTGTCCTCCCAGCAGCATCCGCGAGAGCTCGCGCGCCTCCGCCAGCCCCGCCTCCGCGGCGAAGTGGGCCTCGCGCTTCCTGCGCTCCTGCGCCTGCAGCGCGCTCTCCGCGGCCACCTTGCGCAGGGACACGACGACGGCCGCGGCGATGAACGCGATGATGCCGATGGCCATCAACAGCGCCATGCCCCGCGGGGCAGGTGGGCGGATTCCAGACGGACGACGGGTGCATGAGGGACGCGACACCAGCGGCTCCTTGCCGATGAACGGAGGAACGAGAGCAGCCGGAGTGATGAGCAATCCCCGGACCCGCCGCTGCGGGCTTCCGGACTTCAATGCTTCCAGGGTCTTGGGTCGCACCCTGGGTGAAGTCCGACACTGACAAGCTTTTGCGAGCCTCGCAAAACTTGCGAGGTGTCAGGCGTGTCTTGGAATGTGTTTGTGATTCATCGAATTCGCGATGAATCCGAAAATGTATGAAGTCTCAGCGACCCGGGAGGGGCCAGAAGGACACGCGACTTTGGGGAGGTGCGAGCCACACTGACTCCAGGAAGCGCGTGGCGTTCTGGTCCGCGGTGTCGTGCTCGGTGGAGGCGTGGTGCAGGGTGGCCAGCACGAGCAGCGTGGCCACCCCGGCGCCGCAGGCCCCCACGCCCGGCGCGCGCCGCCCCGGAGGCGTGGCCAGGGACAGGAAGACCCAGCACGTCACGGCGATGAGCACGGCGAGCAACACCCCGCCGGCCGCGGGCTGGGGGAGCCCCAGGAAGGAGAGCACCGAGGGCGGGAAGTAGCCGTCGGACAACAGCGGGAGCGTCAGCCCTCCCAGCACGTTGGAGACATCGTCTGGGATGTAATTGACGAAGGTGGCCAGCCCCGTGGTGAGGATGGCCGCCCCGCACAGCATGGCGGCGAGCCCCAGGGCCACCGGACGGGGCGCGGCGCGCAGTCGCGCAAGCCAGAGCCCCGCGGGCAGCAGCAGGAAGGGCACCAGCCCGGTCAGGTGACGAGGGCCCGTCGTCCATCCCCAGGAGTCGTAGGAGAACGACGACGTGAAGTAGAGGTAGCCGGCGACGAGCGCCGCCGTCATCCACGCGGTGGCGCGGGCCTCGGCGCTCGCGCCGCGCCGGAACGTCAGCCGCGACACGCCAGGGATGGCCAGGAGCAGGAAGGGCGCCAGGGTGAACAACCCCCGCAGCGGCGAGACGAGCGACAGGGTGAAGGCGCGCGGGTCCGGCGTGCGGATGCCCAGGAAGCCGCCCAGGTGCCACGGCTGATAGCCCGCGTCGTTGAGGTGCTTGTAGCCGCTCGTCAGCGGGTGGCCGAAGGCGGCCTGGTGATACAGCATCAGCGCCACCACGAAGGGCAGCGCCCCCAGCGTGGCGAGCCCCGCGGCGCGCCCCAGGCCCTTCCAGCGCTCGTGCGCGGGGGCCTCCTGGAGCAGGAAGGTGAGCACGCCGTACAGCACCAGCCCCAGCATGCCGAGCGCGCCGGTGTACTCCGCCGCCACGGTGGCGCCCGCGCACACGCCCGCGAGCACGTAGCCCCGCTCCCGCCAGTCGCCGCGAGCGCAGCGCCACAGCGCATAGAAGCCCGCGAAGAGGAGCACCGCCACCGTCTGGTGGCTCATGAACAGCAACGAATAGCTGAACGCCAGCGAGCCCAGGCCATACGTCACCGTGAGCGCGTCCGAGACGAGCGGTGACAGGTGCTCGCGCAGATACCGTCGCACCAGCCACAGCATCCACAGCGTGGGCAGCACCGTGAGGAACAGGCGCGAGAAGAAGACCAGTGGCACTTCCGGCACCGGGCCCGGGCGGGCCACCGCGCGCAGCGCCGCGTAGAGGGGCGTGGCGGCGAACGACAGCAGCGGGGCCTTGCTGGGGTAGTACTTCCCGTCCTTCACGGACAGGTCACCCACGTAGCCGCGCTCGCGCAGCACCTCGTTGATGACGAGCGTGCCGTGGTCCACCAGCGAGATGGTCTGCCACAGCCGGCACAGCTCGTTGGGCGAGCGCAGCTTCGGGTGGTAGGGGAACAGCAGGAGGTACAGCGCCGCGAGGCTGGCCCAGACCCAGCGCGGAGCACCCCGCGAGGCCGCGATGGGGGCGGGGGGCGTCGCGGTCGCTGACACCTCGGCGCCGGGGCTCGTCGCCGTCGCGCCAGAGACCGTCTCGTCGCGCTGCGCTCCCGCGGTGCCGGGGTCGGCCGGGCTCACGGCGCCGGGTCCTCCGGGCGCGGGCGGCACGGCCCGCTCACGCCTCGCCACCGGTGACGCGGGCCACGGCGAAGAGGCTCATGCCCACCGGCAGCTTCACGTGGGCCTCGGCGCGGGCGAACAGCGGGGCCAGCGTGTCGTAGAGCTTGAGCTGGAGCTTGGGCACCGAGCGGCGGCGGAACAGGCGGCTGTTGACGAACCAGCCGGGCATGCCCACCAGGTTCATCCACTCCAGCTTCTCCACCTCGAACCCGTTCTCCTCCAGCACCGCGCGCAGCGTGGCGGGCGTGTAGCGACGGTAGTGCCCCACCGCCTCGTCGATGCTGCCGAAGAGCTGCTCCAGCGCCGGCACCAGGATGAGCACGCGGCCCCCGGGCGCCAGGATCTGCCGGAAGCGGCGCACCGCCGAGCCGTCATCCGGGATGTGCTCGAGCACGTTGGACAGCACGATGGTGTCCAGCTGCTCCTTCTTCAGTGACTCCCAATCCGCCAGCGCCACGTCCGACAGATACGGGCGCACGTGCGGACGGCCGCGGAAGAGGTTCTTGAGCCGGTCCACGTAGAAGCGGTCCACCTCCAGCGCGATGAGCAGCTCCGCGCCGGACTCCAGCTCGCGGGTAATCGTGCCGATGCCCGCGCCGATCTCCAGCACGCGGCGGCCCAGGTGCTCACGGAAGCGGCGGCCCAGCCACTGGTTGTAGTGCGTGGCCCCGTCCATGCGCTCCAGCGTGGTGTAGCCCTCGTGCTGGTTGTCCGCGTCGTCGCGCACGGTGGCGTAGCGCATCAGGGTGCGCAGCTGGGACAGGCGCGCGGCGCGCGGACGGCGCGGCACCGCCTGCAGCGGAGGCAGGGAGACCTCGGTGAGCCGGTACAGCTGCGCGGCCAGCTTCACCACCAGCTCCGCGTCCACCGCGTCGTCGTCGCTGGTGAGCGTGACGGAGCGCAGCGCCTCCGTGCGGAACGCGCGCACGCCGCTGAGCGGGTCCGTCACCGCCACGTCCGTGACGAAGCGGGTGACCTGTCCCATCGCGCGCTCGACCCACAGCTCGGGCGACAGCCCCGTCGTGGCGCGGTGGCCGAACACGGCGTCCGCGGTGTCGTCGCGCAGGGGGCCCATCAGGGCCTCGTAGGCGTCCGCGGCGTAGGCGGCGTCCGGGTCCTGGAGCACCGTCACGGGGCTCGTCACATGCGCGAGCGCCGCCCGGATGGCCGCGCCCTTGCCTCCCTGCACGTCCAGCACCCGCAGGCCGGGGCTCGACGCCACGTCGGGCCGTCCGGCGCCGGCGAGGACGACCTCGGCGCGACCCGACAGCTCGCGGGCGAAGTGGGCGGCGGCATCCGCGGTGGAGGGGTCGAAGGGGATGATGACCGAATGCTGGAAGCTCACGTCGGGCTCACTAGCACAGGCGCCCCGGATGCGCGCGGCCCCGCCTCGAAGAAGGGTGGGATGGGGGGCTTCCAGGCGGCGGCGGAACGATGGACAACCCCGGGCGGACACGGCACGCTCGACGGTGATTTCCATGGGTGTGGGTGAAGGTCGGGGCCGGCGGGTGCCGGGCGCCGCCGCACCGCGCGGCGCCCCAGGGCTCCAGGAGAGACGAGACGTGGATGGAACGGTGTTCGACCCGGCCGGTGGCACCGGTGGCCCGACGTCCGCGGGGTTGATGCTCCGCGCGCGGGCGCTGTGGCGGCGCAAGTGGGTCGTGCTCGGCGTGGCGGTGGTGGTGGCGGCGCTGTCGGCCGTCTACACGCTGCGCCAGCCCAAGGTCTTCTCCGCCAGCACCTCCCTCATCATCGACGTGACGGCGCCGCGCTTCCTCGACGGCGAGGTCAAGGAGGTGATGGGCGAGGAGCGCAGCAACTACTGGTTCAACAAGGAGTACTACGCCACCCAGAGCGAGATCATCACCTCGCGCGCGGTGGCCAGCCGCGTGGTGGACAAGCTGGGCCTGTCCACGGACGCCAGCTACCTGGGCGTCGCGCACATCTCGGATGAGAAGGCCCGCGTGCAGGCGATGCAGGGCGCGGACGCGGTGGGGCTGCTCCAGTCGCGCATCCGGGTGCTGCCCGCCAAGGACTCGCGGGTGATGAACATCGCGGTGGATGACCTGGACGCGGCGCGCGCGGCGCTGCTCGCCAACGAGGTCGCCAACGCGTACATGGCGGAGAACCTGGCGCTCAAGCTGCGCATGACGGACGACGCGCGCAGCTGGCTGGAGAGCCGGCTGGAGGACCTGGAGAACACGTCCAAGGCGAGCGAGCTGGCCGTCTACGACTTCAAGAAGGACGCGGACATGCTGTCCACGTCGCTCGAGTCGCGGATGAGCATCGTCAGCGACCGCATCAACAGCTACAACCTGAACCTCACCCAGGTGAGCACGCGCATCGCCGCGCTGCAGGCGCGCGTGGAGGCCATCCAGAAGCTGCGCAAGGCGTCCCCCGACGACGAGACGTGGGCGGAGGCGCTGCCGGGCGCGAAGGACGGGCCCATCCAGGATTTGCGCAAGAGCTACACCGACGCGCGCGTCGCGTGCGCGGAGTTGGCCGAGCGCTACCTGCCCGAGCACCCCAAGCTCCTGGAGTGCCAGGGCAAGCTCGCGGTGATTCAAGCCGACTTCCTCAAGAGCCTGCGCAACGTGGTGCGCCTGGCGGAGACGGAGCTGTCGGAGGCGGAGGCGCAGCGCAAGAACCTGGTGAAGCTGCTCGACGAGGCCAAGGCCGAGGCCTTCCAGGTGAACAAGAAGTCCATCGAGTACGACCGGCTCAAGCGCGAGTCGGACAACAACCAGCGCCTGTACGAGCTGGTGCTCAAGCGGCTCAAGGACATCGAGCTGTCGGGCCTGCTTCGCACCAGCAACGTGCGCGTGCTGGACCCGGCGCGTCCACAGTTCGTGCCGGTCAAGCCCCACGTGAAGCGCAACCTGATGGTGGGCGTGGTGCTCGGCCTCTTGACGGGGCTGGGCGTGGCGCTGCTCTTGGACCTCCTGGCGAACACGGTGGCCTCGCAGGAGGACGTGGAGGGGCGGCTGGGGCTGGCCTTCCTGGGCGTCATGCCGCGCATCGAGGGCAACCGTCCGCCCAAGGACCGCGACCTCTTCGTGCACCGCGAGCCCAAGTCGTCGGTGGCCGAGTGCTGTCGGGCCATCCGCACCAACCTGCTCTTCATGTCGCCGGACACGCCCTTCAAGACGCTGGTCGTCACGTCCAGCGGGCCGCAGGAAGGCAAGTCCACCACGACCATCAGCCTGGGTGTGGCCATGGCCCAGAGCGGCAACCGGGTGTTGCTGCTGGACACGGACATGCGCAGGCCCCGGCTGCACCGGGCCTTCGGCGTGCCCAACGAGCTGGGCATCTCCTCGCTGGTGGTGGGTGAGGGGACGCTGGAGGCCGCGGTGAAGAGCACCGAGGTCCCCGGGCTCTTCGTGCTCCCGTGTGGCCCCCTGCCGCCGAACCCCGCGGAGCTGCTGCACACGCGCGCGTTCGCGGACCTGCTCAAGCTGGTGGCGGGGAAGTTCGACCGCGTCCTGTTGGACAGCCCGCCGCTCAACGCGGTGGCGGACGCGGCGGTGCTGGCCACGCAGTGTGACGGCGTGGTGCTGGTGCTCAAGGCGGGCAAGACGAACCGGGACTCGGCGCAGCGCGCGCTGCGCTCGCTGGCGGACGTGCAGGCGCGCATGTACGGCGCCGTCCTCAACGACGTGGACCTCAAGGCCCCGGGCTATGGCGGCACGTACATCGCCTACCAGGGCTACGGCCAGTACGCCGAGGACCCCAAGGACCGGGTGGCGCAGTCGTGAGCGGCACGCTGACGGGAGCGGGCCTCCGGGTGCTGCACCTGGGCAAGTTCTATCCGCCGGCGTCCGGCGGCATCGAGAGCCACGTCCAGACGCTCGCGCGCGCGCAGGCGGCGCAGGGTGCCCAAGTGGAGGTGCTGTGCGCCAACCACTCGCGCGACTCGGGGAACACCAGCCACGAGTTCCACGGGAAGAGCCCCACGCTCGAGGAGTGGGACGGGCTGGTGCGGGTGGTGAGGCTGGGGCGGCGCGCGTCGGTGGCGCGCATGGACGTGCTGCCGGAGCTGCCCGGGACGCTGCGGCGGATGCTCGCCCAGGGTGTGGACGTGGTGCACCTGCACACGCCGAACCCGACGATGCTGCTGGCGCTGGACATGATGCCCCGGCTGCCGGCCGTGTTCGTCACGCACCACAGCGACGTCATCCGGCAGAAGGTCGCGGGCGCGCTGTTCCGGCCGCTGGAGCTCCTGCTCTACACGCGCGCGCTGCGAATCTTCTCGGACAGCGAGGCGTACATCGAGGGCTCCACGCTGCTGAAGCTGTTCCGGAGCAAGGTGCGGGCGTTGCCGCTCGGCATCGACGTGGAGCCGTACCTGCGGCCGTCCGCGGAGGTGCTCGCCGCCGAGGCACGCTGGCGTCAGGACTTCGCGGGGACGCCGCTGTGGCTGATGGTGGGGCGGCTCGTCTACTACAAGGGGTTGTTCACCGCGCTGGAGGCCCTGGCGAAGGCGCCGGGGCGGCTGGTGGTGGTGGGCGTGGGGCCGCTGGAGGCGGAGGGCCGTGCTCGCGCGAAGGCGCTCGGCGTGGAGTCCCGCGTGACGTGGGCGGGCTATCTGCCGCCGGCCTCGCTCATGGGGGCCTATCGCGCCGCCACCGCGCTCTGGTTCCCGAGCAACGCGCGCAGCGAGGCCTATGGCCTGTCGCAGGCGGAGGCGATGGCCAGCGGCCTGCCGGTGTTGAACACGGCGATTCCGCACTCGGGCGTCGCGTGGGTGAGCCGCCACGAGGAGACGGGCCTGACGGTGCCGGTGGGGGACGCGGACGCGCTGGCGCGTGCGGCGAGGCGGCTCGTGGAGGAGCCGGGGCTGGCGGAGCGGCTGGGCCGTGGGGCCAGGGAGCGCGCGGAGGCGGAGCTGCGGCACGACGTGATGGCGACGCGCAGCCTGAAGCTCTACGCGGAGGCGCTCGGTCGTCCCGTGCCGGAGATGACGGAGGCCCCGAGCGAGGTCCCCGCGCTCACGGGTACGGGGAGGGCCTGAGACGCCCGCATGCGCGCGCTGCACGTCTACAGCGGCAACCTCTACGGAGGCATCGAGTCCTTCCTCGTCGCGCTGGCGCGGGCGTCCTCGCGCCACGCGGAGGGCACGGCGCATGAGTACGCGCTGTGCTTCGAGGGGCGGCTGTCGACGGAGCTGCGCGAGGCGGGCGCCGCGGTCCACCTGTTGGGGAGCGTGCGGGTGGCGCGGCCCTGGACGGTGTGGCGCGCCCGGCGGGCGCTGGGCGCGTTGCTGAAGACCGGCGGGTACGCGGTGGTCGTCTGCCACGCGGCGTGGCCGCAGGCGGTGTTCGGTCCCGTGGCGCGCGCGGCCGGTGTGCCGCTGGTCTTCTACCAGCACGATGCCTTGACGGGTGCGCACTGGGTGGAGCGCTGGGCCGGTGTCACCTCGCCGGACCTGGTGCTCGCCAACAGCGCGTACTCCGCCCGTTCACTTGGCAGCGTGTATCCCCGGGCTCCGCATCGGGTGCGCCATCCCCTGGTGCAGGCACCAGCGCGGGTTCCGGAGCCCTCGGAGCGCGCGGCGCTGCGAGCCGAACTCGGCGCCAGTGACGATGACGTGGTCATCCTCCAGGCCTGCCGGATGGAGGCGTGGAAGGGACACCGGCTGCTGCTCGAGGCACTGGGCCGCATGCGCGAGGCGCGGGGCTGGCGACTGTGGGTGGCGGGGGGCGCTCAGCGCGAGGAGGAGTCGCGCTACCTGGAGGGATTGGTCGCGCAGACGCGAGCGCTCGGCTTGGAGGGACGGGTGCGCTTCCTGGGGCAGCGTGCGGACGTGCCCCGGTTGATGCGCGCGGCGGACGTGCACTGCCAGCCCAACACGTCGCCGGAGCCCTTCGGCCTGGCCTTCGTGGAGGCGCTCCAGGCGGGGCTGCCCGTGGTGACGACGGCGCAGGGCGGGCCGCTGGAAATCGTGGACGAGACGTGTGGTCGGCTCGTCGCGCCCGAGGCCGGCGCGCTGTCCTCCGCGCTCCTGCGACTGGTGGTGGACGCGGAGGCGCGGCGCAAGCTGGGCGCGGGTGGGCCCGCTCGCGCGGCGGCGCTCTGTGCGCCGGAGGTCTTCTTGCGCGGCCTGGACGAGGACCTGCGCGTGGCCGTGTCGGGAGTCGGGGCGTGAGCGCGCCACGTCCGTCCTCCCGGCCTCAGCTCCAGGGGCCTGGTGTGCTCGGGCGCAGGTACGTGCGCCGCGCGCCGGGCGCGCCCCTGGAGGTGGCGACGCCACGGCAAGCACAGGCGCCAACGAAGGAGGCCCCGCCCGCGGCGCCTCGCACGGGCTTCTTGTCCTCGAGCCGGCTGGTGCCGCTGTTCATCGGCGTGCTCGTCGCGTGTCAGCTCGCGCTGCTGGTGGAGGCCATCGCGCCGCTGCGGGTGCTGGTGCGCATCCTGGCGTTCGGGTTGAGCCTGGCACTGCTGGTGCTCGTCCCCGGACGCGGGGCGAGACATCCGGCGGTGCCCTTCGTGGTGGGCTCGCTGGCCATCACCACGCTCAACTTCTTCCACCCGGGCACCGTCAGCCCGATGGCCGGCGTGGTGCAACTGGGCATCCAGTTGTCCATCATCGCGCCGCTGTTCTGGGTGACGCGGCTGTCCATCGACTCGCGCGTCTTCCGGCTCACCCTCACGCTGTTGTTCCTCTTCAACACGGCCAGCGCCTCGGTGGGTGTGCTCCAGGTCTACTTCCCGGGCCGCTTCCAGCCGGCGATGTCGGCCGCGGTGCAGGCGCAGGGCGATTCCTACCTGCGCAGCCTGGAGTTCGAGACCGCCAGCGGCGCGCGCGTCTTCCGCCCCATGGGCCTGACGGACATGCCGGGCGGCGCGGCGACGGGAGGCTTCTACGCGGTGCTGCTTGGCAGCGGCTTCCTCCTGTCCTCGCGCAAGGGCCTGTCGCGCGCGCTGAGCGTCGTGGGCATCCTGGTGGGGCTGCTCTGTCTCTACCTGTGCCAAGTGCGCGCGATTGCGCTGACGCTGGGCGTCTGTCTGGCGGCGATGGCGGGCATGCTCGTGCTCACCGGCCGCGTGGCGCGGCTGGCGAAGCTGATGGCGGTGGTGGGAATGGCGAGCGTGTTCGCCTTCGGCTGGGCCGTGGCCGTGGGTGGCGACGCGGTGCAGAAGCGCTGGGACAGCCTGTTCGAGGCGAAGCCGGAGGAGGTCTATCACAGCAACCGGGGCCGCTTCCTCGAGGGCACCTTCGAGTACTTCCTCCCGGAGTATCCGCTGGGCGCGGGCCTGGGGCGCTACGGCATGGCCAACGCGTACTTCGGGGACAACTCCGACCCGGCGCAGCCGCCCCTGTGGGCCGAAATCCAGTGGACGGCGTGGGTCTACGACGGCGGCATCGTGGTGGTGGTGCTCTACCCCCTGGCGCTCCTGGCGACGATGGCGTGGGTGCTCCAGATGGCCCGGCGGCGCCAGGACTCCGGCGACGAGTTCTGGCTGTGGGGAAGCGTCATCTTCGCCTACAACCTGGGCGCGCTGGCCCTGACCTTCAGCTATCCGTTCTTCATGAGCCAGGTGGGCATGGAGTTCTGGTTGCTCAACGCGGCGCTCTTCGGCGCCTGGACGCATGCGAAGACCCTACACGCTCATCGCCGGTGATTTCGTCGCCACGGGTGGAATGGACCGCGCCAACCTGGCGCTCGCGCACTGGCTGGCGAAGCAGGGCGGTCCCGTGCGGCTGGTGGCCCACCGCGTGGCGGACGAGCTGCTCGGCTTCCCCAACGTGCGCTTCGTGAAGGTGCCCAAGCCCGCGAACTCCTATCTGCTCGGCGAGCCGCTGCTGGCCGCGATGGGCAAGGCGTGGGCGCTGCGCACGCGCGCCGAGGGCGGTCGGGTGCTGGCCAACGGCGGCAACTGCGTCGTGCCTGGCGCCAACTGGGTGCACTACGTGCATGGGGCCTATGTCTCGGAGCACGTCGGCGGCGTGCTGCGTCAGGTGAAGGGCCGGGTGGGGCACGCGCGCTTCGTGAGCGAGGAGCGCAAGGCGCTGTGGCGCTCGAACGTCATCCTGGCCAACTCGAAGCGGACACGCGCGGACCTGGTGGCGGCCACGGGGGTTCCCGAGGCGCGGGTGCACGTCGTCTATTACGGCAACGACTCGGAGCGCTTCCATCCGGTGTCGCCCGAGGCCCGACGCGCGGCGCGCGCGGAGCTGGGCTGGCCGGAGGCGCGGCGCGTGGCGCTCTTCGTGGGCGCGCTGGGAGACCGTCGCAAGGGCTTCGACTCCCTGTTCCACGCGTGGGTGCGGCTGCACGCGCACGGTGACTGGGGCGTGGACCTGAAGGTGGTGGGCGTGGGCGCGCAGCGCGAGGCCTGGGAGCAGGAGGCGCGCACGCGAGGGCTGGAGCGGCGCATCGAGTTCCTCGGCTTCCGACGGGATGTGCCCGCGCTGCTGTCCGCGGCGGACCTGCTGGTGTCCCCGACGCGGTACGAGGCCTACGGGCTGGGCGTCCACGAGGCGCTGTGCTCGGGACTGCCCGCGCTGGTGAGCCGCTCGGCGGGCGTGGCCGAGCGCTATCCGGCGGAGCTCGACGGCCTGCTCCTGGATGACCCTGATGACGTGGACGGGCTGGTGCGCGCGCTGGAGTCATGGCGCGAGCACGAGGCGGCGTGGGCGCCCCACGTGGCGGCCTTCTCGGAGCGGCTGCGCGCGTGGACGTGGGATGACATGGCCGCCGGCATCGTCCAGGTGATGGAGCGCGAGGGCTGAACGCCTCAGCGCCGCTCGAGCAGCGCCTCGAAGAAGTCCAGGTGCGCGCGAGCGACGACGGGCCAGGAGAAGCGCCGCACGGCCCACTCGCGGCCGCGTGAGGACAGCTCGCGTCGGAGCTCGGGGCTCTCCAGCACGTCCGAGAGCGCGCGGGCCCACGCGGAGTCATCCGCCTCCGGCAGCAGCCGTCCCGCGTCGCCCACGGTGTGGGGGATTTCGCCGGAGGTGCTCGCGAGCACGGGCACGCCGCACGCGAAGGCCTCCGCGAGCATGCGGCCGAACTGCTCCTTCCACCGAGGCATCGTCTGGCTCGGGCCGCAGAGCACGTCCATGGCGTTGAGCACGCGCGGCACGCCCTCGTGGGGCACGCCGGTGAGGACGCGCACGCGGTCCTCGTGACGCGCGGCCCAGGCGCGCAGCTCCGCCTCCAGGGGGCCTCCTCCAGCGAACAGCGCGCGCCACGGTGTGCGGAGCTGCTCCAGCACGCGCATCAGCAGCGACACGCCCTTCTCGGGGACGAAGCGCCCCAGGTAGCCGATGACGGGAGGACCGTCCGCGCTCCACCCGAGTTCGCGTCGCACGGCCTCGCCCGAGGCGCGGTCCGGTCGGAACAGCTCCGTGTCCACGCCCATGGGGATGATGCAGGAGCGGCGCGCGGCATAGCCCGGTCGGCCGAGCAGGTTGTCTTTCACCGTCTGGCCGCCCGCGACCCACCCGGTGCTGCGCCCGACGACGAAGCGCTCCGTCTGTGCGAAGGGCGGCGGGTAGCGCTTGGAGAGGTTCTGGAAGGTGCTGAAGACGAGGGGCACGCGGCGCGGGGTGAGCAGGGCCACCTCGAGCCCCGCGAGGACGAAGGGCTCCTCCCAGGCATGGACCAGGTCCACGCCGCGCCGCAGGTGCTCGCGCAGCTCGGGGCCGTAGACGAATGCGTGGGGTGAGCGGCTGAGGAAGGCTCGCACTCCCTCCACCTTCGCGGGCTCGTCGGAGTCCGGCTGGAGGTGGATGGGGCGCAGGTCACCGTGGAAGAAGCGAGGCGCGACGGCGGTGACGTCCCAAGCGCCGCCTCCGACGCGGGCCATCTCGTTGGCGAGGCGCCGGTTGAGGGTGACGACGTATGAGTGCGAGACGGTGACGAGTCTGCGAGGCCGCTGCACGGAAGCTCCAGTGAGCGGCGGACGAAACCAGAGCCCCCCAGGGTGGTCAACCCGCGCGAGAGGCGGGCTGTCCGCCCAGCAGCGAGCGGTACACGGCGAGAATCTCGCGGGCGTAGCGCTGGCGGGAGAAGCGCTCCACGGCGGTGCTCCGGGCCGCGGCGCCCAACCGGGCACGCAGGGACGCATCGGTCAGCAGCCGACGCAGCGCCTCCGCCAGGGCAGGGGCATCGTTTGGTGTCAGCGTGAGCGCGTCCACGCCATCGGTGAGGGCCTCGGCGGCGCCGCTCGCGCGCGAGACGATGGAGGGACGCGCGCAGGCCAGGGCCTCCGCGATGGTGAGGCCGAAGGGCTCGCGCCGCGTGCTGGCGTGTACGAAGACGTCCAGCGCGCGGTAGACGGGCGCGGAGTCGGGCTGGAAGGGCACCAGCTCAACGCGTCCGGTGAGGTTGCGCCGCGCGATGAGGCGACGCAGCTCGTCCTCAGAGAACTGCGAGCCCGCCGTCTGGTACAGCGGCGAGCCGACGACATAGAAGCGCACGGGCAGCGACGGCTCCACGCGCGTCAGCGCCTCGGCGGCCTCCAGGAAGAGGTCCTGGCCCTTCCAGCGTGCATAGGTGGCGACGAGTCCCACGCGCGACGTCCCCACCGGGGCGGGAGGCAGGCCCGCGAGCGCGTCCAGGTCGGCGGTGTCTCCCGTGTCCGGCGCGAAGCGGCTCACGTCCACGCCGTTGTAGACGACCTGCACGGGCACCTTGGGGAGCACCTCACGGGTGTCGTCTCCCACGGCTCGCGAGTTGGCGATGGCCGCCGAGGCCAGCGGTGCGAGGGCGCCCATCGCACGTCGCACCAGGGGACGCTCACCGAGGAAGTCGTGGACGTGCCAGACGCGCCGGAGCGGAAGGCCCGCGGTGACGGCACTCAGCAGGTGGGACTTGATGCCGTTGGAGTGGATGAGGTCCGGGCGCAGGCGAGAGACCTCGCGTCGCAGCACGTGTCCGTGGCTCGCGAGCAGGGCGGGCACCGGGAGCAGCTTGCTCGCGAAGCGCAGCGTATCTCCCAGGTTCTGTCCGCGCAGCGCGCTGTCCCCCAGGCTCGACAGGCGCTCGGGCAGTGGCAGGCAGCGCGCGTCCACGCCCAGCCGACGGGCCTGCTCCAGCAGCGGCCCCTCTGTCCCCGAGAACAGGTGGAGCGACAGCCCCGCGTCCAGCTCGCGCAGGCAGGACATCAAATCGAGCAACGCGCGCTCCGCGCCGCCGACAATACCTACAGGATTGAGGAAGAGGACGCGCACGCGTGATGGACCGAAGCAGAGCCCTTCGAGGGCGTCAATGAGGGTTCATGAAGTCGTGCGGGACCGCACCCCTGGGTCACAGTCCGTCAAGGACTCATGGGGATGCCGCGATGTCTTGGAAATGAAATCAAGCCAGAGAAGTGAATCCAGAAAAGTGTTTTCCGAGCCGTTGGGAGACCCGCGGGTGAGATGGCTTCCGGCCTGCTTGCCGGGCCATGATGCGAGCGACGATGAGTCCTGCGCGTAAATGTCCTCGCTGTGGTGCGAACCACAGGCCGGGAGTGACGGTGTGCCCGCGCGAGGTTTTTCGTGCGGGTGTCGCCGCTGGCGCGGGGGCGTACCGCTCCGAGTCGCGTGACGACACGGATGAGGCCACGTTCAAGCGAGGCCGGCAGACGCGCACGGAGGTCGTGCGGCCGCTGGTGGCGAAGGCTCCCGCGGGCGACATGACGTGGGAGGACTCCGTCACGCGCGACGTGCTCGTGGGCACGAAGGTGGGCGACTACCTCATCAAGCGCCGCATCGGCCACGGCGGCATGGGCATCGTCTACGAGGGCGAGCACGCCGTCATCGGTCGCCGGGTGGCCGTGAAGGTGATCCGCCCGGACTACGTCGAGGGGGGGCGCGCGAGGGATTTGGCCACGGAGGCGCGCTCGGCGGCGGCCGTCCGTCATCGCGGCATCATCGACATCTTCGGCTTCGGCTCCATCCCCGACGTGGGCCAGTACCTGGTGATGGAGTACCTGGACGGTGCGCCGTTGGATGAGGTGCTCCTGCAGCGCGCGCCGATGCTGGAGGTGGAGGTCATCCGCATTCTCGATGCGCTGTTGAGCGCGCTGGGCGCGGCGCACGGCGTGGGCGTCATCCACCGCGACCTCAAGCCCGGCAACGTGTTCCTGGTGCGTGAGGGGGATGGCTCGGAGTCGGTGAAGGTGCTCGACTTCGGCATCGCGAAGCGCAGCGAGGCGCCGTACGGGAGCACGCCGCAGACGCACGCCAACGCGTTGGTGGGGACGCCGGAGTACATCGCGCCGGAGCAGGCCTGTGGTCAGCAGGTGAGTCCGCAGACGGACCTGTACGCGGTGGGGGTGATGGCCTTCGAGATGCTCACGAAGCGGCTGCCCTTCGAGGGGGAGTCGGCGATGGGCATCGTGCTGCAGCATGTCCGCACGCCGCCTCCGCCCGTGTCGCGTTATCGGGAGGTGAATGCCTCGCTGGCGGCGCTGGTGGCGCGGCTCTTGGAGAAGGCTCCCTCGGCGCGGCCCACGTCGGCGGAGGCGGTGCGTCGGGAACTGAAGGGCATCCTCGCGAGCTTCTCGGAAGGGGCCACGCGGCTCTCCATGGCGCCGTTGCAGGCGCCTCCCAAGGCGAAGGTGCGGCGGGCGAGGATGCCTGAGCGCCGCGCCCCGGCTGCGGATTCGGACCAGCGGACGAATGTGGAAGCGCCCACGATGTTGCTGGAGCAGACGGCGTTGGACCACCGCACGGTGCGTCCTCGGCGTTCGCGCAAGTGGTGGATGGGCGGAGCGCTGGCGCTGGTGCTGGTGGTCGGAGGCTGGGCGTTCCTGTCACAGGCGCGAGCGGCCTCCATGCGTCGCCAGTCGACTCCGGCGCTGGTGAGCGAGGTGCCAGGGACGGGCACCGTGGTGCTCAGGGTGAGCGGGCCTCCGCTGAGGGAGGTGCTCGTGAACGGGAAGAGTCACGGGGAGCGCTACGTGCTCGAGCTGCCCGAGGGCATCCATCGGCTGGAGGTGCGGGGCCGGGATGCCGCGACGACGTACAGCGGCTCGCTGGAGATTCACGCGGGCGCGTTCATCGAGCACCACGTCACGCTGTGAGCCGTGTGTCGGTTTCAGCGCAAGAGGTGCTGATACGCGTCCAGGATGGTTCGACCGTGAGCCTTCCACGTGAAGCGCGCCGCGCGAGCGAGGCGGGCGTCTAGTGGAGGCGGGGACAGCTTCCCCGAGAGAAGCGCGTCAACGGTCATCGTCCACGCAGCGAGGTCGCCGACAGGGCAGTAGAGACACGTGTCCGCGCCCACTTCGCGCAGCACGGGCAGGTCACTCGCCACCACGGGGACGCCGCAGGCGAGGGCCTCGATGAGGGGAAGGCCGAAGCCCTCGGCCTCGCTCGTGATGAGCACGGCCTTCGCACGTCGGTACATGCCCGCGAGCGTGGCGCGAGCCTGGAAGGGCGCCTGCACCAGCGCATCACCCATTCCCAGTCGGGCGACCTGCTCTCGCTGCGCCGCATTCAGCGCGCCACCTTGCTGGACGAGCCGCAGGTCCGGGTGCCGTGCGCGCAGCGCGGCGAACACTTCGAAGAGGACGTCCAGTCGCTTGCGTGGAATCGCGCTCCCGACGTGCAACAGATACGGCCGTCCACCGAGGGACGCGAGCACCTGTTCGCTCTGGTCGCCAGCGACGGGCTCGGGCCTGTACTCCGGCGAGGTTCCGAGTGGCGCCCAGACCAGGTGCGCTGGGTCGACGAGTCCGTGGGCGAGAAGCTCATCACGAACGGCCTGGGAGTTGTGGAAGACGATGGCGGCGCGCTCGAGACCACGGAGCTGCGCCCGTGCCAGGAGTCGGAACCATGCGGGCCGCTGCTCACGGTGTGGCTCCACGACGGAGCGAAACGCATCCAGGTCGTGACAGTAGACGCCCGTGCGTGAAGCCGGGAGCGCGTGGACAAGCTGTGCATAGCTGTGGTCCACGACATGGAAGGCGTCGAACCAGGGCCGTGAGAGCAGCGCCCGCGCCGGATAGAGCCCGAAGCGGGTCAGCAGCCGGTCCACATTGAACGCGGCGTTCCGCGCGCCCACTCCCGGCATCCGTCGCGCCACGGAGGGGATGGGTGGACGAAGCGCATGCGCGGAGACTTCGGAAGGGTGTGCAGCGAGCTCCTCCAGGAGTGCCTCGCCCACCAGGTCCATGCTGTGCCAGCCCTCCTCACGAGGGTCCATCAGCACCGCGAGCTCGAGTGACGTCGTCACGAACGACTCCCGATATCCGAGAGGAGCGTCTCCACGGTGTGCTCCAGCGCGAAGCGCTCCCGATACAGCCGAGCCGCGCGCTCACCGAGCGCCACGTGTTCCTCCGGCCGAGCGAGGAGCCGTTCGGCGACTTCAATCATCGCACCGGGACTCGTATCCCCCGCGAGCGCGACGGCGCCCGACTCACGCCAGAGCGGCTCCGTCAGGAGTCCCGTCTGCGTGACGAGCGCGCGGCCCAGCGCCAGTCCCGCCATGGTGGACGTGCGTCGGGTGCTGACCCCATCCGGGTAGGGCTGAATCAACACGTCCATCGCGGACAGGTGCGCAGCGAGCAGCAGGGGCGCGAGGTCCTCTCGTGCGACGATTCGCGCGGCGAGCTCCGGATGCTGCTCGCCCAGCTCCCGCGCGACGTGCCGACTGCCTCGACCCAACAGCAGGAAACGCCGCCGCTCATCCGCGCGCAGCAGCGACACGAGCACCGTCTCGAGCGGCCCTCGAATCGCGGCCCCATAGGTACCGAAGTGGCCCAGCCAGAGGCCCGCGCCCAACTCCTCGCGCATCCTGCGCACGAGGTCCTCGGGCACCTCCGTGGGCAGCGTGCTGGGAACCGGCCTCCATTCCGCGCGTCCGCGAATCGCGGAGGGGAGATGGTCCGCCCAGGTGGGAATGGAGACGAACATGCGCCGAGCGTCCCGGGCCACCAGCCGCGCCATCACACGGGTGACGCCCGCGAGCACCTGATGGCGCACCGGCGAACCGAGACTCCACGGGTAGACGATCTCGTGGAAGAACACCCAGCGCTCGTCCCGCACCCGCGAGGAGAACCAGGCGCAGAACGGCACGTTCATCGCCTTCATCCCGAAGGCATGCGGCACGTACTGGAGCAACAATCGCCGAGGCCCCGGACACCGGTCCAGCTCACGCGTCAGGCGGACCAATCCCGGCGGCGTGAAGATCCCGGGAATGCGGTGGACGGTGACGCCCTGCTCGTCGAGCGTGCCCGCATCGCCGGGAGCCCAGACGTGGACCCTCTGACCTCGGAGCGTGAGCCCCCGGGCGACGAGGGCCGTGTAATCACTGACGCCGCCGGGCTGGGGCGGATACTCACCCGTGAGCAGGTGCCACGTGGGGGCCTCCACGGTTCAGGAGGCCTCCATGTCGCGGACGGCGAAGAGCTGGAAGGCGAGCTGCGGAACACGCGTCGCCAGCGGCTCGGTGAGGATGGACAGGCGGCTGCCCAGGCGCGCGGGCCGGATGCGCGGCAGCGCGAAGTCTCCGCGCAGCGGCTTCAGGCCGCTCATTCCGGTGACACGGTAGCCGCGCAGCTCGAAGTCATAGACCTCCCAACCCGAGCGGTGCACCTGGTGCACGTTGTTGTCCCACTCGTCCTGCGGCAGGAATCCGTTGGGCGTGAAGATGACGACGCGCTTGCGTGCGAGCGACTCCATCATCTCCAGCAGCCGATAGCCCTCGGGCTTGTCGAAGTGCTCGATGACGTCGAGCGCGATGACCGCGTCGAAGCTCTTGGGCGCGAAGTGCTGCCCCACCTGGAGCAGGTCCAACTGGTGGTATTCCTGATGGATGCCCGCGGCGCGGCTGCGCTCGATGCTCGCGGTGTAGCCATCGACGCCCACGGTGCGCGAGAACTCGTGGGAGATGTGCTTCAAGGGAGAGCCCGAGCCGCAGCCGATGTCGAGCACGCTGTCGCAGGTGCCCACGAGCGTCTCTCGCAGCGTGCGGTGGAACACCTCGTGCTCGGCGACGAGGACCTCGCGCTTGAGGAACTGGAAGAGGGATGGGCTCGGTGACATGGCGGGCGGACCGTAGCCTCGCGCCTTCCTGGGTGGCAACCACGAGTGCGGCACCCTGGCGGCCGAGCGGGCCCTGGTCCTCTGGTGACCCACGCGGCACACGCGCGTGTCGCTTGTGAGGGGAGAGGGGCCTCGCTACCATCGAACCCTCATTCGAGCCTCGAGCGCGGGCGGGTGCCGTCCACGCAGGCCGGCCTTCTCACCGCGGCTCGGAAGCAGACAGCCCCCCATTGCGATGAATGCGACCGCGGCACCCCAGGTGAACACCGGCGAGGTCAAGGCCCGTGCCCTGAAGGGCATGGTCGTCCTCGTGCTGCGCACCGTGGCCTCGCAAGGGCTGCGGGTCATCAGTGCGCTGGCGCTCTCCCGGCTGTTGTTCCCCTCGGACTACGGCTTGTTCGGCATCGTCGCCTACGCCAGCTCGCTAGGGGTGTTCCTGGGCGACCTGGGCCTGAGCGCCGCGCTGGTGCGTCAGTCGCATGAGCCCACCCAGGACGAGACCTTCACCATCTTCTGGAGCCACCAGGCCCTCACCGCCGTCATCGTGGCCGCGGTGTGTGCGATGGCGCCGGTGCTCACCGAGGGCTACGCGCTGGGCGCGGAAGCCGTGCCGATGGTCTGGGCCATGGCGCTGGGATTGTTCCTGTCGTCGCTGCGCGTGATTCCGTTGATGGCGTTGGAGCGGAAGCTCGCGTTCCCGACCATCGCGCGAGCGGAGCTGGTGGAGAACGTGGCGCAGGTGGCCGGCACCCTGGCCCTGGCGGCGGCGGGGATGGGGGCCTGGGCGTTGGTGGTGGGCTCGCTCATCCGAGGCGCCGTGGGGCTCGTCTGCATCGCGTGGGCGTCCCCGTGGCGTCCGAGCGGGACTTTCCAGCGGGACGTGTTGAAGCGGCTGCTGGGATACGGGCTGGCGTTCCAACTGCCTCCGCTGGTGGCGGCGCTGGTCGCGGGCTGGGTGCCCTTGGTGGTGGGGCAGGTGCTGGGCAAGGACGTGGTGGGGTTGGTGAACTGGGCCTGGGCGCTCGCCTCCACGCCGATGATGCTGAGCGTGGTCCTCAACCGTGTGGCCTTCCCCGCGTACTGCCGGATGCAGGATGACCCGAGCGGGTTCGCGGAGTACCTGAAGACCTCGTTGCGACGACTGTCCGCGGCGCTGCTCCTGACGTTGCCGGTAGCGGTGCTGGGGATGCCGGTGTTGGTGCCGCTGTTCTTCGGGCAGCGCTGGATTGCCGCGGTGCCGCTGGTGCAGTGGTTCACGCTGGAGTGTCTGCTCATCACGCTCACGGGGCTGTTGGCCACGGCGCAGAACGCGGGTGGTCGGCCCTGGGAGCGCTTCGCGGTGGTGGTGGGCATCGGCGTGGCGAAGTGGAGTCTCGGCACCTGGGCCATCCATCGCTGGGGGCTGGAGGGAATCGGCCCGGTGGGCCTGGTGGTGTCGATGCTCGAGGTCGGGGTGACGGCGTGGCGAGTGTCGCACCTGAACCCGGGGCTGCGAGGGTTGATGTGGCAGGTGGTGGAGCCGCTGGTCTCGGTGGGGCTCCTGCTGGCGGTGTCCGCGCTGGTGGCGCTGAAATGGGGCCCTGAGGGAGATTGGGCGCGGTGGGGCGTGGGCGGGGTGTCGTTCCTGTTGCTCGTCCTCGCGCGTGAGTGGCTCCCGGGGCTGCGTTCCATGGTGGGCGAGGTGCGAGACATCATCGAGTTCGTCCGGGCGCGACGCGCGGCCCGGTCCGCGCCGGCGAGCCCGGCGTCATGAAGGACGTGAGGCATTCGATGTCGAAGCCCGACCTGATCATCTCCATCGTCAATCACAGCAACCCGGAGCTGCTGCACGACTGCCTGCGGACGCTGTACGCGACGACGCGCGAGTGCACCTTCGAGGTGTGGGTGGTGGACAACGCCACGGACGGCCGGGGCGTGGAGGCGATGCGGCGCGACTTTCCGCAGGTGCGCTGGCTCTTCAACACCGCGCGCAAGGGGTTCTCCGCCAACCACAACCAGGTGCTGCGGCAGGCGTCGGGCCGCTACTTCTGCATCTTCAATGACGACACCATCGTGCACGAGGGGGCGTTCGATTCGCTGGTGCGGTTCATGGACGAGAACCCGCGGGTGGGGATGGCGGGCGCGCGGCTGTTGAACGCGGATGGCACCATCCAGAACTGCACCTTCCGTCCGATGTCGTTGTCGGGGCAGCTGTTCGACCTGGTGTTCCTGCCGCGTCCGTTGCACTTCCTGAAGCGCAAGGACATCGACCCGGCGCAGTACGGGCACGAGGATGCTCGGGTGAACTGGGTGCTCGGCGCGTGCATCGTGGTGCGCGAGGAGACGCTGGCGGAGGTGGGGCTGCTCGACGAGGCGATGTCACCCCTGGGGAACACGGAGGACACGGACTGGTGTGTCCGGGCGTGGAAGGCGGGCTGGGAGGTGGCCTTCTGTCCGGAGGCGGTGATTACGCACCTGACGAGCCGCTCGTTCCGTCCCTCGGCCACGGGGCCGGACAAGGTGCGCGTGGAGCTGTGGCGCACGCGGGTGGCGTACTTCCGCAAGCACCACGGTCGGATGCGCGAGTGGATGCTGCGCGCCATCCTGGTGGGGACGTTGCCGTACAACTCGCTGGTGCTGACGCAGACGTTGCTGCGAGGGCGCATGGAGTTGACGGAGTATCGGCGGCAACTCGCCACGTTCCTGCGCATCTCCGAGATGGGGCTGCGGACGCGGGTCTGAGGACATGCCCTTCTTCTCCGTCGTCATCCCCACGTACAACCGGGCGCGGCTGTTGGAGCGGACGCTGGCATCGGTGTTCGCGCAGGAGGAGCGGGACTACGAGGTGCTCGTCGTGGACGACGGCTCCACGGACGACACGCTGGAGGTCCTGTCGCGGCTGGGCGAGCGCGTGAGGGTGCTCCAGCAGGTGAACGCGGGACCGGGAGTCGCGCGCAATCGGGGCATCGAGGCGGCCCGGGGCGCGTACGTGGTGTTCCTGGACAGCGACGACCTGTGGTTCCCGTGGACACTGTCGTCGTATCGGCAGGTGCTCGAGGAGCACGGGAGCCCGACGGTGGTGATGGGCACGTCGGTGACGTTCCGTGACGAGTCGGAGCTGGCGCGGGTGGTCCGTGAGCCCGTGCGCGCGTCACCGTTCGCGGACTATCTGGCGAGCGCCCTGGACCGGACGCCGCGCACGGCCTGTGTGCTGGCGGTGCGGACGGAGGCGCTGCGAAAGGTGGAGGGCTTCACGCCACTGCGCATCGTCGCGGAGGACTACGACCTGCTGTTCCGGTTGGGGACGGAGCGGGGCTTCGCGTGGGTGCGCTCGCCGGTGATGGTGGGCTATCGCCAGCACCACGGCTCCGAGTCGACGATGTTGGAGTCGGCCCATCAGGGCATGGCGTACCAGTTGATGCAGGAGCGACTGGGGCGCTATCCCGGAGGCCCTGAGCGCAGGCGCGAGCGGCTGGAGATGTTGCTGTACGCCACGCGGCACGTGTCACACGTGATGGTGGACCACCAGCGGATGGACCTCGCGCTGGACTTGTACTGGCGGGGGCTGCCGTTCCATCGGGAGGTTCCCCGGTGGCGCTATCTGTTGGGGTTCCTGCCCAAGGTGGCGGCGAGGCGACTGGCTCACGTCGTCCGAAGTCGCTGAGTCCGGCCGAGCGGCCAGGGCCTTGTCCGTCCGGAGTGTCTCCACAGCAGGCGGCCCTACGGGCTGCCGGACGGAGCGAGGTCTGCGCATCTTCCGAGGGACGTTTGTGTGGCCCTTGCTCGGAGGCTGGACATGGATCGGGTCCGCTCGAAGAGGACGGTGGCGTCTCGCAGGTCGCGAACTCCGCGACGCGGGAAGGTGTGGGGAGGCATCGACCTGGGCGGGACGAAGATCGAAGCCGTGGTCATCGACGGGCACGGCAAGCCGATAGGTCACGCGAGGCATCCGACGCCCACGCAGGGCGAGCCGGAGGACGTGGTGCGCGAGATGTACGGCGCGCTGGAGGAGGCGGTGCAGACGGCGGGGCTGCGGCTGACGCGATTGGGAGGCGTCGGCGTGGGGGCGCCTGGGGCGGTGGATGCGAACGCGGGGACGCTGGCGCGGGTGAGCAACGTGGGGCGTGGATGGACGGCTCCGTTTCCGCTGGCGGGGAGTCTGTCCGAGCTGACCCGAGGTGAGGTGGTGTTGGGCAACGACGTCCAGGTGGCGGTGGCGGCGGAGTATCGGCTGGGGGCGGGGCGTCCCTATCGCTCGGTGCTGGGGGTGTGGTGGGGCACCGGGGTGGGGGGAGGATTGGTGTTGGACGGTGTTCCCTGGCGAGGCCGAGGGGCGGCCGGAGAGATTGGCCACATGGTGGTGAAGCCCGGAGGGGCGCGGTGTGGATGTGGCCGGCGGGGTTGCATGGAGGCGTACGCCGGACGCGGAAACCTGGAGCGTGACGCGCGTAAAGCGGAGGAGAAGGGCGAGAAGACGCAGTTGTTCGAGCTGATGCGCAAGAAGCAGCGCACTCGGTTGACGAGCAGCATCTGGAAGAAGGCGTTGGAGGAGGAGGACGCGCTGGCCACGAAGCTCATCGAGCGCGCGGTGCACATGCTGGGTGTCGGAATCGCGTCGGCCATCAACCTGCTGGACGTGGAGGCCGTCATCCTGGGCGGAGGATTGGGCTCACGCCTGGGCGCCAGATACGCCGGGCTGATTCACGAGGCCATGAGCCCCCATGTCTTCATGACGGAGCGACAGCCGCCGGTGCTGGTTGCGGAACTGGGTGAGCTCTCAGGCGCGATTGGCGCGGCGCTGCTGGTCGAGCCTGACGTGGCATAGACCGTAGCCGGAGCGCCAGGCGCGTCAGTCAACGCGACTCGTGCAACTGCGCATACGGCCCCTGTACCTGCGCCCAGCGGCTCGCGAGCACGAACAACACCTCGCGCACCGGGTCTCCTCGGAGCGCCAGCGCCGGGCTCGCGAGACCCGCCCCGACCAGGCTCACACACTCCTTCAGCCGGGAGAGTGCGCCCCTGTGGCGCCCCAGGTAGCGCGCCTGGAGAGTCCTCTCGCTGCGCACGACGCCCATGATGAGCCGGATGAAGTAGCGCGTCTCGAATCGGGTGCTCGGGATGACGTGCCACACCTTCAGTGTGGGCCCGTAGATGCGCCGGTGCCCCGCCTTGCCGAGCAGATACCCAAGCTCGATGTCCTCCCCACTCACCATCCGCTTCCCCAGCCGGCCCGGCATGAGCCGCTCGGGCGTCCGCCAGGGGACCGCCTCGAGAACAGCCGAGCGGCGCATCCACAGCCCCGCGCCAATCGTCGGCACGAGCGTCGCCTCCGCACCGAAGTCGATGAGTGCATCCCCCATCTGGTGGTTGATGGCCAGCAGGTGCTCGCGCCGCGAGATGCTCGGCGGAGGCGGCGTCTCGTACCGGGGGTAGATGCGCGACACCACCATTCCGACGCCCGCGTCCTCGAAGTGTGCCAGCCCGTCGGCGATGAAGTTCGGCTCGGGGATGTTGTCGTCATCCAGGAAGCAGATGACCTCCCGCCGCGCGCTGTGGATTCCGCACAGGCGCGCGAAGAGCAACCCCTGGTGAGCTTCGGGGACGACGCGCACGTCCACGCCTCGGCGCCGCAGCTCCGCGACGGACGCGCTCTGCTCCACCACGCCCGCCGTCCCGTCCGCCGAGTTGTTGTCCACCACTACCACCTCGAAGCACCCGCTCGGAGCCTCCTGTGCGACCAGGGCCTGCAGTGGCGCCTCCACGCGCCGGGCTCCGTTGTACGTGGGGATGATGACCGTGACGCCAGACGAGCTCATCGACGCGCCTCGGCCGAATGAGGCCGCGCCCAGCGCAGGGAGCCGCTGCTCGTACCCGCCCCCGCGAAGTCGACCCGAGGCACCCGGAGCGCGCCGGATTGGGAGGCACGGTTCGTAGGGGGCCTCCTGGTCACGTCATTTTTCACGCATGGTTTGCTCATGGCTTTCTGAGACGCGAATCCACCGATTCCCTATCGTCATTCCTAGTCATTCAAGGTATTGTGGCGGACACTGACTCTGGTTTGTCCTTGGCACGCCTGGGTGCCGAGTGTCGAAGAATGGGGAGACTCCGATGCTGGGCTTGGGGCGTGGTGGAAGGACCCTTCCAAGAGGGGTCCTCCGGACGGGTATCGTGGCGCTTCTGCTCTGGGGGCTCGGAGGGTGTGACTCCTTCTCGGAAGATGTGTCCTCTACTCCGAAGCCCGAAGGAGAGTCGAGCCCGGTCGTGAGGGAGTGGCGTCCAGCCTCCACGAAGCAGGCTGCGACCAAGGCCGCGGGAGAGGACTGTACCCAGCACGGTGGTGCGGAATGTCTGAGTGGATTGTGTATCCAGGTCCGCGGCCTGAAGGGTTTGGGGCATATCTGCAGCGAGTGGTGTCAGCAGGACGCAGTCTGCCCGTCGGGCTGGCGTTGTGTGAGTGTCGTGCCGGGGTCGACGGAAGCCGTCTGTAGACCTTCTCCTGGTAAGGGCTGAAAGCCGGAATTCAAAGACAAGTCTGTTTGAGTCGTGGCGAGGCCCGGGGGCCTGTGGGCGGGGTGTGCCCAGGTGTTTGTTCGAGTGAGGTCTAGGATGACGCAAGAGACAAAGAGCGGGCGTGGATTTCGGATGCACCGCGCAGTCATGGCGGTCGTGGTGGGAGGTCTGCTCTCGGCGGTCGGCGCGTGGGCCGTGGATGACGGCGGCGCGATGACCGATGAGGAGCTGTCGACCAAGATCGATGAGCTCACCGTCAATCCCCAGCCGCCGCTCGCGGGACCTGGGGAGTATGGCGCGTCCGAGGAGAGTCCTGTCACGCTCGGCGCGCTCAAGCCCAGCTACTCGCATGTGGACCTGTCCATCAAGGGAGCCTTGGGTCCCCTTTCCTTGATGCGCATGGCGGGGCCGCCGCAGGGGGCTTGGGAAAGCAGTGGTGTGATCTCTCCCTTCGGGAGGATTGCGGGTCCGACCACGACCAGTCCCCAGAAGACGCGGCTGCGCTGGACGCACAACTTCCATAGTTACATCGAGCTGCGCGAGGACCTGGGCTTCCCGTGCCCGGTGGACGAAACGTGTGGTGGCTTCTACTGGGACGTCCACGGTGGGCCCGCTGGAACGAAGGTGACCTTCGACTTCTGCGAGGTGGATGGCTGCTTCGGTGCCAATGGCTCCGTGCAGGACCTCCGCCTCCAGTCTTTGGATGGGGCCCTGATCGTCCATTCTCGGGACGGGCGCTATGTCTACCTGAACCCCGATCCGAACAACCCGGCGTCGAACATCTGGCGGCTGCAATTCATCGAACCGCTCCAGTATGACGAGGCTGCTTGTCCCCTCGAGTATTTCGAGGACGCGGGCTCGGATGTCGCGGCTTCCTGCCACCGACGCATCGCGCGACTGTCCTATGCGCTTCCCTCCGATTGCAGGCAGGGGTCATCGCAGGACATCGCCCAGACCGGGGGCGCCGACGTCGAGTTGCTCAGCTCCGTGAGCGCCGCGAATGGCGCCCGGATGGTGTTCCGTTACCAGCGGCTCCTGTCCCGGGTCCCGAGCCTCATCGGCAAGACGCACGAATGTGTCCTGCGCGCGGTGGACTTGGTGGGGCGCGATGGTTCCATCGAACCTTCCGCGGTGACCTATCAGTATGAGCAACGCTCCCTGCAGGGAGGGCCCCAGCCGGTGGCGGGCCTGTTGGTGTCCACGGAATGGCCGGACCAGAGCGGGGGGCCTGTGACGGCCTCCAAGCTGGAGTACGGCTATTGGGCCAGTGACGCAGGCGTCTGGAGCATTCGCAAGGACGGGGTGCAGGTCGTACACCAGGTGCTGGGCGCGCGGGGGGACGTGCTGGACGACTCGGATGGACAGGGCAACTCCGTCACGAAGAACCGTTATCTCATCACGGCGGAGGCCAACGGCTGTCAGCCGGGCGTCTTCTCCGCGACGGGGTCCTGCCTCAGCCAGGACCAGTACTTCACCACCCACGGCCGAAGCGTGGGGGATGGCAGCGGCTACTTCGTGAACCAGGTGATGTCTCGTTTCCGGATGAGCCTGGCGGGACAGGACCCGTTGGGCGACCAGGGGGTGGTCATGTCCAGCCAGCTGACCACCGTGCAATGTGATGTCCCCTGTCTGGGGCTGGAGTCGCCGCCCGCGCAGGCTTCCTGGCGCGTCAAGGAGCTTCCTGTGACCGTCACGCGGACGGTCGAGGCCGCGGGCAGCGCCCTCCACCCGAATGGTTCACGCACCGTCTACCATCAGGCACTGGCGCCGAGCCTGATGGGGAAGGCCTTCCTTCCACCGGCCGAGCTTCGCAAGGTCTCCCTGGGGGCCACGGACCTCGACGGTGGCTCGGCCTTGCAGGAGAAGGAGTACACCTATCTTTATGGTGGCGCGGGCCGCCCCGCCGCGCGGCAGGCGTTCGAGCAGTTGGTGGCCTCCGACACGTCGGCCTCCGCGTTCCGTGATGAAGACCCGAGCCTGAATGTGGTGGTCCAGCGGCAGTACGACCCCGTCACGAATCGACTTTTGGGCGTCGTGCGCAGCGGCTACACGATGACCTTCGCCCCTGCGTCGAACTCGTGGAGTCGCGTCGCGCGCTCGGTGGGGACCTACTATCTGACCCAGGACGTGTGCTCGTCGCAGCCGCTGTCGGATGCGCAAGGGCGCATCCGGACGGTGATGGGGCCGTGTGAGGTGGCCTCGGGCTCGGCGACCGCCTGTGTGGCCGGGGCGGCTGTTCCCATCACCACCTACGAGTACTGGGACGCCTCCGCCGCGGACGACCGCGCCGGGCACATGAAGGCGAAGAAGGTCTACCCGGCGGGCTGTGGGTCCACTCCCATCGTCACCCACTATGACGACTACGACGCACGTGGCCGCCTGCTTCAAATGACGGATGCGAATGGCATCGTGACGCGCTTCGAGTTCGAAGGGATGAAGCTGGTCCGGAAGACGGCCGCGGCGGGCGACCCTCAGCTCGAGGCCGCGACGGAGTACGGCTATGACGACAACGCCACGCATGGGGACTACCTGCGGTATGCGGACGGGCGCTACGAGGTGTTGTGCTATCGGAAGAACACGCTGCCCGGGCAGGGGTGCACGGGCGGCCAGCTCACGACCCTGCTGCAGTGGAAGGCCACGTCCAGCTTGTCGTCGGGGGCGACGCATGCCGAGCGCGTCGACTACACCTACCATCTGGGAAAGCTGCGCAGCGAGACCTTCCGCGATGAGACGAACCAGGTTCGTCGCACCCGCTTCTATGACCGGGACCCGCTGGAGCGGCAGACCTTCGAGGCCTGGGGCGCGGCCGGTCCGGCCCTCGCGTCGGACCTCCGGTATACGCAGACGAGCCTCTTCGATGCTCAGGGCAACCGGGTGGGATTGGGGCAGCCGTACCAGCCCGCGGCTGTCGACCCCGAGCCCTGGTGCGGCGGCTTCGACCCCAACAGTCTGGGCGAAGGGGTTCCGCGCCAGCCGGCGAGTCCGCACTGCAAGGCCTTTGCCTATGATCGACTGAACCGTCTTGTTGGACTGTTGGAGCCGGTGGATGGCACCAGCTCGACGGGGGATGCCGTCCAGATGTGCCTGTCCTATGACAAGGCTGGTAATCTGCAGGGGGTTCGTCAGGGCTGCCCGAAGGGCAGCGGTGCCGCGGGGGATTGCAGCCAGTGCAACCAGCCCCTGCTCGGATTCCGGCATGACGACTTCGGCAATGTCGTGCGGATCGACGCGCCCTGGGGTTCGGGACCGGCGGAGACCACGGGGGGGCCGCAGGGGCGTGGGCGCTTCCATTATCAGTACGACGCAGCGGGGAACCCCACCCGCAAGCAGACGCCGTCCATGGGAGCTGCCACGCAGCCCCAGTGGGTCGAGAATCAGTATGACCAGATGAAGCGGATTCTGAAGTCGGAGGCCGTCGAGTCCTCGGGAGGAGTCCAGTCCCGGAAGACGCTCTTCGAGTACTACTACGACCAGACCGTGACACCCCCGTGGGGGTGCCCTGGCTATGCCCCCACCCGACCTTCGAAGGCGATGGGGCGCGCCCAGGTGCTCACGGACTCCTTGGGGGATAGCTGGTATCGCTATGACTCGCACGGCAACGTTGTGCATGTCGCTCGGAACAGGCCGCGCGCTGGAATCCCCGCTCGCACGGACCTCTGCTATGAGTCCGGCAACCGAGATGCTCCGAATGCGGGGCGCTATTACGACAACACAGGGCGTCTGCTCTCGGAGGCGTATCCCGGGGGGCGCGTCCTGGCCTACAATTACCATTCTCTCCAATCGGGGCGCCCCCACCAGATCGAGTCCGTCGACGCGGTGCTCTTCAACGGCGTGGCGTGGGACCAGCTCCTTCGGGTCGTGGAGGAGGTCCGGTGGGAGCCGTTCGGCGGGCTCCGTTCCTATGTCCTCGTCGCGCCCAAGGCACCTGCGGGGGCTCAGAAGGCGCGAGTCGAGTACCACCTCAATGGGGCGAACCAGCCCTTGTCCACTTGCAACGGCACTGCATTCTCGGCCGGCGGGGATACGACAGGGCGGCTCTCTGGGCTCACGGTATCCCGGCTGGAGGCCGGTGGCGCGCAAGGCGATATCTTCAAGCGTGGTTACACTTGGAAGGCGGACCAGCTGCTGCGCGAGGACACGTGTGTCCTCGAGACCGGGAATGTGCCGCCCAACTCGATTCGCTACGCGGAGGCCTCCAGCGGCGCACCTGGTTACGACGCGCGGCTGCAACTGAAGCATGCGCATCAGGTCGCGAACTCGTCGTCAACGGCTGGTGGTTCCTTCGGGAGCCGGGCGTACCAGTATGACGCGCGAGGGAACCGTCTGCTGGATGTACAGGAGGGCTGGCGGTTCAAGGGAGAGTATGCGGCTGGGGGCTCTCGCGTGGATCAGCTGACCTCGCGCTATCTGGAGGGAGTGGATTGCGGAGGTTCCATCTGTCCGCCCCGGTTGGGCGTGACTCAGCGGTACACCTATGACCCGGATGGCCGCGTGAGCCGGATCGCGACCTACAAGAATCGGACGGATGCCGTCGCGTCACCCTTCCATGCCGTGTCACTGGATGCGACCACGGACGGACCGCATGCGGCGATTGGCGCGGTCTACCGCCAGGTGTCCGACAGCGAGGACCGTGTCTACGAGTACTTCTACGATGCGGTCGGGCGCAGGCGCCTGAAGCGTTATTGTGTGAGCACCTCGGCGGGGGTTCTCGAGGACGAGTACTTCCATGATGGGACGAGGCTGCTCGAGGACTGGGGGAACACGACGTTCAACCCCAGCACCGCGGTGCCCGTGCATGACGAGTACATCTGGCTCGGCGGCAAGCCGATTGCGTTCTTCAAGGTCCGGTTCGATCAAGACAAACGGCGTACGCAGGATTTTGCGGGAGAATGCCCCCGCTACGGGCAGCCCGCTCCGTGTGGGCTCTACTTCCTGGTGACGGATGCGCTGGGGAAGCCCGTCCTGGCGCTCGACTCCTATCGGCGTGTGACGGGCGTCGCGGACTACGACCCCTATGGGCAGGTCAATCGCACGACGCTGGTGGCAGACTCGCCGGTCTTGTCGACCGGGCAGGATGTGTTGATGGCAACGGCGCAGGTCCCCAACTCCAGCGCCCTGGTGACGCACATGCGGGCCCGGTTCCCTGTCTTGGACGTGCAGGGGGGGAGCGGCGTCTATCTCGCGGATACCTCTGGGAGCCTGCTGAACGGGGTTGATGGCTCGTCGACGCTGATGACGAACGTGCGGGCCGCGGAGGCCGTCTCCCGCTGGGTTGTCCCGAGCTCCACGGGAGGTGCGCAGGTGCGCTTCCAGTCCGCGTCGACCTCGGGGGCGATTCAGGATGCTGCGCTGGGGAGCGTGGAGTACCGACGCTTCCAGGTGGGGGCGACGCCGGTGTGGACGCCCCTGCGCTTCTCCGGGCAGTACCATGACGAGGAGACGGGCTTCTTCGAGAACTGGAACCGGTTCTACGAGCCGAGGAGCGGGCGGTATCTCGGCCCTGAACCGAAGGCGCAGGATTCGACGTGGCTGTTGGCGCGCGCGAGTGAAGGACGTGGTTTGTACGTCTATTCGTATGCCAACAACAATGCGCTCTTCTATGCAGACCCCGAGGGACTGTGGGCTTTCAGCGTTGGGGTGACAGGTGGAGGCTGGATCCTGGGCGGAGGGGATTTGACACTGGAGTTGACCATTGATGATGACTTCAATCTCGCGCTGCAGGGAGCTGTCGGTGCCCGCCTGGGGTATGGTGCTGGCCTCAGTGCGTCCCCATTCCTCTCCCTGAATTCAGGAGCGGACACCGTTTCGGACCTTGAGGGGTTTGGCGTCAACGCGAATGTGGATGTGCTGATCCTGAATCTTGGTCTTGGTGGCTCTCTTGCCCAGCCTGAGACTGTCGTCGGGTCTGCACCTCCAGGGACGCCCCCTCCCACGTTGATGCCGGGCTCGCCTGTCAACAACACGATAGGCCCACAGATGACCATCGGAGGCTGGCCCGGTGTCGGGCTTTCTGCTGGCGTCAGTGCTGAGGTGTCGTATACCTGGACCCTCTGGAAGACGAACCTCGCCAAGTAGCCATGTGAGAGGGTGTTCCTGTGCACATTAAGGATGTGTTTTCGATTATCTCGGTCACAGGCGGGATTGTGCTTGGAGTAATTGGGCTTGTAGGGATGCGTTTGTTGGTGGGGGCGGCCATCATGGGGCGATGGCCCAAGGGCTGGCGCGAGTATGGGCAGTTCATGGTGATAATTGGGGGAGTGCAGGCCCGTCGTTTCCAGCTTCTGGGGATCGCGTGGTTCTTCGCGTTTGGGTTTCTGGCCATTGGATTCATTGCCGCGGTGATGCTCTACGGTAAGCGGACGTATGGTTGGCCGTGAGGGCTGTGTCGGAGACACGCGAAGGCAGCTCTCGGCTCCGATGGGACATGGCGGGCTTTTCGGTGAGCCGCCAGGAGAGGACGGCGAGCAGGAGCGTGGGGAGGAACGCCAGACCTGCGTTCCTCCACCACGGGCTGTCGCCGCCCATCAGCTCCGCGACGGCTTGCTGTATGGGAAATGCGTAGATGTAGAGCCCGTAGGAGAAGTCCCCGTAGCGCCCGAAGCTCGCGAGTCGGCTTGGGAGGAACGCGAGGTAGACCACGACGTACGCGCCACAGGAGCCCATGGCGATGGGCAGCCCCTTGCCCAAGAGTGACGTGGCCACGAGCACCAGCCCACATCCCGCGGCAATCCACGGACTCATCCTCACGCGCTCGCGCCAGAGGTAGAGCACCAGTCCGCCCCCGAAGGCGAGCCCCAGGTTCGGCCAGAAGCCCAGCCGACCGATGTGCAGCAACGACAACCCCGCCGTGGCACACCAACCCACCAGCGCCAGCTCCTTGCGCAACAAGGCCGTGACGCCCAGGCCCAGCACGAGCAGGTAGAAGCCCACCTCGTACTTCAGCGTCCACAGCGAGCCGTTGACGGCTCCCGGGTACACGTTCGCCTCGAACACCCCGGGCAACGTCCATTGTGGCTCGACCAGGGTGAGGTTGCGCAGGACGAAGGTGTATGTATCCCGCGACGAGAAGTACTCCGTCAGAGGGCGCGTGGTGAACACGGCGCCGAGCACGAAGGCGGTCAGCAGCAGCGACACCGCGAGCCCGGGGAAGATTCGCAGCGTGCGCGCCAGGAGGAAGCCTCGGACGTCGGGCCTGCGCTCCCAGCTCCGAGTGATGAGCAGTCCGCTGATGACCAGGAACACCGCCACGCAGACCAGCCCGAGCGAGAGCTGCCCTCGCGTGAAGTCCATCAGGGGCTCGGAGGAATTCGCGGGGCCCTCGCCCAACGGGAACGCATGGCTGACGATGACCCCCGTGGCCGCCGCGAAGCGAAGGAAGTCCAGGTTGTTCCCCCGGCCCTCCAGACACTCACTCAATGTGGGACGCGGTGGGGCCGCCATGGTGAGGGCTCGCTCAGCGTGACTGATGCAGGTGGGAATAGGGGCCCAGCGCTTGTGCCCAGCGGCTCGCAAGCACGAACAACACCTCTCGCACGGGGTCTCCTCTAAGCGCCAGCGCGGGGCTCGCAAGTCCTGCTCCCACCAGTCGTGCCCAGTTCTTCATCCGGGACACCGCGCCCATGCGTCGCCCCAGATAGCGCGCCTCCAGGGTCTTCTCGCTGCGCACCACGCCGACGATGAGCCGCAGGAAGTACCGCGTCTCGAATCGGGAGGGCGGGATGAGGTGCCACACCTTCAACGCAGGCGAATAGATGCGCCGGTGTCCCGCCTTGCCGAGCAGGAACCCCAGCTCGATGTCTCCTCCGCTCAGGAGTCGGTTGCCCAGCCTGTCCGGCATGAGCCGCTCCGGTGTCTGCCAGGGGACAGCCTCCAGGAAGGCCGCGCGACGCAGCCACAGTCCGGCCCCAATCGTGGGGGCAATCGTGGCCCCCGCGCCGAAGTCGATGACCGCATCCCCCATCCGGTGATTGATGGCGAGCAGGTGCTCCCTCCGGGAGATGCTGGGCGGAGGCGGTGTCTCGTAGCGAGGATACAGCCGCGAGACCACCGCGCCGACACTGGCATCCGCGAAGTGTGCCAGTCCATCGACGATGAAGTTCGGCTCCGGGACGTTGTCATCATCCAGGAAGCAGGTGATGTCCCGTCGCGCGCTCAGGATTCCGCACAGTCGCGCGAAGAGCAGCCCCTGCCGCGCCTCGTTCACGACGCGGACCTCCACGCCGCGACGGCGCAGCCCCGCGACGGACGCGCTCTGCTCCACCACGCGCGCCGTGTCGTCCGTCGAGTTGTTGTCCACCACGACCACGTCGAAGCAGTCGCTCGCCGCGGTCTGCTCGAGCAGTGCTCGTAGGGGAGCTTCCACCCGGCGAGCGCCGTTGTACGTGGGGATGACCAGCGTGACGCCCGGTTGACTCATGGCGCCGGAACTCCATGAGGCGTTGCCCCTCGCGCGAGCATCCAGTCCCTCAGCTTGAGGCACGGCTTCTCCACCGCGACGTAGGTCACCCACGAAACGCCCAGCGTCAGAGCGAGGTACGCCAGGAGGTCCAGCCCCCACGCGCCCAGGCGGAGGTCCAGCCGCTCCACCCCTCGCAGCACGAGCCCATGCCAGAGATACGCGCCATAGGACAGCAGCGCGATTTGGTACACGGCCCAACGCGGGGCCCGGGGGAGCTGGAGCGACTCGAGGCCCACGAGCACCCCGCCGAAGCCCACCGCCAGTCCAGCGAGCAGCCAGACGTGGTTCGTCGTCGTCACGATGGCGCCGTGGTGCCCCACCGTCAGCGCCAGCACGCCCACGCCCATGAGGCCACACAGCATCCGCCCTCGCGGCGACCAGCTCCTCCACGTGGGCGCGGTCTTCGCCAGGAACACGCCGATGCCCAGCCCATCCAGGTGCAGCTCGGTGGACCAGGGCGCGAGCGTGTCCAGGCTCGACATCGTGACGTCCGCCGGCAGGCCGCGCGAGAAGAGCCAGCGCGCCGCGACGCTCAATGCCACCGAGCCCAGCCACGCCCAGGCGGGCCAGCGTCGCCCACCCAGCGCGAACGCGAGCAGCGGCAGCACCAAGTAGAAGTGCTCCTCCACGCACAAGGACCAGCTCTGCACGAAGTCGCGCGGGTGGCCGAAGTTCTGGAGGAATAGGGCGTAGTGCCAGCCGCCTCCCACGAACGGCGTGCCCACCAGCCACGGCTTGAGCGCGTAGAGCGCGAGCACCACGAAGTACAGCGGCAGGGTGCGCATCCAGCGCTTCAGCCAGAAGGTGCGCAGCTGCGCACCCAGCGTGGGCCCCTCCTCCGTGGCGAAGACCTGCCGACCCACGAGGTAGCCCGAGAGCACGAAGAACAGGTCCACGCCCATCCACCCGTGCGCGAACGCGAAGCGCACCGCGTACGGCACGGCGTCATGCACCGCCGCGGGCGCATGGAACACCAGGACGCCGAGGATGGCGAAGGCCCGCAGCACATCCAGCCCATCCATGCGCCGCGGAGACGCGAGCTCGCCACTCAACGGGTTGCTCCCAGCGGCAGTGGCCCGTGGGCTTGTAGGCGGATGGATGTCCTGGGAGGCATGCGCAAGAGGTGGGCGCATTGTGTCCCCCGAAGCGAAGGCGTCAACAGCGGACGACGAAGGGCCTGCCAGCAGGGCCGGCCTCTCGCATTCTCCGCCGACGAGGAATCGGTTCCGTTCGAGGTCAACAATGACACGCCGCAGCCCGCATGGTTGCTCGGCGAGGGACGACTCGTGCGACATCGGGGTGTCGCACAACGACATTCATTGACGCGCCGTGACGCTCACCGTCAGCATGACGAAGGCGGCCCATCTCGATGATCACCTTCTTCGTTGCCTTCCTCGTTTCGCTGATGGTCGCCCTGGGGCTCACGTACGTCGTGCGCAACCAGGCCCTGGCGTGGGGCTGGCTCGACCAGGCCAATTCCAGTCGCAAGGTCCACGTGCGGCCCATTCCCCGGCTCGGGGGAATCGGAATCGTCGCGGGCTTCTTCGCGCCCCTGTGCGCGCTGTTCCTGGTGGACTCGGGCGTGGGGCACAACTTCCGCTCCCACACCGACCTCGTGATGGGCCTGTTCGTCGGCGGTGGCGTCATCGCCGCGCTGGGGCTCTACGACGACCTGCGGGGCGCGAACGCGCGGCTGAAGTTCAGCGTGCAGTTCGCGGTGGCGCTCGGCCTGTATGCGCTGGGCTTCCGCATCGAGGTCATCGCCAATCCCTTCGGCCCCGAATTGACGCTGGGCGCGCTGAGCCTGCCCTTTACCGTGCTGTGGATGGTGGGCGTGGTCAACGCGCTCAACCTCATCGACGGGCTGGATGGGCTCGCGGGCGGCGTGGCGTTCTTCGGCGTGAGCACCAACTTCATCCTCGCACTGTCGCGAGGCGACGTGCTGCTGTGCCTGCTGATGGCGGCGCTCGCGGGGGCCATCCTCGGGTTCCTCGTCTTCAACTTCAACCCGGCCTCCATCTTCATGGGGGACACGGGCAGCATGTTCCTGGGCTTCGTGCTCGCGGCGGTCTCCATCAAGACGAGCACCAAGAGCGGCACCGCGGTGGCCATGCTCGTGCCCATCATGGCCCTGGGCCTGCCCATCATGGACACGCTGCTCGCGGTGATTCGCCGCTCGCTGTTGGGCCGGCCCCTGTTCAGCGCGGACAAGGAGCACATCCATCACCGGGTGATGAGCCGCATGGTGCTCAGCCACCGCTCCACCGTGCTGGTGCTGTATGCCCTGTGCGGCCTGTTCATGCTCACCGCGCTGGGCCTGAACTTCGCCAACAGCGCGCAGAGCGCCCTGCTCCTGTGCGGCATGGGCGTGGTCATCGCGGTGATGATGCGCAAGCTGGGCTACCTGGACCTGGGCCGGGCCGGGGACATGCAGCAGCGCCGTCAGCGAAACCTCCGGCTGCGCTCGGTGGTGAAGCAGGTCATCGGCTCGGTGCGTGAGGCTCGCTCGCCGCAGGAGGTCTGGAGCTCCGTGCGCCCGCTGGCGGACGTGCTGGGCGTGTCGCGCCAGGAGCTGCGCTTCCAGCAGGCCCACGACGAGCTCGTGGAGGGCATCGTCTTCGAGACCGAGCGCGCTGCGGGGCTGTCGCTGCCCTTCGAGCGGAGGCTGGAGGTGAAGGACGAGGACCAGGTGCTCGGCTCGCTGTTGCTCATCTGGCGCGATGGCCGCGACGCCATCGACCGGGACGAGGAGCTGGCGCTGGAGCTGGTGGCGGATGCCATCGCCGAGCGCGCCGTGAAGTTCCTGTCCGTCGCGGACGCTGAACCCGGGCGCGTCATCGCGCTGCGCCGATGACGACCCGCCCAGGCCCGAGCCCCCTCGTCGGGCTGCTGCGCGCCTGGCCGGAGCCCCCGGAGATTCGCGCTCCCCAGGGCGCCGACGCGGACACCTTCGTGCGAAGCGCCGTCCGCCACGGGCTCGCCGGGTTCGTGGCCCACGCGGTGGGACAGGCGGGGTGGCAGCTCCCCTCGGAGTCGAGCGCGCTGCTGCGCCGGGAGTCACTCGCCGGCGCGGCCCGCTCGCTCCAGGTCAAGGCGCTGTTGCTCAAGAGCCTGGATGCGCTGTCCCGCGAGGGAATCACGCCGGTGTCTCTCAAGGGCTACGGCCTGGCGCTCAGGCTGTACCCGGATCCGCTCCAGCGCGCCACGCGCGACGTGGACCTGCTCGTGTCCCGCACCGAGGTGGCGACGGCGGTGCACCAGCTCACCAGCCTGGGGCTGACGGTGCGCCCGTCGCGCGATGGGCGCCACGCGCACGTGGACTCGCACCACCTGGAGCTGGAGGGGAAGGCGGGGCTCGTGGAGCTGCACTTCCGCGCGCTGGCGGGCTGGGGCAGGGCGCTCGAGGGCGATGCGCTGCTGGCGCGCGCGGTGGAAGGGACGGTGGACGGCCACCGGGTGCGGTGGCTTGGCCCCGAGGACGAGGCCGTCTACCTGGCCCTCCACGCCAGCCACCACCTGCTGCAGCGGCTGGCGTGGCTGTTCGACCTGAAGCTCCTGGCGGCGCGGGGCCTGGACTGGGACCGCGTCATCGAGGGGGCTCGGGACTCGGGGCTGCCCCAGCTCGTCTTCCACGGCTGGGAGGTCGCACGGCGGCTATTGGGCGCGCCGGTGCCGGAGGACGTCCTCGCCGCGCTCGCGCCTTCGGGGTGGCGCAGGCGCCTGGGGCGGAGGTTCTTCTCCGAGTCTCGCCTGGTGGCGACCGAGCTGGTGCACAGCCGTCCGCGCTGGATGGCGGCGAAGCTGCTCCTGTCGCCCGAGCCCGGGGCGATGGTCCGCTATGCGCTGCGGCGCCTGGACACCCTGCTGCGCGGCCCGCCGGACAGGTGAGCGGGTGGGGGCTCGCCCTGGGGGACGGGCCGGATGTCCGCTGTCCACCACGGCGTCGTCCCGAGGGGCGCAGGCAGTGATTGCAGGGCATGCGGTGGGCCCGTTAAAGGGGGCCACCATGCCGCTCAGCCTGCTCGACACCTTCCGCGTCCTCGCCTCGTTCGACCCACCGCGAGGTGCCCTCAAGGGCGCGCCCTGGGAGGAGTACGTGGACTGGGCCATCGCCCAGGGCCTGGCGCCGCTGGCGGCCTACAACCTGGAGTACCGCCTGGGCGCCAGCGCCGCGCCCGAGTGGGCCCGCGACAGGCTGCTCTCCGTCTACCAGGGCTCCGTCAACGACAACGTGATGAAGCTCGTCAACTTCAAGCAGGTCGTCGACGAGCTGGAGGGACGCAAGCTGGTCCTCATGGGCTCGGCCGCCTTCGCCGAGGCGCTCTATCCGCACATCGGCTTCCGCCCCGTGCTCGAGCTGCAGCTGCTCCTGCGCCGCATGGACGTGGATGGCTTCGCCGGCTTCCTCTCCAACCACGAGTTCAAGCCGGAGGCCGACGCCTCCCACAGCGGCGCCACCAAGGTCGTCACCGACGGCCGCACCGCCATCCACCTCTACTCCGACATCCTGGGTCCCCAGCGCCGCGAGCAGACCGCCGGCATCATCGAGCGCGCCAAGCCGATGAAGGTCTACGGCCCCTCCATGTACCGGGCCGACCTGGAGGATTCGGTCCTCCTGGTCTGCCTGGAGCACGCGCGTCAGGGGTACGACGTACCCTGGCTGTCCTTCATCGACCTCCGCGAGCTCGTCACGGGCGCCAAGTGGATGGGCGGTGTCTACTCGCGTCCCTTGGATGTGCCCGCGCTGCTCGCCCGGGCCGCCGACTGGCGCCTGGAGCGCGCCCTGTACACGTCGCTGTCCATCATCGCCCGCCTCTTCCCGGAGGCCGCGGCCGACGCCACCGCCGCACTGCCGCCCCTGCGCCGGGCGACGCGCGAGCTGTTGGACCGCACGGT
Organism: Myxococcus sp. XM-1-1-1; assembly: GCF_020037095.1. Lineage (NCBI taxonomy): Bacteria > Pseudomonadati > Myxococcota > Myxococcia > Myxococcales > Myxococcaceae > Myxococcus > Myxococcus sp. XM-1-1-1. The sequence goes on from NZ_JAIQDH010000002.1 coordinate 408,060, forward strand.
GGTGGGTCCAGTCAGCACCCCCGGCCGGACCTCGGCTCTCAGGGGCTTGGAAAGAGTGCGTCGCCTGCTCACCGGGCAGTGAGCCCGCCCGGTTGCTGAACTGCCCCGGGGACGGGCTTCCTTTCCGAGCGCGTCCCGGCGTATGAGTTCTGGTCAAGACACCTCCCCACTGGGACTCCTTCAATGCGTATTGCCATCATCGGAACGGGCTACGTCGGCCTGGTCGCGGGCACCTGCTTCGCGGACTCGGGCAACGACGTCACGTGCGTGGACATCGACGAGCGGAAGATTCGGATGCTCCAGGCGGGCGAGGTGCCCATCTACGAGCCCGGGCTCGAGGAGCTCATCAAGAAGAACGTGCGCGAGAAGCGCCTGTTCTTCACGCGCGACCTGGCCGAGGCCGTCTCCAACGCGCACGTGGTGTTCATCGCGGTGGGCACGCCCGAGGGTGAGACGGGCGACGCCGACCTCCAGTACGTGCTGGCCGCCGCCGAGCAGATCGGCAAGGCGATGAAGCAGTACACGGTGGTGGTGGACAAGAGCACCGTGCCGGTGGGCACCGCGGACAAGGTGCGCGAGGCCATCCGCAAGGTGACAAGCGTGGAGTTCGACGTCGTCTCCAACCCGGAGTTCCTCAAGGAGGGCGCCGCGCTGGACGACTTCCTCAAGCCGGACCGCGTGGTCATCGGCGTGGACTCCGAGCGCGGCCGCAAGGTGATGGGCGAGCTGTACGCGCCCTTCGTGCGCACCGAGAACCCGGTGCTCTTCATGGACACGCGCTCGGCGGAGCTGACCAAGTACGCCGCCAACGCGATGCTCGCCACGCGCATCTCGTTCATGAACGACATCTCCGCGCTCTGCGAGAAGGTGGGCGCGGACGTGGACTTCGTGCGCAAGGGCCTGGGCTCGGACAAGCGCATCGGCTACCCGTTCCTCTTCCCGGGCGTGGGCTACGGCGGCTCGTGCTTCCCCAAGGACGTGAAGGCGCTGGGCGCCACCGCGCGCGAGTTCGGCCTGGAGCTGGACCTGCTGCGCGCCGTGGAGCGCACCAACGAGCGGCAGAAGAAGCTCCTGGTGAACAAGGCGGCCAAGCACTTCGGCGGCTCGCTGGAGGGCAAGAAGTTCGGCGTGTGGGGCCTGGCCTTCAAGCCGAAGACGGACGACATGCGCGAGGCGCCGTCCATCGAGGTCATCGAGGGCCTCATCGGCAAGGGCGCCACGGTGGTGGCGCACGACCCGGTGGCCACGCACACGGCCAGGCGCGTCTTCGGTGACCGCATCCGCTACGCCAGCGTGCCCTACGAGGCGCTGGAGGGCGTGGACGCGCTCTTCGTCGTCACGGAGTGGAACGAGTTCCGTCACCCGGACTTCGAGCGCATGAAGTCGCTGATGAAGGCGCCGGTCATCTTCGACGGCCGCAACGTGTTCGACCCCGTGCGCATGCGCGAGCTGGGCTTCACGTACTACGGCATCGGCCGGCGGTGAGCCGGGGCGGTTCACTCGATGCGTTGACGGGGCTGCGCTTCTTCGCGGCCCTGCATGTCGTGCTGTTCCACTTCGCGCGTCCGGCCCTGGCGCCGGCGCCGGAGTGGCTGCAGAACCTGGTGGGCGCGGGCTTCTCGGCCGTGGGCGTGTTCTTCGTCCTGTCCGGCTTCGTGCTCGCCTGGAACTACCTGGACGCGGACGGGCGCATGGAGACGGGCACGCGCGCCTTCCTCGCGGCCCGCGTGGCCCGCGTCTATCCCGTGTATCTGCTCACCTTTCTGCTGTCCGCGCCGCCCACCATGCTCGCCTCGTTCGCGAGCAACGCGTGGCACGTGGCCTTGGTGAAGCTCGCGGTGGCGGCGGTGGCGACGCTGGCCCTGGTGCAGGCGTGGGTGCCGCTGCTCGCGCTGTACTGGAACCCGCCGGGCTGGTCCGTGGCGGTGGAGGCGTTCTTCTACGCGCTGTTCCCGAAGCTCGCGCGCGGGCTGTCGCGCCTGAAGCCGTCCTTGTTGCCCGTGGCGCTGGGCGCGACGTGGGTGCTGGGGCTCGTGCCGCCGGTGCTCTACCTCGCGCTGCGGCCCGATGGGCTGGACACGGTGGATGCGCACTCGTGGGGCGCGTGGCTGGCGGTGCTCAAGTTCGCGCCGCTCTCGCGCCTGCCGGAGTTCCTCTTCGGCGTGCTCCTGGGCTGGTGCTTCGTGCGCGAGCGGCAGGCGGGTGCGGCGAAGGGCTCGGGCGCGGTGCTGGCGGCGCTGGGCGCGGCGCTGCTGGTGGCGGCGGGCGCGGCGGGCGAGCGGATTCCGTACGTGCTGATGCACAACGCGCTGTTGGCGCCCGCCTCGGGGCTGCTCGTGTACGGGCTGGCGCGGGGTGGGGGCCTGCTGGGCCGGGTGCTGTCACGCCCGTGGGCGGTGCACCTGGGCTCGGCGAGCTACGCGCTGTACCTGCTCCAGTACCCCGCGGGCGAGGCGGCGATGAAGCTGGAGCGCGTGCTGTCGCCGTGGGTGGACCTCAACACGCCGTGGGGCTGGTTGGGCTCGGTGCTGCTGTTGGCGCTGCCCGCGTCCGTGCTGGTGCACCGGTACGTGGAGACGCCGATGCGCTCGCGGGTGCGCAAGGCGCTGCAGCCGTGGGTGGACGCGGAGGGTGCATCCACGCGCGCGCGGCCGGTGGCGCCGGGGGCATGAGGGGCCCGCGTTCTCAGTCGATGCCGCCCTCGCGGGCGATGCCGCACTCGCGCTTGCCCTCGGCGGTTTCAATCTTCTTGCAGTCGCAGCCGGCGAGCTTCGTCTCGCAGACGGCCTCCTGCTCGGGCGTGGGCTCCACCCGGCTCTCCTCGCGCGAGGCGTTCTGGAGGCAGAGTTCCTTCTCCACCGAGTTGATGGAGCAGTCGCACAGCTTCTCGGACAGCTCGCGGCAGGGCCCCTTGCAGCCGGCGAGGCCGGACAGGGTGGCGCAGAGGAGGGCGGTGGCGAGCAGGAAGCGGCGCATGGGTGCGGGCGAAGATGCCAGAAGGTCTTCGGGATGCAAGCCCACTCGGGGGCCGGAGGGGTTTTCAACGCCGGACAGGGAGGGAGGGGCTCCGCGCCTGCCGGCCCTGTCAGCCGCCGAGCAGGAGGTGCGGGCCGGAAAGCAGAGGGTTCCGGAGCCCATGCCATACTCGCAGGCCCTCTCGCATGGCCCCCTCGCAACGCAGCAGCTCCCGGTATACCCGGCTCGCCGAAGTGGCCCTGGCCATGCTCGTCGTCGTGTGTCCGCTGGCGCTCGGCGGCGCGGCGAAGTGGGTGCTCGTCCCGCTGGGCCTCCTCTCCGGCGCGGCGGCCCTGCTGGCGTGCATCGGCGCGCGGCGACACGGGCAGTCGCTGCGCTTCCCGCTCGTGGCCGCGCCCCTGGCCGCGGGCGCGGCGCTGTGCGCGGCGCAGCTCGTCCCCCTGCCGTCCGGCGTGCTGGGGCTGTTGAGCCCCGAGGCCGCGGCGCTGCGGGAGTTCGCGCTGGAGCCCCTGGGCCTCGGTGGCGCTCGGCCCGTGTCGCTGGACCCGCCGGCCACGTGGCGTGAGCTGTCGAAGCACCTGGCGTACCTGCTCGTCTTCCTCGCCACGGTCCAGGTGTCGCGCTCGAAGGACAGCCGTCGCAGGCTGCTCGCGGTGGTGACCTTCACGGGCGCGGCGGTGACGCTGGTGGGGCTGGGCCACGCGCTCATGGGCGTGACGTCGCTGTTCGGCCTGCGCTCCTGGGTGCACGCGCATCCGACGCTGGTGACGTTCTTCGGCAACTCCAACCACCTGGCGGGCTTCCTCGGACTGGGGGCCTCGGTGGGCGTGGGGCTGGCGCTCACGACGCGTCCACCCACGAAGGCGCTGCCGTATGCGCTGGCGGCGGGCGCGTGCGGATTGGGCGTGGTGCTGACGCTGTCGCGCGGCGGCATCGTGTTCCTCGTCCTCGGTCAGGGACTGCTCGCGCTGTGGCTCGCGCGAAGGCGCCAGGAGGACCGGCGCGGCGTCACGTCCGCGCGGAGCTTCGTCCCGGTGCTGGGGCTCGTGGCGGTGCTGGCCGTGGGCGCGTACGCGGTGGCGGAGCCGCTCTGGGCCGAGGCCCGCTCGGCGGACAGCCTGGAGAAGCTGGGCCAGTCCAAGGTGTCCCTGTGGCCGATGATGGCGAGGGCAGCCGCGTCCTTCCCGGCGCTGGGCATGGGGCGCGGCGCGTTCGAGGCGGCCTTCCCGCGCTACCAGTCCGAGCTCAACCCGAACACGCTCACGCACCCGGAGAACGCCGTGCTCCAGCTGGCGGCGGAGCTGGGCCTGCCCGGGTTGCTGCTGCTGGTCCTGGCCGTCTGGGGCTTCGCGCGGCTGGCGCGACGCGAGGGGCTGGACGCGCTGGAGGTGTCCGCGCTCGCGGGCGTGGCGGCGCTGGCCCTGCACAACCTCTTCGACTTCAGCCTGGAGCTGCCGGCCTGCGCGGTGGCGGCGCTGGTGGTGCTCGGCACGGTGGCGCGCCCTCGCGAGCGCGACACCGCGGATGCGTGGGCGCTGCCTTCGCCCCTCGTCTCGCTGGGCGCCAGTGGTGCGCTGATGGCGGTGGCGTTGGTGGCCTTGCTGCCCGGTGCCTCGCGACTCTCGGACGCGGAGACCGAGCTGGCGGAGCAGGTCCGCGCGCGGGCGCCGGTGGAGACGGTGCATGCGCGGGGGCTCGCGCTCATCGACCGGCATCCGGCCGACTACCTGCTGTATCGACTGGTGGCCTCCGCGCACGCGGCGCGAGGAGGCGAGGGCGCGAGCCAGACGCTGGCCTTCGTGAATCGCGCGCTGTACCTGGCGCCGCTGGACGCGGTGTCACACCGGGTCGCGGCGCATGCGCTGCTGGCGATGGGGCACCGCTCGCAGGCCTTCCTGGAGTACCGGTTGGCGTACGAGGCGGGCGAGAAGGGCGCGCTCGTGGGCGACGCGGTCCGACGGGCTCGCACGGTGGAGGACCTGGTGGCGATGACGCCGGACTCGCCCGACATCGCCGGGGCGCTGCTGGACGCGGTGTCCTGGCATCTGAATCGTTCGGACCTCGCGCTGGCCTATGGTGCCTGGGCGCGAGAGCACTTCGAGGGCCGCCCGGGTGTCACGGCCCTGTGGGCCCGGGAGGCGCGGCTGCGGCTGACGCGCAAGGAGCTGCCCGAGGCGGAGGCGGCCTGCGTGCAGGTCGAGCGTCGAGCGCCGGGTGAGCGTGACACCGCGCTCCTGCGCGCCGAGGTGCTCCGGGGGCGAGGAGAGAGCGACGCCGCGTTGAGGGACATCGAGGCCCTGCGCTCACGTCACCCCGAGGACCTGGAGCTGGCCCTCATCCTGGCCTCCTGGCAGATGGACGCGGGCCTGACGCGGCGGGCGCGCCAGACGCTCCAGGAGGTGGGCGGCCTCGTCACGGACTACCGTCAGCGGGCGCGCCTCTTGTCGATGGAGGCGGACGGGCTCGAGCGCGAGGGGCTCCTGTCGCGCGCGGTGGACCGGCGGCAGACGGTGGCCCGGCTCCTGCCGAGCGCGGAGGCCCACTTCGCGGTGGCGCGGCTGCAGGAGTCACTCAAGCGCTACGACGCGGCGGCCCGCTCGGTGAGCGAGGGGCTGGCGCTGTTGCCGCCCGATGCGCGCGAGGCCGCACGGGCCTGGATGACGCGGCTGGAGTCCGCCGAGCGTGCTCGCGTGGACTCGCGTCGCAAGGAGCTCTTGAGCGACCCGCGCGCGCAGGAGCTGGAGCACCTGCTGGGAGACTCCCGCGAGCCGCTCGTGGAACCCTGACCCTCCTCACGCCGGAATCGGCGCGTCCTGCTCCATCAGGATGGGAGGGATGACGGTGACGGCCGAGGCCGAGGGTTGAAGCCGCTCGTGGATGAACGAGGCGACGAGCGGCCACTCCAGCGTGGCGAAGTCCTGGAAGCGCATCTCCAGGGCCTCCTCGTGCGAGCCCGCGCGGAAGAGCAGGTGCTCGGTGAGGCTCAACGTCTCATCCACCGCCACGGGCAGGCCGTACAGCTCGCCGAAGGGCGGCTCCGCGCCAACCTCGCAGTCCGGGAAGTGGTCGGAGAACTCCCGCTCGGTGGCGAGCCGGGCGGTGCGCACGCCGAGCAGCTCCCGCACGCGCTCCAGGTCGACGGTGCCCGCGGCGGGGACGACGAAGATCCAGGGCTGACGGTCCGCCATCACGATGACGGACTTGGCCACGCGCCAGCCGGAGACATGGAGCGCCTCGGCCAGCTCCTGGGCGGTGACCGCCCGGGGGTGCCAGTAGCGCTCGTAGAGGACTCGGTTGCGACGCAGATAGTATTGGATGGAAGCCGGAATCACGGGACGCCACCTCCTTGAACGAAAGGTGTGTCACCGCGACGGTTGGGGCCACGGCACTCCTCGCCCCTCGGGACGGAGCCCCCGGTGCGAGGGCTCGGCGTCCTGTCACTGGAGCAGGCGGGCGGGCGTCACTGCTGGAAGTCGTAGACGCTGCCGAGCTTGAGGATGCGCGTCAGCTCGTCCAGCGCCGTCATCGTCTCGCGCGCGAGCAGCGGGTCCTGCAGGTCCTTGGGACGCAGCACGTCGCGGTAGTGGCGGCGCACCCAGGCGGCGAGCGATTCGTGCAGGGCGGGCGTGTAGAAGACGTCCGCGTGGATGGCGCGGCGCTCGGTGTCCGTCAGCCACACGCGCTGGCGCAGGCAGGCGGGCCCGCCGCCGTTGTTCATGGACTGGCGCACGTCCAGGTAGTGCACCGCCTTCACCGGCGTGTCCTCGGCCACCACGCGCTCCAGGAAACCTCGGGCCGCGGGCGTCTCGCGGCTCTCGGTGGGCGCGACGATGGCCATCGTCCCGTCCGGCAGCGTCAGCACCTGCGAGTTGAAGGGGTACGCCTTCACCGCGTCCTTGGGCGGCAGCTCCGCGCTGCTGGCCACCACCGCGCGGAAGTCCGGGCCCAGCTTCTCGCGCAGCACCTGGAGCAGCCCCGGGTGGTCCACGAAGGCCAGCTCATGCAGCATGAGGAAGCGCTCGTTGCCCACCGCGAGCACGTCCGTGTGGAAGGCCCCCGCGTCGATGCCCTCGGGGTGCTGCTGCGGGAAGAGCACCGAGCGCGCGTCCAGCTGGTGCAGCCGCGCGAGCGCCTGGCTCGCCTCCAGCGTCTGGCGCGCGGGGAAGCGCTTGGGGCCCGTCACGTCCTGCCACGCGCTGCGGCCCCAGGCGAGCAGGTGCACCCCCGCGTGCCCCGGGGTGGCCAGGCGTGTGTGGTTGGCCGCGCCCTCGTCCGCGAAGTGGCTGCCGGGCGGCAGGGGCGCGTGCACCGCGAAGTGCTTCTCGTCGGCGAAGATGGCGCGAAGCACCGCGTGCGTGGTGTCCGCCTCCAGCGCGCGGTGGAACATCTGCGACAGGTTGGCGGGCGTCAGGTGCACCCGGCCGTCCGCCGTGTCGGAGCTGGGCGCCACGGTGGCCGCGTTGGCGGTCCACATGGAGGATGCGCTGGAGGTCAGCCGCAGCAGGTGCTCGGCCTCGCGCGCGGCGCGGGTGATGACCTCCTCGTCGGTGCCGGTGAAGCCCAGGGTCCTCAGGGCGCGCAGCGAGGGGCGCGGCTGGGGCGGCAGCACCGCCTGGCCGACCCCCAGGCCGGAGACGAAGCGCATCTTCTCCAGGCCCTGGAGCGCGGCCTCCCGGGGATGGCTCGACTCTCCGACGTGACTCTGTGACGCCAGGTTGCCGGGCGACAGACCCGCGTAGTTGTGGGTAGGACCGACGAGCCCGTCGAAGTTGTATTCGCGCATGGGATATGGAGCGACGTGTGGAGCGTCCACCCTTAGCAAAGCGCCTGAAACGTTTCCTCCGGTACCTGCTCATCCGGACGGTCCTGTTGTGCCTTCAACCCCTCCCCCTGGGGTGGGCCCGGGCCCTGGGCTCCCGCCTGGGCGGGTGGGCCTACACGATTGCGGGCGGTGAGCGCCGCAAGGCCCTGAAGTCCCTCGGCACCGCGTTTCCGGAGAAGTCCGACGCACAGCGGCAGGCGCTGGCCCGCGCGTCCTTCCGTCACCTGGGCGCCGCGGCGCTGGAGGTGGCCTGCACGGGCGCGCTGGACCGGGGGCTGGAGTCGCTGGTGGCATGGCCGGAGGCGGACCGGGCGGTGCTGGACGCGGCCCTGGCGAAGGGCAAGGGCGTGGTCTTCATCTCCGGGCACGTGGGCAACTGGGAGCTGTTGGCCCGGCGGGTGGCGCGGGCGGGCTACCCCAGCCAGAGCATCGCGAAGGAGACCACGGACCCGCGCCTGACGAAGCTGGTGGAGCGCTTCCGGGAGCGGGGTGGGGTGCGCAGCATCTGGCGGGGCCAGGACGGCGCGGCGCGGGCCATGCTGCGCGCGCTCCGGGCCGGTGAAATCCTGGGGCTGCTCATCGACCAGGACACCAAGGTGCAGTCGCTCTTCGTGCCCTTCTTCGGGCAGCTGGCGGCCACGCCCCGCGCGGCGGCGGACCTGGCCGTGCGCACGGGCGCGGCGGTGGTGACGGGCTTCTGTCACCGCGTGGAGGGCGGCGGCTACCGGCTGGTCATGGAGGACGTGCCCCTGCCCGAGGTCGAGGACCGCGAGGCCGCGGCGCTGGCGCTCACCGCCGCCCTGTCGGCGCGAATCGAGGCGGCCATCCGGCGCACCCCCGAGCAGTGGGTGTGGATGCATCAGCGCTGGAAGACGCGGCCCCCCGTCGAGGCCTCCCCCCAGGCCCTGCTCGCCGGGGCGGCGCCGGCCACCGCCCGGTGATAGAAGGCACCCTCGTGTCGCGCTCCGAGCCCGTCCGCCTCCTCGCCCTCTGCCTGCTCGTCGCGGCGTGCTCCCCGCGTCGCCCGGCGGAGGGGGCGTCCCAGCAGCCTCCGCCGCAGGTGGTGCTCCGCGGCGCGCGCCTGGTGTCCTACGAGGGCGAGCGCCTGACGCTGTCGGGCAACGCCGAGTCGCTGACGTACCAGCGCTCCGGCGGCGACGTGCAGGCCACGAACGCGACCTTGCGCATCCCCCCGGGCACCCCCGAGCAGGGCATGTCGGTGGGCACCGAGAAGGGCCTGGACATCAGCGCCCCGAATATGGAGGGCAGCCTCGCGTCCAAGCAGCTGGTGGCGTCCGGCGGCGTGGTGGTGCGCACGGGCGAGGGCATGGTGGTGGAGACGCCGCGGTTGACCTACGACGCCGTGGAGAAGGGCGCGCGGGGCAACGAGGGCGTGAAGGTACGAGGGCCGGCGTACCGGTTGCGGGCGGACCGCTTCGAGCTGTCCTTCCCGGATGAGACGTTCACCTTCGAAGGCTCGGTGGAGACCGTGCTGGGAGAATCAGGGCGTGATTGAGTTCCTCGTGATGGCCTTCTTCGTGGCGCAGCCGGTGCCCGCCGTCGCCGCCGCCACGCCCACGGATGGGGGCACGCCTGCCGCCGCCGCCGCGGGCAGCCCGGGCCAGGGGCCCCTGGGGCCGGTGGACCTGAAGGAGCCGGTGCAGATCAACGCCGACCTCATCGAGGGCGGCAAGTCGCAGGCCACGCTCACCGGCAACGTGAAGGTGAAGCACCGCACCCTGGATTTGAAGTGCGACCGGATGACCGCCTACTTCGCGCCGCCCCGCGTGGTGACGCGCGTGGTGTGCACCGGCGGCGTGCACGCGGTGGACGGCGACCGCATGGCCCGCGGCGAGCGCGCCGAGTACGACGTCGCCTCGGGCGTGCTCGTCGTCACCGGCACCCCGGAGGCGCGCCAGGGGACCACGTACATGCGAGGGACGAAGGTCCGCCTCACGCTGGGCAGCGAGAAGCTCGAGGTGGAGAACGCCGTCATCATCTTCGAGTCGCCGCCGTCGGCCCCCTCGTCCCCCAAGCGCAAGGCCGCGCCCGCGCCCGCTCGCACGGCCCCCGTGGCCCCGGAGGCGGCGCCGCGATGAGCGACGCGAAGCTGTACGCGGAGGGGCTCAAGAAGGCCTATCGCGGGCGCCAGGTGGTCAACGGCGTGTCCTTCACCGTGTCCCCGGGCGAGGTGGTGGGCCTGCTGGGCCCCAACGGCGCCGGCAAGACGACCAGCTTCAACATGGTGGTGGGCCTGGTGACGCCCGACGCGGGCCGCGTGCGTGTGGGCGACGAGGACCTCACGCACCTGCCCATGCACCGCCGCGCGCGCCGGGGCGTGGGCTACCTGCCCCAGGAAGCCTCCGTGTTCCGCAAGCTCACCGTGCGCGACAACTTCCTGTCCGTGCTGGAGCTGCAGAAGGGCCTGGACAAGAAGGCCCGCGAGGCCCGCGCCAGCGCCATCCTGGAGGAGTTCGGCCTCTCCCACGTCGCGGAGTCCCTGGGCGGCACCCTCTCCGGCGGTGAGCGCCGCCGCGCCGAGATTGCCCGGAGCCTCTTGCCCCAGCCGCGCTTCATCCTCTTCGACGAGCCCTTCGCCGGCGTGGACCCCATCAACGTGGGCGACCTCCAGCGGCAGATCTTCCTGCTGCGCGAGCGGGGCCTGGGCGTCCTCATCACCGACCACAACGTCCAGGACACCCTGGGCATCTGTGATAGGGCCTACATCATCACACAAGGGCAGATCCTCGAGGAGGGCACCCCCGCGGAGATCGCCGCCTCGCCCCGCGCGCGCGCCGTCTACCTGGGGGAGCGGTTCCGCCTCCAGCAGCCGCTTTGAGGGACGACTGGCAAGCGGCCAACCGAGTGCATAGACTCCGGTTGGCCTCGCTTTTGCGTCGACAGGTCAACAAGGCCCAGTCACGCTCAGTGCGTGCAAGCTCTTGGTTTCCTTGTGGAATTTTGAATATGCAAGCGAGGGACCACGATTCGGGCACTAGACGCCGTCAGGGGGCCTTGTTACGTTGGCACGGTCTTTGATTGGTCCCGTGTCGTGTAGGGGCTGAATCACTCGGGGAGACCCTGTCTCATGGCGATGGAACTCAAACAAAGCCTGAAGCTTGCGCAGCAGCTGGTGATGACGCCGCAGCTGCAGCAGGCCATCAAGCTGCTTCAGCTCTCCCGGATGGAGCTGCTGGAGCAGGTCCGCGAGGAGATGGATCAGAATCCACTCCTGGAGCAGCCGGACGAGCAGGCACCGGGCGACGTGGGGGACAAGGAGCCCGGAGAGGCGTCGCTGGAGGCGGACAACGTCGAGATTCCGCGCGACGTGGAGCTGCCGTCGGCCTCCGGGGACAACGCCCCGGAGTTCAAGGCGGACGGGGACGGGCCCCCGGAGATCGACTGGGAGCAGTACCTCAACAGCTACCAGTTCAACGAGCCCACCACGGCGTCCAACAAGGGCAACGTGGCCACGGACGACCTGCCGTCGTTCGAGGCGAACCTGGTCAAGAAGGAGGACCTGGTCGACCACATCCAGGAGCAGCTGGGCACGCTGCGCCTGAACGACGCCGAGCGCCGCATCGCGATGCTCATCCTGGGCAACCTGGATGACGACGGCTACCTCAAGCTGCCGGACATCGAGGGAGACCCGCTCATCCGCCTGGCCAACGAGGCGGACGTGCCGATGCACATCGCCGAGCGCACCCTGCGTCGCATCCAGATGCTGGAGCCGCGCGGCTGCGGCGCTCGCGACTTGCAGGAGTGCCTGCTCATCCAGCTGCAGGGGATGAAGGAGCCGCAGGCGCCGCTGTTGGGCCTCATCATCAAGCGGCACATGAAGTACCTGGAGAGCAAGAACCTGCCCGCCATCGCCAAGGACCTGAAGGTCACCTTGGAAGAGGTGGTGGAGGCGGTGAAGCTGCTCCCCAAGCTGGACCCGAAGCCGGGCCGCAACTTCAGCGGGGACGACGCGCAGTACATCACCCCCGACGTCTTCGTCTACAAGATGGGGGACGAGTACACGGTGGTGCTCAACGACGACGGCCTGTCGAAGCTGCGCATCTCCGGCACCTACCGGAACGCGCTGAAGACGGGCGCGGTGGGCCCCGGCCAGACGAAGGACTTCATCCAGGACAAGCTGCGCAGCGCGGTGTGGCTCATCCGCTCCATCCACCAGCGGCAGCGGACCATCTACAAGGTCACCGAGAGCATCGTGAAGTTCCAGCGCGACTTCCTGGACAAGGGCATCGCGCACCTGAAGCCCCTCATCCTGCGCGACGTGGCCGAGGACATCGGCATGCACGAGTCCACGGTGAGCCGCGTGACGACGAGCAAGTACGTGCACACGCCGCAGGGCATCTTCGAGCTGAAGTACTTCTTCAACTCGTCCATCGCCCGCGTGTCCGGCGAGGACACCGCCAGCGAGGCGGTGAAGCACCACATCAAGCAGCTCGTCGCGCAGGAGGACGCGCGCAACCCGTACTCGGACCAGAAGATCGTCGAGCTCTTGCGCTCGCAGGGCACCGAGATTGCCCGCCGCACGGTGGCCAAGTACCGCGAGGTGCTGGGCATCCTCCCGAGCAGCAAGCGCAAGCGGTACTACTGAGCCCGCGACAAGTGGCTCTTGGCGCGTGGGGACGCGCCGACGGACAGTGGGCACCTCATGAGCGCCCCTGTCCCGCTGCTTCCGTCGGACGAGGGGCTCCCCTGGAGGGAGCCCCTGCCGCTGGTCGTTCCCCCCGTCGTCCTCGAAGGCCGCGCGGTGCGCCTGGAGCCCTTGTCGCTCGAGCACGCCCCGGCCCTCGCCGCGCTGTGCGAGGACGAGCTCTTCACGTACTTCACCGTGGTGCCGCGCACGCTCGCGGACGTGGAGCGCTTCATCGCGGACCGCCTGCGCGGCGCGGAGAAGGGCACCGAGCGCCCCTTCGTCATCCTCGAGAAGGCGACGGGCACGCCGGTGGGCTCCACCAGCTACCTGGACATCCAGCGCGACAGCCGCACGCTGGAGATCGGCTGGACGTGGCTGGGGCGCAGGGTGTGGCGCACGCGCGTCAACACCGAGTGCAAGTTCCTGCTGCTCCAACTCGCCTTCGAGTCGCTGGGCGTCATGCGCGTGCAGCTCAAGACGGACCAGCGCAACACGCGCTCGCGCGCCGCGATTGAGCGGCTGGGCGCGAAGTTCGAGGGAATCCTCCGCCACCACGTCCTGGTGCGGGGTGGGGTGGTGCGCGACAGCGCCTACTACTCCGTCATCGACACCGAGTGGCCGGATGTGAAGGCCCGGCTCTCGGGGATGCTCCAGAAGGAGGGCTAGCGAGCAGGCGGGCCTCGGTCCGGGGTGGGAAAGGCAACGGCGTCATGCCGTTGGTGCTCCCGTCGGGCGGGCGCGGGCGGTATAGGTGCGGCCCGTATGCACTCTTCCTCTCGTTTCCGTGGTGGCGTGGTGTCGGGTGTCCTGGCCGCGCTCGGGCTCCTCGCGGCCGGTTGTGGCTCCTCGCTGAAGGAGCAGGACGTGGACCTGGCGGGGCTGTCCGGCCGCACGCTCCTGTACACGCACGTGGACGTGGACCTGTTCGAGGGCGAGCAGGCCGCGGGCTCACATCGCGTCACCGTCACCTTCTCCCAGGCGGGAGGGGACGTCTGCACGCGGTTGAACGAGGGCGTCACGGCGACGTTCAACGGCGAGCCGATGCAGGTGGAGCGGGGCGGGGTGGATGGCACCGCGGGCCGCGACCTGTGCCTGCCCACGCGCGCCTTCTTCGACTACGCCCCGGATGAGTGGGCCGCGCTGCCGCCCACCGATGCGCGCGTCGTCTTCCAGGACGGCTCCGGCACCACCATCACCGTCGTCATGAAGGAGGCCCAGGCCAAGCGCTCCTTCGACGGCGTGTCCGACGTGCAGCGGCTGCTCCGGGGCCAGTCCTATTCGTACCAGTGGATGCCGTCGACCGAGAAGCTCGAGTCCGCCGGCGCCACGCTGCTGGCGGAGGGCAGCGCCGTCACCGCGACGCTCACCACCACGCGCGACGGGGGCCGCATCACCTTCACCGTGCCGCCCAACCTGGGCGCCGCCACGCACCTGCTCACCGTCAGGGGCCAGGTCCAGGGCGAGGTGCTGGAGTGCACGGGCGTGACGAGCTGCTCGGGCACCTATTTCCACTCCGAGGAGCAGGTCGTCTCGGTGCAGTAGCCCTCCGCTCGCATCCCTCCGGGGCGGGCGGGCACGTGAGCCCGCTTCGCCCGGTTGTCGTGGCCGGCCTCGGACGCCACCGTGCAGGGACCCTCTTTCCCCTGAACGGACCGCAGCCATGGCCCAGAAGAACCCCGACCCGCGTGAGGCGGGCCCCAAGCCTCCCTTCCCCGAGCAGACTCAAGCCCCTCCGGGCAAGGAGGGGCGGATGTCGCCGGAGCCGGACTACGGCGAGCAGTCCTACAAGGGACTGGGGCGGCTGAAGGACCGCGTGGCGCTCGTCACCGGTGGCGACAGCGGCATTGGCAGGGCCGTGTGCCTGGCCTTCGCGCGCGAGGGCGCCGACGTGGCCGTCTCCTACTTGAGCGAGGGGGACGACGCCCGACAGGTGCAACGCGTGGTGGAGGACGCGGGGCGCTCGGCGCTGCTGTTGCCCGGGGACCTGGCGGTGGAGGCGAAGTGCCGCGAGCTCGTGGAGGCGACGGTGAAGCGCTTCGGTCGCATCGACGTGCTCGTCAACAACGCGGCCTTCCAGGGCAAGGCGGTGGAGAGGTTCGAGGAGCTGGACGCCGAGCGCGTGGAGCGCACGTTCCGCGTCAACATCCTCGCGATGTTCCACCTGGTGCGCTACGCGCTGCCGCACATGAAGGCCGGCGGCACCATCATCAACACCGCCTCCATCCAGGCGTATCAACCCACGCCGCCGCTGCTCGACTACGCCACCACGAAGGGCGCCATCGTCACCTTCACCAAGGGCCTGGCGCAGCAGCTCATCGAGCGCGGCATCCGCGTCAACGCCGTGGCGCCCGGCCCCGTGTGGACGCCGCTGATTCCGCAGTCCTTCGATGGCAAGCAGGTGTCGACGTTCGGCGAGGACTCGCCCATGGGCCGCCCCGCGCAGCCGGCGGAGCTGGCGCCGTCCTACGTGTTCCTCGCCTCGGATGAATCGCGCTTCGTGAACGCGGAGGTGTTGGGTGTCACCGGAGGAAGGCTGCTCGCCTGAGCCCGTGTCCCGAGCTACCCGGTGCGCCGTTGTCCGTGCGGCGGCGCACCGCCTGATTCCGAGGGGTTGAAGAGTCTGGTGCCCCGCAGGTCCGAGCACCAGTCACGGCGTGTTGTCAGGCCCCGGACGGCAGGTGCGCTTGGGAAGAGTCAACCTGGGGGGACGGGTTGCTTTCCCGGGGGCAGAACGTTTCTGATCTGTCACGCAGCTCCCCTCACCCTAGGAGGCAGCCACGCATGCAGTTCAACATCACCTTCCGTCAGTTCGGGGCGTCGGATTCCCTCAAGGAGTACGCACGCGAGAAGGTCGAGCGGGTGAACAAGCTGTTGGATAGAGCAGGAGAGGCACACGTCGTCCTGTGGTTGGAAGCCAACCACATCCACCACGCGGACATCACCGTCCACTCAGGCGCCTGGGTGCTCCGCGGGCGCGACAAGAGCAGTGACATGTACGCGTCCATCGACCTGGCGATGGACAAGATCGAACGACAGCTGCGCCGCTACCGCGACAAGCTCAAGACGCATCACGGAAAGGAGCGCGTCCACCACCGTCAGGACCTGGTGAACCACCTGAAGGTGCGTCACGCCGTCTTCGAGGTGCCGGACGCGGAGGAGCTGGCGGACATCGCCGAGCAGTCCACGGTGGACACGCCCGCGCCGAAGCTCGCCGCCGCCCCGCCCGCGACCCCCGTGGCCGCCACGACGCGCGTGGTGAGCTCCACCCAGCTCACCGTCAAGCCGCTGTCGGTGGACGAGGCGGTGATGCAGATGAACCTGATGAACAACGACTTCTACGTGTTCCACAACGTGGAGTCGGACGCGCTGGGCATCGTCTACCGGCGCAAGGATGGCCAGTACGGCCTCATCGAGCCCCACGAGCCGCCCGCGCTGGCCGCGGCCGCCGGCACCTGAGGCGAGGGCCTGAAGGAAGCGTCGCGCTCCGCCACCCCCCTCGAGGAGGCGGAGCGCGGACGCTCCCATCCAGTCGATGACGGGAGCGTCGTCGGTCCTTCACGGATGCTGCTTCCCACGAGGCTCGCGGTCGGCCACGGCCTTGTCGGTGTCCCCCCAACCGCCCGGGTAGGGCGGCTGGCGCATCCATCCCCAAGAACGCCTGGGCCCACCGCGCATATCGCGGGGGGCTTCCGGTAAAAACGACGCGCCCCATCTCTCCCCCGGGAGATGGAGCGCGCCTCGGCCCTGGCTGGGAGGGGCCGTCAGTAGCCCTTCTTGCAACTGGACATCCCCTGCGCGTTGCGCAGGTCGGTGAACACGCCGGTGGAGACGGCCACGGGCGTGGTGACGGCGGGGGCCCGGACGTTGACGAGCGCCAGCGTCATCAGCGCGGCCCGCTCACCCAGCGGGCGCGAGTGGATGGCGGAGGGGAAGGCCACGACGATGTCCGTCTCGCGCGCTCCCCCGCACTCGCGCATGCCCGAGAGCGCCTCCGCCTCCCGTTTCAGGAGGTAGACGCAGCTGCCCACCCGGCCATGCAGCCACGTGCCGTCCTCGGTGAGGTCCACCGGCTGGCCGCCGAAGGTGCCCCAGACGCGGGTGTCGTCCCCCTCGGCCAGTTCCAGCCGCGTGCCCTGCTGGGCCACCGAGCCCGTGAGCAACTGGTAGTCCCACTGGAGCGCCACGGGGTGGCGGCGGTAGCGCCCGTGCATGCTGTTGTCGGAGATGCTCAGCGTGGAGGTGGGGCCGGTGATGGCGTCTCCCCGCAGGAGCAGGGACTCCTCGGCGGCGTCTCCCAGCGCGGAGCCCTGGACACCGGTCGTGGCGCAGCCGGTGGCCAGCAGCGAGAGGACAAGGCTCGAGCACAGCGTTCGCTTCATGGCGGTCGCTCCCCTTTTCGTTTGCTGTCGTGGTTCACTGAAGGAAACGGACGCTGGGGGAGGGCATATCGTCCCCTGGGGGACGGCGGGGCGGGGAGACATGGGGGCGGCCCGTGGTCCCGGTCCCTGACGCGCAGTGAGCGGGGGTGGCGCCGGGACGACAGGCGACCCTTGCGCGAATCGAGGGTGAGGAGTAATTGCCGCCATCTCAGGAGCGCCAGCGCGGGAGCGTCAGTGAGAATCGCCGAGTTCCTCAGCCCCCAAGCCGTCATCGCGGACATGCAGTCGCGGACGAAGCAGGAGGTGTTGCGCGAGCTGAGCGCCACGTTGGCCCGGGCCCACCCCCCGCTCCTGGAGGAGCGGCTGGTGGAGGTGCTGCGCGAGCGCGAGAAGCTGGGCAGCACCGGCATCGGCGAGGGGGTGGCCATCCCCCACGGCAAGCTGCCGGGCATGACGCAGCTGCAGGCGGCCTTCGGCGTGTCCCGCGCGGGCGTGGACTTCGAGGCCATCGACGGCAAGCCCACCCACCTGTTCTTCGCCCTGGTGGCCCCGGAGAACAGCGCCGGCGTGCACCTGAAGGCCCTGGCCCGCATCTCCCGGCTCTTCAAGAACCCCCGCTTCCGGGCCGCCATCCTCGAGGCGCCCACGACCGCGGAAATCCACGCGCTCATCATCCAGGAAGACGCCCGGCCCTGAGCGCCGGGCCGGGGGGACACCATGGACGTGGTGCTGCGGCCCATCAACGACGCGTTCTTCCATGAGCAGGTGCTCCCGTTCCTCACGCGCGCCATGGGCGACGCCAGCGGGGCCCTGGAGTCGCTGATGGAGCAGCTGGGGGACGGCCAGTCGCGCATGCTGTGCGAGCGCATGCTGGCGACGTCAGTGCCCGGCGGCCTGGGCTCGGTGGACGCGGACCCCTGGGCGGACCTGGTGGACCGGCTCGCCTTCCAGCCGTGGAGGACGGGGCCCATGGGCTGGGAGGTGGACCCTCGCCACGCGGGGTACGCGGACGCCTGGGACGAGGCGCTGCACCTGGCGCTGATGCTGGAGGAGGCCCACTACCCCTACTGGGACAACCGCACGTCCCGCGAGGTGCGCGACGGCTTCCGCCTGCGTCCGCTGGCGGACGTGGGGCTGGCCTCGCTGCTGGCGGGGCAGTGGGACCCCTTCCC
Source organism: Myxococcus sp. XM-1-1-1 (assembly GCF_020037095.1). NCBI lineage: Bacteria > Pseudomonadati > Myxococcota > Myxococcia > Myxococcales > Myxococcaceae > Myxococcus > Myxococcus sp. XM-1-1-1. Next base: position 426,057 of record NZ_JAIQDH010000002.1, read on the forward strand.
GGAGTTCCCCCCGGACCGCGTCTTCGTCACCCAGGGCCGGGGCGAGTACTTCCCCAACGAGCGCTTCGCCTTCGCGGACTGGGCCTGGCGCCCGGCGCGCGCGGTGGCGCACTGGCAGGTGAACCTGCCGCGCAAGCTGGAGCGGCTGCTCACGCGCGAGCAGGAGCGCATGAAGCTGCCGTCGTTGCCGGAGCGTGACGAGGTGCTCGCCTACTGGCTGGGCAAGCAGGCACAACCGCCGCCGCTGACGGTGGCCTTCTCCGGGCTGGGGCCGCGCGCGGCGAACTGGATTCGCGAGCTGGGCGCGCTCACCGGCCACATCCGTCAGGCGGCGCTGGCGAAGCAGGGCCTCGCGGCGCTCGTCACCAAGGGCACCTCCGTCCGCATCTAGGCCTTGGGCGTGGCGGCGGCGGTGCTCCCGGGGCTCTCCAACAGGAGCGTGACGGGCCCGTCGTTGACGAGCGCCACCTTCATGTCCGCGGCGAAGATGCCGGTGCCCACGGACAGGCCGCGCTGACGCAGGCCCTCACAGGCCTTCTCGTACAGGGCCTTGGCCACGCCAGGCTCCATGGCGTCGATGAAGCTGGGGCGCCGGCCCTTGCGCGCGTCGCCGTAGAGCGTGAACTGGCTGACGACGATGAGCTGCCGCGAGGTGTCCTCCAGCGACAGGTTCATCTTGCCGCCCGCGTCCTCGAAGATGCGCAGCGTGGCGAGCTTCTCCACCATCCAGGCCACGTCCGCCTCGGTGTCGCCCTTGCCCACGCCCAGGAGCACCAGCAGCCCCGGGCCGATGTCGCTCACCTTCTGCCCGTCCACCGTCACCGACGCTTCCAGCACCCGCTGCACCACCGCACGCATCGAACTTTCCTCCCAGGGCCGATTGTCCACCGACGACTGTCAGGGGCGCGTGGCATCTTGCGCCCTTGGATTATGAAAAGAAGTCCACATGCCAGGGCGGCCAAATTGTTCTTGGCGGTAGAGCGAGCGCCCAGCCGTGGACTCCCGCACCCCCTCTCCCTTGCCGTGGTTTCACGCGATTCACCATAATGGCCGCCGACTTCCCCGGAGCGTGCGTGCAGGTTCTTCGAGCCAGACACCTCTTGGCCGCGACGGCCATCGTTTCCCTGCTGCTTCCCCCCGGTGCCCTGGCGGCGCCGCCCTCCGCCGAGAAGCGCGCGGACCGCGAGGCGTTGCGCGCGGCGCTGCTCGAGGTGCTCCAGCGTGCCCCGCTCAAGGTGAGCCGGGTGGGCGTGCACATGCAGAGCCTGGATGACGGCGCGGTGGTGTTCACCCACAACGCGGACGAGCTGCTCAACCCCGCGTCCAACGTGAAGCTCGTCACGTCCGCGGCGGCGCTGGCGACGCTCGGGCCGGAGTTCCGCTACGAGACGGAGTTCCTCGTGGACCCGGAGCTGGGCGCGGACGGCAAGGTGAAGACGCTCTACGTGCGCGGCAAGGGCGACCCGTCCGTCACCACCGAGCGGCTGTGGGGCATGGTGTCGGAGCTGTGGCACGTGGGCGTGCGCGAGGTGGGCGAAATCGTCGTGGACGACTCGTGGTTCGACGCCGAGCGCACGCCGCCCGGGTATGACCAGGAGGACTCGGACCGGGCGTACATGGCGCCCACGGGCGCGCTGAGCCTCAACTGGAACGCGGCGGCCATCTACCTGCGGCCCGGCGCGAGCGCGGGCGCCAAGGGCGTGGTGGAGATGGAGCCGCCCAGCGACTACTTCATCGTCGACAACCAGCTCTCCACGGGAGCGCGCCGGGCGCGGCGGGTGTCGGTGACGTCGGACCCGGTGGGGCCGCAGCAGAAGATTGTCGTGCGCGGGCAGGTGCCGCCCGAGCGCGGCGGCGCGGTGAGTGTCTGGAAGAAGATCGACAACCCGCCCATGTACTTCGGCCAGACGCTCAAGCAGCTCCTGAACACGCGGGGCGTCAAGGCGAAGGGGAAGGTGCGCGCGGGGGCGACGCCGTCGCGTGCCCGGGCGGTGTACGTGGCGCAGTCGGACACGTTCGACGTGCTGCTCAAGCGGCTCAACAAGCTCTCCAGCAACTTCGTCGCCGAGCAGCTGCTCAAGACGATGGGCGCCGAGGGGCGGGGCCAGCCGGGCACCTTCACCAAGGGCGTGGAGGTGGTGGAGCAGTTCCTCGAGCGCGACGTGGGCATCCAGCGCGGCACGTACGTGATGAAGAACGGCAGCGGGTTGAACGACGCGAACCGCTTCTCGGCCACGCAGCTCAACAAGCTCCTGCGCTACATGTATGAGCGCTTCCCGTTCGCGCCGGAGTACCTGTCCTCGGTGCCCATCGCGGGCAAGGACGGCACGCTCAAGTACCGCTTCGAGGGCAGCGACGCGGTGGGCCGGCTGCGCGCGAAGACGGGCACGCTGGAGGGGGTGTCCGCGCTGAGCGGCTACGTGACGAGCGCGGGCGGCGAGCGCTTCTCGTTCTCGATGATGGTGAACGACTTCGCGGGCCGGGCCGGGCCCATCGTCGCGGGGCTGGACGCGCTGGGCGCGGCGGTGGCGGCCACGGGCTCCAGCCTGGGGCCCTCGAGCGCGGTGGCGTCGCTGGCGGACGGTGGCAAGGCGGCGGGCGCGATTGGGGACGTGGCCTCGCGCGTGAAGACGTACCTGGAGCTGGGCCGTCAGAGGGATCCGCGCAACCTGGGCTTCCTGCGCACGGCGTGGCGCAGCGAGAGGGACCCGGCGGTGCGCGCGGTGCTGGCGGAGGGCCTGTACCAGTCCAACCCGCACGACTACCTGGGCGCGCGCACGTTGCTGGACAGCTACTCGGCGGGCAGCGACGTGTATGGCCGGCTGAGGGAGGTGGCGCGGGTGCTGGCGGTGGAGGTGCCGGGCGTCACGAGCATGGTGGAGCTGGCGGCCGGTGGGAACACGGAGGCGCTGGCGCGGGTGCTGGAGCTCGCGGGCGCCACGGGCGCGGATGCCACCGCGCAGGGCGAGATGTCGGTGGCCCTGGGGGAGGTGGCTCGCACGGCGCCGGAGGAGCTGGTGGTGGCGCTGCGCGCGGCGTCGACCTCGGACCGCGAGGCGTCCACGACGCTGCTGGCCCGGGCGCTGGTGCAGACGGGCCAGTCGGACCATCCGTTCTGGAAATCGCTGCGCAAGCTGGTGGGCGCGGCGGATCCGCAGGTGGCGACGTTCGCCAAGGGCCTGGACTCGACGCTGTCGCAGAAGGTGGCGGAGGCCAAGGCCCGCCCGGTGGAAGGCGCGCCGGTGCAGGTGGTGGCTCCGGCGGGCAATCCGCCTCCGGCGTCCTCGAAGCCCCAGGGCAGCGCCCCCGAGGCCCGCACCGCCGAGACGCACCCGGGCGGGTAGCGAGCGTCGCGCCACCGCGGGCCGTCGTACCGGAAGGCGCCGGGCGGGTGGCCTTCCGGGGCCGGGGCTCGCATCTTTGAGCTGCATCCGGGCGGCGATTCCCTGCCGCGACGCACCTGGATGCGGGGGCTTTGCGTGCTGTCGCGCGTGCACCGCATCGAAGCGGGCGGCGAGCCCGCCTCAGCTCATCCCGAGCCTCGTTTAACCGAGGGGCATCGCCGTGCGGGTGTCCCCTGGGCGTGATTCAAGGCGGGCTTCGCCGCGCGACGCTCGGGGCGTACCCACGCCCTGGTTCGCCTCGTGTGCGGTCCTGGGTGCACTGGGGCTTCGGGTTCGCGCCCGGGTGGGCCCGTCCCGCACCCGTCAGGTCCTGTCTGCCCGCCTGGTGCGCTGTCGCCCGGGCGGGCCCCGTGCCGCGGTCCGCCTTCTGGAAATGTCAGGGCGCACTGCTATACGTGGAAGGCAACCTGCCAGGGCTGATGCCCGGTGGGCCTATTTCCCCCCCGTGGTGGGGGGGAACTCGACGAAAAAGAAGAGGGAGCAGTCATGGCAGGAGGCGTGAACAAGGTCATCCTCATCGGCAACCTGGGCGCGGACCCCGAAGTGCGGTTCACCCCGGGAGGTCAGGCGGTCGCGAACTTCCGCATCGCGACCAGCGAGAGCTGGACCGACAAGAACGGCCAGAAGCAGGAGCGGACCGAGTGGCACCGCATCGTCGTCTGGGGAAAGCTCGCGGAGCTCTGCGGCGAGTACCTGAAGAAGGGACGGCAGTGCTACGTCGAGGGCCGCCTGCAGACGCGTGAGTGGACCGACAAGGAGAACCGCAAGAACTACACGACCGAGGTCGTGGCCAACGCGGTGACGTTCCTGGGCGGCCGTGACGCCGGGGACAACATGGGCAGCGGCGGCGGTGGTGGCGGGCGCCGGAACTTCGGCTCGCAGCCGCGCGGCGGCGACAACAACGACTACGGCCAGCCGCCTCCGATGGATGACGGCATGGGCGGTGGCGGCGGCGGCAACAACGAGGACGACATCCCGTTCTGAGCCGTGTCGGGACTCCGGCCGCTCCGGTCGGACACCCCAGAAGCAAACCGGCCGCTCCCCGGAAGGACTCGGGGGCGGCCGGTGTGCTTTTCGAGACGTGTGGACCGTGAGGAGGGCACTCCTCTCGGAGTGCCCGGTGACACAGGAAGGCCTAGTGGCCCGCGGGCCCGAGGGCCCCGCCCGCCTGGTACAGCGCGTAGATGGCGCTCCAGCTCATCGCCGTCAGCAGCAGGAAGATGAGGATGGAGACCGGCTCGAAGCGGCGCATGGCGCGCTCGGAGCCCAGCAGGCCCCAGCCCATCGCGAAGCCCTGGAGGCCGTTGGCCAGGTGGTACGCCGTGCCGAGCGTGCCCAGCAGGTAGACGACGAGCGTGGGGCCGTGGAAGTGCATCTCCCGGGCGATGTCCTCGAACATCTCCGGGTGACCCAGCATCAGGCGCGGGCGCAGGAAGGCCAGCCAGATGTGGGCGCCCAGGAACGCGAGCACGCCCAGGGCGCTGACGCGCTGGAGGATGTACTTGAAGTTGCCGTAGTTGTTGTAGCGGTTGTTGTTGGGCCGGAAGCTGAAGAGCCGCACCAGGCCCCAGCCCGTGTGGAACAGCAGCGGCAGCATCACGATGATGAACGTGAGCGCCTGGGCATACGGGTTGGAGTACGTGGTGACGGACTTCTGCCACGCGTCACCGCCATTGAAGGCGGACAGGTTGTCCCACAGGTGGTTGACGACCCAGAAGCTCAGGGGCACCACCGCGAGGAACGAGCCCAGGCGGGACTTGAGGAGCGGAGTCTTCGTTGCAACGGCGTCGGCGGTGGCGGCCTGGGTGCTCATCGTTTCTCCAGCGATGGCGCGCGGGCAGGTGGCCGCGCCCCAGCTCAAGGTCAGGTGACTGACTGTCGGTCGGCGGTTTATAGCCGTTCCGGCCACGACGCTGGATTTCTTCCGCACATGCGCATCCCAGCCTTCGCGCATGGAGGCATAAGCCTGGACTTATGCGTCACCCCGGCCGGGCCTGCTGCCGGGCCGGCATGCGACGGGGCGTCCGCCTTCTGACGTTGGCGGGCACGCCGGGCTCGGGCACGCTACTCGCCCTGTCATGTCCGATGAGCTCGTCAGTGGATTGCTGAAGAAGTCCGATGTCCGCGTGGTGCTGGCCCTCACCACGCAGCTGTCCCGCCAGGCCCGGGCCACCCACCACACCGCCCCGGCCGCCGCGGCGCTCCTGTCCCAGTCCCTCACCGCCGCCGCCCTGCTGGGCGCCCTCCAGAAGGGCGACTCCCGCGTCAACCTCCAGCTCGAGTGCGACGGCCCCTTGAGGGGCCTCTTCGTGGACGGCGACACGTCCGGCCTGGTGCGGGGCTACGTGAAGAACACGCTCGTGGAGTACACGGGCAGTGACGACCAGTACCACTGGCGTCCCGTGCTGGGGAACAAGGGCTTCCTCTCCGTCCTGCGCGATTTGGGCGGCGGTGAGCACTACCGCTCCTCGGTGGAGCTGGAGCGCTTCGACCTGGCGGGCGACCTGGAGCGCTACTTCCACCAGTCCGACCAGCTCCCCTCGCATGTGGTGCTCGCGCAGCTGCCCGCCGAGGTGGGCGGCAAGCCGGAGTCCCTGGGCATCGTCGCGGGCCTGCTCGTCCAACCCTTGCCCAACGCCGACCTGGAGGTCTTCCAGGCGCTCGGTGAGCGGCTGCGTCGTGACGCCGAAGGCGCCCTTCGGGCCCATGCCCCCGCGGGTGCGTCCGCGGTGCTGCGGGCGCTGCTGCCGGAGGCGGACTTCGAGGTGATGGCCCGCTATCCGTTGCGCTTCGGCTGCTCGTGCAGCGAGGACCGCGTGAAGCGCGCGCTGCTCGCCATGGGGCGCGAGGAGCTCCAGGACCTGCTGGAGAAGGAAGGGCAGGCTGAAGCAACGTGTCAATTCTGCACGACGCGCTATGTCATTCCAGGAGATGAAATTCGGCGCATGTTGGAGAGCGGCTCGGTTTGACTTGGGTGCGTGGCCTCGGTAGAGGCCGCGCGCCATGAGTTACTTCACGCAACTGCTCGAAGGCGGCTACGAGGCCGTCCACCTGCTCAGCGATTCCCGCACGGGACTTCGCGCCATCGTCGGAATGCACAACACGCGACTCGGCCCTGGGCTGGGTGGCACGCGTGCCTTGTCCACGTACACCAGCGAGGAGGAGGCCGTCGCGGACGCGCTCCGGCTGGCGCGCGGGATGACGTACAAGGCGGCGCTCGCGGGCCTGCCGCACGGAGGTGGCAAGGCGGTCATCATGCTGCCCCGCGGCAACTTCGACCGGCCGAAGCTGTTCGAGTCCTTCGGTCGCGCGGTGGAGTCGCTCGGCGGCCGCTACATCACCACCGAGGACAGCGGCACCAGCACCGACGATATGGAGCACGTGCGCAAGCACACGAAGAACGTCGTCGGCCTGAAGGAGCGCAGCGGAGACCCGTCGCCCGTCACGGCGTACGGCGTGGCGCGCGCCATGGAGGCCACGGCCAAGCACGTCTTCGGCAGCGCGGACCTCAAGGGCCTGCGCGTCACCGTGCTGGGCGTGGGCCACGTGGGCATGTACCTGGTGAAGGAGCTGCACGAGCGCGGCGCCCAGATTTTCGTCAGCGACATCAACGCGGCCAGCGTGGAGCACGCGGTGAAGCAGTACGGCGCCACGGCGGTGGACGCGGACACCCTGCACCGCATGGAGGCGGACGTGTACGCCCCGTGCGCGCTGGGCGGCGCCATCAACGACACCACGCTGCCCCTGCTCAAGGTGAAGGCGGTGTGTGGAGCAGCCAACAATCAGCTGCTCACCATGCGCCACGGCGAGCAGCTGGCCAGCCGGGGCATCCTGTACGTGCCCGACTACGCGGCCAACGCGGGCGGCCTCATCAACGTCGCCCAGGAGTGGGCGGGGTATGACCGGGAGAAGGCGTACGCCCGGGCGGCGAACATCTTCGACACCATCGACACGGTGCTGCGGCGCGCGAAGGAGTCGGGCCTGCGCCCCGAGCAGGTCGCGGACCGGATGGTGGAGGAGAAGCTCCAGGCCTGAGGGCCGTGAGGGCCCCACCGCCTCGTGTGTCCATGAGGTGGTGGGGACGTGAGCGGGGATGTGGCCAGGGCGCGCGCCTCGGGGTATGACGGGGCCGCACTTCAGCCGGAGCTCACCGCCGTGGCCACCAAGCGGGCAGCACCCGGGCCCAAGGCCCAGGGCAAGCGCAAGCCCACCGCGAAATCCTCCCCGAAGCCTTCGTCGTCGAAGAAGGCCCCCGCGAAGTCTCGCGCCGCGTCGCCGTCCGCGGCCGCGCGCGCGCAGGCGCAGAAGCTGGTCTCCATCCCGACGGACATGGTCCTGGCCCCGCAAGCCGAGGCCCCCCGTCAGCCCACGGGCAAGGACCAGTCGCGCAAGCGCACCGCGGGCGTGCTGCGCGAGCTGTCCTGGGCGCAGCTGGACCGCGCCGTGCAGCAGATGGCCCACGACATCCGCGAGTCCTTCCAGCCCGAGGCCGTGGTGGGCGTGGCGCACGGCGGCGTGTTCGTGGGCGGCGCGCTGGCGTCGGCGCTCGGGTGCGCGTTCTTCCCGGTGCGCATCAGCCGCCGCAGCAGGGACCGCGGTGACAAGGCGCACCCGCGGGGTGGACCGAAGCCCGCGAACGAGATGCCGCGCGAGCTGAAGGGCAAGCGCGTGCTCATCGTCGACGACGTGGCGTCCAGCGGAGACACGCTGGAGCTGGCCATGGCCCTGGCGCGCGAGGCGGGGGCGAAGAAGGTGTCCACGGCGTGCCTGGTGGTGAAGCCGGACGCGTACGCGCCCCAGTTCGCGGGCATCTCCACGGGGGCGCTCGTCGTCTTCCCGTGGGACTACGCGCCCGGCACCGGTGACGCGCGCTTCGACGAGGACCCGGACAAGGCGGGCGCCTGAGCCGTCCCGCGGTGATGCGATGATTGTCGGCACGGCGGGCCACATCGACCACGGCAAGACGTCGTTGGTGAAGGCCCTCACCGGCATCGACACGGACCGGCTCCAGGAGGAGAAGCGCCGGGGCATCACCCTGGAGCTGGGCTTCGCGCACCTGACGCTGGATGACGGCACGGTGGCGGGCGTGGTCGACGTGCCCGGCCATGAGCGCTTCGTGAAGGCGATGGCCGCGGGCGCGGGCGGCGTGGACCTGGCGGTGCTGGTGGTCGCGTCGGACGAGGGCGTGATGCCCCAGACGCGCGAGCACCTGGACATCTGCCGGCTGCTGGGTGTTCGCGCTGGCGTCGTCGCGCTCACCAAGTCGGACCTGCTGGCGGAGCCCGGGCCCGAGTGGCGCGCGCTGGTGGAGGCCGACCTCGCCGCGCTCACCGCGGGCTCGTTCCTGGAGGGCGCGCCCGTGGTGCCGTGCTCCGTGCGCACGGGCGAAGGGCTCGCGGCGCTGCGCGCGGCGCTCACCCGGGCCGTGGGCTCGCTGGGGAAGCGTCCCTCGGAGGGGCCGACCTTCCTGCCGGTGGACCGCGTGTTCACGCTCAAGGGCTTCGGCACGGTGGTGACGGGCACGCTGCTGTCGGGCACGGTGGCGGTGGACGACGCGGTGTCGCTCCTGCCGGGCACGCCCGGGCCGCTGCGCGTGCGCGGGGTGCAGCAGCATGGCCGGGCGGTGACTCGGGTGGAGGCGGGCCAGCGCGCCGCGGTGAACCTGCCGGGCGTGGAGCCGGAGGCGCTCCACCGCGGGCAGGTGCTGACGCGCGCCGGAGAGCTGCCCGAGACGCGCATGCTCGACGTGGAGCTGACGCTGCTGCCCTCCGCGCCGTCTCCGCTGCCGCGCCGTCGCAAGCTGCTCTTGCACCTGGGCACCGCGCAGGTGGAGGCCACGGTGGCGCTGCTGGACGTGGAGCGCCTGGAGCCCGGTGAGACGACGCTCGCGCAGCTGCGCCTGGACGCACCCGTGGCCGCGCTCGTGGGGCAGCGCTTCATCCTCCGGGGCTCACGCGCGCTGCCGGGGCGGGGCGCGACGGTGGCGGGCGGGCGCGTGCTGTCGATTTCCCCGCCGAGGCGCCGCAAGGGCGGCGCGTCCATCGTGGCGCCGCTGCGCGAGGCGGACCCGGCGGGGCAGGTGGCGTGGCTGCTCCGGCAGGCGGGCTATGCGGGGCTCACGCAGCAGGCGCTGTTCGGCCGCTCGGCCTTGGGGCCCAAGGTGCTCACGCGCGCGCTGGAGCTCCTGGGCGCCCGGGGCGCGGTGGTGCTGTTGGACCGGGAGAGCCGGCTGTACCTGTCCGGAGAAGTGCTCGAGGGGTTGCAAGGTCGGGCGCTCGCGGTGCTGGCGGCCTTCCATGAGCGTGAGCCCTTGCGTGAGGGGCTGTCCCGCGAGGAGCTCCGCCAGCGGCTGTCCGGTGAGTTGGATGCGAGGGCCTTCCAGCGGGTGTTGCAGGGGCTGGGGGACGCCGGGAAGCTGGAGGTCGAGCGGGACCTGGTCCGCCTGAAGGGGCGTGGACGCGCGCTGTCGTTGGGGGACGAGGCGGCGCGAGCGCGGCTCGCCGCGGAGCTGTCCGCCGCGGGCCTGGCGCCGCCCACCGAGGGCGAGCTGTCCCAGAAGCTCCAGCTCCCGGCGCCCCGCCTGCGCGAGCTGCTGAAGCTCCTGGTGGCCGAGGGCAAGGTGGTGCGCGTCAGCGAGGAGCTGTGCTTCGACGCGGGCTGTCTGGAGGCCTTGAAGGAACGGCTGGTTGCCCACCTGCGCGAGAAGAAGGACATTACCACCCAGTCCTTCAAGGAATTGGTGGGACAGAGCCGCAAGTTCGTCATCCCTCTGTCCGAGTACTTCGACCGGGAGAAGGTGACGCTCCGGGTGGGCGAGAAGCGGGTTCTGCGTCGCGGATGAGCACCAGCCACTACAGCGAGGCGTCGCTGCGCGCCCTCATCGAGCCCTTCGGCAACCCCGTGCTCGCGGTGGTGGACGGGCGTGTGTCCGCGGCCAATGACGCCTACCTCGCGCTCTTGGGACTGCCCCGCGAGCGGGTGGAGGGGCGCTCCGTGATGGACTTCGTCCAGCCCGAGGAGCGCAGCCGGCTCATCGAGCGCTACCGCCTGGTGGAGTCCGGCGGGGCCATGGAGGCGAGGACGCAGGTCTACCAGGTGCCCTCGGCCGACGGCGTCACGCGCGAGGTCGCCCTCTACGCGTCCCGCATCGTGCTGGAGGACGGGCGGCACGTGCTGCTGCTCAACCTGCTGCCGCTGACGGACAAGCCCCCCGAGCTGTCCATGGCGGAGCGGCTGGTGGAGACCTCCGCGAGCCTGGTGTCCGCGCACTCCGAGGACGCGGTGCGCCGGGTGGCCCTCAAGGGCCTGGAGGCCGCGGGCTTCCGGGTGCGGCTGCTGCGCTGGGATGGCCTGCGGCTCAACGCGCTGGATGGCGGTGCTCCGCCGCCGGACGTCGCCCTGGGGCTGGAGGCGCTGTCGGACGGGCGCCCCGTGTTCGGCGGCGCCGAGCGGGCCTCGCCCACGCACGTGTACCTGCCCGTCGGAGGCCCCCAGGTGGAGGTCCTGCGCGTGGAGGGCCCGTGGGTGGCGCCCCGGCATGGCTCGGTGCTGACGCTCTTCGCGAAGGTGGTGGGCGCGGCGCTGACGGACGCGCGCGTGCAGTCGGACAGCACGCGCAGCCGGTGGGAGGTGGGGGCCGTCGCGGAGATGGCGCGCTTCGTGGCGCGGCCGATTCCGCCCACGCCCGAGGACTTTCTCTCGCGCGTGTCGGAGTTGCTGCTGTCCGAGGCCGCGGCGCTGCACCTGACCCGGGGCACGGAGGGGCCGCTGGTGCTGTCGGCCCACGTGGGCCTGACGGAGGTGGTGGGCCCGGGCGGCGACGTGGCGCGGCTGGGTGGGGTGATGGGCGGCTCGGTGCCGGACGCGCTGGATGGCGACCTCACCAGCGAGGCGCAGGCGCGAGCGCTGCGTGAGGCCTCGCAGGGCACGTTGGGCAGCGGCGCGGCGGTGCGGCTGGCGCGGGGCGGTGAGGTGTGCGGCGTGCTCCAGGTGCTGCGCGCGCCGGACCGGCCCTTCGACGCGCGGGACGTGCGGCTGTTGGGGACGCTGTCGGAGCTGCTGATGACGCTGCTCGAGCAGCGCCGGCTGCGCTCGGAGTCCGCGCGCCAGCTCACCGAGACGCGGCTGCTCCTGGACCTGGCCCGGACGACATCGGGCGTGCTGGAGACCTCGAGCATCCTCGACGTGGCGTCGGACTTCCTCGTCCACCTGCTGGATGTCTCCAACTGCTACATCATGCTGTACGACGAGAGCGCGAAGGTGCTCCGGGGCGCGGCGGCCTCCGCGGCGCACCGCGACTTCTTCCGCACGGTGGTGTTGTCGCTCTCCAGTGACAGCGTGGCGGCGCGCGCCGCGCGCGAGCGCAAGCCGGTGGTCATCGAGGACGTGGAGGCGTCCGGCGGCGGCTTCAATCCGCAGCTCGTGCAGCGCTTCGGGGAGAAGGCGCTGCTGGCGCTGCCGCTCACCTCGCGCGAGGAGCTCATCGGCGTGGTGCTGGTGGACGACACGCGCCGCGCGCGGACGTTCAGCCCGGAGCTGGTGGAGCTGGCGGAGGCCACGTGTGGCCAGCTGTCGCTCTCCATTGCCAACGCGCGCCTGTACGAGTCGCTGTGGGCCAGCTATGCGGAGCTGGCCGCCACGCGCGCGGAGATGGTGAAGCGCGAGCGGCTGGCCGCGCTGGGCGAGCTGTCCGCCATCGTCGCCCACGAGGTGCGAAACCCCCTGGGCGTCATCTTCAACGCGGTGGCCTCGCTGCGCCGGCTGCTGGAGCCCTCCGGCGACGCGGCCATGCTGCTGGACATCCTGGGCGAGGAGAGCGACCGCCTCAACCGCATGGTCGGTGATTTGCTCGACTACACCCGGCCCCGCGACCCCGTGCTCCAGCACGAGGACCTGAGCCGCGTGCTCCAGGACTCGCTGGAGGCGGCGCGCGCGCAGGGGGGGGCGCCGGACCGGCCGGTGCGAATCGACGCGGAGGTGGAGCAGGGGCTGCCGCCCGTGCCCATGGACCGCCGGCTCATCCGCCAGGCGCTGGTCAACGTGGCCGTCAACGCCATCCAGTCCATGCCGCAAGGGGGGCTGGTGCAGGTGCGCGCGCGCCGCGAGGCCCACGCGGGCCGCGAGCAGCTGCGCATCGACGTGGCGGACCAGGGGCCGGGGATTCCCGCCGAGCTGCTCCACCGCGTCTTCGAGCCCTTCTTCACCACCAAGGCCCAGGGCACCGGCCTGGGGCTGGCTGTCGTGAAACGAATCCTCGAGGAGCACCGCGGCGAAATCGCCGTGGACAGCACCCCCGGTCGCGGTACCACCTTCACCTTCCGGCTTCCCCTCTCGCAGCCCCCGTCCTTCCCATGACCGACGCGAACCTCCCGCCGTCCCGCGGACGCATCCTCGTCGTGGACGACCAGCGCAACATGCGCGCGACCACCGCGCTGCTCCTGCGCGCCGAGCACTACACCGTCTTCGAGGCGGGCACCGGCGAGGAGGCCCTGGCGCACCTGTCCGGTGGCAGCATGGACCTGCTCCTGACGGACCTGAAGATGGAGCCCATGGACGGGCTCACGCTGCTCCGGCGCGCGCTGGAGGTGGCCCCTCGGCTGCAGGTCATCATGATGACGGCCTTCGGCTCCATCGAGAGCGCGGTGGAGGCCATGCGGCTGGGCGCGTACGACTACGTCACCAAGCCGTTCAAGGAGAGCGAGCTGCGCTACCGCGTGGAGCGCGCCCTGGAGCGCGCGCGCCTCTTGCGCGACGTGGACAACCTGGCCACGGACTTCAACGAGCGCCACGGCCTGTCCGCGCTGGTGGGGCGCAGCGCCGCCATGAGGGACCTCACGTCGCGGCTGATGCGCGTGGCGCAGAGCGACGCCACGGTGCTCATCCAGGGCGAGAGCGGCACGGGCAAGGAGCTGGTGGCGCGCGCGCTCCACGCGCACAGCCGCCGCAAGGGGCGCTCCTTCGTGCCCGTCAACTGCGCGGCCATCAGCGAGACGTTGCTGGAGAGCGAGCTGTTCGGCCACGCGAAGGGCGCCTTCACCGGCGCGGTGAAGGCCCGCCGGGGCCTGTTCGAGGAGGCCGACGGCGGCACCCTCTTCATCGACGAGGTGACGGAGACCAGCCCCACCTTCCAGTCGAAGCTCCTGCGCGCGCTGCAGGAGGGCGAGGTGCGCCGCGTGGGCGAGTCCACCGCGCTGCGCGTGGACGTGCGCACCGTGGCGGCCACCAACCGCGACATCGAGCAGGAGGTGCGCGAGAAGCGCTTCCGCCAGGACCTCTACTACCGCCTCAACGTGGTGACGCTGCGCGTGCCGCCCCTGCGCGAGCGGCTGGATGACGTGCCCGCGCTCGCCGAGCACTTCCTGGGGCGCGCCAACGCCCGCAGCCCCAACCCCCGGCGCCTGTCCGCCGCCGCGGTGACGCACCTGATGAGCTACGACTTCCCCGGCAACGTGCGCGAGCTGGAGAACCTGGTCGAACAGGCCGCCGCGCTCTCGGAGAGCGACGAGCTGCTGCCCGAGGACTTCCCCCTGCGCCAGGCCCGCCTGACGCCCGTCGCCGGCACCCACTCCCTGGGCACCCTGGACGGCCCGGGCAGCCTGCCCCCTGGGACCAGCGCGGGGCCCACCCTGGCCCAGGTGGTCGAGGACGCCGAGCGCCGCGCCATCGCCCAGTCCCTGGAGCGCCACGGCGTGGACCTGGCCCGCGTCGCCGACGAGCTGGGCGTCTCCTCCACCACCCTGTGGCGCAAGATGAAGCGCCTCAACCTCCGGCCGCCCAACGAGGTGGGTCGGGAGTAGGGTGGAGTTGGACGTGTAACTTTTGCGCACCCGTGGATTCAGATCCGAAATGAACGGGGTTCATCGGTGAAAAACACAACCGCCCGGACTCATTGGAGATTTTCAGTTCTGAAAGCCGATTGCAGGGCTGAAATGCAATCGCCGGGGTGGGCCAATGTTGGGCAGACCTCTAAGTGCCTGAGAAAACTGGAGTTTGTCTCAAATCGGGGTCTGGCACGGCGACTGCTATAGGTTCACGCGGGACACATCGAAGCGAGGCTGAAGGCGGTTCCCCCCCACCCCTTCAGCACTTCCGGTGAGTCACCTTCAGAAGACCCGCGGCCCGACCCTCCCCTGGAGTGTCGGGCCGCCTTCTTTTGTGCCGTCGGACGTTGAGTCAGGCTCGCGTCGGTATCGCTCCTTCTAACCGGAGGCAGGCCGATGACGGTGGATGTGGGGCCGTGTCCGTGGGTGCAGCGGCCCGGACGCGCCGACGATTACCCGACGTACGTCAGGCTGTTCGCGGAGCTGGGGCTGGAGGACCCTCCGCCGCCAGCGTCCATGTGGGAGCAGGAGCTGGCAGCTCGCACCTTCCTGGTGGAGGGGCCGGGTGGGGTGGTGGGGTACACGTCCACCGAGGCGCTGGGCGTCATGGGGTACGTGGGCCAGCTCGTGGTGGCGCCCGAGGCGCGTCGTCAGGGGCTGGGGCGGTGGATGATGCTGAGGACGGCCGAGCGCTTCCGCGCGCAGGGCTGCCAGCACTGGTCCCTCACGGTGGTGCGCGACAACATGCCGGCCCTGGAGCTGTATGGCTCGCTGGGGATGCGGCGCGCGCGGCAGGCCACGGACCTGGAGGTGACGCGGGCCCACGTGGCCGCGTTGCCGGAGGCGCCCCGGGGCCCGCGCGTGTCGCCCGTGGAGTCGTCGGATTGGGCGCCGCTGACGGAGGCCTTCGGGATGATTCCGGGCAAGCTCGCGCGCTTCTCGTCACTGGCCTCGCACCAGCTCTGGAAGCTGACGCGGGGCACGGAGCTGCTGGGGCTGATGGACCTGCGCTCCGGCGGCGCGGTGCTCTATCCCTTCTTCGCGGTGTCCCTCGCGCATGCCCGCGCGCTCCTGGAGGACGCCTTCGCCCGCGTGGGGCCCGCGCGTCAGTCGATGGGCGTGGTGATGACGGACAACGAGCCCCTGGTGGCGGCCCTGCGGAAGGCGGGCGCCCGCACGCGCCTGGAGACGTACGAGCTGCGCGGCGAGCTCCCGGGCTGACCTCACGTGCCCCTGAAAGACGACGCCCGCCCGGGCACGAGGCCGGGGCGGGCGGGGTCGACGGGCTCGCGGCCCGCGAAGGCTACTGACCGAACAGGCTGCTGGCCTGCACCAGCCACGCGGTGACGGGGCCGGGGAGGATGCCCAGCACCACCACGGCCGCGGTGGAGAGCACCAGGGCCAGCTCGGTGGACCAGCTGCGCTCCAGCACCTGGGCGCCCTCGGGCACCGGGCGCATGAACATGTAGACCACCACGCGCAGGTAGTAATAGACGCCCGCCGCGCTGGAGAGCACGCCGATGATGGCCAGGCCGATGAGGCCCGCGTCCACCGCGCTCTGGAACACGAGCAGCTTGCTCATGAAGCCGATGGTGGGAGGAATCCCGCCCAGCGACAGCATGAACGCGGCCATGGCCACGGCCCAACCCGGACGCCGCTGCGCCAGGCCACTGAAGCGCTCCAAATCCCAGGCGGTGCCCTTCTCCTCGTCCTCGCGACGCTCGAGCACGGACACCAGGGTGAAGGCGCCCACCGCGCTGAAGGTGTAGGCCAGCAGGTAGAAGAGGATGCCGCGCAGCGCCTGCGAGCGCGCCAGCTCCAGCGGCGAGCCACCCGTCAGCTCCGACGGGCCCAGGAGGCGGAACTGCTCGCCCGGCGCCGTGACGAACAGCGCCGCCACGCCCACCAGGAGGTAGCCGGCGTGGGCGATGGACGAGTACGCCAGCATGCGCTTCACGTTGCGCTGCGGAATCGCCAGCAGGTTGCCCACCACCATGGTGAGGAAGGCCAGGGTGGAGAACAGCACCAGCGGCATCTGCGGGTCGATGCCCTTGCCCACCGTCAGGAACACGCGCACCAGCGCCGCGAAGGCGGCCGCCTTCACGCCCGCGCTCATCAGCGCGGTGACGGGGGTGGGGGCGCCCTCGTAGACGTCCGGCGTCCACATGTGGAACGGCACCGCGGCCACCTTGAAGGCGAAGCCGGAGCCCAGGAGGATGAGGCCCGCGTAGACCAGCGCCGGCTGCTGGGCGAGCGCCGTCGACAGCGGCCCGGCCATGGCCGTCAGCGTGGTGGTGCCGGTGGCGCCGTACAGCAGCGCCGCGCCGTACAGCAGCACCGCGGACGAGAACGCGCCCAGGATGAAGTACTTGAAGCCCGCCTCGGAGGGCCGCGTCCCGCGCCGCAGGTACGACGTCAGCGCGTACGTGGCGATGGAGAGGACCTCCAGGTTGACGAACAGGGTGATGAGCTCGTTGGACAGGGCCAGCAGGCTCATGCCCGCCGCGGCGAACAGCATCAGCGCGTAGAACTCACCGCGCTCCGCGCCGCGCTTGCGCAGGAAGCTCACCGAGCTGAGCGACGCCAGCCCCAGGCCCACGCACACCACGAAGGTGAGGAAGCTGGAGAAGGGGTCCAGCACGCCGAAGCCGAGGAACGCCTCGTGCGCCGGCTCGAACATGTTGGACACGGCCACGGCGCCGGCCGCCACCGCCGCCACCACGGAGAGCACGGCCTGGTAGGACCGCGACGCGGTGCTGCTGAGGAACACCTCCGACAGCAGCAGGATGCAGGCTCCCACCACCAGGATGATGGCGGGAATCAGCGGGAGGAAGTCTGCCAGGGTCAGATTGGGCAGGGGCAAGGTCATGGCGAGGGCTCAGTCGGCTTACGGCCGGGACGAGGGGACGGCCCGGGCGGCGAGCGGGGCAGGGGCGCTCGGGGCTGCCACGGTGGGGTTGGCCGGCAGGGACATCACCTCCACGCGCACCTGGTCGGCCTGCACACCCGCTCCGGGCGTGCCCACGCGGGCGCGGGACAGGAAGCGCTCCGTGGACGGCTCGATGCGGTCCAGGAAGGGCTGGGGCATCAGGCCCATCACCCCGACGAGGATGATGAAGGGCAGCACCGTCAGGCTCTCGCGCACGTTCATGTCGCGCAGGTGCTGGTTCTCCCGGTGCGTCAGGCCGCCGAAGAACACCTTCTGCACCATCCACAGCATGTACGCCGCGCCCAGGATGACGCCCGTGGTCGCGAACGCGCCGAACACCGCCGTCAGGTGCGGGTTGCCGGCCGCCGCGCCCAGGTCGCTCTTGAACGTGCCGAGCAGCACCAGGAACTCACCGATGAAGCCGTTGGTGCCGGGCACCGCCACCGAGGAGAAGGTGATGATGATGAAGGCCGTGGTGAACACCGGCATCACCTTGGCGATGCCGCCGAAGTCCGCCATCAGGCGGCTGTGGCGCCGCTCGTAGAGGAAGCCGAACAGGAGGAACAGCGCGCCCGTGGACACGCCGTGGTTGAGCATCTGGTACGCGCTGCCCGTGGCGCCCTCCGCCGTCAGCGCGAAGATGCCCAGCATGCAGTAGCCCAGGTGGCTGACGGACGAGTACGCGATGAGCTTCTTGATGTCCCGCTGCGCCAGGCACATCAGCGCCCCGTAGACGATGCCGATGACGGCCAGCGTCGCCAGGAACGGCCGGGCCTGCTGCGCGGCCACCGGGAAGAGCGGAATCGCGTAGCGCCAGAAGCCGAAGGTGCCCATCTTCAGCATCACGCCGGCCAGAATCATGGAGCCGGCCACCGGCGCCTGCACGTGCGCGTCCGGCAGCCACGTGTGCACCGGCCACATCGGCACCTTGATGGCGAACGCCAGCGCGAACGCCGCGAACAGCCAGGGGCCGTAGGTGTGCAGCGTCGCGGCCATGCCCGTCAGCGAATCACACGCGCCCGCGGGTCCCGCCGAGCACGCGGACAGCTGCCGGTTCGCGTCCAGGAGGCCGTTGTAGATGCTCGCGTAGTCGAACGAGCGCGCGCCCGCCGGCGAGCTGATGAAGTACACCGCGATGAGCGCCACCAGCATCAGCAGCGAGCCCACCAGCGTGTAGAGGAAGAACTTCACCGCCGCCATCTGGCGGTCCTCGGCGCCCCACACACCCACCAGCAGGTACATGGGGATGAGCATGGCCTCGAAGAAGATGTAGAACAGCAGCACGTCCAGCGACACCAGCGCGCCCAGCATCGTCGTCTGGAGCACCAGCAGCGCCAGGTGGAACTCCTTGATGCGGTGGCTGATGTACGTGGTGGAGGCCAGCACCACCAGGGGGCCCAGGAACACCGTCAGGAGGATGAGGCTCACCGCCAGGCCATCCACGCCCAGGTGGTAGCTCAGCCCGAACTCCTGGAACCAGGGCACCCGGTACTCGAGCTGGAACTCGGGACCGCCGACCTCGAAGCGTGAGTACGCCCACACGCCGAAGACCAGGTCCACCACCATGCCGATGAACGTGACGGTGCGAATCTGCCCCGCCTCGCCGGCGGGCAGCATCAGCACCAGCGCCGCGAAGACGAGCGGCAGGAAGACGACGAGGTTGAGCAGGTGGGTGTCGAAGAAGCTCATTGCAGCACCTGGATGAGGGCGTAGGCCACGCCGCCGAGCAGGGCGAGGGCCATCACTGCGGCATAGGCCTGGGCGTCGCCCGACTGGACGTAGCGCAGCGCGCTGCCCACGCGCGCCGTCACCCACGCCGTGCCGCGCACCGCCACGGTGTCGATGAGGAGCGCGTCCACCACGCGGAAGAGGATGAAGCTCATGAACTTGATGGGCCGGATGATGGCCAGCTCATACAGCTCGTCCACGTAGAACTTGTTCTGCGCCGCGCGGCGCACCGCCCGAGCATAGGCCGGCGCGGGCTGACCCGCGCGGGACGGGAAGAAGCGCAGGTACAGGAACGCCGCCAGCGCGCCGCCGGAGACGGCCACCAGCCACGCGAAGCCGTAGTCACCCAGCGTGGGGACGCTCGTGTCGAGCTCCACCGTCTTGCCCGTGGCGACCACGCGGTTCATCGCGGCGAACACCGGGCTCAGGAAGTTCTCGAACACCGGCTGCGGACGGCCGTCACCGGGCGCCTTGAGCAGCGGCCACGCGTACACGGAGGCCACCACGCTGAGCACCGCCAGCACCACCAGGGGCAGCGTCATCTGCCACGCGCTCTCGTGCGCGTGCGCCACCTTGGCCTCCTTGGAGCGGGGCCCTTCGAAGGTCAGCAGGTACACGCGCGTCATGTAGAACGCGGTGCACGCGGCGATGAGCAGGCCCAGGTAGTAGACCGCGCTGGACACCCAGTGCAGGCCCGCCAGGTGGTTGTGGTGCACGCCGTGGAAGATGGCGTCCTTCGAGAAGAAGCCGGACAGCGGGATGATGCCGGTGATCGCCAGCGTGGCGACGAAGAAGGTGCCCCACGTCCACTTCATCTCGTGGCGCAGGCCGCCCAGCTTCTTGATGTCCGTCTCGTCCCCGTTGCCGTGCATCACGCTGCCGGCGCCGAGGAACAGACACGCCTTGAAGAACGCGTGCGTCACCAGGTGCAGCACGGCCGCCCAGAAGATGCCCATGCCCACGCCCATGAACATGATGCCCAGCTGGGACACCGTGGAGTAGGCGAGCACCTTCTTGATGTCGTCCTGCGCGAAGGCGATGAGCGCGGCCAGGAGCGACGTCAGCGCGCCGATGATGGCCACCGTGGCCATGGCCGTGGGGCTGAGCACCAGCAGCGCGGACATGCGGCTGAACAGGTACACGCCCGCGGTCACCATCGTCGCGGCGTGGATGAGGGCGGAGACCGGCGTCGGGCCGGCCATGGCGTCCGGCAGCCAGACGTAGAGCGGCAGCTGCGCGCTCTTGCCCGCGGCGCCCAGGAGGAACAGCAGGAGCGCCACCGTCATCACGCCGCCGAACGTGTAGCCCTCCAGGGGGCCCGCGGCGATGGTCGTGGACAGGTCCACCTTGCCGGCGCCGCCCTCGGGCATCGCCTCGGCGAACTTCTGCAGGCCCAGGAAGGTGACGGGGCCCTTGTCCTCGAGCGCGGAGGCGTAGCGCTGGCTGGTGCTGCCCGCCGCCGTGTAGTCGCGCTCGTCGGCCTGCCGGTTGAAGGCGCCGACCATCAGCACCATCAGGAACGTGGCGATGAGGAACGCGAAGTCACCGATGCGGTTGGTGACGAACGCCTTGCGGCCGGCCCACGCCTTGGCGGGGTCCGTGTACCAGAAGCCGATGAGCAGGTAGCTGGCCATGCCCACGCCCTCCCAGCCCACGAAGAGCAGGACCAGGTTGTCGGCCAGCACCAGCGTCAGCATCGCCGCGACGAAGAGGTTCAGGTACGCGAAGAACCGCCAGTAGGCCTCGTCGTGCTCCATGTAGCTGGTGGAGTACAGGTGGATGAGGAAGCCCACGCCGGTGATGACCAGCAGGAGGATGCCGGACAGGTGGTCCACCATCAGCCCGAAGTTCACCCGGAAGTCGCCCACCGAGAACCAGGTGCCGTAGTCGTGCGCAATCGCGTAGCGCACGTAGTCCCGCTCGTTGCCGAACGGGTTCACGATGAAGGACAGGAGCCGGCGGCTCTCCAGGTCCATGGAGCTGGTGGCCCAGAAGGCCAGCACGCTCAGCACGAAGGCGCCCGCGACCGCGGAGCACGCGACCAGGTGCACGTTGGCGCGGCCCAGCATCTTGCCGAACACGCCGCAGATGAACGCGCCCAACAGGGGCAGCGCGATGATGAGCCAGAGCGAGGGCGCCATCACTTCTGGCGCGACCGGCGCGACCTGGAGGAATTCCGAGAAGGTGCTCATGAGTGGGCTCCTGGCGTGTCCGTCAGTGCTTCATGGTCCGGATGTCTTCCACCAGGATGCTGCCTCGGCTCCGGAAGACGGCGATGACGATGGCCAGTCCGATGGCCGCTTCCGCCGCGGCCACCGCGATGACGAAGAAGGCGGAGACGTGCCCGATGCTGTCGCCGTGCATGCGGGCGAAGGCCAGGAACGTCAGGTTCGCCGCGTTGAGCATCAGCTCCACGCACATGAAGACGACCAGTGCGTTGCGGCGCACCAGCACGCCGAACATGCCCATGCAGAACAGGGCGGCGGCAAGCAGGAGGTAGTAGGAGATGGGGACCATGGCCGGTTCGGGGCCTCGCGGGCGGACGACCTGCGCCGCCATCTAGCACAGAAAGTTTGAGGGAGTCGGCTGCGATCAGATTCGCGACTTGGCCACGACGACCGCGCCCACGATGGCCACCAGGAGCAGCAGGCTCACCGCCTCGAAGGGAAGCAGCCACTGGGTGAAGATGACCTGACCCAGCGTCGCCATGGTGCCGAAGGTCGCCTGCGCCTCCACGCCCATGGACGGGGGCGGCCCCGAGGGCAGCTTGCTGAGCGCGATGCCCAGCACCGCCAGGAGGCCCACCGTCGCCACCCCGCCCACGAGCCTCGCCAGCGTGGGCTTTCCACGCGAGGGCGACTCGCTCAGGTTCAGCAGCATGATGACGAACAGGAAGAGCACCATGATGGCGCCCGCGTAGACGAGCACCTGGAGCACCGCCACCGTGTGCGCCCAGAGCAGGACGTACAGCCCGGCCAGGAAGAAGAAGGTGGAGACCAGGGCCATGGCGGAGTTGATGGGACTCCGCGCGAAGATGACCATCCCGGCCGACAGCAGCGTCAGGAGCGCGAACGCCCCGAAGAGGATGAGCTCGATGTTCAAGACCAGTCTCCGAACGAACCCCAGGGCTTGTCGCCGAACGGGCAGCGCTTCTCGCGGATGTGGGCCTCGAACTCGTCCTTGAACCGCATCAGGAACGAGTGCGTGGGCAGCGCCGCCGCGTCACCCAGCGCGCAGATGGTGTTGCCCAGGCCGATGGGCGGGTAGGGGGCGATGGAGGATGCCACGTTGGAGAGCATCTCCACGTCGCCCGGCTCGCCGCGCCCCTCTTCAATCTTGCGCAGAAGGCGCGTCTGCCACGGCGTGCCCTCGCGGCACGGCGTGCACTGGCCGCAGGACTCCTCGGCGTAGAAGCGCGCCACGCGCCACAGGCTGCGCACCATGCAGGTGGAGTCGTCCATGACGATGACGCCGCCGGAGCCCGCCATGGTCTGCTTGACCTTGAGGGCCTCGAACTCCATGGCCACGTCCAGCTCGTCCGCGCCCAGCACCGGCGCCGAGGACCCGCCCGGAATCACGGCCTTCACCTTGCGACCCGCCGGCATGCCCCGGCCGTACTTGTCGTCGTAGATGAGCTCCGCGAGGGTCGTGAACATCGACACCTCGTAGACGCCCGGCCGGTTCACCGTGCCGGACAGGCACACTAGGCGCGTGCCGCCCGACTTGTCCGTGCCCAGCTTCGCGTACCAGTCCGAGCCGCCCGTGAAGACGTGGGGCACGCTGGCGAGCGTCTCCACGTTGTTCACCACCGTGGGGCTGCCGAACAGGCCGACGACGGCGGGGAAGGGGGGCTTCAAGCGCGGCCAGCCCTTCTTGCCCTCCAGGCTCTCCAGCAGGGCCGTCTCCTCGCCGCAGATGTACGCGCCGGCGCCGCGGACCAGGTAGCAGTTGAGCTCGTAGTCCTTGCCCATCAGCTTCTTGCCGAAGATGCCCGCCTTGTACGCCTCGTCGATGGCGGCCTGGCAGCGCTCCGCGGGGAACTTGAACTCGCCGCGCAGGTACACGTAGCAGGTGTGCACGCCCAGCGCGTACGACGCGATGGCGATGCCCTCCAGCATCATGTGCGGGTCGTCCTCGAGGATGTAGCGGTCCTTGAAGGTGCCCGGCTCGGACTCGTCGCCGTTGACCGCGAGGTACTTGGGCTTGGGGCTGTCCTTGGGGACGAAGCTCCACTTCAGGCCCGTGGGGAAGCCGGCGCCGCCGCGACCGCGGAGGTTGGACTTCTTCACCTCGTCGATGATGGCGGCCGGCTGCATCTCCAGCGCCTTCTTCAGACCCTCGTAGCCACCGCGCTTCTTGTAGCTGTCCAACGTCCAGGACTGGGGCTTGCCCCAGGCCGCGGAGATGATCGGGTCGATGCCCTTTGCCGTAGAGGCCATGTGATGACGTCCTGCCTGGGTGAAAGGGTGGCGCTTCAGCTCAGCTTGGCCAGGATGGCGTCCAGCTTCGCGCGGGTGAGGCTCTCGTGGTGATCCTCGTTGATCTGAAGGCACGGCGCCGTGCCGCAGGAGGCCAGGCACTCGGTCTCGCGCAAGGTGAACTTCTCGTTGGCTTCACCTGCCTTGAGGCCGAGCTTCTCCTCCAGGTAGGCGAGCATCTTCTCCGCGCCCCAGAGCGAGCAGGACAGGTTCGTGCAGACGTCGATGACGTACTTGCCCGGCTTCTTCAGGTGGTACATCACGTAGAAGCTGGCGACCTCGTAGGCGCGCTCCGGCGTGACCTCCAGGTGCTTGGCGACCAGGCGCAGGCCCTCGGGCGGCAGCCAGCCCTTGATCTCCTGGAGCAGGCGCAGCGCCGGGAGCATGCCCGCGCTTTTGCGATCAGAGGGGTAGTGGGAGATGATCTCCGCGATACCCGCGTCGAACTTCTTCTGCTCTTCAGGAGTGAACAGGGGCTCCGCCATGGCGGGGGGCTACGTATTGCTCCAAAGGCCGCGTTGTCAACATAAACCCTCGACGGTACACTGGGCCGCCATCAGCAAATTGCCGAGCGATTTCAACCCCTTGTTATGACCCCGGGCCCAGAGAACAAGCGTCAGCACCCCCGGGTCCCGGCCGTGCTGAAGGTGGAGTACGCCGACGGACGCCAGGCGCGTGACGTCACGGAGAACCTGTCCCATTCGGGGCTCTTCGTGCAGACCGACCAGGTCTTCACCCTGGGGGACGAGGTGCGGCTCGCACTTTCTTTCCCGGGACTGCTGGATCCGGTAGAAGTCACCGGCATCGTGGCCTGGATGAGGCCCGCGGGCGTCGATCAGCCCGGAGGAGTCGGGGTCCGCGTCGAGCGCGCGGAGGACAGGCGCAGACTGGGTGACATCTTGAGTGCGGCAGGACCCAACAGCCACGCGCCCCACGCCGAGCACGAGGGGTACCGTGTGCTCATCGTCGAGGACAACCCGCACATCATCGAGATGTACAGCTACGTGCTGAAGAAGCTGGCGTCCGGTGAGCTGCACGGGAAGGTGCCCCTGGAGGTCCACTTCGCGCCGGACGGGCACCACGCGCTGGGCATGCTGCGCGAGGGCCGCTTCAGCCTGGTGATGACGGACCTCTACATGCCGGTGATGGACGGCTTCGCGCTCGTGGAGCGCATCCGCGAGGAGGAGGCCCTGCGGGCCATCCCCGTCATCGCCATCTCCGCCGGCGGCAAGGAGGCCCAGGACCGCGCGCTGCAGCTGGGCGTGGACATCTACCTGCGCAAGCCGGTGAAGTTCGTCGAGGTCCTGGAGACGGTGAAGCAGCTGCTTCGCATCCGCTGAGAACCCCCCGGGTTCCGCCAGTCCCACGTTGAGCGGTGGCGGGTGGACGTCGTAGAGTCGCCCACCCATGCCGAAGGCCGCCATCAACCGCGACGCCGTCAGTGGCGAGGCGCTGTTCATCCTCCGAAACCTGAGGGAGAACGGCCAACTCGGACGCTCCAACAAGCTGGCCGATGTGAAGGCCGCGCTGGAGCCGTCCGTCTCGCTCGATTTCGACAACTACTTCTTCTTCCTGCGCAAGTTCCACTACATCGCCATGGACCGCGAGGCCCAGCTCAAGCTCACCGAGCAGGGCGAGCGCGTGGCGGGCGGGGAGCTGTCGGACAAGTTCTCCGTGGAGGTGGGCGAGTTCTTCGCCGACCAGATTGCCTCGGCCGAGGACGAGCCCCCCGTGGCCCAGGGCACCGAGGAGTCGCTGGTGTTGCCGCCGCCCCCGCCGGAGCTGCTCCTGGACGAGGCGGAGGTGGTGCCCACCGCGGCCACGCAGATTGCGCCGCCCCCGTCGCCGCCGCCCATGCCGCCGATGCGCGCCGCGCGCTCGGCCATGCCCGCGCTGGACC
This sequence comes from Myxococcus sp. XM-1-1-1, assembly GCF_020037095.1. Classification (NCBI taxonomy): domain Bacteria; kingdom Pseudomonadati; phylum Myxococcota; class Myxococcia; order Myxococcales; family Myxococcaceae; genus Myxococcus; species Myxococcus sp. XM-1-1-1. The sequence continues at coordinate 451,316 of NZ_JAIQDH010000002.1, forward strand.
TGACGCCGCCGCCCAACACGTCGCAGGTACCCGTGCCCGTCCCGGCGCCCTTCACGCCGCCTGTGCCCGTGGCGCTCATCACCCCCGCGACGCCCGAGCCTCGCCGGGAGACGTCCATCGGTCTGGCTCCCACCGCGCCGCTGCCCCTCGCTCCCCCGTCGTCGTCCGCCGCCCCTTCCATGCCCCCTCCCGCCGCCACTTCTCCCGTCGCCGCCGCGCCCGTCGCCCCGAAGGGCACGGAGCTGGACTTGCGCTACCAGAAGTTCGACCCCATCGGCACGGGCCCGCTGGGCACCGTCTTCAAGGGCCGCTTCACGGCGCTGGGGCTGGACATCTGCCTGAAGGAGCTCAAGGACATCTTCGGGTACTTCTCCTTCCTGCAGCGCGGTGAGGTGCTCAAGCGGCTGAAGAAGGAGCTGTGCGCCCAGGCCCAGGTGCGCCACCCCGGCATCGTCCAGGTGGTGGACCAGAACGTGGAGGCCAGCCGCCCCTACTTCGTCCTGGAGCTGATGAACGGCAGCCTGAAGGAGCGGCTGGACGCGGGCGGTGGCAGCGGGGTGCCGGTGCCCTTCGCGCTGCGCACGTTCCTCCAGATGGCCTACGGCCTGCGCGCGGCCCACGCCACGGGGCTGACGCACCACAACCTCAAGCCGGAGAACGTCCTCTTCGACGCCTACGGCAACGCCAAGCTGTCCGACTTCGGCCTGGGCCGCGTGGTGGAGGTGGACGCCACCAAGGGCATGCCCCAGGTCTTCGTGGGCACCGGCGGCATGGCGTACATGGCCCCGGAGCTGATGAACCGCGGCGCCAAGGACCCGGGCCCCTCCGCGGACGTGTACGGGCTGGGCATCCTGCTCTACGAGATGCTCACCGGGCAGATTCCGGGCCGCCGCTCGCCGCTCCCCTCGGAGGTGAACCCCGAGGCGCCCAGCGGCCTGGACCAGCTCTTCGACAAGGCCACCCAGGACAAGCGCGAGCAGCGCTACCCGGACGTCGACGCCATGCTCGAGGACTTCTACAAGGCCTTCCCGGACAAGGAGTTCCTCGTCCGCGGCGACCTCATCCTGTCCTCCGAGTCGCCCCAGCAGTGACGCGCTCCAGGGCGCGGGCCTCCTCGTGAGGCTCGTCCCCCGTGTGGACGGTGGCGTGGAGAGGCCGTGCCCTGGCCCTCCGCCACCGCGGTAGCAGGCAGGCACGACGTGGGGGCCTCGCGGCGTCCGCCCCGTCCAGGCGGGGTCATGGCATTGTGCCGCGCGCCATGACCTCCACTGCTCCAGGCTGTGTGCTCGTCACCGTGACGGGCAAGGACCACCCCGGCATCACCGCCCGCCTCACCGGCCTGCTCGCGGACGCGGGCGCCGAGCTGCTCGACGTGGAGCAGGTGGTGGTGCAGGGCCGGCTGACGCTGTGCCTCCTGGTGCGGCTGCCCGAGTCGGTGGGCATTCCCCGGGCGCTGCTCTTCGCCGCGCGGGAGCTGGGCGTGGCGCTGGACTTCCAGGCGGTGGAGACGCCGGACCCCGGGGCTCCCATGCCCGCGCGCTACGTCGTCACCGCGGTGGGGCGCGCGCTGGGGGCGGGGCAGCTGCACTCGCTCACCTCGCACCTAGCCCAGGCGGGCGCCAACGTGGAGCGCATCGTCCGGCTGTCCGAGCCGCACCTGGGCTCCATGGAGCTGCACGTCACCCTGCCGCCCGCGCTGGAGCCCCAGGTGCTCAAGCGCTCGCTGCTGGCGCTGTCCATGCGCGACAACACCTTCGACGTGGCGCTGCAGAAGGAGAGCCTGTTCCGGCGCGGCAAGCGGATGGTGGTGATGGACATGGACTCCACGCTCATCCGCATCGAGGTCATCGACGAGCTGGCGCGCGCGCACGGCGTGGGCGAGCAGGTCTCGCGCATCACCGAGCGCGCCATGCAGGGGGAGATGGACTACGACGAGTCGCTGCGCCAGCGCGTGGCGCTGCTGAAGGGGCTGGACGTGGACGTGCTGCACCGGCTCGCGGCCAACCTGCCCCTCACGGAGGGCGCCGAGACGCTGGTGCGCGTGCTCAAGCGCCTGGGCTACCGCACCGCGGTCATCAGCGGCGGCTTCTCCGTGGCGGCGGAGGCGCTCAAGGGGCGGCTCGGCATCGACCATGCCTACTCCAACGTGCTGGAGGAGGAGGGCGGCAGGCTCACGGGCCGCACCGTGGGGGCCATCGTCAACGCGCGCCGCAAGGCGGAGCTGCTCGAGCAGCTCGCGGCCCAGGAGGGCATCCTGCTCGAGCAGGTCATCGCGGTGGGCGACGGCGCCAATGACTTGCTGATGCTGGAGCGCGCGGGGCTGGGCATCGCGTTCCGCGCCAAGCCCCGGCTGCGCGAGGCCGCCGACACGTCCATCTCCGCCGGCGGGCTGGACACCATCCTCTACCTCCTGGGGCTCACCGGGCGGGAGCTCCAGGAAGCGGGCTGAGCGCTACAGGCGCATCCTGGCGGCGAGCTCGCGCTGCTGCAGCTTGCCCTTCTCCAGGAGCAGCTCCAGCAGGGCGCGCAGAATCTTGGAGCTCTTCTCCTGGTTCTGCTGGAGCGTCTGCAGCCGCTGCAGGTCCTCGTCCGTCCACTCGGGCGAGGTGGACGGGCCACCGGCCAGGATTTCGTCGAGGATGTCCGCCGCGCTCGACCCCTGGGCCGCCGCGGGCGGTGCGGGCCGCTCCGGAGCGCGGGGGGCTGGCGCCGCCGCGGGTGACTCGGGCGGGACGATGTCGGCGATGCGCTTCACTACCGTCTTGCCGCTCATGTCGACGACCTTGAACTCGTCCTCCTGCTCGTCGACGGTGGCCTGCGTGTCCGAGGACTGGTTGCGCGAGGGAGAGAAGCGCGTGCTGACCACCGGCTCCTGGCCCCGGTAGTGCCGCAGGATGGCGTGCTCGATTTCACGCTCGCCCGCCACCATGGGGACCACCCGGGCGCGGCTGCGGGCCGCCACCTGGTCCAGCGTGGCCAGGTCCGTGGGGTCCGCCATGGCGAGCACCAGCGTCTTGCCGTTGTCCTTGAGCGTGACGGGGAAGACGGCCTTCTGCTCGGCGAGCGTCATGTCCACGCGCGAGAGCGCGCCTGCGTCCCGGCTGATGTTGCCCAACTGCACGCGCTGCATCCCCAGGCCCTGGCAGATGGCCTCCGTAATCGTGTCCTCGGTGGCCAGCCCCAGGTCGGCGACGACGCGCGACAGCCGCCCGCCCCACTGGTCCAGGGTGGCCATGGCGCTGCGGAGCTGGAGCTCGTCGATGACGCGGGCCTTGACGAGGATTTCGCCGATGCGATTGCGGGAAGGAGAAGCCATGGCTCGGGAGTCTACCGTCTGACGGCGCGGACGCTCAGTCCGCGACGCTTTCGCCCGCTACGAGGGCGAGGAGGCACCATCATGCAGCCCTTCGCGGAAGCCGCCATCCAGCAGTGCCCCTACTGTGGCGAGGAGGTGGAGGTCGACGTGGACCCCATCGGCGCCAGCGCGGAGCGCTACATCGAGGACTGTCCCGTCTGCTGCCGCCCGTGGACCGTGCACGTGTCGCGCGACGAGGAGGCCTACGCCGTGGCCCTGGCCCGCGACGACGACTGACGGCCCGGGTCCACCCGTCCCGGAAGGCCCTCGTCCGGATGTCCGCAGAGCAGGCGTGCGGGCATGGCGGGAGGGGGCCGCGAGGGCCCGGGGGCGTTGCTTGACACGTCCCGGAGCATGGTTCTCTTGAGTCTTGTGAGGCGGCGCTGGAGTGGAGCCCCGATGGGGCCCCCGAGGCGGAACCGCCGACAACGACAACGTCTGTGATTCACACACCGTGCACTCCGCCAGAGGAGTGTCACGCACAGGAGAAGACCATGCAGAATCGCAACCCGTTCAACTCCGCCGTGGTGGTGAACCCCCTGATGCGCGACTTCGACGCGCTCTTCCGTGAGTTCGCCCAGCCGGGCTTCTTCCGTCAGTCCACGGCCCGCGAGCGCGTGCCCGCGGCCGACATCCTCGAGTCCGAGGCGGGCGTCACCCTGCACCTCGACATGCCGGGCGTGGACGCCAAGGACATCCAGGTGACGGTGGAGCGCGACGTGCTCACCGTGAAGGCCGAGCGAAAGGCGCAACCCATCGCCGAGGGCGTGTCCGTGCGCCGCCAGGAGCGCGCCCAGGGCAGCTTCACGCGCTCGTTCTCCCTGCCGGAGACGGTGGACGCCACCAAGGTGGAGGCGCGCTACGAGCAGGGCGTGCTGACGCTCACCTTGCCTCGACGCGAGGAGTCCAAGCCTCGGGTCATCGAGGTCAAGGTCCAGGGCTGATGCTTCGCGCGAGGCGTCGAATCGCGCGCACACCCCTGCTGGGAGGCCGCTGTCCGGGGAAGAACGGCGCGGCTTCCTCCTTCTTCACCCCTGTCGAGGGCTTCCGCGAGGGGGCGGCGGAAGCCCTCCCGACCTCAGCGCTTGGCGCCGAGCGAGATGGGCACGCGGAACAGCTCCAGCACCTGCTGCACATCGAGCGGCTTGGCCAGGCACGCGAGCGCGCCCGCCTGCTTGGACTGCTCCACGACGTCGGCGGTGTGCATGGACGTCATCGTGATGAGCCGCACACCCTCCATCTGCTTGCGCGCGCGGATGCGACGGCAGACCTCGAGGCCGTCGATGTCCGGCATGTTCAGGTCGATGATCATCCCGTGCGGCTTCTGCTCGGACACCAGCAGCAGGGCCTCCACGCCGCTCGTCGTCGTCTGGAGCTCCACCTGCGCGGAGAACGGCTTGAACGCGCGCTTGACGGCGTCCAGCACCGCCCGCTCGTCATCCACCACCAACAGCCGCACCGTGCCGCTGCCCAGCTCCTCCGGAACCGGCATCTGGTGCGCGATGAGGAAGGTGCGCAGGTCCGCCGAGCGCACCCGGCGGTGACCGCCCGGCGTCCTGAAGGCCATCAGGATGCCCCGGTCAATCCACTTGCTCACCGTGGACGGATCCACCTGAAGCAAACGACTGATGTCGTGCGTCGTGTAGAGCTGGTCCGTCATCGCCGTACTCCCCTCTTGCTGCATCATTCCGCTGCCCATGGAATCAACCACCTACCTTGAATACGGGGTTTCCTTCAACCTCTCTGCGCACTGCGTCCATCAGTCCCCCTCATCAGACCCACGGCCCCGTCCCAACGGGCACTGGCCTTGAGGCAGAGCTCCACGAGCTCCCGGGCGGCCCCACGGCCTCCCGGGCTCTGAGCCACGAAGTGGACCTCCTGACGCACCTCGGGAACTGCATCCGCGGGACACGCGGACAAGCCCACCCTCGACAGCGGGGCCAGGTCATTGTGGTCATCCCCCATGTAGGCACAGGCCTCATGGGGGACGCCCAGCTGCTGGAGGAGCTCGTCCAGTGCGGCACCCTTGTCCCGGCGGCCTTGAAACACAGCCGCCAGCCCGAGCTCCCGCCCGCGTGCCTCCACGATTCCTGAGGTGCGAGCGGTGAGGATGGCGGCGGGCAGGCCCGACAGCCGGGCCATGACCAGGGCGTGGCCATCCTTCACGTCGAAGCGCTTCATCAGCTCCCCGCCGTCGCCGTAATACAGGCCGCCGTCGGTGAGCACCCCGTCCACGTCGAAGACCAAGAGCCGCACGCGCGCCGCGCGGGACGTCAGCTCTTCCTTTCCAGGCTTGGAAGGTGCGTCCGTCTGCATCGTCTGCTCGGCTCCCCTCGTCGTGTTCATCAGCCGGGCTCGTGTCCCAACACCCGGCGGATATCCAGCACATTTCGTACCACGTCCTCGAACATCTGTGGATTGAGGGAGCACGGACCGTCACACAGGGCACGGTCAGGGTCCTCATGGACTTCCGTGAACAATGCATCAATCCCGGCGGCCGCGGCAGCGCGGGCGAGCAGTGAGACGAATTTGCGGTCGCCTCCCGTGACGCCGTCCCCGGAGCTGGGCTGCTGCACGGAGTGCGTGGCGTCGAAGCACACGGCCAAGCCCGCCTCGCGCATCTGCGCCAGGCCCCGCATGTCCACCACCAGGTTGTTGTAGCCGAAGGTCGAGCCCCGCTCGGTGACGAGCACGTTGGGGTTGCCCGTCTCGAACGCCTTGCGCGCCGAGTGGACGATGTCCTTGGGGGCCACGAACTGTCCCTTCTTCAAGTTCACGCCCTTTCCCGAGCGAGCCACCGCCTCGACCAGGTCCGTCTGCCGGCACAGGAACGCCGGTATCTGGATGATATCCACAACTTCCGAGGCAGGACCTACGTGGCTGGTTTCATGGACGTCCGTGAGGACCGGGACGCCCACTTCATCCCTGATACGCGCTAGAATGCGCAGCCCTTCCCGGAGGCCAGGACCTCGGAAGGACTTCCCGCTTGTCCGGTTGGCCTTGTCATACGAGCACTTGAAGGCATAGGGCACGCCCAGCCGGCTGGTGATGCCCTTGAGCAAGTGAGCATGTTTCAGCGCCATCTCCTCGGACTCGATGCTGTCCGGGCCGGCGATGACGAAGAGTTTCTGTCCCGGGCCAACCTTGTGGCCACAGAGGGTAATCGGAAGGCTGCTGGCGCTCATGCGCGCACCTGGCCGGCGGAGGCGTCGCGCTGGTCGAGCGCGGCCTTGATGAAGCCGGAGAAGAGAGGGTGGGGGGCGAAGGGCTTGCTCTTGAACTCGGGGTGGAACTGGCAGCCGACGAAGTAGGGGTGGTCCGACAGTTCAATCATCTCCACCAGGTTCAGCTCCGGATTATGACCGGAGATGACCAGGCCCGCCTCCTGCAACCGGCCGCGGTAGGCGTTGTTCACCTCGTAGCGGTGCCGGTGGCGCTCCTGGATGAGGTCCTGGCCGTAGAGCTGGTGGGCGCGGGTGGAGGGCTTGAGCGCGCAGGCGTAGCTGCCCAGGCGCATGGTGCCTCCCTTGTCCTGCACCGACACCTGGCTCTCCATGAGCGTCACCACCGGGTGCGGCGTGTGCTCGTTGAACTCCAGGCTGTTCGCGTTGGTGAGCCCCAGCACGCTCCGGCTGAACTCCACCACCGCCATCTGCAGGCCCAGGCAGATGCCGAAGAACGGAATCTTCTTCTCCCGCGCGTAGCGCACGGCGGCGATCTTCCCCTCGGTGCCCCGCACGCCGAAGCCGCCGGGGACCAGGATGGCGTCCACGCCGGCGAGCAGCTTCTCGGGCCCCTGCGCCTCCACGTCCTGGCTGTCCACGAAGTGCAGGTTGACCTTCACGTCGTTGGCGATGCCGCCGTGGAGCAAGGCCTCGTTGAGGCTCTTGTAGCTCTCCGTCAGGTTCACGTACTTGCCGACGATGGCCACCTGCACCTGGCCTCGCGCGGGCTCGTACACCTTGCGGATGATGTTCTCCCAGCGCTCCAGGTGCGGCGCGCGGCTCCAGATGTTGAGCACCTCCGCGAGCCGGTCATCCAGGCCCTGCCGGTGCAGCTCCAGCGGCAGCTCGTAGATGCTGCGCACGTCCGGGGACGTGAACACGTTGCCGGTGTCCACGTTGCAGAACATCGCAATCTTGTCCTTCAGCTCGCGCGACACCTCGCGGTCCGTGCGGCACACCAGGAAGTCGGGCTGGATGCCGATTTCCCGCAGCTTCATCACCGAGTGCTGCGTGGGCTTGGTCTTCACCTCGCCGGCCGCGCCGATGTACGGCAACAGCGTCAGGTGCACGTAGACGGCGTTCTGGCTGCCCACGTCGTAGCGCATCTGGCGGATGGCCTCGAGGAAGGGCAGGGACTCGATGTCGCCCACCGTGCCGCCCACCTCCACGATGACCACGTCCGCGTCCTGGGCCGCCTGACGGATGCTCGCCTTGATTTCATCCGTGATGTGCGGAATCACCTGCACCGTCTTGCCCAGGTACTCGCCGCGGCGCTCCTTCATGATGACCGCGTGGTAGATGCGGCCCGACGTGAAGTTGTTGAGCCGGCTCATCCGCGCGTTGGTGAAGCGCTCGTAGTGGCCCAGGTCCATGTCCGTCTCGCCACCGTCCTCGGTGACGAAGACCTCGCCGTGCTGGAACGGGCTCATCGTGCCCGGGTCCACGTTGATGTACGGGTCCAGCTTGAGCAACGTGACGGCGAGGCCACGGTTCTCCAGCAGGGCGCCGATGGAGGCCGAGGCGAGGCCCTTGCCGAGGGAGCTGACCACTCCGCCCGTCACGAAAATGAACTTGGTCTTCTTGGAGCGCATATCCCGTTCTGCCAAGTAGGGCAGGGATGCGTCAATTATTCTGCGCCGGACGGGGGGTCGACCGGTCCGCCTGCTGACGCCGCCTCAGTTGCCGTCCCAAGCACCCGGGCGGGACACGGCGAACTCCCGGACGTCGGGTTGTCCGACTCGGAAGTCACGCAAGTCGCAGTTGCGGCAACTCCAGCCCTCCCAGCCACGCTTGACCACCATGTGCAGGCAGGCGTCGTAGTTGGGGCAGTACAGGTTGCGCTGCGCCTGGACGGACTCCTCGTCACGCAGGGCGGTGGGCAGAGGGCTGGGGCACGGGGTGATGGACACGGCGAATCTCCCGGATGGGTACGTCAAGGGTCGGCCACTCCCCCCGGCGCGTCGGAACAGGTTGTCGGGACTTCCATTCCCGACCGGAAAGTAAAAGACCCGCCCCCGCATGAGCGGAGACGGGCCCCTGAAACCTTTAGCGTCTTCCACCGCGACGGAAAGCCGTTTCAGGCCACCGAAGCGGAGGTGGACGCCTGACTCTTGCTGTCGGTCAAGGCATCACCTCCTTTCTTGAGGCCGGAACAACTAATCGCCCCCCTGATTTCGCGCCACTTTCCGGTGCGATGAGCGAAGGACGCGGAGGGTAGGCGGCCGTTCAGGCCGCGACGAACTGGCGCTCGACCAGGCGGCGGTAGAGGCCGTCCTGGCCCATGAGGCTGGCGTGGGTGCCGCTCTGGACGATGCGGCCCGACTCCAGCACGAGCACGCGGTCCACGTTGGCAACGGTGGACAGGCGGTGGGCGATGACGAGCGTGGTGCGGCCCTTCATCAGGCGCTCCAGCGCGTCCTTCACCAGGTGCTCGCTCTCCGCGTCGAGCGCGCTGGTCGCCTCGTCGAGGATGAGCAGGCGGGGGTCCTTGAGCACCGCGCGGGCGATGGCGACCCGCTGCTTCTGGCCGCCGGACAGCTGCACGCCGCGCTCGCCCACCTGGGTGTTGTAGCCCTCCGGGAAGCGCTGGATGAAGTCGTGGGCGTTGGCGGCGCGCGCGGCGTGTTCGACCTGGGCGTCGGTGGCGTCGGGCCTGGCGTAGCGGATGTTGTCCGCGATGGAGCAGGAGAACAGCTGGGGCTCCTGGGCCACCATGCCGACGTTGCGGCGCAGCCACTCGGGCTCGAGCGTGGTGAGCGGATGTCCGTCCAGCACCACCGCGCCGCCCTGCGGGTCGTAGAAGCGCGACATGAGCGAGGCGAGCGTGGACTTGCCTCCGCCCGAGGGGCCCACCACCGCGACGACCTCGCCGGGCTTGAGCTCCAGGTCCAGCCCCTGGAGCACGGGTACGTCCGCGCGCGTGGGGTAGGAGAAGCGCACGCCGCGGAACTCCACGTGGCCCTTCACCGACGGGAGCTGGTGGCCTCCGGCGGGGATGGCGGGCACGCGGTCCACCAGCTCGAAGACGCGCTCGGCGGCGCCGCTGGCGCGCATGAAGTCCGCCCACACCTCCGCCACCGCGCTCAGCGAGAGCGCCACGAGCGAGGTGTAGATGAGGAACGAGGTGAGCGCGCCGACGGTGAGCTCGCCGTCCACCACCATGCGGCCGCCGTACCAGAGCATGGCCGCGGTGGAGCCGTACATGGCCAGCGAGGCGATGCCCATGAAGAGCGCGGACTGGCGCGCGCGGTCCTTGGCCAGCGCCAGCGCGCGGTCCACCGCGGCGCTGTAGCGCTCCACCTCGTGGCCCTCCGCGGCGAACGAGCGCACGGTGCGGATGCCGGACAGGTCCTCCTCGGCGACCTCGCTGGAGGCGGCGAGCGCGTCCTGCACCTGGCGCGACAGCACCCGCACGCGCCGGCCGTACACCACCGCGCCGATGGCCACCGCCGGGATGAGCGCGAGCATCACCAGCGTCAGCCGGGGCGAGGTGAAGAACAGCAACGCCACGCCGCCCAGGGCCTGGAAGGTGTAGCGCAGCGTCATGGAGACGTTGGTGGTGACGGTGTTCTGCAGGACGCTCGTGTCCGAGGCGAGCCGGCTGGTGAGCTCTCCGGTGCGGCGCTCGTCGAAGAAGGCCACCTCCTGGGACAGCAGGCTCTGGAACAGGCGCTTGCGCAGCCGCGTCACCACGCGCTCGCCGGCGGTGCTGAAGAGGTAGGCGCGCAGCGCCATGGCCACCGACTGCACGACGAAGACGGCGAACATCACCAGCGCGATGGTGTCCAGCTTGTCGCGGCTGCGCGCGCCGAGCGCCTCGTCCACCAAATCACCGATGGCGCGGGGGAAGACGAGCGTGGCGGCGCTGCTGAGGAGCAGGAAGAGGGTGCCCACGACGAGCGTGGGGACCTCGGGCCGGGCGAGGGTGAGCAGGCGACCCAGCGTCACGCGCGAGGGGAGCCGGGGCTTGGCGGGTGACGGGCGGGCGGACACCGGCGGAGACTAGCGCGGAGTTTCCCGCTTCGCACGGCTCCCGGCTGTCGGAGCGGGTGGGAGGTGCTCATCCTTCCGGACACGGAGGTAGGCCATGGAGCAGCGCGTCTTCGGCGGTACCGGCAGGCAGGTTCCCGTCCTCGGGCAGGGGACATGGCAGATGGAGGAGGATGACCGCGACGAGGCCATCCGCTCGCTGCGCGCGGGGTTGGACCTGGGGCTCACGCATGTGGACACCGCGGAGCTGTACGGCCATGGCCGCGTGGAGGAGTCCATCGTCTCCGAGGCCATCGCCGGCCGGCGTCAGGAGGTCTTCCTGGTGTCGAAGGTGATGCCGTCCAACGCGACGTACGCGGGCACCCTGGCCGCGTGTGAGCGGAGCCTGAAGCGGCTGCGCACCGACGTGTTGGATTGCTACCTGCTGCACTGGCCCGGCTCGCATCCGCTGGAGGAGACGGTGCGCGCCTTCGAGAAGCTGGTGGCGGACGGGAAGATTCGCTCGTGGGGCGTGAGCAACTTCGGCGTGGCGGAGCTGGAGGAGCTCGTCGAGCTCGCGAAGCCGGAGCGCGTCGCGTGCAACCAGGTGCTGTACCACTTGGAGGAGCGCGCCATCGAACACGCGGTGCTGCCCTGGTGCGAGGCGCGTGGCATCGCGGTGGTGGGCTACAGCCCGTTCGGCAACGGGCGCTTCCCGCGTCCCGACAGTCCGGGCGGACGCGTGCTGGAGGCGGTGGCCCGCGCGCATGGCGTCACGCCCCGGCAGGTGGCGCTCCAGTTCCTGGTGCGGCGGCCCTCGCTGTTCGCCATCCCGAAGGCGAGCCGCGTGGCGCACCTGCGCGACAACGCCGCGGCCGCGTCGCTGAGGCTGTCGCGGGAGGAGCTGGCGCGCCTGGACGCCGCGTTCCCGCTGGGGGCCTACAGCGACGAGCTGCCGATGCTCTGACTACAGCAGGCCCTTCTCGCGCATGACGGCCTCGACCTTCGCGACGTCGGCGGGGATGTCCACGGCCACCGTGCGCCAGGAGACGCGGGCGCAGCGGATGGAGATGCCGTGCTCCAGCGCGCGCAGCTGCTCCAGCTTCTCCGTCTCCTCGAGCGGCGTGGGGGCCAGCTCGGCGAGGCGCAGCAGCACGTCGCGTCGGTAGCCGTACAGGCCGATGTGGCCCCAGCGGGGGACGGGGGTGCCCGTCTCGCGGGCGTGGGGGACCAGGCTGCGGCTGAAGTAGAGCGCGTCGCCGTTGAGCGCGAGCACCGCCTTCACCACGTGCGGGCTCTCCGCCTCGTCGGCCTCCAGGGGGCGCACGAGGGTGCCCATGCGCACGGCGGTGTCGTCGAAGAGGCCGGCGAGGGCCTCGAGCGCGGCCGGGTCGACCAGGGGCTCGTCGCCCTGGACGTTCACCCAGACGTCCACGTCCGGACGGGCGCGGGCGACCTCGGCCACGCGGTCCGTGCCGGTGGCGCAGGCGGGGCTGGTCATCACCGCGCGGCCGCCGAAGGACTCGACGGTGGCGCGGATGCGCTCGTCGTCGGTGGCGACCCAGACCTCGTGGAAGACGCCTGCTTCCTGACAGCGGCGCCAGACATGCTCCACCATGGGACGGCCGGCGATGAGGGCGAGCGGCTTGCCCGGATAGCGGGTGCTGGCGTGACGGGCGGGGATGACGGCGATGGTGCGCGAGGAGGGCATGGCACACTCCGTCTATCAGATTCAGAACGGACGCTGGCCCCCGGATGGGTGGGCGCCCCGCAGCCACTAGGCATCCGACCCGGCGTGCCTAGCTTGGCTGGCGACATGAAGAAGGTCATCCACATCGTCGGCGCGCGCCCGAACTTCATGAAGGTCGCGCCCATCCACCGCGCCATCGCCGCGCGGAATCAGCTCCAGCAAGTCCTGGTCCACACGGGACAGCACTACGACGTCAAGATGAGCGACGTCTTCTTCTCGGACCTGGGGCTGCCAGCGCCCGAGGTGCACCTGGGCATCGGCTCCGGGAGCCACGCGCAGCAGACGGCCAAGACGATGGTGGAGCTCGAGCGGGTGTTCCTCGAGCACAAGCCGGACCTGGTCTCCGTCGTCGGTGACGTCAACAGCACCGTCGCCGCCGCGCTCGTGTCGTCGAAGCTGGGGATTGCGCTCGCGCACGTCGAGGCGGGCCTGCGCAGCTACTCGCGGCACCAGCCGGAGGAGATCAACCGCGTCGTCACGGACCGGCTGTCCGACCTGCTGCTCACGCCTTCTCGCGACGCCGACGCGAACCTCCTGAAGGAGGGCGCGGACCCGGAGCGCATCCACTTCGTGGGCAACGTGATGATCGACTCGCTGCTCGCCTCGAAGGAGCGGGCGGACCAGCTGCCCGTGCTGAAGACCCTGGGCGTGGAGCCTCGCGGCTACGCGGTGTGCACGCTCCACCGGCCGTCCAACGTGGATGACCCGAAGCTGCTCGGGGGGCTGCTGTCCGCCATCGCGCACGTGGCTTCGCGCGTGCCGGTCATCTTCCCGGTGCACCCGCGCACGCGGAAGATGATTTCGGAGCAGGGCCTGGGTTCGTGGTTCGAGCGCAGCCCGAACCTGCGCCCGGTGGACCCGATGGGCTACCTGGAGTTCCTCGCGCTGACGTCACAGGCGAAGTTGATCCTCACCGACTCGGGCGGTCTGCAGGAGGAGACCACGGCGCTGGGCGTGCCGTGCCTCACGCTGCGCGAGAACACCGAGCGCCCCATCACCGTGGAGCAGGGTACCAACGAGGTGGTGGGCACGGACCCGGACCGCATCCGCGAGTCGGCGGACCGCGTGCTCGATGGTCAGGGCAAGAAGGGCCGCATCCCCGAGTACTGGGATGGGCGCTCCGGCGAGCGCATCGCGGACCTGTTCGCGCGCTTCCTGGGCGTGAGCGACGACGCCCGGCGCGCGGCTTCGGCGTGAGCGTGTGACGGCGCACGGTGGGGCTCGTGTGGGCTTCACCGTGTGGCGCGTGCCGCCTCGGCGCCAGGATGTGAGTGCGCATGTGATGGGGGCCCGTGTGGGCTTCACCACGTGGCGTGTGCCCGCCTCGGTGTGACGTTGTGAGGGCGTAAGCGACGGGGACTTGTTTGGGCTTCACCGTGTGGCGCGTGTCTGCATCCGCGTGAGGCTGTGACCGCGTACGCGGCGCGGGAGTGAGGACTCCTCCAGGTGGCGTGTTTCCGCAGGGGCTCGTCGACGTCGGCGTGAAGCCGCTTCGATGCGCAGGTCCTTCTGTTTCCGCGCTGGCTCGGGTGGTGCCTCGTCGTGAGGCCTCCCGACCCTGAAGGGTTCGGACTGTGCGCCGTCCCGCGCCGTGTTAGAGCGCGGAGGTGATGCACGGCGAGAAGGATTCATCGGCGGAGGACTCCTCCCCTGAGCAGGAGCCCTCCGAGCAGGGGGGCTCGAGTCGTGCGCCCGCGTCGGACGCCGCTCCCGAGGGCTTCGTCGACATCTCCTTCGTCGTCGAGCCCAACTATGCGGGCTGGCGCCTGGAGGACTACCTGGGCCAGAAGCTGCGCCGCATGCCGCGCGAGCGTCTGGCCGGCATCATCCTGCGTGGCGTCCGCTGCGAGGGACGGCGGCTGAAGCCCTCCACACCCGTGTACCCCGGACTGGCCTTCCGCCTGCGCCGCCCCGGCAGCGAGGAGCCGGAGACGCCCACCACGCTGCCCGTCGTCTTCCAGGATGAGTGGCTGCTGGTGCTCGACAAGCCCGCGGGTCTCCCCATCCATCCGACGGCGCGCTACCACAAGGGCACCCTCGTCTCCATCCTGCGCGAGCGCTTCGGGGAGCGCTTCGCCGAGCCCGCGCACCGTCTGGACCGCGAAACCAGCGGCCTGGTCGTCTGCGGTCGCACCACCGAAGCCTGTCGTGTGCTCGGCCGGCTCTTCGTCTCGCGCGACGTGCACAAGGAGTACCTCGCCCTCTGTGAGGGACATCCTCCCGAGGACACCTTCACCGTGGATGCCCCCATCGCCGAGGGCACCGAGCTCATCCGCATCGCCGTGCGCATCGACGCCGTCGAGGGCAAGCCGAGCCGGACCCGCTTCCAGGTGCTCCAGCGATTCACGCGCGATGGTGAGCCCTTCGCGCTCCTGCGCTGCTTCCCGGAGACGGGACGTCAGCACCAGATTCGCATCCACCTGCGTGAGGCGGGCTTCCCGCTGGTCGGCGACAAGATGTACGGCCCGGACCCCGGCTACTTCGACCGCTTCAGCAAGCACAGCCTGGAGCCCGAGGCCTGGTCTCGACTGCGACTGCCCCGACACGCCCTGCACGCCGAGCGCATCGTGTTCCCGCACCCCGGCACCGGCGCGGAGGTCTCGTTCTCGGCGCCGCTCCCCTCGGACCTCGCGGACTTCATCGCGGGCGCGCCCCTGCCGCCTCCGCCCTCCACGGCACCCAGCCGTTGAAACGACGAAGGCCCCCGACCCGATGAAGGGCAGGGGGCCTGGGGCCTCACGCGCGCATGCGCGGCGTCAGGCGGTGAGCTTGTTGGCTTCCTGCGCGGAGCCGGCCATCTCCCCGAGCAGGTACTGACCGGAGAAACACGCCGTGCAGAAGCTGCCCCGGCTGGGGTCTCCCACAGCCTCGCCCAGGCCCTCGATGGAGATGTAGCCCAGCGAGTCCGCCGTGACGTAGCGGGCAATCTCGTCCGTGCTGTGGCTCGCGGCGATGAGCTCCTGCCGGCTGGGCGTGTCGATGCCGTAGAAGCAGGGCCACTTCGTCGGCGGCGAGGAGATGCGCAGGTGCACCTCCAGCGCGCCGGCCGCCTTGATCATCTTCACGATCTTGCGGCTCGTCGTGCCACGCACGATGGAGTCGTCCACCACCACCACGCGCTTGCCCTTGATGACGTTGCGCACCGCCGACAGCTTCAGCTTCACGCCGAAGTGACGGATGGACTGCTGCGGCTCGATGAACGTCCGGCCCACGTAGTGGCTGCGGATGAGCCCCACGTCATACGGAATCCCGCTCTGCTGCGAGAAGCCGATGGCCGCCGCCACGCCCGAGTCCGGCACCGCGATGACCAGGTCCGCGTCGGGCGCCGGCTGCTCGCGCGCCAGCTGCATGCCCATGCGCTTGCGCACCTCGTACACGCTGTTGCCGAACAGCACCGAGTCCGGCCGCGCGAAGTACACCTGCTCGAAGATGCACCGGCCCAGCCGCGCCGGCTCCGCGAACGGCTTGCTCGTGCGCATGACGCCGTTCTCGATGACGAGCAGCTCACCGGGCTCCAGCTCGCGCACCACGTCCGCCTCGATGAGGTCCAGCGCCGTCGTCTCGCTGGCGAGCACGTACGCGCCTTCCTTCATCCGCCCGAGCACCAACGGCCGGATGCCCAAGGGGTCCCTCACCGCGACCAGCTTGTTCTCGGTGAGCACCAGCAGGCTGTAGGCGCCCTCCACCTTGCGCAGGGCCTCCACCAGCTTCTGCTCGAAGCTCCCCTGTCGCGAGCGCGCGAGCAGATGGAGGATGACCTCCGTGTCGGCGTCCGACTGGAAGATGGCTCCGTCGGCCTCCAGCTTCTCCTTCAGCGCCGCCGCGTTGACCAGGTTGCCGTTGTGCGCGATGGCGCACTGACCGCCCGCGTACTGCACGAAGAGCGGCTGCGCGTTCTTGAGCTGGCTGCCGCCCGCCGTCGAATAGCGCACGTGGCCGATGGCCGACTGACCGGGCAGGCCGGCGAGCACTGGCGCATCGAAGATGTCGGCCACCAGCCCCATCTGACGGTGGGCCCGCAGGCCATGACCATCAGAGGCGACGATACCCGCGGACTCCTGCCCGCGATGCTGCAGGGCGTGCAGCCCCAGGTACGTCAGGTTGGAGGCCTCGGCGTGTCCCGTGATTCCGAAGATGCCGCACATGGCGCGCTGCCTTACTCCTTTCGGGCGGTGAGCGGAACAGGAACGCACGCCCCTCTGGTGGGTATTCCACCCGTCACCGGAGTCGGCCGATGTGGGCAGACGAGCCTCGCGGCGAGTGCCGCATGCCGTTAGTCTGCGCACCGCATGGTGTTTCCACGACGAGCCTCCTGGCGTTCCCTGTTTCCCCTGGTCTTGCTCACCGTGGGTGCCGCTTATGCATTGGGTTCCTGGAACTGGTGCGGCACGTGGGCGGAGCGCGCGCCGGTGCTGCTGTCGCAGGTGAAGGGCGAGGGGCCGCTGCGCGCGGGCGCGGCGAAGGTGGCCCTGGCGCCGCCGTTCCCGGTGGTGGTGGCGGGGTACTCGCCGCCGCGTCCCGACGCGACGCAGTCCGACCCGCCGCTCCATGCGCGCGCGGTGGTGTTGGAGGCGGGGGGCTCACGCGTGGGGTTGGTGTCGCTGGAGCTGCTGCTCGTCACGGATGCGGTGACGGCGCGGGTGCGCGAGCACGCGAAGACGCTGGGGCTGCAGGATGTGTTGGTGCTGGCCACGCACACGCACTCGTCGCTCGGGGGCTATGACTCGCGGCTGGTGTCGCAGCTCGTCGGCACGGGGCGCTATCGGGAGGACTCGGAAGCGACGGTGGTGGCCGCGGCGAGCGCCGCGCTCGGGCAGGCCGCCTCCTCGCTCACGGACGTGACGCTGGAGCTGGGGGAGGCGAAGGAGTCCTCGTATGTCTACACGCGCTCGGGTGGCACCGCGCCGGATGGGACGCTGACGCGCGCGGTGCTGCGCGGTGAGGCAGCGCCCGTGGCGGAGCTGCTCTTCTTCGCGGCGCATCCAGCGATGGTGCCTCGGCAGCGCGCGTACGTGGACCCGGACTATCCGGGCCGCTTGAGCACGCTGCGCGAGTCCGAGGGCAGCGGCGTGACGCTGTTGTTGCAGGGCGCGGTGGGCAACGCGTCGGTGGCGTACTCGGAGGGGCAGGGGCTGGAGCGGGTGTCGGGCTTCGCGCGGGCCTTGTCGGAGCTGGCGGGCAAGGCGCCCCTGGCTTCGGCGGGGCCGTCGGTGCGGCTGTCGCTGGCGCGCGCGGAGGCGGTGATGCCCCGGCCAGATGCGTCGCGGCTGGTGCCGGCCTTCACCCGGGCGGCTGGGGATAACTTGTTGTGTGGCTCGGCCGAGCGTGTGGCCGAGGTGTCCGCGTTGGTGTTGGGGCCGCTGGAGCTGGTGACGGTGCCGGGCGAGCCCACGGTGGATGCGGGCGCGGAGTTGGTGCGGCGCACGGGGGCCTCGGGCGTGCTGGGGCTCGCGGGAGGGTACGTGGGCTACGTGGAGACTCCGGACCTGGTGAACGCGAAGGGCGGAGAGTCGCGCAGGCAGTACTTCGGGCCCGCGTTGCTGGAGCGTCTGGGCGTGGCGGCGGAGCTGGCCGCGAGCACTGCGGGCTTCACGCGCTGACGGTGGTGTCACCCGCGTGCATGCGCTGGATTGCACTCGTCCTGGCGTGCTGGGTGTGTCGGGCCCCGGATTGACAGGCCGCGACGCGGTGGCCTGAAGTCCCGCGGGAGAGGGGGGATTTCCGATGCAACTGCGATGCGTGGTGGGCGTGCTCTCCGTGGTCCTCGTGGGGCCGCCGGCGTGGGGGCAGCATCTGCCCGAGTCCGCGGGGCCAGAAGGCCCCTCGACGCAGACGCCTCCGCTGGTGTCCGTTCCCGAGGCGGCGGTGGCTCCCTCCTCGGCGCAGGCCGGCTCCGCCCCACTGGGGCAGCGTCCCTATCGACGACGCGCGCACATTCCCCTGGGCATGCTGTTGGGCGGCGTGGGGCTGGCGTCGGGTGCGATGGTGGGACTCGCCGCGGGCAACGCGCTGACGGGCTGCAATGGCTATCCCTGCTCGAACAACGCGGCGCTCTCGCTGTCCCTCGGCGTGGGGTCCGCGCTTGGCGCGGCCAGTGGTGTCTACCTCATGGGGCGATGGCTCCGTGGGCAGGGAAGCTTCGGCTACACGCTGCTGGGGGCGACGCTCGGCGCGCTTCCGTCATCGTTGATGCTCACAAGCAGCAGCGATGACGTGGTGGTCATCGGCGTGCTCAACCTGCTGGTGACGCCCATCCTGGGCTCGTTCTTCGGCTATCGCATGTCGCACTCTGCTTCCCTGCGCGCGCAGGAGCAGGAGTTGGCACAGCAGGCGGTGTGGGTTCCGACGTTCACGCGGACGAAGGAGGGGAGCCTCGTGGGTGGATTGGCGGGGCGGTTCTGAACGTCGTGCGGTGGACGGCGTGACGCGCGTGATGGTGCGCGCGGCGCCGCGTGGCGGACAATGCGCGTCCACCTTCACCGTGGAGCGCAGATGAGCCCGTCGGACCCTCGCATCACCCTGGAAGTGCGCGGACACCTCGCCCTCATCGGCATCCACCGGCCGGAGAAGCGCAACGCGTTCGACGTGGGCATGCTGCGCGGTCTCTCGTCCGCGGTGACGGAGGCGGACCGGCATCCGGACGTGCGGTGCATGGTCATCTTCGCGGTGGGCGACCACTTCTCGGCGGGGCTGGACCTCGCGAGCGTCGCGCCCGCGCTCTCCAGCGGCGAGCCGCTCTACGCGGAGGGGTTCATCGACCCGTGGGGCATCCAGGGGCCGCCGCGCACCAGGCCCCTGGTGCTCGCTGTGCAGGGTCTGTGTCTCACGCTGTCCATCGAGCTCGTCCTCGCCGCGGACATCACCGTGGCCTCGGAGGACGCGCGCTTCGGACAGATTGAAATCAAGCGCGGCATCTTCCCGTTCGGCGGCGCCACGGTGCGCTTCCCCCAGCGCGCGGGCTGGGGCAACGCCATGCGGTGGCTGCTCACCGGCGATGAGTTCGACGCGCGCGAGGCCTACCGCATCGGCCTGGTGCAGGAAGTGGTGGAGCGCGGCCGGCACCTGGAGCGGGCGCTCGCCTTGGCGGAGACGGTGGCGAAGCAGGCCCCGCTGGGCGTGCAGGCGACGCTCGCGTCCGCGCGACAGGCGGTGCACGAAGGGCCCGACGCAGCCAGGGCCGCGCTGCTGCCCCGGCTGCTGGAGCTGGTGAAGACGGAGGACGCCGCCGAGGGCGTCCAGTCCTTCCTCGAGCGCCGCGAGGCCCGCTTCAGCGGCAAGTGAAGCGGACATGCGGGGCCCGGGGACGGTCCGTCAGAACTTCTCGAACTTGGACTTCTCCTTGCGCTTCTTGAAGAGCAGCGCCGTGCGGCCCAACAGCTGGGCCAGCTCGGCGCTGGTGCCCTCGGCGAGGCGCGCGGCGGCTTCCTGGCGCGACTCGGGGCCCTCGTTGATCTTCACCTTGATGAGCTCGTGGTCGTGCAGCGCCTGCTCGACGGCGGCGATGACGCCCTCGGTGACGCCGGATTGACCGACGATGACCACCGGCTCCAGGTGGTGTCCGAGCGCGCGCAGATGGCGGCGTTGCTTCCCGGTGAGCGACACGTTGCTGTCTCCTTCGACTCCACCCGCGGGGCCCCTGGCCCCTCCGGATGGGGGGCGCACCCTACTTCTTCTGGGCCGCCATGCGAATCTCCCGCTGAGCGTCGATGTGGTCTGGCTGAAGCTCCACGGTCCGCTTGAAGTGCTTCAGCGCCCCCGCGGTGTCTCCCGTCAGCTTCGCAATCACCCCGAGGAAGTAGTGCGCCGGCGCACACCGCTCGTTGCGCTTGATGGCGTTCTGGATTTCCCGGAACGCCTCCGGCTGCGCCGCCTTCTTGTCCGTCGCCGTGAAGAACCGCGCATAGCCCCGCCAGGCGTAGAACTCCGCCTCCTCGGCGTTGAGCTGGATGGCCTCGTTCAACATCTTCACGGCCTCCGGGAACTTGCGCGCCTTCACCAGGATGCACGACTTCTGGAAGAGCTCCTCCGCCATCAGGATGGCGTTGATGTCCACCTCCGCCCCGGCGCCACCACTCTTCAGCTCCTCGAGATAGGCCGCCCGGCTCTTGTCGTCGGACAGCGTCCGGTACGCATCGCCGATGTAGGCGAACACCTCGGCCTTGAGCTTCTCGAGCTCCGGCGGCGCCCCCTGTGGGAGCGTGTCCGGGTGGTACAGCTTGGCCAGACGGAAGTAGGCGACCTTGACCGCGCTGCCGTCCGCCTGCTCCGCCAACCCCAGCCGCTGGAAGTGGTTCTGCTGCTTCAACGCCATCGCCAGCTGCTTGAGCGCTGGAATCTCGTCGGCGCCCGGCGGAGGGCCGGAGACCGTGGGCGGCGCCGGACGTGCTGCCGCGGCGGGCGCGGGGCTCGCCGGACGGGCTGGCGCCGCGCCGACGACGGGCGGAGGACGGGGGGCCGCGGCGGCTCCAGGAGGATTGCCCGGACGGGCCGCTGCCGGCGCGGCGGCACCCGGCGGATTGCCCGGGCGCGCGGCCTGCGGTGAGCCCGCTCCCGGGGGATTCCCAGGCGCGGCGGTCGGAGCCTGTGCCCCCGGTGGCGGGGCCGGGCGGGGCGCGGCCGTGGGACCCGCGGTGGGCGCAGGACCGGGCTGCGCGGCGGCCGTGGGGCCCGCCACCGTCGCGGGGGCCGGGCGCGCGGCCGCGAAGGACACCGCGTCCAGCTCGCGCAGCAGGAAGGCCAGGCGCAGCAGGTGGTCGGCGTCCTGTGGGAAGTCCGCGAGGAGCTGCGACACCGAGCGCACTCCATCGATGACCGTGAGCGCGCGAACCTCGTGCGGCGTCAGCCGCAGCTCGCTGGCGGCCACCATCCCACCCGACTTCATGATGGGCAGGTTGAGCACCGGCATGAGCCGACGCTTGATGTCCGCGGAGGGCATGCGGCGCACCGTGTCGCTGAGCACCGCCCACCGGTTGCCCAGCGGCATGGCCTTGTTGCCCGCCAGCTCCCGCAGCTCGAAGGCGAACATGCCGGACTCGGCGCGCAGGCCCTTGAACAGGATGCTGGAGGCTCGCTGCGCCAGAATCGAGAACGCGCTGGCGGGCTGGAGCAGACCGAGTCCGAAGAGCGCGGCGAGCAGGTCTCCGCCGAAGCGCTCCTTGGCGGACTCGGCTTGCTGGAGCTGCTCGGGCGTGAGCAGCCGCGCGCCCATCAGCGACGTGCCCAGCGAGTCCTCGGGGTGGTTGGAGTCGACGAACTCCGGGTTGCCCTTGCGGAAATGAATCAGGATGACCCGGTCCGCGAGCGCCAGCTTGAGCAGGCCCGTCTGCTCCGCGGAGGCGATGCGGCCGAAGAGGTTCAGCGGCGAGGTCTGCTCGAGCTGCCCCTGCGAGGGCATCGCATAGGGAGAGGACTCCGTGGAGACGGCGGGCGCGGCTCCCGTGGAGGGGAAGGGGGCTGCTGGAGGGACGGCTCCCGCCTGCGGCGTGGCGACCTGGGGCTGTCCGGTGGCCGCGTTGGGCGGCGCGACGGGGCGTGCGACGGCTCCGGGTGCTCCGGGGGCCGCACCTGGAACTTGAGGCCGTGCGGCCTGCATCGGGTTCCCTTGCGCCCGAGGATCCCCCGGTCGAACCCCTGGACCCGCCATGGGGACCCCTGTGCCCGCCATGGGTGCACTTGGGCCTGCCATGGGTGCACCTGGGCCTGCCATGGGGACACCTGGACGCCCGGTTGCACCGGGCCCCACCATGGGCGCACCCGGGCCCGCCATGGGGACACCAGGGCGCGCGTTCGGCGGTGCGCCTGGACCCGCCATGGGGACACCTGGGCCCGCCATGGGGACACCTGGACGCCCGGTTGCACCGGGCCCCACCATGGGCGCACCCGGGCCCGCCATGGGAACTCCTGGGCGTGCGATCGGCGCGGCACCTGGCCCCGCCATCGGCGCGGCACCTGGCCCCGCCATCGGCGCGGCACCTGGCCCTGCCATCGGCGCGGCACCTGGGCCCGCCATCGGTACTCCCGGTCCCGCCATCGGCACGCCCGGACCGGCCATGGGCGCCGCACCCGGCCCCGCCATGGGCACACCGCCCGGCCCTGCCATGGGGACACCGGGGCGCGCTACCGGGGCCTGGGGCCCGGGGCCGAGGTTCGCCGGCGCGCCGTCACCCCACAGCTCGCGCGGGAACACCTCGCGGGCCTCGGGGAAGCGCCAGGGGAAGGCGAAGTTCAGCCCGTCCTCGGAGACCTGGAGCTTGCCCTTGATGGCGCCGCTGTCGATGAGCAGCTCGATGGTCGGCAGGGTGAGGGGCCCCCACAGGGTGCCCCTGTCGTTGCGGACCCAATATTGACGGACGTCACCCTCCGCCATGCGCGGTTCTGCTCCATTCCTGCTGCGAGAAGACGGCAACCCTACCGCTCTCCCAGGAAGGCTCAAAGCAGACGGCGGGGCGGAGGGCTCATACCCTGTGTCAGGGCGTGGCCCCGTCCAGCACCGCCATCCCCAGGACCGACAGGCAGGCCGGGTCCGCCTGCTGCTCGACGGGCGGGTCGAAGCAGTGCACCTCGCTGTCGAACACCTTGCAGATGCCCGAGGGCGTGGACGCACACGCCGACTTCGAGAACGCCGTCGTGCACGCATATCCACACGCCGGGCCGGACTCCGTGTTGCGGCACTCCGGCGCGGGAATCGCGCGCTTCCAGGTGCACAAAGCCGCCGCAGGCGGGTCGAAGCAGGTGATGCGCCCGCTCGAAATCTTGCACACCCCCGCCGGCGTCCGGGTGCACCGCACGCCCTCTGACGCGTTGAGACAGTTGTAGCCACACGTCAGCTCCACCCCGTTGCTGCGGCAGTCCGCGCGGGGCGTCTCCTTGCCGTACACCGCGAAGACCACCGCCGGCGGGTCGAAGCACTCCACCTCGCCTCCGCGCGCCTTGCACACCCCGGCCGGCGACTTCGCGCACTTCACCCGGCCCGGCTGCGTCACGCAGTGGTAGCCACACGCCACCGCCCCGTCGATGGCCTTGCACTCGGGCTCCGGCAGCGCCGCGCCATACGCCTTCACCACGTACGCCGGCGGGTCGAAGCACACCGCCTGCCCGTCGATGAGCTGACAGCGCCCCTGGGGCGTCTGCGCACAGCGGGCGCGGTTCGAGTCGGACTTGCACCCATATCCACACGCCACCTGGCTGTTCATCATCCGGCAGGTGGGCGCGTTGGGGTCCTGCGAGGGTGGAGCCGAGGCCAGCGTGAGCGCCAGCACGGTGAAGAGGGAGGCGAGCATGAAGACCTCGGAGGTGAAACGACCGGGGCATTGACGCCCAAGGTGGCGGGGGACGCAAGAAGCGAGCAGCCGCGACGGCGCCCGTGGTACCCAGGCGCCGCTCGAGGCGAGGGAGACACAGGGTGGACCTACTGGTGGACGTCAGTGCGCAGCACCTGCTGCTGCTGTGTGTCGCGGCGCTGGTGGCGGGCATGGTGGATGCCATCGCGGGCGGCGGCGGGCTCATCACGCTGCCGGCGCTGCTGACGGCGGGGCTGCCCCCGCACGTGGCGCTGGGGACCAACAAGGGGCAGTCCGTGTTCGGCTCGTTCGCGGCGCTGGTGCGCTTCTCGCGCGCGGGGCTGGTGGACTGGAAGCTGGCGCGCGTGACGTTCCCCTTCGGCCTGGGCGGCGCCTTCGCGGGCGCGGCGCTGGTGCTGCTGGTGAAGCCGGAGGTGCTCAAGCCGCTGGTGCTGGTGCTGCTCATCGCCGTGGCGGTGTTCCTCGCCTTCCGCCGCGCGCCGCCCAAGGCCCCCGCGCACGCGGAGCCCTCGCCCCGCTCGCGCGCCCAGGCCATCGGCGCGCTCATCGCGCTGGCCGTCGGCACCTATGACGGGTTCTTCGGCCCGGGCACGGGCACCTTCCTCATCGTCGGCTTCAACACGCTGCTGGGCCACGGCCTGGCGCGAGCGTCCGCGGACGCGAAGGTGGTGAACTTCGCCTCCAACCTGGCGTCCGTCATCCTGTTCTCGCTCAAGGGCGTGGTGCTGTGGAAGGTGGCGCTGCCCATGGCCGCGGCGCAGTTCACCGGCGCGTGGCTGGGCGCGCACCTGGCGGTGAAGGGCGGCGACACCCTGGTGCGCAAGGTGGTGCTCGCCGTGGTGCTGGCGCTGGTGCTGAAGCTGGGACGCGACGTGGTGATGGGCTGACGGTCCTTCAGCCGATGTGCACCAGCAGCGCGCCGTCGCGGCGGGACACCTGGGCGACGAACTTCTGGAGCTCCTCGAAGTAGGAGAGCACCTCCTCGAGCGGGTCGCTGTCCTCGGGCGGCTCATCCCAGGTGCCGGGGTAGATGTCCTGGGCCTGCATCTTCGCCGGGTCGAAGCGGCGGCGCAGCGTGTTCTCGGAGACGTCCTTCAGCGCGGTGGCGAGCGCCTTCACCTGCGCGGGCGCGAAGACGCGCGCGGTGCCCTCGTCGGAGGGGATGTCGCCCACGTCGTCACCGCCGCGGACGAGGAAGTCCAACGGCGCGCTGCCCTCCCACGCGGTGCCGGTGAGCAGGTACTGGAGGGCATGCCACGCCTCGCCGATGTCCAGCTCCAGGAACGCTCCGCCCTTCGGGTCTCCGAAGTCCTCGTCGTCGTCGAGGAAGTCCTCCAGGCGCTCGGGGGCCTGAAGCAGGGCGCCGCGCTGCGCCTCCGTGACGCTGCGCAAGGTGCAGAGCATCTCCATGCGGGGGACCTCGTGTGACGCGAAAGCCGGGGGAAGTGGAGCGGCGCCGGACCCTACCAGTCCCGGGCGAGCGTGCGGAATTTCGATGCGGGCCCCTCCGCCCCCAGGTCCACCGACGCGGGCCGCGAGTCCTCGGAATGCTAGGCTTCCGACGTCGGGCCGTCGTCCTCGCGGTTGGAAGCCAGGGAGCTCGGGTATGCACCGAGGGGTTCGTTGGGTCATCGCCATCGCGGGCGTCGGGGTGTCGCTGTCGCTCGCGGCGCTCCTGCGGCGGCAACTGGCGCAAGAGCCCCGACCCAAGGTCGCCACCGCTCGGGTTTCCGACGCGGGTTCGCCGGATGCGGGCTCGATGCCCATCGAGGACCCCGAGGACCCCCGCACGCTGGCGCCTTCTCAACTGGGGCGCGTCTATGTGCGGACGCTCGACCCCTGGGGGCTCAAGCCGGTGCCGGGAATCACGGTGGCCATCGTGAGCGAGGGCCAGCCGCGTCGGCTGCATCCGGAGCAGTTGAAGACGGATGCGCAGGGCATGGCCCGCTTCCCCAAGGTGCGCGCGGGCGTGTTCACCGTCTGCGCGAAGGGGCCGCGCCACATCGAGACGTGCCAGATGAACCTGGAGCTCTCACCGGACAGCAGCCACACCGTGGAGCTGTCCATGACGGAGCGCTCCACGGCCGCTGGCAGGTGACGCTCAGCAGGGCAGCCAGGGACCCACGCCGCGCTCGCACGAGTCGTAGCAGACGGAGATGGCCTGGGCGCACACCTCGCTCGAGACCCCGCACTGGGACGGACACCAGGCGTTGGCCTGGTAGCACTCGTCCCAGCAGGAGACCTGGGCGCTCGTCGAGGTCTCGGTCTGGGGCGCCTCCGGGCTCACCGGCTCGCTCGCGGGCGCGCCGCCACCACAGCCGAGGAGGGACAGGCAGACGGCGAGGGACGCGAGGAAGGGGCGCAGCTGCATGGAGGTGCTCCGTGGCGTGGGGGATGACCGCGGACACCACTGTAGCCGAATGGCAGATGCAGACTCGTTCCCAGTTCGGCGTGCCGCCGCGCGCCCCGCACGGCTAGCTGCAGACGCGGCTCTTCACGGGACAGGGCAAGTCGAAGCTGCCCTCCACCCGGATGGTGCGCTCGGTGGCGTCCTTCTTGTTGGCGGAGCTGTGCGTGCGGGCGGTGAACTTGAACGTGCCCGCGACGCCGCGGCCGTCGAACCGGGTCAGCACCAGGACGCCGGGCACGGTGAGCATGTAGTTGACGCCCTTGAGGCGCAGCGCCACGGGCAACTCGCCGGGCTTCTCGTCCAGCGTGACGAGCGGGTACGCGCCGGGCTTGAAGGGAACGCTCTCCTTGGTGTTCTGCCCGGAGAGGATGCTCAGGCTCGCCGACTGGATGCCGCCCGCGCTGATGCAGTGGATGGACAGGGGGCCGCTCATCGTCCCCTTCGCCGCGAGCTTCGCGGCGGCGGCCTGGACCTTCTTGGGGTCCTGCTTCATCCGGCTGTGGATCTTCTCGTAGACCGCGCGCATCTCCTCGGGAGACATCCAGTGGTCCGAGGTGGCGGACTGCGTGCCGCCCTTGCCGGAGAAGGCCAGCTGCAGGCCTCCCATCACCCGGACCTCACAGGTGCCCTCGCGCCGCGCCGCGAGCGCGGGCAGCGAGCAGAGCATCACGAGGGCGACGGCGGCGGCGTGTCGCATGGGGCGGCTTTCCGGGGCAGGGGGCGGCACGAGGCCGCCCGGTGGTTCCCGGACTGTAGAACGTCAGGGCGTCGGAGAGGCGCTCTTCGGGGTGCCGGTCTCCGGCGGCCGGTCGATTTCCTCGGCCGGGAAGTTGGCGGCCGCCTCCAGGTAGCGCGGCGGCTGGATGCGGCGGCGGTCGCGCTTGTTGAGCCCCTCGGGCTCCACGTAGGTCGGCTCCGCGCCTGCGCGCTGCTCCACGAGGGAGCCGTCGCAGAAGTGCCACCGGAAGGTGCCGTCCATTGCGGCGCGCGCGTAGAACACCGTGGCCTCGCCAATCTTCGGGTCGGCGGTGCACCACGTGCCGCGCGCGGTGGCCTCGCGCTGGGGCGACTCCTCCTTCCACTTGTCCTGGGCCTGGCGCAGCGACACGGCGGCGAGCACCGAGTCCGCGCTGGACAGCCGCTCGCGCGCCTCCTTCACCAGCTCCCCACCCCGGCGCGAAATCTCCGGGAAGGCGCCCTTGTCCTTGAACCCGCACTGCGCGAGGCCCCGGAGGTTGTTCTCGTGGACCGCCAGCACCGGCGGCAGCGTCTGCTGGGCCTCCTTCAGGAGCTCCACCTGCTTCGCATGGTCCAGCGAGGCGGGCGTGTCGAGCTTGTCGGTGCCGTTGACGAAGCGCGCCAGCACGCCGTTGACGGCCGTCAGCTCGTCCGACAACCAGCGCTGCTCCGCGTCACAGGGGCTGGCCTTGGCACCCCCGTAGTCTCGGTAGTCCGCTCGGGAGATGCCCAAGCTGTAGTGCAGGACCGGAGGGGCGGGCCGGGACGCGCACGCCGACAGCGACGCGCCCAGGGCCGCGAGCAGGACTCGGCGACCAGTGACCTTCATGACGCCCCAGTCTGCCATCTGGTTTGCGTGCGAACAAACCACGAGGCGGGCCGGGGCGCCGTTTCACACTAGGAGTGTGAGGGAGTGACTAGAGCGGGCACACGATGGGCCCGCGGCTGCCACAGACGTTGCGGGGGATGAAGTAGTGGCCGAGCTCGTCGCTCCAGTACGCGTACATCTGCAGGCCGTTGTTGCAGCGCACCGAGGGCGTCATGACGATGCAGTGCAGGTCCTCGTTGTACTCCAGGGCGGCCTCCGTCTGGGCCAGCTCGGGGGCGGCCGCCTCGGGCTGCCCGTCCAGGGCCTCGGTGCCACCACAGCCCGCCAACAGCACGCCAGCCAACCACAGCCCCTTCATGTTCCAGCTCCGCATGGTGCCTCCAGGTGAGCGACCGCTCGGGTCGAACTGAGTAGCAAAAGCATCTGGGTTGCGCGGGTCGCATTTAAAGTCGCGGACGGCTCCCGGCGGGGCGGAGAAATCGTGTCCCCTCCCGGGAAGATGGTGCGGGCGCGTCGTTGACCCGTGGGTGGGCGCGCCTCCTCGCGCGTCCCGGACTCGGAGACACGCGATGCGCGGACGCAGGCGGTTCCCTCGGTGCTCGTGGGTGGGAGTGCTTTCGCTGGCCCTGCTGTGGGGCACGGGCTGTGGCGAGGCTCCGCCCGACACTCCGGACGTGGCGCTGCCGGACGAGGTGCTGGAGGGGGCCTTCGTGGCGGTGCCGCGGGAGGTGGGGGCCGCCGAGCGACAGCAGGTGGAGCAGAAGCTGCGAGGCGTGGTGGAGGACTCGGGGCGCGGCTTCTACCTGGCCATCCGTCGGGACCAACTGGCGACGAAGTGGTTCTTGTCCGCGTACATCCAGCAATACCACCCGGGAGGCGCCGCC
Source organism: Myxococcus sp. XM-1-1-1 (assembly GCF_020037095.1). Lineage (NCBI taxonomy): Bacteria > Pseudomonadati > Myxococcota > Myxococcia > Myxococcales > Myxococcaceae > Myxococcus > Myxococcus sp. XM-1-1-1. The sequence continues at coordinate 479,775 of NZ_JAIQDH010000002.1, forward strand.
TACTTCGCGGCCAACTCGCTGGGCACGCGCGTGGTGAGCTTCAAGGAGCAGAACGGCAAGCTGTTCGTCCTGGATGTGGATGACCGCAAGGTCCTGAGCGACATCTTCGACCCGCAGGTGTTGGTGGAGGCGTATCCCATCGTGGAGGACCACCCGCCGTTCCACCGGCGGCGGGGCTCGGAGCAGTACGTGCTCATCGACCCGGCGGCGGGGCTCAACCGCTTCGGGGTGATGGGGGACCTGAACGCGGTGATGATGCGCGCGCAGTTCCAGGTGGAGCTGAGCCTGGCGCAGAAGCTGCGGCCCATCGCGGACGGCGTCACCTTCGAGCAGGTCTTCACCGGCTACTCGAACCTGCCGGATGACATGGCGCCGCTGTACCTGGAGGAGAACCCCTTCCGCACGTCGGGCACGCTGAGCATCGCGCTGCGCCGCTACCAGGAGAGCCCGGGGTACGTGCCCACGCCCGCGCCCGCGCGGGAGCACTACTTCCTGAGCGAGCCGAAGCTGATTCCGAACACGGGAGGCGCCACCGAGCGCGTGGCCGCGAAGTGGGCCATCCAGCCGGGCATGACGCCCATCCGCTGGCGCATCACACCCAGCCTGCTCACGGTGCAGGCGGACCCGCGCTTCCAGGCGTATGACCTGGTGGGCGCGGTGAAGCGGGGCATCGAGGGATGGAACACGGCCTTCGGCTTCCCGGCGCTCGAGGCGGTGATGGGGGACAGCTCGAGCGACTTCGGCCGCGATGACGAGAACCACCTCATCGTCGACCCGGACCGCGCGGCGTCGTTCGCTTTCGCCGATTGGCGGACCAACCCGAACACCGGCGAGATTCGTGGCGCCAGCATCTACCTGGGCAGCAACTGGCTGGAGGTGGCGCACCAGACCTTCTCAGGGGACGTGGGCGCGCTGGTGGCCACCGAGCGCCCCGCCTCGTCGCTGCGGATGTCCTGGGCCGGCATGGGGGGCGAGGCGCGGTGTGACTTCCACTCCGAGGCGCTGCTCGAGCAGGGCGAGCAGGGGGCGGAGCTCCTCGTCGAGCCCGGCTCGCCGATGACCAAGAAGCAGAAGGTGGAGGCGTACCTCACGTACCTGGTGCTGCACGAGGTGGGGCACACGCTGGGGCTTCGGCACAACTTCGCGGGCTCACAGGTGTACGACGGCGGCGCGACGGGGGCGCGCTCCAGCTCGGTGATGGAGTACCTGGACCCTCGGGATGCCGTGTACGGCGACGCGCCGGGCGCCTACGACGTGCAGGCAGTGCGCTACCTCTATGGCCTGTCCCCGGACCTGCCCACCGAGCCGTACTGCACCGACGTGGACGCGCGCGTCGACCCGTACTGCAACCGGTATGACCGCACCGACGAGCCGCTGACGAAGTTCTACGTGCCCGCGATGAACGTGGCGATGAACACCCTGCTGAATGTCTCGCACCCCCTCCTGTATGCGTCGCTGGCAGGCCGGTTCAACGCGACGGCCAACCCCGTGCTCCAGTTCGTGCGCGCGGGCAGCCCGGCGGTGCAGGCGCAGGCGTATCAGCTGGCGATGCAGCAGGTGCGCCCGCCGCTGGTCATCCCTCCTGGGGCTCCCGCCCACTACGCGTCGCGCGCGGATGACCTGGCGCGCAGGCTCCTGGCGCGGCTGTACCTGGACCCGGCGGCGCAGCGAGGCCCCTTCAGCGCCAACCCGCCCGACGCTCCCGCGCTGACGTCGCTGGTGCTGGCGGACGTGCAGGGCATCCTGCTCAACTCGGATGGGGTGCGCGGGTACGCCGCGCGCCGCGCCATGGTGGACATCCTGAAGGTCCAGCAGTCGCTGGCCGCGTACTCCATCCTGATGTCCGCGCGGGACTCGCTCACCGCCGCGCTGCCCACGCTGAGCGCCGATGAGAGGTTGCAGACGACGGACCTGATTGCCCGCATCACCGCCGCGCTGTCCCCGTACTACCGCTGAATCCCTCGCGCGAGTTGGCGCACCCGGGATGCAGGTGCAGTCCAGGGGGGGCTGTGCCTACGCTCGGGGCATGTTCTCGTTGCTCGTGGGGCTCACCGCTTCACTCCTGGCCGCGTCCCCTGTCGCGAAAGGGGATGCGTGCGAGGGGAAGGTCCGGGTCCACCGGGCCTGGGTGTTCCGGGGCGGGGCGACGGTGCAGCCCCCTCCGTCCACGGAGTTGGTGGCCATCGACTTCTCGCACCGGGACGCGGAGCCCGTCCGAATCCATCTCCAGGATGGAGCGGGGAGGCCCCCCGCGTCCGACTTCCAGTGGGTGTTGCTGGATGACCAGGGCGCGCCGGTGGACCGCTACTTCGAGTCGCTCGGCGCCGCGGCGAAGCCTCGACGACTGGCGCTCATCACCGCGGTGCCCAAGGGCACCCGCGCGCTGAAGCTGACGTTCCAGGGCGTGTGCGTCGTGGACCTCACGGTCCAGGCCCGAGGGCCCGAGTGGCCGCCGCTGCCCCAGGTGGAGCTGCGCTCCTGGACGCGCCAGGGCCCCGCCGCCACCGCGCTCGTCGCTGTCCGCTGGTTGCTGGACGGAGAGCTGCCCACGGGCTCCGCGCTTCAGGGAAACAAGCTGCGTCGGCCCATCGCCGCCATCGCCGTGGACGCGAAGGGACAGCGCTTGTCGCGAGGCACGCTCCAGCGGCGGCACTTCCTGGTGCGCTACTGGCTGGACGCGGACTCGCCGGAGCTGCTCGAGTCCCACTCCGGCCCGCTGCGACTGCCTCCGCTCGTGGAGGCGCCGCTGCCCGCGCCCCTGACGAGGGCGCTCACGCGGGTGGAGGCGTTGGCCGCCGAATCGGACGACCCCTACGAGGCGAGGCGCTTCGGACTATCGCCCCGGCCCTGAACGACGGGGTTGCGGCGCGCGCGAGACCGGGCACGCGCCGCCACGCCCTGGCTACTCGACGACGACGAGCTTCGCGTTGTTCTCCACGGTGGTGCCTTCCTTGGCGAACAGCTCGGTCACCTTGCCCGCCTTGGGGCTCTTGAGCTCGTTCTCCATCTTCATGGCCTCCACCACCACCAGGCCCTGGCCCTCCTTCACCTCGTCGCCCACCTTCACCAGCACCTTCACCACCTTGCCCGGCATGGGCGCGGTGACCAGCTGCTTGCCCTCCACGGAGAAGCCCGCCGTGCCCGCGCGCAGCCGCAGCCGACGCTCGTCCGCGACGTCGAAGCGGCTCACCTGGCCGCGGAGCAGCACGCCCACCTCGTCGCCGTTCTCCTCGAACTCGACGCTGTAGGACTGGCCGTCCACCAACATGCTCATGGTGCCGTGCTCGAGCGCGAGCGCGTCCACCTGGTACGTGACGCCGTTGACGGTGAGCTTGTAGCGCTCGCCACCCAGCGCCTCCAGGTCCACCGGCACCGCTTCCTTCTGTCCCTGCTGCTTCGTGAAATAGCGCATGGAAGTCTCGTGAGCCTCAGGGTGGGGTTAGCGGCGACGCGAGCGCAGCGCCTGGCGCCACGCGCTGACCTGGCCCGTGTCGGAGCTGCTCGCGGCCTTGGCGCCGGGGAGCGTCTTGGCGCGCTTGGCATCGCGCTGGTGCGCGTAGACGACGCTCGCCAGCAGCGCCATCTCGCTGAGCTTCGGGTCCTCCACGCCCTGCAGCGTGGTGTGCTCGCGGCCGAGGAAGCCCGTGTCGTAGTCGCCCTCGACGAACTCCGGGTGCGCGAGGATGGCCCGCAGGTAGCGGATGTTGGTGGTGATGCCCTTCACCACGTACTCGGACAGCGCGCGCTGCGCCCGGGCGATGGCCTCGCGCCGCGTGGGGGCCCACACGGACAGCTTGGAGATCATCGGGTCGTAGACGTTGGGCACCGTGTACCCGGGGAACACGCCCGAGTCGTCGCGCACGTTGGGTCCGCCCGGCACGCGCAGGTACGTAATCTTGCCCGGGCTGGGCATGAAGTTGCGCGCGGGGTCCTCCGCGTACACGCGGACCTCGATGGAGTGGCCCTGCGGCGCGGGCGCCTGGAGCAGGGGCAGCTTCTCCCCCTCGGCGACCTTGATCTGCAGCGCGACCAGGTCCAGCCCCGTCACCCACTCCGTCACCGGGTGCTCCACCTGGAGGCGCGTGTTCATCTCCAGGAAGTAGAAGTTGCGGTGCACGTCGACCAGGAACTCCACCGTGCCCGCGCCCACGTAGTTGACGGCCTTGGCCGCCTTCACCGCGACCTCGCCCATCTTCGAGCGCAGCTCCGGCGTGAGGATGGGGCTGGGCGTCTCCTCCACCACCTTCTGGTGACGGCGCTGCGCCGAGCACTCGCGCTCGTTCAGGTGGATGACGTTGCCGTGCGTGTCGGCGAACACCTGGATTTCGACGTGGTGTGGCTTCTCGAGATACTTCTCGATGTAGACGGCGTCGTTGCCGAAGGCGTTGAGCGCCTCGCTCTTGGCGGAGCGCCACGCGGACTCGAAGTCACCGAGCCCCTCCACGCGGCGCATGCCCTTGCCGCCGCCGCCGCCCGCGGCCTTGAGCATGATGGGGAAGCCGATCTTCTGCGCGTACTCGCGCGCCTCGGCCTCCGTGGCGATGGGCTCGGTGGTGCCGGGGACCACGGGCACGCCGGCCTTGATCATGTTCGCGCGGGCGCGGGTCTTCTCGCCCATGGCGTCCATGGCGGAGGCCGGCGGACCGATGAAGGTGATGCCGGCGGCCTCGCAGGCGCGCACGAAGGAGGCGTTCTCGGAGAGGAAGCCATAGCCGGGGTGGATGGCGTCCGCGCCGGCGGCCTTGGCGGCGTCGAGGATGCGCTGCTGGACCAGGTAGCTCTCCCGGGAGGGCGGAGGGCCGACGAAGATGGCCTGGTCCGCGGTGCGGACATGCAGGGCGGCGCGGTCCGCCTCCGAGTACACCGCCACGGTGGCGATGCCGAGCTCCTTGCAGGTGCGCATCACCCGGATGGCGATCTCGCCGCGATTGGCGACGAGCACTTTGCGGATCTTGGGCATGGGCGCCCGTCTACCACGGGCCGCCTCGTTTTGCGTGGGTTGGATGCGGGCCCCGTTGTTGGCACCGAGCGCGTCCTGTCGGGCTCTCGGAGGGAGTGGAGGCTTCCACCTCCACGCTCGAGTCCACCCGGTACGTCTCGAACCTCTTCCCGCCCGGAAGACCCCTCCGGGCGTCACATGCGCGCGCCCTACTTCCGCGCGCTGCGGTACTGCTCCATGTACGCCCGCGCCTGCGCGAGCTTCGCCTCGACGAACCGGTCATCCTCATCCGGCTCCGGAGGCTTGGACGGCACCGCGGCGGCGTCCCCACCGAAATCCACGGCCGCGGCCAGCAGGTTGCGCGCGGTGTTGCCACCCCCGAGCATCCGCGCCAGCAAGCCCGTCTCCACGTCCAGCCAGCGAGCGGCCTGGCGCATCACATCCAGCACCTCGCCCTCCACGGCCTTGGAGGGACGGCCCGGGCCGCTGACGCACGTGCGCGCGTAGCTGTGCTCCCGGTCCACGAAGATGCCCAGCGTGCGCTCCCGGAAGTCCTGGGAGATGGCCTGCGCCATGGCGTCGAGCTGCTCCTCCAGGAAGGGCTGCTCGGACTTGCGCGCCTTGCGGCCAGGGGCCGGGGGCAGGGCCACCTCCGCGGCGTGCCAGCCCGCATCGGCCAGCCCGTCCGGGGGCGTTTCCACCCACTTCACCTCCGGCGTGGGGAGGTCCACCGCCTCGCAGACACGCTTGAGCGTCTGACGCAGTGCGGTGAGGTTGCCTTCGACGTCGGCGAGAAACAGAAGGAGTCGGCGGTGGGGCAAAATGGGGGTTCCTTTCCTGGCCCGGTGAAAGCCCTCGGGCCGCACGAGAATTTCCCGCGCGGCCCGAGCCTGCCTGCTCTCCAGCCGAGGGAGAGCAGGCGTCCAGGGGCCCGGAAGGGAGCCTACAGCGGGATGTTCCCGTGCTTGCGCGGCGGGTTCTCCTGACGCTTGTCCTTCAACATCTCCAGCGCCCGGATGACCTTGGCCCGGGTCTCCTCGGGGCGGATGACCTCGTCGATGTAGCCCAGCTCCGCCGCCTTGAACGGGTTGGCGAACTTCTCGCGGTAGTCGTTCACCAGCTTCGTGCGCTCGGCCGCGGCGTCCTGCGCCTTGTTCAGCTCGTTGCGGAAGATGATGTTGACCGCGCCCTCGGGGCCCATCACGGCGATTTCGGCGGTGGGGTAGGCGTAGTTGATGTCCGCGCGGATGTGCTTGGACGCCATCACGTCGTACGCGCCGCCGTAGGCCTTGCGGGTGATGAGGGTGATTTTGGGGACGGTGGCCTCGGCGAAGGCGTACAGCAGCTTGGCGCCGTGGGTGATGATGCCGCCCCACTCCTGGTCGGTGCCGGGCAGGAAGCCGGGCACGTCCACCAGGGTGAGCAGGGGGATGTTGAAGCAGTCGCAGAAGCGCACGAAGCGCGCGGCCTTCACGCTGGCGTCGATGTCCAGCACGCCGGCGAGCACCGCGGGCTGGTTGGCGACGATGCCCACGCTCTTGCCGTTCATGCGCGCGAAGCCCACGACGATGTTGCGCGCGTAGTGCTCCTGCACCTCGAAGAAGTGCTTGTTGTCGACGACGGCCTTGATGATGTCCTTGATGTCGTAGGGCTTGTTGGGGTTGCTCGGGACAATCGTCTTGAGCGACTCCTCGGCCCGGAACGGGTCGTCATCACACGGCTGGACGGGCGGGTCCTCCTGGTTGTTGGAGGGCAGGAACGACAACAGCTCGCGCGTCATGACGATGGCGGCCTGCTCGTTCTCCGCGGCGAAGTGCGCCACGCCGGACTTCTGGTTGTGCGTCAGCGCGCCGCCCAGGGACTCCTTCGACACCTCCTCGTGCGTCACCGTCTTGATGACGTCCGGGCCGGTGATGAACATGTACGAGGTGTCCTTCACCATCATGATGAAGTCGGTGATGGCGGGCGAGTACACCGCGCCGCCCGCGCACGGGCCCATGATGAGCGAAATCTGGGGGACCACGCCGGAGGCCAGCGTGTTGCGCAGGAAGATGTCCGCGTAGCCCGCGAGGCTCTCCACGCCCTCCTGGATGCGCGCGCCGCCCGAGTCGTTCAGGCCGATGACAGGCGCGCCCACGCGGGTGGCCATGTCCATGATCTTGCAGATCTTCTGGGCATAGGCGCCGGACAGCGAGCCGCCGAAGACGGTGAAGTCCTGGGCGAAGACGAACACCTGGCGGCCCTCGACGGTGCCGTAGCCGGTGACGACGCCGTCGCCCGGAATCTTCTTGTCGCCCATGCCGAAGTCGGTGGAGCGATGGGTGACGAACTTGTCCAGCTCGCAGAAGGAGCCGGGGTCGAGGAGCAGGTCGATGCGCTCGCGAGCGGTGAGCTTGCCGGCCTCGTGCTGTTTGGCGATGCGGTCCGCACCGCCGCCCAGCTCGGCCTGCTTCTCCATCTGCTGGAGGCGTGCGCGGAGGGGGTCCTTCTCGGTGGTCTCGTCCATGGGCCCGCGCTCTAGCACGATTGGGGCGCTCGCGCGCTGCCCGCCTTCGCTCAGGCGGCGCGTCGGGCGGGGTCGTCCTTTACCGGGCCCATCAGGACGGGGAGCAGCGCGTCCACTGCCAACAAGTCCAGGCCGTAGCGCTGGCGGACCTCCTCCAGGGGGCGCGCCCACAGCTCGCTCCAGGGGGCGCCGAACACGGGGTGGGCGCGGCGCCCCAGCACCCAGCCCCGGGCGAGCGCCTGGACGCGGGCGTCGCGCTCGGAGAAGGCGTAGAGCAGGGTGTTGGCGAGCCCGCCTGTGAGGATGCCGAGCGCGAAGGGGGTGCCCACCTGCGCCAGGCTGAAGGCCTGGACGCCCAGCTCTCCGGCCACGTCGGTGTCGAAGCCGGTGAGCACGTGCCAGATGTCATGGGACTCGAGCAGGTGCGCGCGCACGTAGTCCTCGGGGGTGTGGGCCTCGCGTTGGGGCAGGGCGTCGGGGTCCAGGCCGTTGCGCTCCAGGTGGTCGATGAACGCGCGGCCCAGGGTGCCCTCGGGGAGGGCTCGCAGCGTGGCGAGCGGGAGGCGGCCCACGCGGGGGCGCTCGGCGAGGGCGCGGGCGCAGGTGGGGGATTGGCTCAGTCGCTCCACGATGCGGCGCATGGCGGTGGGGGGCACGAGCACGCGGGCCAGGTCGATGATGTCCTGCAGGCGGTGGGGGTCCCTGAGCACGCGGGCCGCTCGCCAGACTTCGCGGGCGAGCGTGAGGGGGCTGTTCAGGTTCATGCGGGGCCTCTCAAGGGGAAGGGGCACGGCGGGCAGTCGAGCGCGGGCACGCTAGCTGGCGAGTCACGCGCGTGGCGCCGTGTCGTCGTCGGTGTGCTCGTGGGTGGACACCTGCCGGGATGGGGAGCGGACACTCAGGGGCCGGGCGGGCGAACGCGTCGCCCCTGGCACCGTGCGCGCGTCGCGCGGCTGACGGAGGTTGGTGGGGGCAGGCGAGGGCGCGCCGGAAAAGGAGGAGGCGAGATGCGCGAGACGCGAGGTGTGTTGAAGATGGGCTCGTTGCGCGGCATTCCCGTCCGCGTGCACTTCTCGCTGCTGCTCGTGTTGCCGTTGCTCGCGTATGTCTTTGGCGGCGCGTTCCGGCGGGCCGCGGAGGTGGCGGCGGTTCCGGCGGGGCAGCTGTGGGGCGCGCCGTGGGCATGGGGGCTGGCCGTGGCGGTGGGGCTGTTCGTGTCGGTGTTCGTGCACGAGCTGGCGCATACGTTGTACGCGTTGGCGCGGGGCGGGCAGGTGCGCTCGATAACGCTGATGATGGTGGGCGGGGTGTCGGAGTTGTCGGAGGCTCCGCCGAGGGCCCGGGACGAGGCGCTGATGGCGCTGGTGGGGCCGCTGACGAGCCTGGCGCTGGCGGGGCTGCTCGCGTTGGCCACGTGGGGTGTGGCGGGCACGGGCTCGTTCAATCTGCAGTTCGCGTGTTTCTACCTGGCGAGCCTGAACCTGTTCCTGGGGGTGTTCAACCTGCTGCCCGCGTTCCCGATGGATGGCGGGAGGATTCTGCGGGCGTTGCTCGCGGGGCGGATGGGGATGGTGCGCGCGACGCAGGTGGCGTCGGTGGTGGGGCGGGGGTTCGCGCTGCTGTTCGGGGTGTGGGGGCTGGCGACGTTCAACCCGTTCCTGATGGTCATCGCGTTCTTCATCTTCATGGGCGCGGATGGGGAGGCGAAGCAGGTGCGGATGAAGGCCACGTTGGAGAAGGTGCGGGTGGCGGAGTTGATGACGCCGCGCTGGATGGGCGTGGACGTGGGGGCGTCACTGGAGGAGGCGCTGTGGGAGTTCCGGGTGGAGCGGCGCACGGCGTTGCCGGTGACGGAGGACGGCAGGCCGCTGGGGCGCGTGGCGGTGGAGGCGGTGCGCGCGGTGCCGGCGGGGGAGCGGACGCGGCGGCAGGTGCGCGAGGTGATGCGCGCGACGCCGGTGGCGCGGCTGGAGGAGGACGGGTGGCAGGCGCTGCGTCGCATGGCGGAGGAGGAGTCTCCGCTGCTGTTGGTGGTGGACGCGGACGGGCGGCTGGCGGGGACGCTGGAGTTGGGCGACGTGGAGCGCGGGTTGACGCTCTTCCAGAACCGGGAGGAGCGGGCGGAGCGGGATGCGCGGGGGTGGCGCGAGGAGCGGCCCGCTTGAGCGGTCTCGAGGGACTGGCTCGCACGGGACGAGACGGCGCGACTCCGGTGAGAGGTTGCCCACCGGAGCCGGGGGGCGAGGCTCAGTCGAGGTTGAAGTAAACGTCGTCGATTTCGCCGTGGTACTGGTCGTTGTTGTTGCCAACGCTCTTGGCGCCCACGTTGACGGCCTGGCCCGTGGGGCTGATGTCGTAGGTGGCCGGGAGCAGCGCGCTGCCGCGCGCGACGTTGTCCACGAGGATGGTCAGCGTGGTGCTGGTGCGCTGGCAGGCGACCTTGTGCCAGGCGCCATCGGCGACGCCCACCGACGATTTGACGATGATGGGATTCACTCCGCCCGTGGTGCGGACCACGCAGCTGGGTCGGCCCTGCACGGCGTCATCGAGCTGGAGCTTCCACTGGGCGGTGCTCGCCAGCCCCTTCTGCACGAGGTTGGAGCCGTGGGCGGTGGAGAGGTCGGCGAGCGTGAGGCGGACGCGGGCGCCGAAGGTGAAGAGCGCCGTGCCGGGGTTCAGGTCGGTCGCGTCGGGGGTGGTGATGTTCGCCAGCGGGCAGCCTGTGCCATCACAGACGGCGGGGAACCTCACGCCGAGACCCTCGAAGCCCGTCACCGCCGTCACCGTGGCGCCGTTGTTCGTCTGCACCGTGCCGGTGTGGCCCTTGCCGCTGTCGTCCGTGACGGTGGTGACGGGCGTGGTGACGGTGTCGAAGCGGTAGCGCAGCTTCTGGCTCACGGCGCCAGCCGCCATGGGGGCCAGCACCAGCGTCGCGAGCGCCGCGCGCTTCGCCGTCCATCGGGGATGTGTCGTGCCAATCATGGGCTCTCCTGGGTGTCTCGGGTGTGGGGACAGCGAGGAGAGGATAGACGGGCCCGGCGTGGCGCGTGCCCTCGTGGGACGCTACGGCGTGGGCGGGTCCATGGGGCCGCCGGGACGCGGGCGACGAAGGCGTTGGAGCGCGCGCGGCAGGTCCGGCAGGGGCGGCACCATCCAGCCGCGCCAGGCCGCCACCAGACGCAGGCTGAAGGCGGCGGCGGTGGCGAGCGCCTCCGCGGTGAGTTGCGGTAGGCCGAAGCCGCGCAGGGCCGTCAGGTACACGCTCCCGGCGAACAGCGCGGCCACCGAGTAGGGCTGTCCCGACAGCAGCAGGACGGGTGTCTCGCGGCACAACACGTCGCGCACCACGCCCCCGCCCACGCCGGTGACGACCCCCAGGAACAGCGAGGGCACCACGTCGAGCCCCGCGGCCTGGGCCCGTTGCAGGCCGACCGCCGTGAAGAGCCCGAGCGAGAGGGTGTCCACCACCCACAGGGGGCGCCCCAGCAGGCTCACCAGGGTGCCGAACAGGGCCCCGAGCAGGGCCGCCACCGCGGCGGTGATGAGCAGCGCGGAGGTCCGCAGCGCGAGCGCGGGCCCCTGGCCGAGCATGACGTCGCGGATGATTCCGCCCCCAAGGCCCGTGGCGATGCCGATGACCACCACCCCCACGAAGTCGAAGGTCCTGCGCTGCGCATGCAGGGCGCCTGAGACGGCCCCGGCCGCCACCGAGGTCAGCTCGAGATAGGGACGGATGTCGTCCAGGTCGTACACGTCCTGGCTTCATGGCACGAGCGCCCGGGCCCGGACGAACCGGAGCTGCCAGGAGCGTGCGGCGGACGACATCCCCGCGTCGGCCGGCTCACAAGAAGAGGTTCAGTTGCAGCGTGGTCACCCCCGAGGTCCCCGGGGAGAAGGGGAGTTGTACGCCCGTGGGCAGAGGGGCGTCGGGGGTGCCCTGGTCCAGCCAGCCGTAGCGCAGCTTCAGCATCAGCTCGGGGGCCTGGATGAACCACGCCACCTGGGCCTCGAGCTCGAGCGTCCGGTCTCCGGTGATGTCCGCATGGGGGTCCAGCCAGTTCATCCGGACGCCGGCCCCCAGCCGGTTCCGGTAGACGTTCACGAGGACCTGCCCCCACGCCCCATAGGTGGAGAAGGTGTCGGCCACGCCCACCGGCTTCAGGGCGCGCCAGTAGAACTCTCCGAACACGATGATGCGTCCGAGCTGCCACCAGAGGTCGAACGACAGCGTGCCGACGCGGGTCGCCACCGTGGTGGGCACCGCGGGGTTGAGGATGCTGTTGGACGGGTTGAAGTTCTCCGCGTCGGTCTGGACGCGGCCGAAGTAGCCCTGGACGGTGAAGGAGATGCGCGGAGGCAGGGGCCCACCTTCCGGCGTGAAGGGCAGCTCGCTGGCGTTCACCGGGCCCAGCGGGCTCACGGTGGCGCGCGCCTCGACGAGATAGTCATCGGGCAGGTTCACCGGCTCCAGCAGCGGCGAGCCCCCGTAGACGCCCAGGTAGTAGTCGACGCGTCGCCGGGGGGTGCCGCCGAAGAGCGTCAGCCCCTGGTCCCGCCCGGACCAGAAGAAGTTCGCCACGGCGGCGTGCTCGGGAAAGAAGAGCTGCTGGGGGCCGAAGTCCTCGTGCCGCGACACGGGCGTGCCCTGCTGCCCGTAGCGCAGGCCCAGGGCCTCCCAGGGCTGCACCTCGACGAAGGCGTCGAGCACGTAGGGTGAGTCTCGCGACAGCTCCAGGGAGAGCCAGTAGCGCATCCACGGCCTGACCACGTTGCCCCGGAGGCTGGGACGCAGGACACCGAAGCTGCTCTGCAAGAGCGTCCCCTCCTGCGTCCAGTTCAGGTCCGCCTTCAGCGCCGCCTGCAGCGCCACGCGCAACAGGTAGGCGCCGTCCTCGGACTTGAGCCGGAAGCCCTCGCCCGGCACGTGTCCCGCAGGGATGAAGGGGGGCTGCGGCTCCTCCGCGGGGACGGCGTCCTCCGGGGCCCGTGGGTCCTCGTCCGACGCGGGCTGGGCCCAGGTCGCGGTGGACAGCAGCGCCAGCAGGGTCGACAGCCCGCCACGGAGGACGAGAGACCGGCTCGCCATGAGGACCCCGAGGACGACGAGGAGCCGTCATCCTAGGGGGCCCGCGGACCCCACCCGGACATGGGGCCGGGTGGGGCGGGGAGCGATTGTCGGCCAGATGACGCGGGGGGCGTCCGGCTACTTCTTCATGGTGTTGAGCGTCTCGACGACCATCTGGGGCGCGCCGCTCGCCAGGAGGGACACCGCGATGGCGGTGAGCAGGATGCCCGCGATTCGCTCCAGCAGCGTGCGCGTCTTGGGCGTCACCCTCCGCTCGATGTGTCCGGAGATGAAGACCGTCAACCCGGTGACCGCGGCATAGGCCAGCGCTGCGATGGAGAGGGCGACGACGTCCAGGAGGCGCTCCGCCTGGGCGCGGAACGAGACGAGAATCGCGAACGTGGTGCCTCCCACGGTGAGCGGGAAGGTCACCGGCATGAAGAGGACCGAGCGCCAGGAGCCGCTCTGCGCGGCCTTCTCGGCCTTGCTCTCGTCCGCGTCGGTGGGCTTGTCGAGCGGCTTGTCCTCGACGCCCCTCATCAATGGGACACCGACGTAGAGCAGCGCGATGCCGCCCGTCACGGTCAGCGCCGCGGTGCTCAGGCCGAGCAGTTCGAGCAACGGCTCGCCCACCCAGAGCGCCACCATGGCGAAGATGGCCACGTAGGTGAACAGCCCCAGGGCGAGCCGCACCTGCTCGGCGGGTTTGAACTGGCTGACGATGGGGAAGTAGGACGACACCGCCGCCAGGGGGCTGTACAGCGCGAACAGCGACAGGAACATGAGCAGCGGGTTCTCGAATGAAGGCATCTGGCGTCCTCTTCGGGCCGGGCCCGACGTGGGAATGAGGCCGACGAGGACTCCTCACGGGTCCCTGAGCAGGGGACACGTCATGCAGTGGCCGCCGCCCCGGCCCTTGCCCACCTCGAAGCCGTCTATCTCCACGACGTCGATGCCCGCCTCGCGGTACTTCTGGTTGCTGTAGACGTTCTTCGAGTACGCCACGACGACGCCCGGAGACAGGGCCACCACGTTGTTGCCGCTGTCCCACTGCTCGCGCTCCTGTTGGGCCGCGTCGCCGCCCGTGGTCACCACGCGCAGGTCCTTCTGCTTCACGCCCAGCGCGTCGGAGACGGCGCCCAGGAAGCTCTTCTCCTCCGTCACGTCGAGCACCCACGGCTTGTGGCCCGGTCGGATGCTGAAGGCCTTCGTGGTGTCGATGACCTTGGGGTAGATGGTGACGGCGTCCCGGTCCATGAAGGTGAACACCACGTCCAGGTGCATGTAGGAGCGCTTCTTCTCCAGCTCCACGGCGATGACGCGGTCCACCGCGCCCTTCTCGAAGAGCCGGCGCGACAAGACCTCCACCATCTGCGCGGTGGTGCGCTCGCTGACGCCAATCAGCACGGTGCGGTTGCCGATGGGCATCACGTCACCACCCTCGATGGCGGAGCGCCCGAACGACTGGATGTCGAACTCGTCGTGCTCCTCGCCGTGGCCGGCGTCCGGGTACCAGAAGTCGAACTTCGCCTCGCGGAACATCGGGTGGAAGCGGTAGATGACGCCGATGTTGACGGTCTCCAACTGGCGGGACGGCCAGAACATCGGGTTCAGCGACACACCGCCATAGAGCCAGCAGGAGCTGTCGCGGGTGAACAGGTGGTTGGGCAGCGGCGGCAGGATGAAGGCCGAGTCGGGCGTGGTGGAGGCCACCAGGGAGTGCACGAAGAGGTCCCGGTCCGCGTACTGCATCAGCTCGGCGCGCGTGACGCCGCCAATCAGGTGGGTGGCCAGCGCCTCGGCGCTCATGTTCTCCAGGGCGCGCTGCACGGACTCGACCGCGGCGGGGCCCACGGTGTAGGGGCTCACCGTGTGGCTGATGGCCCACTGGCGGGCGCCCGGCGTCTTGAGTGCCTTGGTCAGCAGGTCGTGGACGTGGAAGACCTCCACGCCGCGCTTGCGCATCTCCGCGACGAACTGGTCATGCTCCCGCTGCGCCTGCTCGACCCAGAGCACGTCGTCGAACAGCAGCTCGTCGCGGTTGGACGGGGTCAATCGCTTCAGGCTCAAGTCCGGGCGGTGGACCATCACCTTGCGCAGCCTGCCGACCTCTGAATGTACGCCGAATGCGTTCATCGCGCAGCTCCCCCTGGGAAGGGCCGGGGCTCGCTCGTCCGGGGACGAGCGGGCTCACGTGTTGCTCCCAGCCGTGGCCGAAACGTCACCACCTGAACGCTGGCGGGCAATCACGGGAGGCTGGCTGCGCGAGGGGTCGACGCCCCTCCTGGCCGGACCTGGCGCCACCCCGAGGCGAGCGGGGAGCGCGTCCACGGCGCGGCTACTTCGACTCCGGCAAGGTCCAGTCGAAGGAGAACCGGTGCGCGCCGCCGGGCGCGCTGTCGAGCCAGCCCGTGATTCGCTCGCTGCGCGCGAGCAGCGGCCCCAGCTCGGAGCTCACCGCGAACATCGCCGCGAGGTTCTCGTCCGAGAGCACGTCCGCCAGCGACACCTGGGACAGTCCGCGCGCGAGCAGCTTGGGGTCCAGTGAGAAGTCCGCCGCCCGCTCCAGCTTCGCCGTCGTCTCCGGCAGCGCCGCCATCGTCGCCTGCGTCACCGCGTCGTCGTTGCCCACCACCAGGTGCTTGCCCTTCTGCCGCACCTGCACCGTGCCGCCCTTCACCGTCAGCGCCCAGCCATCCTCCAGCGCCTTCGCCCCCGGCAACTTCCCCAGCGGCTCCAGCGCATTCTTCATCGCCGCCGCGTCCTTCACCTCCGCCGCCAGCGCCTGCTTCACCGCGAAGAAGCGCGCCTCCGGAGCCCTGAGCGAGCCGCGCACCTGCACGTTGCTCATGCTCACCAACATGTTGCCCGTCAGCTGCTTCGCCACCGCGTCCGTCGTCGCCTGCACCTGCTCCTTCGGACACGTCGCGCACAGCGCCTGGATGTTCGCCCTGAGCGAGCCCACCGCCTGCGAAACCCCCGCCGGCGCCACCGCGACGCGCGAGAACAACAGCCCCTCCGGCTTCATCGCCGCATACGGGCTCGCCGCCTTCGCCTGGAACGGCGGCAACGGCAGCTTCGTCGTCGTGCCGTCCACCTTCAGCCCCGTCGCGTTGCCGTCCAACCCCAACACCGCCCCACCCGTGGCCAGGAACGCCACCCCCGCCACCTTCCCCAGCCGCGCATCCGCCGCGGGCGCCTTGCCCACCAGCTTCACCGACTCCTTCAGGAGCGCCGCCCCGCCCTCATCCGTCGCCCCGTACGCGCAGACGTCCGAGCCCTTGAGCGCATAGCCCATGGCCCCACCCGCCGAGCGCGTCGTGCTCACCGTCGTCACGCCCTTCGACGTCGCCGACTTCGCCGCCTCGCCCCCGGCCTGCGTCATCGCCTCGGCCGCCTTGGCCTGGAACACCTTCGCGTCCGACACCCGCATGCACGACACGCGGCCATCCGTGCGCAGCGACACCGTCGCCGGCCCCGCCGGGTCCAACCCCACCGCCGTCAACGTCTCCGGCCTGGTCGGGTCGATGGTCAGGAACGGGTGCAGCTCCGCGCGCCACGCCGCGGGTCGGAGCAGCGCCGCGTGCGTGCCCGCGCGCTCCAGGAAGGCCGTGAGCCCCGCCAGCGCATCCAGCTTGGGCACGTGGACCACCGTCTGGGCCTGGGCTGCGGAACGGGGCGCGGGAGCAGCCGCCAGCGTGGCGGCGAGGACGAGCGAGGAGAGCATGCCCTCCGTGAGAGCAGCGCACCTCCACCCCTGTCAAGACACTCGCACCACCCGTGCCCTTGGAACCCGCTGGGGCCTCACCCGAACGGCCAGTGGTTGACGATGGCGCCGGTAAAACCCCGGTGGAACAGCGAGGCGGAGCCAGCCCGCCCGACTGCCCACCGGTCCCCCCTCTGCATCCCGCGCCGTCACTCCCCCTCATCCAGACCGCCGCGGGCACGCGGGCCCGGGGCCTCGAGCCCCAGGCATCCGCCCGCACGGTCCGGCATGTCGAGTCAGACGGGATGCGTCACGACTTCGAGCGGCTCAGAGTCGGCCCTGGTTGGCCCACTCGATCATCCGGTCCGCCAGGTCCTCGGTGTTGCGCCGCAGGTGCGCCAGCTGGAGCACCTGGTCATCCGCGTCCGCGAGCGTCATGCGCCGCGTCAACAGCTCCGCGAAGCGCACCACCTGCGCGATGCTGATGCAGTCGGCGTCCTCCGACGCCCCGGCGAACCGCGCCACCTCCGCGTCCACCTCCAGCTGCTCATCCAGCAGCGCCTTCACCAGCGCCGAGCG
This sequence comes from Myxococcus sp. XM-1-1-1, assembly GCF_020037095.1. Lineage (NCBI taxonomy): Bacteria > Pseudomonadati > Myxococcota > Myxococcia > Myxococcales > Myxococcaceae > Myxococcus > Myxococcus sp. XM-1-1-1. The sequence goes on from NZ_JAIQDH010000002.1 coordinate 496,570, forward strand.
GGACACCGGCGTCTCGAACTCCTCCGGATTGCGCAGCTGACGACGCCACGGCTGGGACTCCCACCGCACACGCGCGGGGTCCCTGAGGACTCGGCTCCGCGAGGGCTGAATGCTCATCAAGGCCTGCATGCCGACCTTCGTCGGCGACGCGAAACTGAGTTCCATCAGTGCCCCCTCTCCACCACGGGGTCTGTCCACGAGCGTGACCGACTTCATTCGTTCCAGCCGCTGCCTTCCCGTCCTACCCACGCGACCACCCCTTCATTACGCGCGAGCGGCCAAATCTTGATTGGAGCCACGGCGCCAAAGGGTTGCGTGCATGCGCCAGGAGTGCGTTGACACAGGGCGGTGGGCCCGGGACAGTCGCGCGCGCCATGCCGACCTATCCGTCCTCACCCCGAGAGGCCTTCCACCTGTTGCGCGCGTTGTCGGAGGACCTGGCCCACCCGGAGCGGCGCGCCCAGGCGCGGGTGGAGCTGCGCGAGCTGGCGGACCTGTCGCGCGACCAGCCCGAGTCGGCCCCGCTGCGGCTGGTGACCGTCACCGTGGCGGTGGGCGCCTCGCAGGAGCGGCTGGAGCTGTTCCTCCTGCCCTCCATCTTCGCGCCCGAGTCCTGGGCCTACACCTTCCTGGAGGGGCTGCTCAGCGTCCCGTTGGACGAGTACGCCGGCAAGCGGCTGGTGGAGGTGGGCGCGGGCTCGGGCTGGATCTGCATCGCGCTGGCGAAGTTCACGCGGCTGGCGCACGTGCACGGCGCGGACCTCAACCCGCACTCGCCCGTCGTCGCGCGCTGCAACGCGTGGCTCAACGGCGACGAGACGCTGGTGTCGCGGCTGTCCTTCGCGGAGAGCGACCTGTTGCGCGGCGTCCCGGCGCAGCCCGCGTGGGACTTCGTGGTGGGTTGCATCCCCCAGGTGCTGCGCACGGAGGAGCTGCCTGGGGAGCTGTCCCAGGCCGACGAGCAGGCGCTGTATGACTTGTCGAACTACTGCACGTTGCAGAACGTGTACGAGGACCACTTCGGCCTGGGGCTCATCGCGCGGCTGCTCGACGAGGCGCCCGAGCGGCTGGCGCTGACGGGCAGGCTGCTGCTCAACCTGGCGGGCCGTCCGGGCCGTCCCATCATCGAGCGAATGTTCACCCGGCGCGGCTTCTCCACGCGGGTGCGCGTGGCGCGGCGGGTGCGGCAGGCGGCGGACACGGACATCCGTCCGCTGGTCGCGCTGGAGCAGCGCACCGGGCGCGAGTTCGAGTTCTTCATGGAGGCGCACAGCCCCGAGCCCCTGCGCGCCGCCACCGCGCTGGGCTGGCTGCAGTCGGGCCATGCCGTATGGCACGAGGTGGCCGTGTGGGAGGCGCACCTGTCGCGTCCGCGCGAGACGCTGGCCCTGCGCCAGTCGCTTCGAGGACTGGGCATCCCCGCGCTCCAGGAGGAGCTGGATCTGGGCGCCGCCTCGCCCGAACAGCTCGGCTTCGTCGCGGCGCTCTCGGAGCGGCTCGCGAAGGGGCCGCTGCTGCCGTACGCGCACGAGGCGGGGGACGCGTCGTTCCGGCGCCAGCTGGTGCGCTACCTGGAGCGCTACTTCGGCCTGAGGCTGTCGGCGGAGGAGCTGTTCGTCGCCCCCGAGCGCGAGCAGGCGGTGTACTCGCTCCTGCTCGCCACGTGTGACGCGGGCGACGAGGTGCTGGTGTCGCGCAACCTCCACCCGCTCTACGCGCGGGCGCTGGAGAAGGCGGGCGTGCGCGCCACGGTGACGCACACGACGCTGGAGGAGATTCGCCGGCTGCTGTCCGCCTTCGACGTGAAGATGGTGCTGCTCACGGTGGAGAAGGGCGAGCGCACCAACCTGTCCGTGCTGCGCGACATCATCGCGGAGGCGTCGCGGCGGGGCATCTGGGTGGTGCTCGACGAGAGCGCCTTCTTCAACATCACCGGCCAGGTGGAGCCGCTCACCCTCTTCGAGTTCCTGGCGCGCGAGCCGTACGCCCCCAACCTGGTCGTGCTCTACGGCCTGGTGAAGAACGCGGTGTGGCCGGACCTGGAGCTGACGCTGCTGCTGCCCGTGCCGGAGCCGCTGCGCGCGGACCTGGAGGTGGCCGCGGAGGTGACGTACTCGCGCATCAGCACGCTGGCGCAGTGGTTCTACGAGCGCACCTTCGCGGACCTCTTGTCCTTCCGCATCTCCTTCGCGGAGCCGGAGCCGCCCGGGCCCCGCCGGCACCCGGTGGTGCCGCTGCCGCGCTCCTCGCGCATCCAGACGCTCTCGGCCTTCCCCGCCTTCGCGCCCAAGGTGTTCCGCGAGGACGACGCGGAGCTGGTGCGCCTGGACTACGGCGAGAACGAGGGGCCGCTGCCCGAGCCGCTCGTGGAGGGGCTCATCGCCGCCGCGGCCGCGCCTCGCGAGTCCGGCGCGCAGACGGGCCTCTCGGAGGCCGTGGCCGCCTTCCTGCTGGAGACGCGCGCCGTGCGCTACACGCCCGAGGAACTGGTGCTCGCGCCGGGGGTCTGGCCGCTCATCCACCACCTGGGCGTCGCCCTCAAGAAGCGCCTGGGCCGCGCGCCCCGCGTCTTCCTGACGACGCCCTGCTACGGCGTGCTGCCGCCGACGTTCCTCTCCGCCGGCTGCCAGGTGGACCAGGGCACGCTGTCGGAGCTGCTCTCGCGACGGGGACAGGGCGGCTTCGTCCCGGACGCCGTCGTCATCTCGCAGCCCTCCAACCCCACGGGCGTCTACGTGGCGCGCGAGGAGCTGGTGGCGCTCGCCAACTACGTGGTGGAGCAGCGCTGCCTGCTGGTGTCCGACGAAATCTTCGGGCTGGTGAACCTCACCAGCCCCACGGCGGAGACGGTGCACAGCCCGGTGACGCTGGAGGGCGCGGTGCCGGGCGTGGGCGCGCGCACGGTGGTGCTCGGCGGCCTGTCCAAGGAGTTCGCCGCGGGCGGGCTGCGCGTCGGCTGGCTCGCCACGAGGGACCGCGCGCTGGCCTCGGCGATGCGCGAGGCGGGCCCGGGCGTGCTGCACCTGGTCACCGCACGCGCGGCGGCCTACCTGTACGCGGCCTACGCGCGCAGCCCGGACGGCCAGCTGCTCTACCCGGCGCGACACCGCTCCCTGCGCGCCTTCCTCACGAAGATGCGCCGCGAGCTGGCGGAGAAGCGCGACCTGCTCGCGGCGGTGCTGCCGAGCGAGGCGCGCGCGGAGGTGGGTGACGCGGGCGGGCTGTTCCTCGCGCCCCGCGTGACGTCCTGGTTGGGGCGCACGGTGGACGGCGAGCGGCTCACGCCCGAGAACCTGCCGCGCGTCGTCTACGAGCACACGCACGTGGTGCTCAATGGCGGCCCCTGGTGCTCGGACCCGGAGCGGGTGCGCGCCGTCTTCTCCATCCCCCGTGACAAGCTGGAGAAGGCCTGCGAGCGATTGAAGGCCTTCGGCGCGAAGCTCCCGTCCTCCTCCTGACACCCCGCCGCCAGCGAGGCGGGACTGTCCTCGACTCGACGCCGGGGCCGTTCATGTGGGGACACAGACCCTGTCCCCACGGCGGATGGGGTGCTCCAGGTAATTCCAGCATGATTGGTAATCCCCGGTAGGCCGACGGCCCGCCCCGGGGTTCTTCCGTCTCCTGTCGTGGGGGGTGTCATGCCCAATCTGCTCGACCTGCCTCGGCAGGCGTTGATGGACCTGCGTTCTCGGCTGAGCCACCTGCCGTTGGTGTCGCAGCTGCCGTTGCGCAACGTGGTGCCGGACAGTCTGGCGTTGTCGAGCCCGGCGCCGCAGGACTCGGCGCTGTCGGACCCGGCGCGGGTGCTGGCGTGGCAGAAGGCGTGTGCGCGGTACGTGAAGCCGGGGCAGGTGGTGATGGACGTGTGCGCGGGGGCGGGCTTGCGCACCTTCGCGGCGGCGACGCGTCATCCGCGGCGGCTGTATGCGGTGGACCCCTCGCGGCTGCTGGACACCACGCAGTGGGTGGCGCGGCGCAACGGGCTCGAGCACATCGACTTCGTGCGCGCGCAGCCGTGGGGCTTCCAGCCGCCGGAGAAGGTGGACGTGCTGTTGCACGAGCTGCTCGGGGAGGCGCTCTTCGACGCGGGGCTGGTGCCGAGGATGCTGGACCTGCGCTCGCGGCTGCTCAGGCCCGGCGGGCGCATCCTCCCCAACCGCTTCGAGGTCTTCGTGGAGCCGGTGCAGCTGCGCGACGAGGCGTGCCTGCCCTTCATCTGGAGCCAGCGAATCCCGGGCGTGGACTACAGCTGCCTGCAGACGCTGCGCGAGGCGATGAACCCGTCCTACTTCACGCGCGTGGTGCGCTCGTACGAGGTGGACCACCTGCTGTGCGAGCCGGAGCCCGCGTTCGCCTTTGATTTGGAGACGATGGCGGCGGACGGCCTGCCCCAGCGCGTGCGCTACGAGCGGCCGGTGATGGAGGCGGGGCGCGTGGATGGCTTCTGCCTGTTCTACAAGGTGGCCTTCGACGCGGAGCTGTCCTTCACGGTGTCGCCGCTGCGAGGACAGAATCCGGCGGGCATGACGTTCTTGCGCGTGGACCCGCGCGACTTCGCTCGCAACGAGCTGTTGTCCTTCGAGCTGGAGCTGGCCGACCCGGGGGATGTGGGCACCTGGCGCTGGCACTTCCGCTGAGGGAGCGGGCGGCAGTGCTCGCGGGTGGACACCCGGGGGGACTGGAGGGCTTCGCCTCCGTAGGACCGTGCCTAGGTTTCACCCCGGCATGGGTTCCATTCGTGGGTGGGTGGTGGTGGGGGGCCTGCTGAGCGCCTTCACGGCGCTGGGGCAGGAAGGGGGCGAGCGTCCACGCACGGTGGCGGGCGTCTGCGGCAGCGCCAACTGGGTGTGCGTGGCCGAGTGCATCGAGCCCGAGTGCGTGGACCGCTGTCTGCGCGAGGGCTGCGAGCAGTCGCTGGACCGGCTCAAGGCCTGCACCCTGAAGGCGGGCTGCGCCGAGGACGACACGCAGTGTTCGGCGAAGGCGTGCGGCAACACGTGTCAGAAGGCCTTCGAGCCCGCGCCGCCCAGTCCGGAGAAGGAGCAGAAGTCTCCGTGTGACGGGCAGGCGGCCTCGGCCAGGCCCGTGCCCCAGAAGCTGGTGGGCGCCTGGAGGCTGGCGGCCGCGAGCCTGCCGTTGCAGCAGGACGGAGGCTTCACGCGCATCGAACCCCAGCCGCGCGCGGACTATGCGCGCACGCTGCAAATCACGCCCGAGGGGTGCTTCGTGCTGCGCACCGCGTTGAAGGACGCGACGTTGGGGCAGGGCAACCAGCTCGTCGTGCGCGCCTGGGGGACGATGGAGGTGCTGGATGACCACCACGTGAAGCTGCTCGCGAAGGATGGCCAGGCGGTGGGCCCGGTGTGTGGTGACAAGCGCGTCATCCCCCTGGCCCGCTCCAAGGTGAAGTTCAAGGGCGGCTCGTTCCGGTGGGACTTCGAGGAGGAGACGCTCACGTTGACGGTCGACGACGCGACGAAGCAGACCTTCCAGTTCGAGCGCGAGGAGGAGTAGCGGCCCCCTCGTCAAGACAGCGCGCCACGGGAGGCCGTCCTGCGCCATCATGGTGTGTCCCGTCGGGTGGGACGCACGGAGGCACGCGTGGCCGGGATGAACCAGGAGCGGATGGCGAGTGTGGACGCGCTGTGGTTCCACATGGAGGAGCCCGCCAACCTGATGATGATCACAGCCGTGCTCGGCTTCGAGGGCCGGCTGGACTTCGAGCGGCTGCGCGAGCTGGTGCGCACGCGCCTGGTGGAGTGCTACCCGCGCTTCCGCCAGAAGGTGGTGATGGGACGGTTGGGGCAGCCGCAGTGGGAGGAGGCCCAGGACTTCTCGCTGGACGCGCACCTGCGGCGACTCCGGGTGCCGGCCCCCGGAGACCGCGCCGCGCTGGAGTCCCTGGTGAGCGAGTGGATGAGCACGCCGCTGGAGCGCTCGCGTCCGCTGTGGCAGTTCCACGTGCTGGAGGGTGGAGACGGGGGCGATGTGCTGCTCGCGCGGCTGCATCACTGTCTGTCGGATGGCATCGCGCTGGCGCGGGTGCTGCTGACGCTCACGGATGGGGACGGTGCGCGGGAGGAGGCGCCGGAGTCCTCGCGGACAGCGCCTCGTGAGGGAGGGCTCGCGAAGTGGATGCGCGGGGCGCGGGCGGTGGCGGGCACGGCTCGGACGGTGCTGCGCAAGGGCGCGGAGATTGCCGCGGAGCCCATCCTCGCCGGAGACCTGGTGCGGCAGGGGGCGCTGGGGGCCGCGGCGCTCGGCAAGCTGATGGTGGTGACGCCGGACCCGCGCACGCCGCTCAGGGGGCCCCTGGGGACTCGCAAGCGCGCGGCGTGGTCCTCGCCCATCCCCCTGGAGCGGGTGAAGGCCGTGGGCAAGGCCCTGGGCGGCACGGTGAACGACGTGCTGCTCGCGGCGCTGACGGGCGCGCTGCGGCGCTACCTGGAGGCGCGCAACGTCCCTCCCGAGGACCTGCACGCCGTGGTGCCGGTGAACCTGCGGCCGCTGGATGAGCCGGTGCCTCGGGCGTTGGGCAACCGGTTCGGCGTGGTGCTGCTGCGGCTGCCGGTGCACCTGGCCGAGCCTCGACGGCGGCTCCACGAGCTGTCGCGGCGGATGGACCTGGTGAAGAAGTCCCCCGAGGCGGTGGTGACCTTCGGCGCGCTGGAGCTGCTGGGCTACACGCCCGCGCCGCTGGAGCGGGTGGTGGTGGATGTCTTCGCCACGAAGGCCTCGCTGGTGGCCACCAACGTGCCGGGGCCCCGGCGGCCGGTGTCGCTCGCGGGCGTGAAGCTGCGCGCGCTCACGTTCTGGGTGCCCCAGGCGGGACACCTGGGGCTGGGGGTGAGCCTGTTCAGCTACGCGGGGCAGGTGACGGTGGGCGTGGCCGCGGATGAGCTGCGCGTGCCGGACCCGCACGCGCTCATCGACCACTTCCACGCGGAGCTGGAGGCGCTGAGCGACGGGGTGACGCAGGTCGCGTAGCTACAGCAGGGCGTGCTCCTCCAGCTTGTTGTAGAGCGTCCGGCGGCTGATGCCGAGCAGCCGGGCCGCCAGCGTGCGGTTGTCGCCCGCGCGCGCGAGTGCGTCCACCAGGGCCTGCTTCTCGGTGCCCTTGCGTTGGGACTCGAGCGTGCGGCCGCTGTCGGCGGCGGGGCTCGCGAGCGCGGTGACGCCCTGGGGCGGTGTGAGCACGGGCGTGGTGAGCCCCGGCTGCCGGGCCAGCTCGCGCGAGACGTCGTCGCCCGTGAGCGTCTGTCCGTCCGAGAGGACCACCAGGCGCTCCAGGAAGTTCTGGAGCTGGCGCACGTTGCCCGGCCAGGGCTGGGCGCGCAGCACCGCGAGCCCGTCCGCGGTGAGCGTGAAGGGCGGCTTGCCGTTGGTGCGCGCGTGGATGTCCAGGAAGTGGCGCGCGAGCGGCTCGATGTCCTCGGGGCGCTCGCGCAGTGACGGCAGCCACAGGGGCACCACGTTGAGGCGGTAGAAGAGGTCCTCGCGGAATCTCCCCGCCTTCACCAGCTCCTCGAGCGGCTGGTGCGTGGCGGCGACGAAGCGGACGTCCACCTTCACCGTCTGCGTTCCGCCCAGCCGCTCCAGCTCCCGCTCCTGAATCACTCGCAGGAGCTTCACCTGCACGGCGAGGGAGATGTCGCCAATCTCGTCCAGGAACAGCGTGCCGCCGTGCGCCAGCTCCACGCGACCGGGCTTGCGGGTGGCCGCGCCGGTGAAGGCGCCCTTCTCGTAGCCGAACAGCTCGCTCTCCAGCAGCGTGTCCGGCAGCGCGGCGCAGTGCAGCTTCACGAAGGGCCCTGCGTGCCGGGGGCTGCCGTCGTGCACGGCCTTGGCGGCCAGCTCCTTGCCCGTGCCGGACTCGCCGCGCAGCAGCACCGTGGCCATTCCCGTGGCCGCCTTCGCGAGCAGGGCCTGGGCCTCCAGCATCCGCTGGCTGCTCCCGACGAAGGCGCTCGGGGTGCGGAGCGGTTCGTTCGTCGCTTCACCTTGCGCGCGCAGGAGCGCCTTGCGGATGGTGAAGAGGATCTCCTCGCGGTCGAAGGGCTTGAGCACGAAGTCCGCGGCGCCCGCCTTCATCGCCTCCACCGCCAGCGGCACGGTGCCGTGCGCGGTGATGAGGATGACGGGGACGTCCGGCCAGAGCCGGCCCATCTCGGCCAACAGCTGCATGCCGTCCATGCCGGGCATGCGCACGTCGCTCACCACCACGTCCACCGGCCAGCGCTCGAGCAGCGAGAGCGCTTCCGTCCCGTTGCGCGCCGTGTGCGTGGCCAGGCCCGCCTGACCCAGGAGCGCACCCAGCACCTTCGCCACCGCCGGGTCGTCATCGACCAGCAGCACGGTTCCCTTCAACGACTCACTCACGCGGCTTCTCCTTCGGCCCCACCGTCCACGCGCCGGGCATCCACCGGCAGGCGCAGACGCACCACCGTACCGCGCCCCTCCCGGCTTGTCAGACCCACGGTGCCTCCGTGCGCCTCCACCACGCGTCGGACGAAGGCCAGCCCCATCCCGCTGCCCGAGGCCTTGGTGGTGAAGAAGTCGTCGAAGGCGCGCTCGCGGGTGCGCACGTCCATGCCCTCACCCGTGTCCTCCACCTCCACCGCCACGTCCTCGTCGTCCCTCAGCGTGCGCACGGTGAGTGTGCCGCCCTTCGGCATGGCCTCCGTGGCGTTGCGCACCAGGTTCTCCACGGCGTTGGTGAGCAGGTCCTCGTCCGCGGCGCAGGCGGGCAGGTCCGGGGTGAGCTCGCGGACGATGGTGATGGGGCTCGTGCTCGCGAAGGACTGGAGGGAGAGGACGCCCTCCACGAGCCGGCCCAGGTCCACGGGGCGGGGGAGGGGCTCCACGCGAGCGAGGCGCTGGTAGGTGTCCACGACGCGCCCCAGGCGCTCCACCTGTTCGAGCATCAGGTCGAGGAACTCGCCGTGCGTGTCCCACGACTGGCCTCGGGCGTGTTCTTCCTTGAGGTACTGGGCGGCGCCCTTGAGCGCGGCGATGGGGTTCTTCAGGTCGTGCGCCATCTGCGCGGAGAAGCGGCCCAGGGTGGCCAGGCGCTCCATGCGCTCGCCCCGGGTGACGAAGGCGGTGACGCCCCGGCGCGTGGCGGCGACGAGCGAGAAGGTGATGGCGGTGGTGCACAGGACGAGCGCGCCCACCTGCGCGGCGAAGAGGCGGAAGACGGTGAGGTAGGCGAGGACGCCCACGCCCGCGAGCACCACCGCGTGCAGCGCCATGCGCGGGGCGCCCTCGCTCTCGTCGCGTCCGAAGAGTCCGAAGCGCAGCGAGGCGGTGGCCATCAAGGGCATGCACAGGAGCGTGCCCAGGTTGCCCAGGCGTGGCACCTGTCTGAGGCCGAGCTCCACCGCGAGCTCGGTGAGGAGCAGGGCGACGAGGAAGGTGAGCCCCAGGGCCATCAAGCTCGCGCGGGCGCGCTCGTCCGGGCGACGCGCGTCGCGCAGGTGCAGCGCCAGCAGCGTGAAGGTCCCGATGACCGGGGGGACCACGAGGACGGTGACGAAGATGCCGAAGCGCAGGGTGAGGATTGTCGCGGCGAGCGAGGGCACGCCCAGCGCCACGTGCATCAGCAGGGCGAGGGCTCCGAAGACGGCATAGGTGCCGTACATGGCCCAGGCCGAGCGGCGGCGGCGGCCCACGAAGGCGAGGGTGAAGTGCAGGGTGCACGGCACCGTCATCAGCGCGGCGGCGAAGCCCACCAGTCGCCAGCCCGTCTCTCCCGCGCCGGCATACGCGTAGCCGGTGAAGTTCCACGCGGACAGCGCGATGGAGAGCAGGGAGAGCGGCAGCGCGAGCGGGCTGCGCCCCACCCGGGCCAATGCCAGCCCCGCGAGCGCGAGCTGCCCGGCGCACGCGATGAGGCTGATCCACATCCCACCGGTCATGGGGTCCTGTCCCGTGCTGGCGTCACCGGCGCAGCATAGCGGGATGGCGCGGCGTCCGGAGTCGAGGCGGTGTTCGCCTCGACTCACCGACGCTCAGAGCATGCCCAGCCGGCGCGCATTGGCCGGGTCCACGGCGGCGCTCTCCCACCGACGCGCGGCCACTTCGCGCTCGTTCTCCGGCGCGTCCGCGTAGTAGCCGAGCGTGTCGTTGAGCGCGCGGCTCAGCTCCTCGATGGCGGCGAGCCGCACGTCGAGCTCGCGGTGTCGCAGCGCCGCGATGAGCCAGTCCGCGCGACGACGGCTGCGGTTCTCCGCCCACCACGCCGCCCACTGCTTCGGGCTGAGGCCCAGCGGCATGCGCGTCACCTCGCGCAGTGCTTCCGCCGCGGCCTGCGCGCACATCTCGTCCTCGCTGCGCGTGAGCTGGATGAGGCCCTCGACGGCCTCGCGGTCATGCAGCGTTCCCAACGCCCGGGCCGCCAGCGCGCGACGCATCGTGTCCCGGCTGTTGAGCTCCTGGCGCAGCTCACGCATCGCCGAGTCCAACCTCGGCAGCTGCTTCAGCGCGGCCGCCGCCACCCGCGCGGCGCTGGAGATGTCCGGCTCCAGGTCGAACAGGCCGCGCAGCACGCCGTCCACCAGCTCCACGTAGGGCAGGTTTCCCGCCGTGAGCAGCGCGAAGTAGCGCGTGTCCGCGTCATGCGAATCCAGGAGCGGCGCCAGCGCCTGCGCGGCCGGGCGCCCCAGTCGCGACAGCGCGGCGGGAATCGGGCCGAGCTCGTCCGCCTCGGGCAGCTCCACCACCGGCAGCCGGCTCCACGCGGTGGGGCCGGGGAAGTGCTGGGCGAGCACGCGGGCACTCGCCTCGGGCGAGCGCGCCAGCTCCACCATCGCGTTCGAGCGCTGCGCGGCGTCCGGGCCCGTGAGCCGACGCAGCAGCGGCGCGAAGTCCGGCGGCGGGCGCTCCTCCTGCGACTGCGCGCGAGGCGGCAGCGCGGCGGCGCGTCCCACCGTGCCCGCGGCGCCTCGACCGAAGAACGGGCTCCACCCCAGCCCCGCCACCACCGCGGGCGCGGGAGCGGGCGTGGCGGCCACCGGCACGTCCACGTCGATGGTGATGTCCTCCTCGACGGAGCGAGGCTCGGACACGCGCTGCTTGCGGAAGAGGATGAGCTCCTGGAAGGCCGAGGCCAGGTCCTGGCAGAACAGGATGTAGTCCGACAGCCGGCGCTGGCTCATCGGCTTCTGTCCGCAGTCTCCGTAGAGGATGGCCACCAGCCGGCCCTTCACCTCCACCGGGTACAGGAACACCGTGCGCGGCGTCTGCCGACCGAACAGCTCCAGGTAGTGCCGGGTGAGCGCGTCCGGAGGCAGCGGCCCTGCGTAGCTTCCCCGCGTCACCGCCACCGTGCGGAAGACGCTGCTCGCGTCGAGCGGCACGGACACCTGGGTGAGCCCTTCGCTCGCCATGCCCTCGCCGCGCGCTTCCCATCCAATCGCCGCGCCTCGCAACACCGCGAAGGCGGCCACGTAATCAAACGTCCGCCGGCCGAAGCGCAGCGCCACGTCCATCAACTTGTCGCGGTCCTTGGTGGACTCGCGCAGCGCGGCGCGTGCCGCCGCCAGCGTCCAGTCAGGGACCTCCTGATTGGCGGACGCGGTGGGCGGCGGCCGGACCTCGGGCTCGGGCGGCCTGGCCTTGGGCTGCGCGGCCGGCTTGTTCGGATTGGGGAAGACGATGAACGCGGGCTCGCTCGAGCGCGGAGGCTGCGCGGGCGGCACCTCGGGCCGAGGACCTCCGGCCAACAGCGGCGAGCCGAAGCGCATCGTGGAGAGCGGCACGGAGTCCGCCCCCGACGTGGGCGCGGCGGGACCCGGTGGCCACAGCTGCGGCGCGCCACCGGACTGCGCGGGCGGCCACAACGGGGGCGCGGCGCCAGGCGTCGTCGCGGAAGAAGGCGCTCCGCTGGCCGGAGCCGTGGAGGCACGCGCCCCCGTCACGGGCTGGGAGGAAGGCTGCGTGGCAGGCGCCGTGGAGGGACGTGCGCCAGAAGAAGCACCACCCTGCGTCGTCGCCGGAGGCTGCGCGGCGGGGCCTGTCACGAGTCGGCCCGTGGACGTGGCCGACGGAACGCCGCTCACCGTCGTCACCGGAGGCTGCGCGCCGGGACCTGTCGCGGGGCGGCCCGCTGAAGCCGTCGAGGAGGCGCCGCTCGCCGCGAGCTGCGCCGGTGGCTGTCCCGCGAACCCTGTCGTTGAGCCGCCGCCCGCCGCGGGCTGCGTGCCGGGCGAAGCACCACTCGCCGCGGGAGGCTGTCCCGCGAAGCCTGTCGGTGAAGCGCCGCTCGCGGAGGACTGCGTTCCGGGCACTCCGGCCGAGGCTCCGCTCGTCGGGGAAAACGGCGGAGGCTGTCCCCCGGAGGTACCCGTCGTGGACCGGGCAGGAGACTGCGCGCCCGTCGGCGAAGTCCCTCCGGCGCGCGCCCCAGTCGGAGCACCGCTCGCGGACGGCACACCGCCCCGTTGAACCGTCGTGGGCGTCGCTTCCACGGGAGGCCGAGGGGGCGTCGCCGTGAGCACCGGCGGCTGGGCCGGGCGAGACGTATCGGGCCTGGACGGCGGCGTCGCGGGACGCTCGGCCGCGGGCATGTTCAGCCGCAGCGGGGCTCGCACGAAGGCGGGTGGCGGCACCGGGTCGGGAGGCGGCGGCGGAGGCGGACGCTGGGGCGCGGGCGCCTCGCGGGGCGCGGCGCGAATCTCCGCGGCCACCGGCTCACCGGCGACGGAGCGGGCCAGCCGCTCCACCATGTCCACCGTGAGCGACTCGTCCGACGGCGGAGGAGGCGGCGGAGTGACGGGGAGCTGCTTGTCCGGGTCCAACGCGGACACCAGCTGCGTGAAGCGCGGCGCCAGCGGCTGGCGGTAGATGGTGGAGATCCACTCGCGAATCCGCACCTCGGTGGCCACCCACAACTCGAGCGGCTTGCCGAGCAGGAACCCGACCTCGTCCAGCTCCTTCTTCGGCACCGGATACGCGCACGCGACGTGCAGCGTCTGCCCATCCAGCGACAGCGGCACCACGCACAGCCGCTCCGCGATCTTCGGCGGGATGAAAGACGCGACCTCGAGGTTCGGCTCGAAGTCGACCAGGTTCACGGGCCGGAACCCCGCGACGTCACCGAGCAGCGAGAGGACATCCGCCTCGTTCGCGAGCCCCTGCTCCAAGAGCAGCGTGTCCAGATGTCCGCCCTGGGCCTGCTGGAGTCGCAACAACTCTCCCGCCTTCTCCTGGGAAAGGAGCGTGCGGGAGACGAGGAGCTGGGCAAGGCGGGCGGGCATGTAGGCGCGGCATCTTACGGCCGCGGCCGCAAGGCACAATGAAGCGGTGGTTCAGCTCGGTTGAACGACGAAGGTGGACGTCAGCTTGTCATGGAGCGTCTGTCCACGGCGATCAAAGAGCGCCATCCAGAATCCGCCCAGGAACAGGACGAAGGAGAGGCTGGCGAGCATCGCGCGGACGATGGCCCTTCCCGGCGCCGGCGCCAGGCCGTGGGTGTCCACCAGCCTGAGGCCCAGCAGCAGTCGGCCCAACGTGCGTCCGTTCCAGAGGAAGGCCGCCACCGCGCAGTACACGAGCGCCAACACCAGCACCAGGAAAAACCCGGGCAGCAGCACCGTGTGCAGCGCCCGCAGCCACGCGACGAACCCGTCCAGGCCGGACAGGCCCGCCTCGGGCGCCTTCATCCCCGTCACCGACGAGGCCAGGGTGATGTACAGCGCCGCCACGCCACCGATGGCCGCCGCGTCGATGCTGAAGGACAGCAGCCGGCGCCACAGCGACGCGGGGCGCGCGTGGACCTCGGCGACCCCCGGCTGCACCGCGGCGGTGCGCACGGACTTCGGCTTCTCCGCCCGAGGCGCGGCGCTGGCCATCACGGGCAGACCCGTGGACACCGGAGCGGGCGCGGACTCCACCGCCGGAAGGCTGGACGCGGAAGGCGCCGGCGTCTCCAGGGCCGCCATCACGGGCAGGCCCGAGGACACCGGGGCCACGGGCTCCGGAGCGGACCAGGGCAGGCCCGACGGCATGGGCGAGCCGGGCTCCGTGTCCGCCAGGCTCGCGGCGGGCGCCGGAGTCTCCACGCGGGGGAGGCCAGGGGCGGGCGCCACCAGGGGCTGCACACGCGGCGGCACCGGCGGGGTGCCGTAGGCGGGCGTCATGGCGGACATGGGCGTCTGGGCCGTGGAGGGCACGGGCGGCACGTCCATGGGGAAACCACCCCCCTGGGCCCAGGATGGCTGGGCGGCCGGCGGAGGCGTCGCGGCGCGAGGCGCGGGCCGGTGCGAGGGCGTCATGCCCGGCGGGGTGGGGCGGGCGACCCCGGGCGGATTCTGGGGCGCGGCGGCGCGGGGCGCGGCGGGCGGTGGAAGCGGGCCCGCGAGCGGCGCCACGGACGGCGGGGCCGGGGGAGCGGGGCTGCGCTCGGCGAAGGCGGGGCCGTCGTCACGCACGCCGGAGCGGCGGTCGATCTGCAGGTCCCGGTCGAGGAAGCTCGGCAGACCCGGCAGGGTGGTCTGGGCGGCGGCCTTGGCGCAGGCGGGGCACTCTCCGACGGGCGGCAACAGGGCTCCGCACTTCATGCACTTGGACAACGGACTCTCCTCCGGGATGAGACGCGTCGCCATGAAAAGACGTCCGCACCGAAGGAGCAAGAAAAGTGGCGAGCCCCCGAGGTCCCTCGGTCGAGGAACCGTCAGGGGCTCGTCAACGACAGGCGTCCACCTGTCCCCTGGGGGACAGCCGGTGTGGAGCGCCTCACGCTAGGCGTGGACACGGCGCCGTCCCACCGCTCCGACGATGAGCAGCACGACGATGGCTCCCAGCACCGACATGATGAGACCCGAGGGTCGCAAGTCGAAGAGCCGTCCGTCCCGCGTGAAGAGGGATCCGATCAATCCGCCCAGCAGCGAGCCGACCATGCCCAGCAGCGTCGTCGCCAACAGGCCCATGCTCTGCTTGCCGGGGAGGATGGCGCGAGCGATGAGGCCCGCGATGAGGCCGATGATGATGAATGCGATGATCCCCATGAACCCTTCTCCTGTCTGTGGGGACCCGGAAGGTCCCAGATGGTCCAAACGTAGGAATGGCCCAGAGAAGGTGGGAACCCGTGTGGAACGGGCGCTCGACTGGCCCCTCGCTAACCAAGCTCTCCGTCGAGGTGCATCATCACCGCCAGGGCGGCGAGCGCGGCCGTCTCCGTACGGAGGATGCGCGCACCCAACGTGACGGGGCGGGCGCCCTGGGCCTTCAGCGCCTGCACCTCCTCACGGGCGAGCCCGCCCTCGGGCCCCACCACGAGGGCGATGGGCGTGCCGGCGCCCGCGGCCCGGAACGCCTCGCCCAGCGGCACCGCGGACTCCTCCTCGTCCAACACCAGCACCACCGTGCCCCGCGCGAGCGCGCCGACGGCGTCACCCAATGAGCGCGGCACCTCGACGCCGGGAACGTCGTCACGACGACACTGGCGCGCGGCCTCCTCCACGATTTTCGTCCACCGCTGGGTGCGCTCCTGCGCGCGCTTGGGCTCGAGCTTCACCACGCTGCGCAGCGTGTCCACGGGGAGGAAGGCGGCCGCGCCCAGCTCCGTCCCCTTCTGCAGCACCCACTCCAGCTTGTCGCCCTTGGGCAGGCCCTGCACCACGCTCACCGCGCGGCGGGGCGGCGCCTGTCGCGACGCCCCCAGGCTCACGCGCACCTCCTGCGCGTCCACGCCGGTGACCTTCGCCTCGAACGCGCGGCCCTTGCCGTCGAAGACCTCCAGCGTGTCGTTCTCGCCCAGGCGCAGGACGTGGACGACGTAGTGGCGGCGCTCGCCGGTGAGCACGAGCGTGTCGGGGGCGGGCTCGGCGATGGGGACGAAGAGGCGGACCACGTGGGCTTCTCCAGCGGCGACGGGGTGGGGGCGTGTCGGGGCGGGGACTTCAACAGCAAGCGCCGGCCCGACGCCAGGGCTCGCTGGCCTTCGCGACTTGAGGCACCATGAGCATGTCGGTGCCCCGTGGCAGGTTCCCCTGGACCTTTTCGCGCACGGGGCGTGGTGGACGCGCGGACGTGACGATGACGGGCCAGGCGGAGGTCCTGGCTCCGCCCCGGGAAGGGAAGGAAGGGGAGCTCGCCATCATGGGCCGGGACGACGAGGGCTTCTCGCCGGGACAGGACTCCGCCGTGGCCCGCTTCGCGCTGAGCCGCGCCAACGAGGAACTGGTGCTGGCGGAGAGCTCGCTGCGAGGCGAGCGGCGCGTGGCGTGGGTGCGGCTGGCGCTGATGGCGCTCTTGTCGGTGAGCCAGGGTGGCATCGCGCACGTCACCGGCGAGTCCCTGCCGCCGCATGACCTCCAGCGCGTGCTGGCCATCGTCCTGTACGGGTTGTTCTCCGTGCTCGCGTTGGTGGTGCTGCTGCGCCAGCGGCCGCACTTGAGGCACGCACGGTGGTTGCCCGTGCCCACCACGGTGGCGGACACCAGCTTCTTCGCCTTCATGGGGTGGCATGCCTGGGCGCGCACGGGCCAGTTCGACGCGGGCATGCTGGGCGCGAGCATGGGCATGGTGCTGGTGTTCTCCGTGGCGCGCTTCTCGTGGCTGCACGTGCTGTTGTCCACGGCGCTGTCGTCCATGGGGTATGCCTTCGTCGCGGGCGTGTCCGGGCACGGCACGTGGTCCAGCACCAGCTTCGTCGTCTTCTGCTACGTGACGCTGGGGCTGCTCATCGCGATGACGAACGCGGAGGTGGGCAGCATGTTCCTGCGGCTGCGGCGCCGCGACGGCCTGTCGCGCTTCCTGCCCAAGCCGGTGGTGGAGCGGGTGATGGCGTCGGGGGACACGTCGCTGCGGCCGGTGCAGCGCGAGGTGACCATCCTCTTCAGCGACATCCGCGACTTCACCATGCTGAGCGAGACGCTGCAGCCGCGCGAGGTGCTGGAGCTGCTCGACGAGTACTTCGGGCGGATGACGCACATCGTGATGGCGCACGGGGGCATCGTGAACAAGTTCCTCGGGGACGGGATGCTCGCGTGCTGGGGCGTACCGGACTCGAGCGACGACCACGCGGAGCAGGCGATGCGCGCGGCCCTGGCCATGCGCGAGAAGCTGGCCGAGCTCAACGTGCTGCGCCTGCGCCGGGGACTGCCGCCGTTGCGCATCGGCATCGGGCTTCACACGGGCGTGGTGGCCGCGGGCATGCTCGGGGGCGCCGAGCAGCACGAGTACACCGTCATCGGCGACGCGGTGAACCTGGCCTCGCGGGTGGAGGGGCTCACCAAGGTCCACGGCGTGGACATCCTGGTGAGCGAGAGCACGTGGACGCGCGGCGGCGGCGACTTCGTCGGTCTGCGCCTGGGCGAGGCCCACGTGAGGGGGCGCCGGGAAGCGGTGGTGGTCCACGCGCTCCAGGGCCACGCGCTCGACGCGGACGTCGAGTCGCCCGCTCCCGTGCGCATCGCCAGCGGCACCTGAGGGAGGAAGGCCCCCAGGCGCGCGGGCTCACACCGTCAGCGGCGCGGGGCGGGACCCACCGGACATGACACGCGCGTGCAGGTCGCGCTTGAGGCCCATGCCGAACAGCAGCAGGGTGATGAGGTACACCGGCTCGATGAAGAACAGCTGCGGCCCGCCCAGGGACAGGCCGTGGGTCTTCTTCTCGAGGACGACGTGCGCGCCCACCACGAGCGCGAAGCGCACCACCATCACGGACACGGCGACGATGGCCACGGTGGGGCCGGGCAGGTGGCCCACGGCCAGCGCGGCGCTCAGCGTGGGGAAGAGCGGCAGGCTCATCAGCAGGCCCGCCGTCCACTCCAGGCTGATGGCGTACAGCGCCACCAGGGCCACCAGCACGTGGGCGGCGGACAGCGAGAAGCCTCCCACCGAGAAGCGCACGAGGCCCAGCGGGACGAGCAGGGCGAAGATGAACATGTAAGCGCCCAAGAAGTGCACGGCGCGGCTGAGGCCGTTCTCGTGCAGGGGCATCCAGAAGCGCAGCTTGTCGGCGAAGCTCATGGGAGTCCGGAGGATACGTCAGGCGCGCGCCGGCGTGGCGCCCTGGGGCTGGGGCTTGATGACGTAGTCGCCGAAGAGCACGGCGACGAAGAACAGCGGGCCCACCAGCGCGTGCACCAGGTTGGTGAGGAAGGACGGGGACTTCTTCTCCCACACGGCGTGGCCCGCCAGTTGGATGAGCCAGCCGAACGCTGCGATGGCCAGCACGCTCCAGGTGGGCATCAGCCGGCCCAGGGGGAAGCAGGCGGCCATGAAGGCCACCACGACGAGCCCCAGCTTCACGTCCGCGCGCAGGTACCAGACCGCGGCGAGCGCCCAGGCCACCATGCCCAGCGTCAGCACGCCGCCCGGCAGCGCGGGCACCGTCGCCAGCCTCACCCAGTCCAGCATCGCGATGATGTGCAGGACGATGACCGGAATGGCGACCTTGTGGGTCAGCCGGTTGGTGGGGTGCTGGTGCGACGCGTAGTACTCGTCGAAGAGCGCGGCGATGGGGGCCTTGAGCATGGCTTCCTCCGGACGGCGGAGCAGGGGACCTTCCAAGTTAGGGGAGTCCCCGGCGCGTGTCCCTGGCGGCTCACGCCAATCTCCTGGCACGGGACGCCACGGGGCGGCGGGCCCGCACGTCCGGTGGCTCAGCCCCGCTCGGCGCCCTCGCGCCAGACGCGCGGCGTCATCCCCGTCCACCGCTTGAAGGCGCGGTCGAAGGTGCTCAGCTCGGAGTAGCCCAGGAGGAAGGCGACCTGGCTGACGCCCAGGTTCACGTCGCGCAGGTACTGGTAGGCCAGCTCACGTCGCACCGTGTCGACCTCGTCCTGGAAGGACGTGCCGTGCTCGGTGAGGCGGCGCTGGAGGGTGCGCAGGCTCAGGTGGAGTCCCTTGGCCACGTCGGCGGCCTGGGGCGCGCCCTCGCGCAGGGACGCGCGGATGGTGTCGCGCACGGCCTGGACGAAGCCGGGCGCGTCCGGTACGGGCGAGGGCACGGCGGCGCTCGCGGCGCGCTCCAGCACGGAGAGCAGGGCGGGGTCCGCGCCGAGCACGCGCAGGTCCAACGTGGCCGCGTCCAGCGTGAGCGCGTTGCGGCCGCGGTTGAACGTGGGCGCGACGCCGAAGTGGTCCACCAGCGGCGCGATGTCCGGAGGGGCGGGGTGCGCGAAGGCGATGGCGCGAGGCGACCACGGGCGCTCGGTGAGCTGCCGGCCGACGTGGGTGAAGAGCGCGAGCCCGTACTCACTGGCGTGGCGTCCGTAGGCGAGCGGGGCGCCCTCGATGCCGTAGGCGAAGGTGCCGCCGCCGTCCGCGTCGTCGGTGAAGGACGCGCTCCAGGCGGGCTCCAGCAGGGCCATGTAGCGAGCGAGCGCGCGGAAGGTGTCGCGCAGCGTGGGCGAGGCCCGGGCGATGTACTCGACGAGGCCGTAGTTGCCGCGAGGCACGCGCTGGGCGACGTGCAGGCCGAGGAAGGCGTCCTGGGAGAGCAGCTCGGCGGCGTCGAGGAAGGCGTGCAGGGTGGTCAGCGGGAGGCTGACCTCGGGGAGCGAGCCCGCGTCGAGCGGCAGGCCGAAGCGCTCCACCAGGGGCGTGGGGTCCAAGCCCGTGGCGCGCAGGTACGCGAGCAGCGGACCCACGAGCTGCGAGCGGACCTCCGTGGGAGGTCTCGGGAGGGACTGGGAGGCAGGAGGCTCCACGCGCCGGGGACGCTAGCCTGTCCGGCGCGTCGGGCCCAAGAGGCGTTCAGCCTGGGCTCACAGGGGGCCGAGGAAGTCCTTCTTGCCGATGGGCACGCCCAGGTGGCGGAGGATTCCGTAGGCGGTGGTGATGTGGAAGTAGAAGTTGGGCAGGCCGAAGGTGGTCAGGTACTCGTCGCCCTTGAAGTCGCGCTTGAGGGTGCCGGTGGTGAGCGTGACGGTGCGGTTCTCGCTGCCCGCGAAGCTCTTGGCGGGGACGGACTTGAGATACGTGATGGTCTTGGCGATGCGCTGGCGCAGCTCGTCGAAGGTGCTCTCGGTGTCGGGCATGCGCGGGGCGGGTTCTCCGCTGAGCCGCTCGGCGGTGGCCTTCGAGGTGTCGCTGGCGCGCTGGACCTGCTGCACCAGGTTGAACATGTCCGACGCGAGGCGCGCCTCGAGCACCTGCTTCGGGTCGAGGCCGTTCTCCTGGGCGTACTTCTCGCCCTGCGTGACGAGGGTGGAGAGCACCTCGAGGGAGCGGATGAAGACGGGGATGGTGGCCTCGTACATCGACAGGGACATGGAGTGCTCCACAAGAAGGGGTGCGCGGGGCGAGTGTTAATCCGCCGGTGTCCGCCGTGCTGGAGGAATTCGGCTGACGCGAGGTGTCGAGGTCCGCGTGGGGTGAAGTAGCCTCGGGGGGAATGGACAACCTCGCGCACTCACTCGTCGGGGCCTGGATGGCGGAGGCGGGGCTCAAGCGCTACACGCCCTTGGCCACCGCGACGCTCGTCATCGGCGCCAACCTCCCGGATGTGGACGCGGTGGTGACGTTCGCGGGCTCGGATGCCTCGCTGTACTGGCGACGCGGGTGGACGCACGGCGTGTTGATGCTGGCCATCTGGCCGTTCGTGCTCACGGGGTTGATGCTGGCGTGGGACCGCTTCGTGCGCAGGCGTCGCCATCCGGAACTGGAGCCTGCGCGCGCGGGGCCGCTGTTGTTGTTGTCGACGCTGTCGGTGTTGAGTCATCCCGCGTTGGACTGGCTCAACACGTATGGCGTGCGGTTGTTGATGCCGTTCGACGGGGCGTGGTTCTACGGGGACACGCTGTTCATCGTCGACCCGTGGGTGTGGTTGCTCGCGGGGGCGGCGGTCATCATGGCGGATGCGCGCACGCGCAAGTCCGCGGCAGGGTGGATGGTATTGGGCATCGCGAGCACGGCGCTCGTGACGGTGCCCGACTTCGTGCCGTGGCCCGCGAAGGTGCTGTGGGTGGTGGGCGTGGCGGCGATTGTGTGGCTGCGATTGAAGGGGACGCAGGTGGTGTCCACGCAGCGCGTGGCCACGGTGTGTGGCGTGGGGCTGGTGCTGTACCTGGGGGCCATCCTGTTGGGCTCACAGGTGGCGGCGCCTCGCGCGAAGGCGTGGCTGGAGGGGCAGGGGCAGTCGGTGGAGCGAGTCATCGCGGGGCCGGTGCCGGCGAACCCCTTCGTGCGAGACCTCATCGCGGTGGGGAAGGACCGCTATCACTTCGTGACGGCGGACTTCCTGAAGGGCGGAGAGGAGCACCTGCGCATCAACGGCCCGACGCTGCCGCGCGAGCCGAATCCGGGCCCGGTCATCCAGGCCGCGCTCGCGGCGCCGCACTTGCGCGGACTGTCGAACTGGCTGCGGCTGCCCACATATCAGGTGCGCGAGACGGAGCAGGGGTGGCGCGTCACCATCGATGACGTGCGCTACTCGCGGATGCAGAGCGGTGGGCTCGGCTCCGCGGTGGTCGAGCTGGACAAGGAGCTGAAGCTGGTTCGCGCTCCGCCGAGCAACGGGGCGCATTGACGCGAGGCCCGAAGCAGGCGGTGAAGGCGCAGGACACGTGTCCTGGCTCAGCACCGCGTCCCCTCGTCGTGCAGTAGGGCACGAGGGGGGCCTTCGCGCGCGAGGTGGAGTGGCGTCGCGAAGGGCCACTCCTGGGTTCGGAATCGAGGAGCGCTCCAGGCATCCGAAGGCTCGTGAGGGGTTGGCCTCGTTCGAGCCCTCGGAGGGAGACCTTCAGCGCTTCAAGTCGATGCGCACCCACTCGCCCTGGGTGGCGCCGGGGAGCACGGTGAAGCCGAGGTTGCGGTAGGCGGCCTCGACGTCGGCGCGCTGGTGGGAGAGCACACCCGCGAGGACCAGCCGGTCCTTGGCCTTGGGCGCGATGAGCGGCGCCAGCTCGATGAGCGTGTTGGCGAGGATGTTGGCCAGTACGAGGTCGAAGGTACCCTCGACGGCGGTCAGCTCCTTGCCGGACACGTCGATGTCCGGGGTGCCGTTGTCGGTGAGGTTCTCCTGGGCGAGCTCCACGGAGGTGGGGTCGTTGTCGGTGGCGACGACGCGGCCCGCGCCCAGCTTCTTCGCGGCGATGGCGAGCACGCCGGTGCCGGTGCCGACATCGAGGACGCTCGCGCCCGGGTGGTCGGTCATGTACGCGTCCACGGCGGCGAGGCACAGGGACGTCGTGGGGTGGTCACCGGTGCCGAAGGCCATCTTGGGCTCGATGACCAGGCGAACCGCGTCCGCGGGGGCGTTGGCCACGTCCCAGGGCGGGCCCACCCAGAGGCGGCCGACGTGGACGGACTTGATGAGGGACTTCCACTCGTTGCTCCAGTCCTGCTGGGGCTGCTCGTCCAGGCCGAGGCGGGCGTCTGGGAAGGACTCGGCGACGCTGTCGCGCGCGGACTCGGCGGTGGGGCGGTCCTCGAAGTAGCCGATGACGATGGAATCGCCCGCGTTGGGGGGCTTCACGCCGGGCATGGTGGGGGTTTCGCGGTCTCGTACCTCGAGGCCGAGCGCACCGGACTCGTGGAGGAGGTCCTGTACGGCCTCGGACGCTTCCTCGGGCAACTCCACGGTGAGTGACAGATAGGTCTGGGACATGCGGGCCCTTTTACCGCGCCGTGCGTAGCGTGGGAGCGCCGTGAGATACCAGTTCATCTTGTGGCCCCTGGCCTGGCTGTGTGCCTGCTCCGGCCCGGAAGCGCCCGACGCGGCGGTCTGTCGGGATGTGGTGACCCGCCTCTGCCAGACGTCGGCCTGCCCCGGAGTCGCCGAGCAGCTCGACCTGGACACCTCCTGTGAGACGACCCTGCTGGAGCGGACGGGGTGTGGCTCGGAGGACTTCGCCTTCGTGACGCCCGCGCGGGAGCGGGTGCTGGACTGCCGGGAGCCGCTCATCCGGGTGGGGACGACGACGGAGCGGGCGCCGAGCTGCGAGGACACGACGCGCTTCCTGGTGGAGTGCCCGGACGTGGCGGCGTACTTCCGGGGGGAGCAGCCATGAAGCGGTGGGTGGCGTCGGTGTTGATGTTGGCGGTGGGGTGCACGCCGCTGGACGTGGAGCGGCGCACCGAGCGGGGGCCTGTGCTGCGCACGTATGTCCAGGAGTCGCAGCTCGGGGAGCGGATGCCCTTCGCGAGCGCGGCGGTGGACTGGCCCCGGCTCTCGCTGCGGTTCTCCACGGCGGACGTCTGCCGGACGGAGCAGCACGTCGAGTACACGGAGAACCTCATCAGTACGCACTCGTCACCGGGGGCAGCGGGGGCGGTGAGCTCGGGTGGGGTGCTCACGGGCATCGGTGGCTTCCTGGTCGCAGGGAGGACGTTGTTCTCGAACACGCCGGACCGGGATGGCATCGACCGCGACGGGCACTACGGGCCTTCGAGTCGCAAGGTGGCGACGACGTGGGGCGTGGTGTTGTTGTCGGTGGGCGTGCCGGCGCTGGTAGCGGGGCTCATCCAGCTCCACAGGGGAGGGGAGACGCAGGAGACGCGCAAGGCGGATGAGATGGTGGCGCTGCGTGAGGTGCCCTGTCATCCCGAGCCGGCGGACGGGGTGGTGGAGCTGACCGGAGGCAAGGGCGAGCCGCCCGCGCCACGTCCCACGGAGAACGGTGTGCTGGTGCTCGATGTGGAGCAGGTGCGGACGTCGAGCTTCAAGGGGCTGAAGCTGGACGGGGCGCCGGTGTTGGTGGAGGAGGACGACCGTGCGCGGATGGAGTTGTTCCGCACGTGTGCTGTGTTGCTGTCGGCGCCGGTGGACTTGGAGGCGCTCGCGGTCGAGGCGAAGCGACAGCCGGAGAAGCTGCGCAGGAAGCGCGAACTCGTCCGGGCGTGCAACACGTTGCCTGGAGCGCCCACGGGGCCACTGCTCGACGCCCTCGACTCGGCGCTGTCGATGGGCATCCGTGAAGTGCCGGAGGCGGAGCCACCGCCGCCGTCACCCGTGCTCCCTGGCACCGAACTCTGAATCGACTCAGCCCGCTCGAAGATTCCCGACGGTCTTGAGCACATTCCAGAGGCCGATGAATGGCGGTCCCGCCTCGAGTTCGACTGCCACGCGCTCGCCGCTGACACACACGAGGCTCAGCTGACTCAGCGCCAGCTTCCCTCGTGAGTGTGAACCAAGCATCGCGCTCGCGTAGCCTGTATCGACCGTCGCGTCGGCGATTTCCGTCCAGCGCAAGGCGCGCGTGTGTTCTCCCCTCCTGATGACGACCTTGTCCGTCGTAATCAGTGTCCATCGCGCCTCGTCCTCGAAGTGCGCCAGGACCGGGAGTTCGTCCAGGGCGATAGGGACCTGCTCCAGCATGCGTGTGCGCAACGCGTCTGGGAATCGCTCGAAGGCGCGAGTCCACTGCCCCTCGCCTCCAGTGCGCTCGAAGATACGCAATAGACGCTCGACCTTTCCCTGTGGACTCAGGCTCGTCATGGCTCCGCGTCCTCCATCCGCTCGACTTGCCCTTCGCCTGCCATTCTTTGACTCCTGTCCGTGTCCCTGCTCGCATCGCCCGCTTCCATCGGGGGCACACGCATGTCCGAGCAATACGACAGCATCGGGAGCAAGTACGAGCAGTTCAAGAACACCGCCGCTCTGCCCATCCCAGAGCGACACACCTTCCTGCGATTGGTCGGCGACCTGCGCGGGAAGCGCGTGTTGGACCTCGCCTGTGGCACGGGCCACTACTCACGGCTCCTGAACGAGCTCGGCGCCGACGGCGTGGAGGGCGTGGACATCTCCCAGGAGATGGTCCAGCTCGCGCGCGACAAGGAGAAGGCCCACCCCCGAGGACTGCGCTACCACGTGCTCGACGCCCGAGCCCTCCCACGACTCGGCGACTTCGACCTGGTCACGGCCGTCTACCTGCTGAACTACGCGGGCGCCCGTCAGGAGCTGCTCGACATGTGCCGCGGCGCCTACGCCAACCTCAAGCCCGGTGGGCGCTTCATCGCGATGACCATCGACCCGACCTTCGACGTGGCCCGCTCGAGCTGGGCGCCCTACGGCGTCGAGGTCCTCAGCGAGCAGCTCGAGGACGGGCGCCACTTCTGCAAGGCCCTCTTCCTCACCGAGCCGCCCGCGCCCTTCGAGTACTTCCGCTGGTCCACCCAGGTCTACGAAGCCACCCTCGCCGAGGCGGGCTTCCGCGACATCACCTGGCACCCCTTCGAGATTCCCGAAGAGGCCCTCCAGAAGCACGGCGAGGCCTTCTGGCGCGTCTACCGTGAGAACCCACTCCTCACCGCCCTGAGCGGCCAGAAGTAGCCCCGTCGTGAGAAGGCGAGCGCCACGACCCCGGCGCTCGCCCACCCGACATCACGGCCCGACGACGGCGAGCACGCTCTTGTCGAAGTCGATGACCTTGCGCGCCACGTCCCGGACCTGCTCCGACGTCACCGCGGCGATGTGCTCCGCGTAGTGCAGGAAGTTGTCCAGGTTCAGCCCGTACAGGGTGTCCATGGCCATCATCCCCGCCCGCGCGCCGTTGCGCTGGAGCGCGATTTCATGGGTGCCGATGAGGTTCTGCTTCGCCCGCTCCAGCTCCGCCTCGGGAATCCGCTCGTCACGCACGCGCCGAAGCTCCGCGCGGATGCCCTCCAGCGCCGCGTCCACCTTCTCCGGACTCGTCCCCATGTACGCCGCGAAGTAGCCCGGCTCGATGCCCTCCACGCCGAAGCTGCTCACGCTGTACGCCATCGACCGCTTGTCGCGCAGCTCCACGAACAGCCGCCCGCCCTGGCCGGACAACACCCCCGACAGCGCCTCCAGCGCGTGCCGCTCCGGGTCGTTGATGCGCATGCCCCGGAAGCCCATCACCAGGTGCGACTGCGCCTTGGCCAGCACGCGCTTCTCCTCGCGCGCACCCTCCAGCGGCCCCTCCTCCAGGATGCGCGGCGCCGGCGCGGCCTTGCCCCGCGACTTGCCGAAGTACTCGTTCGCCAGCGCGAGCACCTCGTCCACCTTCACGTCGCCCACCACCGTCAGCACCAGCTGCGACGGGTCCATGTGCTTCTCGTGGTACGCTCGGAGCGCCTCGGGCCCCAGCGCCTCCACCGACTCCTTCTCACCCAGCGTCGGCATCCGGTACGGGTGCGTCCGGAACAGCGTCCGGTTGAACAGGTCGAACGCCAGGCCCGACGGCTTGTCCTCCCGCGTGAGGATGTCCTGGAGCATCAGCGAGCGCTCCCGCGCCACCTCCACCTCCGGGAACGAGGGGTGCAACACGCTGTCGGAGAACAGCCGGAACGCCGCCTCGAAGTGCCGCGAGAGGAACTCCCCGCGCAGGTTCACCGAGTTGCGTCCGCTCAAGCCCCCCATGCTGCCTGCGTAGATGTCCGCGAGCTGCGAAATCTCCTCCGCGTCCCGCGTCGGCGTGCCCCGCGTGAGGCTGCGCGCCAAGAGCGTCGTCAGTCCGTTGTCCGCCGGCGTCTCGTAGCGCAACCCGCCCATGAACGCCGCGCGCACCGCGAACAGCGGCACCGCCGGCTCCACGCGCACCACCACCTTCGCCCCCGAAGGCAGCGTCTCCTGGATGATGTCGCTGGGACCCTTCGCCTTCGCGCCCAGCTTGAGCGAGGGCTCGCCCGCCGACACCTTGCTCGCCCTGCGCTCGGGCGGCGCGGCCACGGGGCCCTTCTCCACGCGGTCCAGCACCGCGTTCACCTGCGCCTCCGTGAACTCCGTCCCGTGCGGCAACAGCGCCGTGACGATGGCCTTGTCCAGCCGCAGGTACTTCTCCGCCGCCTTCTGGATGTGCTCGGGCGTCAGCGAGCGCACGGCCTCGTAGTAGCGCGCCTCCGCCTCCAGGCTGCCCATGCCGGACTGGAAGTAGCCCATCTTCCGCGCCACGCCCTGCACCGTCTCGCGCTGGTAGACGGCCTCCGCCTCCAGCAGCGCCTTCGCCGTGGACAGCTCGTCCGCCGTCACCGGCGTCACGCGCATGGTGGCCAGCGTCTTCGCCGCCTCCTCCAGCGCGCGCTCGCAGTGGCCGGGCTGCAGCGTCATCGACACCGAGAACAGCCCCGGGTCCTGCGGCGTGTACGCGAAGGCGTGGATGTCGTTGACCAGGTTGTGGCGGCGCTTCACCTCGCGCGACAGCCGGGACGCCTCCCCCTGGCCCACCATCATCGCCAGCACGTCCAGCGCGGGCGTGTCCGGGTGCGCGGCCTCCGGAATCGGGAACGTCAGGTGCAGCCACGCCTCCTTCACCTCGTCCGGACGCAGCAGCACGCGGCGGCCCGTGAGCGCGGGCTCCTCGGGGCGCTTCACCTCACCCTCGAACGGCCGGCCCCAGTCCCCGCCGAAGATCTCGTCCACCCACCCGCGCAGCTCCGCCTCGCTCAGGTCCCCCGAGACGGACAGCACCATGTTCTTCGGCGTGTAGTACCGGTGGTAGAACTCCAGCACCTTCTCGCGGCTGAAGCTGCGCACGCTCTCCGCGGTCCCCAGCACCGGCAGCCGGTACGGGTGGCGCTGGAAGGCCGTGGAGAACAAGTCGCGCGACGCGCGCCGGGACGGGGTGTCCTGGCTGCGTTTGATCTCCTCGCAGACGACCTCGATTTCGCGCGAGAGCTCCTCGGCGTCGAAGGCGGAGCGGCGCACCGCGTCCCCGAGGATGTCCAGGCCCGTCCGGGCGAACTGGCTGGCGATGACGATGTGGTAGACCGTCTGGTCGTAGGACGTCCAGGCGTTGATCTCCCCGCCGTGGGCCTCCACGTCCCGCGCGATTTCGCCGGGGCCGCGCCGCTCCGTGCCCTTGAAGAGCATGTGCTCGTGCAGGTGGGCCAGGCCCGCCTGGTCCGGGCGCTCGTCGGCGCTGCCGACCTTCACCCAGACCTGGAAGGCCGCGACCTTGGCGGCGTGCTGTTCCTCGAAGACGACAGTGAGCCCGTTGGGCAGCGCGTAGCGGATGGCCATATGGAAGGGTCCGAAGCTGGCACTCGCCCCCCAGGAGGGCAAGGCGAGGTGAGATTTATCCCTCACTGGCTAACGCCCAGGCGCCCCGGCGTCGAGGGGTCCGTGGGGCCTCCCCGCGTCCGGTCGCCCGAACCGACCCTTCCCGTCACGCGTCCCTGGTAGGCCGCGCCGCCGGGCGGTAACCTGCGTGGGCCCATGCCGTCACCTCCGGAAGAGGTGGATCCGCTCGCGGACCTGCGCGACAGCCTGGACCTGGAGGACACTGGCGTCCAAGCGGCCCCCCCCGCCCCCACCGCCACTGCCCTCCCCAGGCCCCAGCCCAAGCCCCCGCCTTCGGCGCCACCGCCCGCTGCCCCGCCCCCTCTGCCCCCTCGCCGTCCGGCGGCGTCCCCGGCTTTGTCGTCGGCGGGCACGGGCGCGGCCAAGGCCCCCGCGGCCACCCCCGCCCCCGTCGCCACCACCCCGGCCCCGGTTTCGCGGGCGGTGCGGGTGCCCGGGGATGATCCCTTCAAGGAGGCCGCCGAGCCCCGGATGCCCATGGGGGCTTCTCCGGAGGAGAAGCTCGAGTACTTCCGGGCCGTCGTCCGGCAGAAGACGGAGACCCTGGCCCGGGCGCGCACCCTGTACGCCGAGCGCGACGGGGAGGTGACGGGGCTCAAGCAGTCGCTCACCCAGGCGCGCAAGGAGGCCGCGGAGGCCAAGGCGCAGCTGGGGGCGGTGAAGGACTCCCCGGCGAAGCTGGCGCAGACCTCGGAGGCGCTGGCCAGCGCGGAGAAGCGCGCGGCGGACGCCGAGGCGAAGCTCGCCGCGGTGGAGGCGGAGCTGTCCGCGGTGGAGGCGGACCGCAAGGACTTGTCGCGGGCGCTCGCGGAGGTGGAGTCGGAGGTCCCCCGGCTGACGGCGGAGCTCCACGACGAGCGCGAGTCGCGGGGCGCGGTGGCCGAGGAGCTGGTGGGCGCCAAGGAGGCGCTGTCGCTGGCGCAGGACCGCGTCGCGGAGCTGGCGGCGGAGAAGTCCGAGGCGCAGGGCGCGCTGGAGGCCGTCCAGGAGCAGTACCAGCAGGTGCTCTCCGACGTGGAGCGGCTGGGCGGCGAGCTGGAGACGGCCACGGCCGAGCGCGACTCGCTGGGCCTGCGCGTGGGCCAGCTGGAGGCCGCGCTCGCCGAGGCGCAGGGCGCGCTCTCCGCGGTGGAGAGCGAGAGCGACTGGTCCAAGAGCTCGCTGGAGGAGGCGCAGACCCGCTCGCGCACGCTGGAGGAGGAGCGCGACCAGGCGCGCCGCCAGCTCGCGGTGGTGGAGGAGGGGCTGCGCACGCTGCAGGCGCAGACCTCCGAGCTGGAGAAGGCGCTGGCCCTGAAGGACGCCGAAATCGTGGGCCTGCGCGCGGCGCTCACCGCGCGCACCACGGAGGCCTCCGAGCTGCCCGTGCTGCGGCAGGCGCTGGAGCAACGCGCCGCCGAGGTGGCCCGACTCGCGGCGCGGCTGGAGACCGAGGCCGCGCGCGCGAACGAGCGCGCCCAGGCCCTGGAAGAGGGGCTCGCGCAGGCCGGCGAGCGGGCGCAGGTGGCGGAGGGCGAGGCCGCGGCGCTGAAGGAGGCGCTGGAGGCGCTGGAGGTCGAGCAGGTCTCGCTCCGTGACCGCATGGAGGCGGACGCGGCGGCGCTGGGCGAGGCGGCGCAGCAGGCCGAGGCGAAGGTGGGCGAGGTGTCCGCGGCGCTGGAGGCCGCGCACGCCGAGCGCGACGATCTCAAGAAGCAGCTCGCCGCCGCGGAGATGAAGACCGCCACCACGGACGCCGAGCGCGTGGGACTGGCCGCGCGGGTGACGATGCTGGAGACGGCCTCCGCGCAGCGCGAGGCGGAGCTCGTCCGGGTGCAGGGCGCGCTCGCGCAGGCGAAGGAGGAGGTGTCCCTGGAGCGCGTGCGCCGCGAGGCCGCGGAGGCGGAGCGCTCCGACGCGCAGGTGCACGCGGCGGAAGTGGAAGCCCGCGCGGATGCGCTGGCGGAAGGGCAGGGCGGCGCCGAGGCCCAGCTGGCGGAGCTGCGCGAGGAACTGGAGGCCGCGCGCGCCGAGGCGGACAAGGCGGAGCGGCTCCAG
This sequence comes from Myxococcus sp. XM-1-1-1, assembly GCF_020037095.1. Classification (NCBI taxonomy): domain Bacteria; kingdom Pseudomonadati; phylum Myxococcota; class Myxococcia; order Myxococcales; family Myxococcaceae; genus Myxococcus; species Myxococcus sp. XM-1-1-1. The sequence goes on from NZ_JAIQDH010000002.1 coordinate 526,541, forward strand.
CAGCGGCTGAAGATGCTGGAGGGCGCGCTGGAGACGGCGAAGACCGACGCGGCCCGCGCGAGCCAGGCGGCGCAGACCGCGCAGGCCGGCAAGCAGAAGGAGGAGGCGGCGGCCCAGGCGGCGGAGACCCGGCTCAAGGACGTCGAGGTGGCGCGGCTGGAGCTGGCCTCGAAGCTCGAGGCCGTGGAAGCGACGCGCGCGGAGCTGACCTCGAAGCTCCAGGAGGCCGAGGCAAGGCTTGCTCGCGCGGAGTCCTCGCAGGCGGGCAAGGCGCAGGAGTCGGCCGCGACGCGCGCCGCGTCCGAGAAGAAGCTGGAGGAGGCGAAGGCGGCGCTGTCTGCGGCGGAGGCGAAGCTGCGCGCCGAGCAGCAGGCCCGCGAGGCGCTGGAAGAGAAGCTGGCCCAGGCATCACAGCCCGTGGCGTCGAGTGCGCCCGCCGACTGGGAGGCCGAGCGGGAGGGGCTCAAGGCGGACGCGGCCAACCTCAAGCGCAAGCTGGTGGCGGCCGAGACGGCCCTCGAGGCGGCGGCTGGCTACAAGGCGAAGATCGCCAAACTGGAAGCGCAATTGAAGGGCCGGAAGTAGAGGTTTGCTCCTCATGCCGTTCGACGCGCCAGTGGACCTGCTCACGGGGATGCCGGCGGCCCGCTTCGGGCTGTACCTGCACTTCCCCTACTGCCTCGCGAAGTGCCCGTACTGCGACTTCGCCGTGGCCGTGGCGCGCCAGGTGCCCGAGGAGCGCTACGCGAACGCGGTGCTGGCGGAGCTCGACGCGCGCCTCGCCGTCTCGCCCGGGCTGCGCGACAAGCCCCTGGAGTCCATCTTCCTGGGCGGTGGAACTCCGTCACTGTGGCATCCGCGTTACGTCTCCCGCGTGCTGGACGGAATCGCCGCGAGGCTGAAGGTGTCGCCCGGCGCGGAGGTCTCGCTGGAGGGCAACCCGGAGCGCGCGGACGCGGAGCGCTTCGAGGGCTACCGGGCCGCGGGCGTGAATCGGCTGTCGCTGGGCGTCCAGTCCTTCGAGCCCCGGACGCTCAAGGCGCTGGGCCGCGCGCACGACGCGGAGCAGGTGGAGCGGGCGGTGGAGCTGGCACGGCGCGCGCGCTTCCCGGTGGTGTCCATGGACTTCATCTACGGCGTGCACGGCCAGACGGTGGCCCAGGTGGAGCAGGACGCGCGCCGCGCGGTGGCGCTCCAGCCCGAGCACCTGTCCACGTACGCGCTGACGGTGGAGCGCGAGGTGCTGGCGGTGGACACGCCCTTGTCCAAGCAGCTCAAGCGCGGCGAGCTGGAGCTGCCCTCGGACGACGACGTGGTGACGATGGCCGCCACGGTGCGCCAGGTGTACGGCGCCGCGGGCCTCACCCGCTACGAGGTCTCCAACCACGCCAGAGCGGGCTTCAGCTCCCGGCACAACGCGCTGTACTGGACGGGCGGCGAGTACCTGGCGCTGGGCGTGGGCGCCACGGGGATGCTGCTGTCCCCCGAGCCCTCGCGCTACGCCAACCTGCGCAGCCCGGAGAGGTACCTGGCCCAGGTGGAGGCGGGGCGCCTGCCCGAGGACAGCCGCGAGGCGCTGGGCGCCGAGGAGCTGTTCGCGGAGCGGCTGGCGATGGGGCTGCGGCTGGTGTCGGGCGTGGACTGGGAGGCGGTGTGTGAGCGATATGGCCAGCCGGTGGAGCCCCGACGGGCGGAGGTGGCGCGGCTGGTGGAGCACGGCTTCGCGACGCTCACGAACGGGCGACTGGCCTTGACGGAGAAGGGCGCGGACGTGCACAGCGCCGTCTGCGCGCGGCTCTTGTAGTCGAGCCGGCGCGCGCGAGGGATTTCGAGGAGCGTATGAGCAAGTGGCTGTTGTGGATGTTCCTGACGCTGCTGACGGGCAGCCCGCTGTTGTCGCTGGGCCTGGTCATCGTCTTCATCTTCGTGGCGGACCGCTTCACGTGGCGGCTGTTGCCCAGCCCCGTGCGCATGATGAAGCGCTTCCAGCGCGCCGGGTACCTGGCGGGGACCATCCTCACCAACCCCCACGAGCGCCGCGCGCGCCACGAGCTGGCGGACATCCGCGTGGAGCAGAAGCGCTATGAGGAGGCCGTGGACATCCTCAAGCCCAACCTGGAGGCGGGCGACGAGGACGTGGACACCCTGTTCCTGCTCGGCGTCGCATACCTGGGCGCGGGCGACGCGCAGCGCGGCGAGCTGCTCCTGGACGAGGCGGCGAAGCTGGACGCCGGCTACCGCCAGGGCGCCATCGACCTGGAGCGCGGCCGCTTCCGATTGAAGCGCGGCGAGGTGAAGGGCGCCATCGAGGCGCTGGAGCGCTTCTGCGCGACGCGGCTGGGCTCGGTGGAGGGCCGCTACCTGCTCGCCCGGGCCCTGGCGAAGGACGGGCGCAGCGCGGACGCGAAGCGCGCTCGGGACGCGGCGTGGAACGAGTACGTCGTCGCCCCGGGCTTCCAGCGTCGCCGCGAGCGCCGGTGGGCGTGGCTGTCCCGACCCAGCCGTCCGCTGACCTACGCGGTGCTGCTCGCGCTGGTGCTGGGCACGGGCGCGACGATGGCCCGCCAGATGGGCCTGTTCACCCAGCGCACCCACCGCTATGGCGGCGGCTACGGCGAGGGCTACCCCCCGGGCGAGGCCCCCTCGGCCGCCGGCTGGGAAGAGGCCGGGCCCCCAATCGAGTAGCGCGCCGGGTAGCCCCAGACCCCCGGACCGCGAGTGGAGGCCGGTCCGCTCGCTGTTCGGACCTCCTGGTGAAGGGCCCTGGGGCCGGGGGATGTCTGGAGTGGCGGGACGGGCGTAGGCTTCAAGACGTCGTCCCTCCCCGCGTCCACAGCCGAGGCCCCCGCTCCATGTTTCCCTCCCCGTCGCAGGTGCTCCGGCAGCGCGAGGGATTGCTCGCGGACACGCCCTTCCCGCTGCTGCTCCAGGCGCTGATGGCCGAGGAGCGCACGTGCACGCTGGAGCTGAAGGTGCGCCAGCGCGAGAAGCGCATCCTCTTCGAGGAAGGCTCGCCCGTGGCGTGCCAGTCCAACCTGCTCCACGAGACGTTGGGGAAGTACCTGGTGGAGAAGGGCAAGCTGTCCGAGGCCGACTACCAGAAGTCGCTGGCGGAGAGCGTCTCCTCGGGCATGCAGATGGGCGGGCTGCTGGTGCAGAAGGGGCTCATCAGCCCGTTCGACTTGTACAAGCAGCTGCAGGCGAACCTGGCGCACAAGCTGCTCGACTGCTTCCGGTGGGTGGATGCGAAGTACCGCCTCATCGCGGACGTGGAGACGCCCGACGCGAGCGTGCGGATGAACACCGCGCAGCTCATCCTCACGGGCGTGGAGGGCGTGATGCCCTTCGACGCGGTGGCCACCCACTTCACCTTCACCGACGAGCGCCGCTTCGGGCAGATGCCCGCCGTGGAGTCGGGCCCCAAGCTGTCGTCCAAGGACGCCCGGCTGCTCCAGCAGCTGCGCCAGCGCCCCACCTTCAACGAGCTGATGGAGCGCACGGGCTTCGACATGGAGACCGTCCTGCGCCGCCTGTACGCGCTGTGCCTGCTGGGCGTCGCGGGCTTCGTAGAGGACGTGGACGCCCGGGCCGTGGAGCTGTCCTCGCGCGCGGTGCCCGTGGCCGCCCCGCCTCCCGAGCCCGTGGCGCCCGAGCCCGTCGCCGCCCGGGGCCTGCCCTTCAGCGACGAGGACGTGCCCACGCGCGACGCGCTGGTGTCGGCCTTCCTCGCGCACCGCGCCAAGGACCCCTTCGCGCTGCTGGAGGTGCCCGAGGACGTGCAGCCCCTGCCGCTGCGCCGGGCCTTCCTCGCCTGGGCCGAGCGCTTCTCACCCCTGCGCTTCCAGACGCCCGAGCTCAAGGAGAAGGCCGAGTCCCTGCTCGCCGCCTACGCCCGCGCCTATGGCACCCTGTCCGACGCGGAGCAGAACCTCCTGTGGCGGAAGCGCCGCGCCGCCCACCGCGAGAAGGAGCGCACCGCCACCGGGCGCCCCTCCACCGCCGAGCAGTTCCGCATCCGCACGGATTTGCTCGACGCCAGGACGCAGTTCGACGAGGCCCGCCGCCGCCTCAACGACAAGCAGTACGCCGGCGCGTTCGAGTACTTCGAGTACGCCTGCGACATCGAGCCCAAGCCCCTGCACCACGCCTGGCGCGCCTGGGCCCGGTATCTGATGAAGCCCGAGTCCCACGGCCGGCTGGCCCTCCAGGAGCTCCAGGAGGTGGTCCGCCAGGAGCCCGGCCTGGAGGATGGCTGGGCCTTGCTGGGCGAGGTGGCCCAGGGCGAGGGCCAGTGGGCCCTGGCCGACGAGGCCCTGCGCAAGGCCTTCAAGCTCAACCCCAAGAACCGCCGCTACGTGGAACTCATCCAGGAGATGGCCCGCCGCCGCTAGCCCGGTCAATCCCCCCCGAAAGCAGCCGTCCGAGCGGTGCATGGATGTCTCTTCACGTCACCCGCTTTTCCAGGCGCTGAGAGTTTTCCGGGGACCCATCGGTCATCTGGCCGAACAGCTCTTTCGCGCACGGCATTTTCTCCCAAGGAGAGGGATGCTCCCAGAGGGGGGGACGGGGCTCGCAACAACGGGCCCTTCATTCGCGAGATCTAAAGGTCCGTGCAACCCTGTTGTCGTCCGGCGGCAGCCCCCGGTGGGGTGCCGCTCCTGAAGCGAGGCTGGATGCGTTCCGTCCCCACAAGGGCCCAATCAGGCCAGGCCGCGGTGGAGTCCGCCATCGTCCTGCCGCTGTTCGTGTTCCTCATCCTGGGCACGTTGCAGCTGGGGCTGATGCACCAGGCGCGGCTGCTCGCGAAGTACGCCGCGTACAAGGCCGTGCGCGCCGGCTCGCTGCACAACGCCAAGGTGGAGACCATGGAGGCCGCCGCGCTCGCGGTGCTCCTGCCCATCCTCAGCACCCGGACCTCGGGCGAGGCGGGCATCGAGGTCGTCAAGCCCGTCGGCAGCGCCCAGGAGTTCGAGACCAAGTTCGAGGAGCTGAAGAACAACCAGATGCCCGGGGCGAACCTCAAGTACGCCGAGGTCACCATCTGCGGCCCCACGCAGGAGGAGGTGTCCGGCGGCGGTGAGTTCGACTTCGACGACCCGGACAACATCCACCCGGACGGCTGGCGGGAGAACCACCGCACCAAGCTGCGCATCCAGCTGACGCTCAACTACCGACTGGTGGTGCCGTTCGCGGACTGGGTCATCTACAAGGCCGCGCGCGGCCGCGAGGTGCCCATGCTGATGCGCATGGGGAAGATGAAGGCGGAGGAGCAATCCAAGACGTCCACCCGTCGCTTCGGCGGCGCCGCCACGGGCGAGGGCCCCTACGAGAGCGCCGCCTCCCAGGGCATCTACATCATGCCCATCCGCACCACGTACACCATGCGGATGCAGTCCAACCTGTACCTGGGCGCCAACGCCCTGCCCGCGAGCAACGCATGCCTCTTCCCGTTCTCCTACTGAGCCGGCCCGCCCGCCGCCGCCAGCGCGGGCAGGCCATCGTCCTGGGCTCGTTGTCGTTCCTCGTCCTGGCGCTGATGGTGACGCTGAGCTTCAACCTGAGCCACGCGCTGCGCCGCAAGATGTCCCTGCAGCAGCACAGCGACACGCTGTCGTTCTCCATGGCCGTGCTGGAGGCGCGCGCGCTCAACTACTACGCCGTCAGCAACCGGGCCATCGCCAGCTCCTACGTGGCGATGAACAGCCTGCACGCGTACATGTCCGCCGCCAGCCTCACCGGCCAGATGATGCGCGCGTCGTCGAACAACTTCATGCAGATCGCCATGATTGAGTTCGGCCTGTGCGTCGCCTGCGAGTTCATGTGCGACCACTGCGAGCACATGGCGGAGGCGTTCAAGATTTCCGGCGACTTCCGCGACGCGGGCAAGGACTACGACGACAAGGTGGAGGCCTTCGAGTCCAACTTCCGTCAAGCCATGGAGGCCCTGGACCTGATGGTGGACAACATCCACACCGCCCAGCGCGAGGTCCACGACAAGACGCTCCAGGCGGTGAAGGACGGCAGGAGCCACGGCCTGGGGCAGCTGCGCGACTACACCGCGCCGCTCGCCACGGATTTGGTCTCCGCGGTGGGCTCCATCAACGCCAACGAGTTCAACTGCGCCGTGGACGGCATGGAGTGCCAGGGCAGCGAGAGCAACACCTCGCCCGAGGCCCGCGCGCGGGTGATGACGGAGATCGCCAACGCCACGCGCTCGGGCTGGCCCGCCAACCGCGACAGCCCCGGCGCAGGCGCGTCCGCCAACCTGCCCAAGTACCTCAACTCGCAGTTCTTCGATGAGCTGGACGAGATTCCGGACAACGAGGCGACGAAGCTCATCTCGGGCACCAAGGGCACCGCCAAGACGGTGAAGAGCAAGGGGCAGCTCACCCAGGGCGGCCAGTCCGGCGGCAACGACGGCACCATGGTGGCCGCGTCGGACGAGGGCAACATCTTCCACCGCTGGGAGCACGGCGTGGGCACCAGCAACTTCAAGTCGGAGGTCTGGAGCGACGACGGCGGCGGTGGCCACGTGAACAACGGCGCGCACTCCGGCCAGCACCGCTTCGAGGGCGTCAACACGCGCGCGCTCACCGGCTGCGCGGGCTCCGGCAACTGCTTCATGAAGTTCCGCGCCAACCCGGACCCGGACCGGGACTGGGGCCAGCCGCGCGTCTACAGCTACGTGTCCATGCCCTTCCGCGTGGGCAACACGCGCCAGGCGCCGTGGGAGCTCAATTCGTCCGCGCAGGTGCGCCTCACCCACGGACAGCAGGGCCAGGGCAGCCTCACCGTGGCGGCCACCGAGGGCATGGCCATGTCCAAGTCCCTGGTCTACTACCACCGCTTCGGCGAGGAGGGCTGGAAGGAGGCGCCCAACCTCTTCGCGCCCTACTGGCGCGCCAAGCTGCACCCCTTCACCAAGGGGGATGCGCAGCAGGTGCTGGACGCGGCGGGCAACTCGGACGCGGCGCAGATGTCCCAGGTGGACGGGGTGGCCCTGTGAAGACTTATGGACAACGCGCGAGGCGCGGCGCGGCCGCGGTGGAGACGGCGCTGTGCATGCTCGTCATCATCCCCGTGTTCATGTACGCGCTCTTCGTCGATGACCTGCTGAGGCACACGCTGGACTCGCAAGAGACGGCGCTGTCGACCATCTGGGACTACGCCGTCCAGGACTATCCGACCAAGCCCAAGAACCCTCCGCCCGAGGGCGGCGCGGAAGAGCCCTTCTATGGCTTCAACGGCGCCCAGTACTACGCGCGCCTCCAGTACTGCGACCACGAGTCGGGCCTGGACAGCTTCGGCCCCGGCAAGGGCCCCGAGTGCGAGAACGACGAGGGCCACCACGCCGAAGTCACCGCGCACGCGTGCTGGCTCAACCCGGGCGCGCAGCAGGTGCAGTGCACGCTGAACCAGGCGGACCCGAACGGCGGCGGCGGTGGTGGGCCCGCGGGCGCGTACAACGTGACGCTGCACCAGGCGTACATGGATGACTTCGGCAAGGGCGGCGTCATCCGCTGCTCGGCGCGCCTGGGCGTGCAGAACTACCTGTTGCCGCGCACCTTCCTCCAGGACTTCAGCCAGGTGAACCTGGCGCGCCAGACGAAGAAGAAGAGCGACGGCATCCACAGCAACGCGCAGGGCGGTGATTTGCAGGACGACCCGCGGGGCCTCGCGGGCGATGTCTACCTGCTGCCCTGGGAGCGCATCGCCATCGTGACGGACACCTGGGCGCTGACCAAGGAGGCCCGCTACGAGCCGGGCACCGAGGACAGCGACCAGGAGAACCTCTACGCGCGCGTGTCGCAGATCTACAAGAGCGGGGACAACCCGGCCTACGAGCAGATGTCCTCGGCCGCGGAGGCGTTCGTCAACGAGGCCACGCAGGAGGTGCTCAGCAGCGACATCCGCCTGGATGACATGCCGCCGGGGGATGACCCGCGCGAGGCGAGCCTCTCCATCGTCCCGTTCCCGTCCAGCGGCGGCCCGACACAGACGATGAACCAGAATGGCGGCAGCGCCACGTACTTCAACAGCGAGTGGCGGGACTGGGACCGCAACAACAACGAGAAGACGCACAACGCGCGAGGGAACAACTACCTGGGCTGCGCCCAGGCGGAGCGCTGCTGATGCCCAAGTCGTCGAGCCTGGTCATTCGCGTGCCCGCGCTGCTGTTCTCCGTGGCCGTGGTGGGCGCGTTGATCGGCTTCGCCTGGGAGGGAGCCGTCTACGGGCGGCGGGACGTGTCCGAGGAGTGGTCTCCTCCGCCCTCGTTGGATGACGCGCCTCCGGCGAAGGCGCCGGGCCGCTCGCCCGCGGAGGAGGCGGCGCTGAAGCGGGCGCTGGTGCACTTCCCGGCGTACCCGCGCGCGAGCCGCGCGGAGCTGCTCGCGGTGGACTACCTGGGGCCGGACGTGCCCATCGCGGTGGCCTGGTTCACCACACAGGACACGCCCGAGCAGGTGCTGGAGCACTACCGCAAGGTGCTGCTCGACAACGGGCTGCCGGTGCTCGGCGAGCGGCACGGGGTGAACGGCGGCTGGGTGGGGTACTGGAGCCCGGCCACGGAGGAGATGCGGCTGGTGTCCGTGCTGGCGCAGGGCGGGGAGACCCTGGGCTTCGTGTCGGCGGGGCAGGTGGCGCCGCTGCTCAAGCGGGCCTCGAAGGTGCCGTCATGGATGCCGCTGCCGCCGGAGCTGAGCGAGCCGGTGACGCTGTCCTTCGACATGGAGGGCGCGGCGCACCACGTGGTGTCGGGCAGGCTTCCGGGAGACTCCCCCCAGGTGGTGGGGGAGACGTACCGGGCGCTGTTGAAGGAGAAGGGCTGGGAGGTGGGCGCGGTGGAGCCGATGGACGCCGGGGGCATCGGGTTCGAGGTGACGCGGGGGACGACGATGGGTCGCGCCACGCTGCGCCTGAAGCTGCCCGAGCCGGGCGTGGAGCTCCAGTTGTCGCTGCTGCAGCGCGGGGCTGTGCCATGAAGGAGGCCGTGGTGGAGAAGTCGCTGAGGAAGCAGGGGCGTGCCCGGGGCCAGTCGATGGTGGAGTACGCCGTCGTCACCGCGGCGCTGATGGGCTTCACCGTGATGGGCTGGCCGTTCCTCGTGCAGCTGCTCAACGCGCTGCACCGGTACTTCAACTCCATCTATTACGTCATCCAGTCGCCGATTCCGTAGAGGCGCTGGCGGTACCCGTGGCCCGGGACGAGTCGCGCGCTCCTCGCGCGCTGGATTCGACCGGGCTGTTTCATTCCCGTCAGGTTGATTCGCGTTCGCTCGCGTGGGCGCTGCCTGCCTGGAGGGCGGACGGGAAGCCCTTACGTGTTTTCCGAAAGACAGCCACCTCACTGCCCTCCAGGGCGATGAAGTGTCGCGGAGGCGTCGTTGTGTCGTGGATTCCCCCGAGGCGGATGCCTGTATTTGTTTGATGGGGCTGCGGGCAGGCAGGCGGGGAGGCCGGGATGGCTTTGTCCATTCATGACTGTCATTGGTGTGAGGCGCAGGACATTCCCAGTCAGGGGCGGAAGAATCGAATCCTCGGCTTTTGTGGTTCTTTCTGCGTGCGTGGTAGTGATTGATGGATGCGATGCTCCTTCCGCTTACATCCCGCGAGGGCGCAGTCCGGGCAGTCCGCGGTGGAGACCGCGATTGTCCTGCCGCTCTTCGTGTTCCTCATCCTGGGCATCCTGCAGCTCGGGCTGATGCACCAGGCGCGGCTGCTCACGAAGTACGCGGCCTACAAGGCGGTGCGGGCTGGCTCCATCCACAACGCGAACGTGCGGGAGATGGAGAAGGCGGCCGTCGCCGTGCTGCTGCCCATGCTCGCCCAGCGCGCGTCCGGCCAGGGGGGCATCGAGTACGTGCGGCCGGTGGGCAGCGGGCAGCAGTTCGCGGACAAGTGGAAGGAGCTCAAGGACAACAAGATGGCGGACACGGAGCTGAAGTACGCCGAGGTCACCATCTGCGGGCCGACGAAGGCGGACGCGGGCGGGAGCGGCGGCGAGGTGGACTTCGACGACCCGGACAACGCCACCTCCGCTGACTGGAAGCAGAGCCACCGCACCAAGCTGCGCATCCAGGTCACGTTCAACTTCCGGCTGGTCGTCCCGTTCGCGGACTGGGTCATCTTCAACGCCGCGCGCGCCCGCGACATGCCCATGGTGATTCGCATGGGCGAGGTGAAGGGCACGGAGAAGAGCAAGGTGGCCGTCCGGAAGTTCGGGAGCGCCTCCACCGGCGAGGGCCCCTACGACGCCGCCGCGTCCAAGCGCATCTACATCGCCCCCATCCGCGCCACCTACACCATGCGGATGCAGTCGAACCTCTACACCAACACCGACGACCTGCCCTCGAGGAACGCATGCCTCTTCCCGTTCGCATACTGAGTCGCCGGCCGCGTCGCCGCTCTCCTCGCGGGCAGGCCATCGTCCTGGGCTCGCTGTCGTTCCTCGTCCTCGCGTTGATGGTGACGCTGAGCTTCAACCTGAGCCACGCGCTGCGCCGCAAGATGTCCCTGCAGCAGCACGGCGACGCGATGGCGTTCTCCATGGGCGTGCTGGAGGCGCGCGCGCTCAACTACTACGCGGTCAGCAACCGGGCCATCGCCGGCTCCTACGTGGCGATGAACAGCCTGCACGCGTACATGGCGGCCGCGAGCGTCACCGGCGAGATGCTGCGCGCGGGCGGGGTGAACTTCACGGCCATCGCCGCCTCCGAGGCCGCCAAGTGCGCCGCCTGTCAGGGGAAGTGCCCCTGCTGCCAGCACGCCGTCGAGGCGGGGCAGATCGCCGCGAAGTTCGCCAAGCAGTCCTTGATGTACGACCGGGACGTCCGGGGCCTGGAGGGCAAGTTCAAGAACGCCATGGAGGGCCTGGACCTCATGGTGGACAACATCCACACCTCGCAGCGGGAGGTGCATGAGAAGACGCTGCAGGCGGTGAAGGACGGCTCGAGCCATGGCCTCTCCCTGCTGAAGACGCAGACGGTGCCGGAGGTCAGCGACCTGGCGTCGGGGGTGGGGGCGCTCAACGCCAACGAGTTCAACTGCGCCGTGGACGGGATGGAGTGCCAGGGCAGCGTGGCGAACACCTCGCCCGAGGCGCGCGCGCGCGTGGTGACGGAGATTGGCAACGCGAGTCGCTCGGCCTGGCCCGCCAACCGCAAGGGCCTGCCGCCCAACCACCTGCACGAGAAGTTCCTCGAGGAGTTCAAGACCATCCCCAACAACAAGGGGACGCACCAGTTCGTCGGTCACTTCGGCTCGTCGAAGACGGTGCAGAACATGCTGGGCGTCTACCTGCCGGGACAGATGGGGGGCAACCAGGGGACCACCGTGGCGGCCAACGAGACGGGGGCCCTTGCCCAGTTGTCGTGGGAGGACGCCATCCCGGCGACCGCGCCCTACCTGGCCAACATCTGGAGCGACGACAGGGGCGGAGGCCACACGGTGCTGATGGCGCACTCGGGGCAGCATCGCTTCGAGGGGACGAACGCGAAGGCGCTCACGTCGTGCGCCGGCTCGGGCAACTGCTTCATGAAGTACCGCGCCAACCCCGACTCGGAACGCGACTGGGGCCAGCCGCGCGTCTACAGCTATTACACGATGAAGCTGAACGTGGGGAACCCGCGCGAGGCCCCCTGGGAGCTCAACAACTCCCGCAGCGTGAAGTTCACGCATGGCGAGCAGGGCACCGGCAGCCTGACGCTGTCCGCGGCCGATGGCATGAGCCTGTCGAAGTCCCTGGTCTACTACCACCGCTTCAAGCAGGGCGGCTGGTCGGAGCCCCCCAACCTCTTCGCGCCCTACTGGCGCGTGAAGCTGCATCCGTTCAAGCCCGATGAGGCGAAGAAGGTGCTGGAGGAGGCGGGCAACTCGGACGCGGTCGCCATCGTCGAGGCGCCGGAGGTGTCGCTGTGAGCGCCAGGACTGGGAGCCGCCTCGCGCGAGGCTCGGCCGCGGTGGAGACGGCGCTGTGCATGCTCGTCATCATCCCCGTGTTCATGTACGCCATCTTCCTGGACGACCTGTTGAAGCACGTCCTGGACGCCCAGGAGACCGTGGTGTCCACCGTCTGGGATTACGCGGTGTCGGACTACGCGGCCAGGCCGGAGGGCGGTGAGGCCTTCGCGAACTTCGGTCAGACGCAGGGCCTGGCCCGGCAGATGTTCTGTGACCACGAATCGGGGCTGGACAGCTACGGCCCCGGCAAGGGGCCCGAGTGCGACAACGACGTGCGCCACCACCAGGATGTGGTGGCCCATGCGTGCTGGCTGTATCCGGAGGCCAAGCAGGTGTACTGCTCGGTGGACCAGAACGCTGTCGGGAGCTACGGCGTCACGTTGCACGCCGCCTACATGCGGCAGTTCAACAAGGGAGGGCTCATCCGCTGCTCGGCGCGCAGCAGCGTCCAGAACTACCTGCTCCCCACGACGTTCCTCCAGGAGTTCTCGCAGGTGGACCTCGCGAAGGAGCAGAAGCAGAACAAGGGGCAGGTCCACAGCAACTCCCAGGGAGGGAGCGAGAAGGACACCTACCTGCTCCCGTGGGAGTACATCGCGCTGGTGACGGACACGTGGGCCCTCACCAAGGGCCAGAGCTTCTCGCCCGGGGAGGGACAGAAGGAGGAGGGTGACCTCTACGCGCGCGTGCAGCAGCTCTACTCGAACCAGGAGAACTCGGGCTACCCGCAGATGGCGTCCGCCTCCGAGGAGCTCGTCAAACAGGCCATCGACCGCAACCTGCTCGCCTCCAGCCTGGCGCTCAACCACACCCCCGGCGACGACCCGCGTGACGTCAGCCTCTCCATCCAGCCGCAGAACGGCGGCGCCCCGTCGCAAATCGTCATCCAGGGACTGACCCCCGCCACCTACTTCAACAACGAGTGGCGCGACTGGGAGGTGAACAACAACCAGGCCACCGCGCGGCAGCGGGGCAACTACTACATGGGCTGCAAGCAGCCGGGGAAGTGCTGATGGCCGTGCTGAACCGACGCAAGCCTCGCGGCCAGGCCATGGTGGAGTACGCCGTCGTCACCGCGGCGCTGATGGGCTTCACCGTGATGGGCTGGCCGTTCCTCGTGCAACTGCTCAACGCGCTGCACCGCTACTTCAACTCCATCTACTACGTCATCCAGTCGCCCATTCCGTAGGGGCGCTGCCTGTCTGGAGGGTGGACGGTGAATCCTTACGGGTTTCCCGAAAGACAGTCTTCGAGCTGCGGGCGGGCAGGCGGGCTGCTGGAGTGGGTTCGTCCCAATGTGTGGTTGTCATGGGTGTGCGGCGCAGGACATTGCAGGCCAGGAATGGGAGATTTGAGCCCCTGGCTTTGTGGCTGTTTCCGTGTGCGTGGTAGTGATTGATGGATGCGATGCCCCTTCCGCTCACATCCCGCGAGGGCGCAGTCCGGGCAGTCCGCGGTGGAGACCGCGGTTGTCCTGCCGCTCTTCGTGTTCCTCATCCTGGGCATCCTGCAGCTCGGGCTGATGCACCAGGCGCGGCTGCTCACGAAGTACGCGGCCTACAAGGCGGTGCGGGCTGGCTCCATCCACAATGCCAGCGTCGCGGAGATGGAGAAGGCCGCGGTCGCCGTGCTCCTGCCGATGCTGGCCAAGCGCGCTGAGGGACCCGACGGCATCGAGTATGTGCGTCCGGTGGGCAGTGGCCAGGAGTTCACGGACAAGTGGAACGAGATGGCGGGCAACCGGATGGACAAGGTTGGCCTGAAGTACGCCGAGGTCACCATCTGCGGGCCCACCCGCGAGGACCTGGGCGGTGGGAGTGGCGAGCTGGACTTCGACGACCCCGACAATGCCACCTCCGACAATTGGCGACAGAGCCAACGCACCAAGCTTCGCGTGCAGGTGACGTTCAACTACAGGCTCATCATTCCGTTCGCGGACCGGGTCATCTACTACGCGGCACGGGGGCGGGACCTGCACATGTCGCTGCGGTTGGGGCAGGTGAAGGACGATGAACGGTCCAAGGTGGCTCAGCGCAGGTTCGGGAGCGTCTCCACGGGAGAGGGGCCCTACGAAGGTGCGGCATCGAAGGGGGTCTACATCGCTCCCATCCGTGCCACGTACACCATGCGGATGCAATCGAATCTGTATCTCAATACGTCGGACATCCCCTCGAGGAACGCATGCCTCTTCCCGTTCTCCTACTGAGCCGGCCAGGGCTGCGCCGCCAGCGCGGGCAGGCCATCGTGCTGGGCTCCTTGTCCTTCCTGGTGCTGGCGTTGATGGTGACGCTCAGCTTCAACTTGAGTCATGCGCTGCGGCAGAAGATGAGCCTGCAGCAACATAGTGACTCCATGTCGTTCTCCATGGCGGTGCTGGAGGCCCGGGCGCTCAACTACTACGCGGTCAGCAACCGGGCCATCGCCGGCTCCTACGTGGCGATGAACAGCCTGCACGGCTATATGGCCGCCGCGAGTGTCACGGGCGAGATGCTGCGGGCGGGCAAGGACAACTTCGACAAGATCTTCCGTATCGAGATGGCCTTGTGCGTCGCCTGCCGCTTCTCGTGTGACCACTGCAAGCATGCCGCTGATGCCGAGAAGATCGCCAATCGGTTCGAAAAGGATGCGCTGATGGTCGACAGCAACGTCCGCGGCCTCGAACCGAGCTTCCGTACGGCGATGCAAGGCATGGACCTCATGGTCGACAACATCCATACGTCCCAGCGGGAAGTGCATGAGAAGACCCTCCAGGCCGTCAAGGATGGCTCGAGCCATGGCTTGTCCAGACTCAAGGGGGATACCGCCCCCAATGTCAGTGAGCTGGCATCGGCGGTCGGGAGCCTGAACGCCAACGAGTTCAACTGCGCCGTGGATGGCATGGAGTGCCAGGGAAGTGTCGCCAACACGTCGCCCGAGGCGCGTGCCCGCGTGGTCACGGAGATCGGGAATGCGAGCCGCTCGGGCTGGCCTGCCAACCGCAATGGCAAGCCACCCAAGCATCTTCACCCGGACTTCCTCAAGAAGCTCAAGGACATCCCGGGCGAGGGCAATTACACGGTGCTCCAGCATGACGGCTCCGCCAAGGCGGTGCAGAACAAGTCCAGGGTCTTCAGCGAGGGCTCAAGGAGTGGAAACCAGGGCACCACCATCGCCGGCGCCGAGAAGGGCTCTGTCCAACACCAGTGGAAGCACAACGTGGTGTCCTCGGACTACGACACCGTCGTCTGGAGTGACGCCAATGGTGGAGGTCACGAGAACGGCGGTCGGCAGCATGTGGGGCAACACCGCTTCGAGGGGACGAACGCGAAGGCGCTCACGTCGTGCGCCGGCTCGGGCAACTGCTTCATGAAGTACCGCGCGAACCCGAGCTCGGCGCGCGACTGGGGGCAGCCCCGGGTCTACAGCTACTACTCGATGAGGCTGAACGTAGGGGACCCTCAGACGGCGCCCTGGGAGCTCAACAGCTCGCGCTCCGTCAGGTTCCAGCACGGCGGGCAGGGCAGGGGGAGCCTGACGTTGTCGGCGGCCGATGGCACCGCCATGTCCAAGTCGCTCGTGTACTACCACCGCTTCAAGCAGGGAGGCTGGACGGAGGCGCCCAACCTCTTCTCCCCCTACTGGCGCGCCAAGTTGCACCCCTTCACGGCGCCCGAGGCGAAGCGGGTTCTCGAGGATTCGGGCAACTCCGATGCGTCGACCATCGCGGATGCACCGGGGGTGTCGCTGTGAGGACTCGGACGCGACGAGGGACGAGGTGCGCTCGGGGCTCAGCCGCGGTGGAGACGGCGCTGTGCATGCTCGTCATCATCCCCGTCTTCATGTACGCCATCTTCCTGGATGACCTCCTGCGCCACACGTTGGACGCCCAGGAGACCGCGCTGTCCACCATCTGGGACTACGCCGTGTCGGATTACGCGGCGGAGCCGACGGGGGGAGAGGCCTTCGCGGGTTTCGGCCAGACACAGGGACTCGCGCGGCAGATGTATTGCGACCATGAGTCGGGAATCGACAGCTATCAGACCGACCCTCCCGAGTGTCGGCTGCGGACCATGCATCACCATCAGGAATTGGTAGCACATGCCTGCTGGATGCATCCCGAGGCGCAGCAGGTGGAGTGCACGGTCGACCAGAACGCTGTCGGAAGCTACGGGGTGACGCTGCATGCCTCGTACATGCGCCAGTTCAATCGAGGTGGGCTCATCCGATGCTCGTCGCGCAGCGGCGTCCAGAACTACCTGCTCCCGACCACCTTCCTCCAGGAGTTCTCCCAGGTCGACCTCGCGAAGGAGCACAAGGATGGCGACGTCCACGACAACGCGGAGGCCAAGGGCGATCGAAGCAAGGATACCTACTACCTCCCTTGGGAGCGCATCGCCCTGGTCACCGACACGTGGGCGCTGACGACGCCGCAGAACACGGAGCCTGGCGTGAAGGACACCGAGCCGACCAACGTCTACGTGCGCGTGGCTCACATCTATTCGAGCCAGGAGAACTCGGGCTTCACTCAGATGTCTCCCGCCGCGGAGCAGTTGGTCCGGCAGGCCATCCAACGGAAGTTGCTCGATACCTCCCTGCAACTGGACAACGATGCCGGAGATGACCCGCGCAACGTGAGCATTTCCATCAAGGCCCAGACTGGAAGCAACGCGCCCACCCAGCGCATCGACCAGGGCGATGGTGCCGGCACCTACTTCAACAACGAGTGGCGCGACTGGGAAGCCAACAACAACCAGGCCACGGCGCAAGCGCGCGGCGAGTACTACATGGGCTGCCAGCAGCCGGGGAAGTGCTGATGGCCTCGCTCACGCGACGCAATCGCCGAGGCCAATCCATGGTGGAGTACGCCGTCGTCTCCGCCGCCTTGCTCGGCATCACCACGGTGGGCTGGCCCTTCCTGGTCCAGCTCCTCAACGCGCTGCACCGCTACTTCAACTCCATCTACTACGTCATCCAGTCCCCCATCCCGTGAGGGAGGGGGACCGGGCACACACCGCTACGGCGTCACGGTGGTGACGAACTCCGCCTTGCCGCCGGCGACCTTCAGTACGACGGCCTCCTTCACCGCGTCGCGGTTGGCGTCCAGCGTGATTCGCCCCGCGACGCCCGGGAAGTCCTTCGTCACCGCGATGGCGTCGCGCAAGGACGGGCCGCTCAGGTCCGGGGCGCGCTTCATCGCCTCCACCAGCACCCGGCCCGCGTCGTACGCCAGCGCCGCCACGCTGTCCGGCACGCTGCCGTAGCGGGCCTTGTAGCGCGCCAGGAACGACTGGAGCACCGGGTCCGGGTTGCCCGGCGAGTAGTGGTTGGAGAAGTAGCTGCCCTCCAGCGCGGACCCGCCCAGCTCGAACAGCTTGTCGGAGTCCCACCCGTCGCCGCCCAGGAGCGGCACCTTCAGCCCCACCTCCCGCGCCTGCCGCGCGATGATGCCCACGTCCGTGTAGTAGCCCGGCACGAACACCGCCTCCGGCTTCAACTGCTTGATGGCCGTCAACTGCGCGCGGAAGTCCGTGTCGCCCTTCGAGTAGCTCTCCGTCCCCACCACCTGTCCGCCGAACTCCTGGAACTTCGCGGTGAAGACGTTGGCGAGCCCCATGGAGAACGCGCTCTTGTTGTCCGTGAGCACCGCCACCCGCGACAGCTTCAGGTTCTCGCGCGCGAACTTCGCCATCACCAGGCCCTGGAACTCGTCGATGAAGCAGACGCGGAAGATGTAGTCACCCTTCTTCGTCACCTCGGCGCTCGTCGACGTGGGCGTAATCATGGGCACCTTGCCCGCCTGCGCCTTCTCCGCCATCGCCATGGACACCGACGAGGCCGCCTCGCCAAGAATCGCCACCACCTTGTCCTGCGTGATGAGCCGCGTCGCCGCCTGCGCCCCTTCCTCCGGGCGCCCCTGGCTGTCGTACACGCGCACCACCACCTTGCGGCCCTTCACGCCGCCGGCCGCGTTGGCCTCGTCCAGCGCCAGCTCGATGCCGTTGCGCGCCGACACGCCGAACGTGGCCTCACTGCCCGTGAGGCTGCCCACCTCACCCACCACGATGGGGCCCGAGTCCCCGCCCGCCTGCGCCTGAGCGCCCGGCTGGGTGGGCGCCTGCGCTGGAGTGCCCTCCTGGGAGCCTTGGGGAGCCGTGGCCTGGCCGCTCGGCGGGGCGTCGGTGGGGGTGGGCGCGGACTTCTTCTCACAGCCCGCCAGACTCAGTGCCAGGGTGGCCAGGAGCAGCAGATGACGCATCGGCGGATTCCCTCCAGGTGACAAGGGCCTCACCCTAGCCCTGTCCCAGAAGCCCTCCAACCGCAGGGCCGCCCGCCTTCCGTCAAAATGCAATGTGGACTGAAACGGTCCAGATTACATATGACGCCCCGGCGGGCTGGAGGGCCCGCGTGGGAATGGACCCAGAGAGGAGAGAGCGTCCCGCATGCTTCGGATGAGCAAGATGACCGACTACGGCATCGTGCTGATGACCGAGCTGGCTCGCGCGGAGGGTGGCACCCGCACCACTCGCGAGCTGGCGGCACGCACCCGTGTGCCATTGCCCTCGGCCAGCAAGGTGCTCAAGGGCCTGCTTCAAGCGGGCCTCGTGGTGTCCCACCGCGGCGCCAACGGAGGCTATGGCCTGGCGCGGCCGCCGGCGTCCTTGTCGCTGGCGGAGCTGGTGGCCTCGCTGGAGGGCCCGGTGTCGCTCACCGAGTGTGGCGTGCACCCCACCGGCGGCGCGCCCTGTGAGCTGGAGGCGGTGTGCCAGGTGCGCGGCCACTGGCGCCTCATCAATCAGGCCATCCAGGAGTCGCTGGCGCGCCTGACGCTGGCGGACCTCATCGCCCCGGCGCCGCGCATGCCCGAGCGGCTGGTGGGCCTGGGCGTGCCCTCTCGGCCCACGAGCCCCAACGCCCCCCCGACGACTTCATCCGTGACAGGAGCACGCTCATGACCACCGACACCCTCCAGGAGCTGACGCGCCGCCCGTACGCGGCGGGCTTCGTCTCCGCCGTGGAGGCGGACACCTTCCCGCCCGGCCTGAGCGAGGACGTCATCCGCGCGCTGTCCGAGAAGAAGGGCGAGCCGGCCTTCCTGCTCGAGTGGCGCCTGAAGTCCTTCCGCCACTGGCTCACGCTGCGCGAGCCCACGTGGCAGGCGGTGACGTACCGCCCCATCGACTACCAGGCCATCAGCTACTACTCGGCGCCGCGCTTCAAGCCGAAGAAGGACAGCCTGGACGAGGTGGACCCGGAGATTCTGCGCACCTACGAGAAGCTCGGCATCCCGCTCGAGGAGCAGAAGCGCCTGCAGAACGTCGCGGTGGACGCGGTGTTCGACTCGGTGTCCGTGGCGACGACGTTCAAGGACAAGCTCGCCAAGGCGGGCGTCATCTTCTGCTCGTTCTCGGAGGCGGTGCGCGAGCACCCGGAGCTGCTCAAGAAGTACCTGGGCACGGTGGTGCCGCACTCGGACAACTTCTTCGCGGCGCTCAACTCGGCGGTGTTCAGCGACGGCTCGTTCGTCTACGTGCCCAAGGGGGTGAGGTGCCCCATGGAGCTGTCCACGTACTTCCGCATCAACGCGGCGGAGACGGGCCAGTTCGAGCGCACGCTCATCGTCGCGGACGAGGGCTCCTACGTGAGCTACCTGGAGGGCTGCACGGCGCCCCAGCGCGACACCAACCAGCTGCACGCGGCGGTGGTGGAGCTGGTGGCGCTCAAGGGGGCCACCATCAAGTACTCCACGGTGCAGAACTGGTACCCGGGCGACGTCGAGGGCAAGGGCGGCATCTACAACTTCGTCACCAAGCGTGGCATCGCGCACGAGAAGGCGAAGATTTCGTGGACGCAGGTGGAGACGGGCTCGGCGATTACGTGGAAGTACCCGAGCGTCATCCTCAAGGGGGATGACTCGGTGGGCGAGTTCTACTCGGTGGCGCTCACCAACAACCTGCAGCAGGCGGACACGGGCACGAAGATGGTGCACATCGGGAAGAACACCCGCTCCACCATCGTGTCCAAGGGCATCAGCGCGGGCCGGGGGCAGAACACGTACCGGGGGCTGGTGAAGGTGCTCAAGAGCGCCCAGGACGCGCGCAACTATACGCAGTGCGACTCGCTGCTCCTGGGTGACAAGTGCGGCGCCCACACGGTGCCGTACATCGAGGTGAAGAACGCGTCGGCGCAGGTGGAGCACGAGGCCTCCACGTCGAAGATTGGCGAGGACCAGCTCTTCTATTGCAGGCAGCGCGGCATCTCCCAGGAGGACGCGGTGTCGATGATTGTGAATGGCTTCTGCCGGCAGGTCTTCAAGGAGCTCCCCATGGAGTTCGCGGTGGAAGCGCAGAAGCTGCTCGGAGTGAGTCTGGAAGGGAGCGTGGGGTAGGTCATGGCGCTGCTGTCGGTTCGGAATCTGCACGCCCGCGTGGGCGACAAGGACATCCTCAAGGGCATCGACCTGGAGGTGGGCGCCGGTGAGGTGCACGCCATCATGGGGCCCA
The DNA here is from genome assembly GCF_020037095.1 of Myxococcus sp. XM-1-1-1. Taxonomy (NCBI): domain Bacteria; kingdom Pseudomonadati; phylum Myxococcota; class Myxococcia; order Myxococcales; family Myxococcaceae; genus Myxococcus; species Myxococcus sp. XM-1-1-1. The sequence continues at coordinate 546,981 of NZ_JAIQDH010000002.1, forward strand.
ACGGCTCGGGGAAGAGCACCCTGGCGAGCGTGCTCGCGGGGCGTGACGCCTACGAGGTGACACAGGGCGAGGTGCTGCTCGACGGCAAGTCGCTGTTGGAGCTGTCGCCCGAGGCTCGCGCGGCGGAGGGTGTGTTCCTGGCCTTCCAGTACCCGGTGGAGATTCCGGGCGTGGGCAACCTGCACTTCCTGCGCACGGCGCTCAACGCGCAGCGCCGGGTGAAGGGGCTGGAGGAGCTGGATGCGATGGACTTCCTCCAGCTCGCCAAGGAGAAGTCGAAGCTGGTGCAGTTGGACCAGGCCTTCATGAACCGCTCGGTGAACGAGGGCTTCTCCGGCGGCGAGAAGAAGCGCAACGAAATCTTCCAGATGGCGGTGCTGGAGCCGCGCCTCGCCGTGCTCGACGAGACGGACTCGGGCCTGGACATCGACGCGCTGCGCACGGTGGCGGGGGGCGTGAACGGCCTGCGCTCCAAGGACCGCGGCATGGTGCTCATCACCCACTACCAGCGGCTGCTCGACTACATCGTCCCGGACAAGGTGCACGTCATGGCGGCGGGCCGCATCGTCCGCTCGGGCGGGCGCGAGCTGGCGCTGGAGCTGGAGGAGAAGGGCTACGGCTGGCTGGGCCTGGAGGGTGGCAAGGGGGCGCCGAAGGGCGGGGAGGTCCGGCGATGACGCGCTACCTGGACGTCGCCTCGCGCTTCCAGAAGGAGTCCGCGAGCGCGCCCGCCTTCCTGCGTGCCCTGCGTCAGGAGGGGCTCGCGCACTTCGAGCGGCTGGGCCTGCCGACGACGAAGGACGAGGCGTGGAAGTACACCAACGTCTCGCCCATCGCGGAGGGAGGCTTCACGCCCGTGGCGGCGCTGCGTGACAGCGCGGTGCTGGCGCCGGTGGTGGACAGGCTCGCGCTCGTCGGTGGACCCCGGCTGGTCTTCGTCGACGGACGCTTCGCTCCGGAGCTGTCGAGCGTGACGGGGCTGCCGCGCGGGCTGACGGTGAAGCCGCTCGGCGTGGCGCTGACGGAGGACGCGGCGCTGCTCGAGGCCCACCTGGGGCAAAGGGCGCGAGCGTCGGAGCAGGCCTTCACGGCGCTCAACGCGGCGCTGCTGGAGGATGGGGCGCTGGTGCACCTGTCGAAGGGCGCGCTGAGCGAGGTGCCCGTGCAGCTGGTCTTCCTGACGCGCGGCGACGCCGCCGTGCTGGCGAGCCCGCGCGTGCTGGTGCTCGCGGAGGAGGGCAGCGAGGGCACGCTGGTGGAGACGTACGCCAGCGCGAGCGGAGACCCCGTGGCCACGTTCACCAACGCGGTGACCGAGGTGACGCTGGGGGACAACGCCAGCCTGAAGCACTACCGCCTCCAGTCGGAGGGGGACGCGGCGCTGCACGTGGGCGGGTTGCACGTGAAGCAGGGGCGCGACAGCCGCTTCGTCTCGCACACGTTCGCCTTCGGCGGCGTGCTGGCGCGCAACGAGGTGCACGTCTCCTTCGCGGGCAAGGGTGGCGACGCGACCCTCAATGGCCTGTACGTGGGGCGCGGGACGCAGCACCAGGACGTGCGCACCGCGCTGGACCACGCGGTGGCGGACTGCACCAGCCGCGAGCTGTACAAGGGCGTGCTGGATGACCGGGCGCGCGGCACGTTCCACGGTCTGGTGAAGGTGCGGCAGGACGCGCAGCGCACGGACGCGCGGCAGCAGAACCGCAACCTCCTGTTGTCCGAGCACGCGCAGGCGGACACGCGGCCGCAGTTGGAGATTCTCGCGGACGACGTGAAGTGCGCGCACGGCGCGGCGGTGGGGCGGCTGGACGCGCAGGCGCTGTTCTACCTGCGCTCGCGAGGCATCCCCCAGGCGGAGGCGGAGCGGCTGCTCACGTATGCCTTCGCCCGTGAGCTGGTGGAGGCGGTGCCGGAGGGGCCGGTGCGCGCGAGCGTGGAGTCACTGCTGGCCCAGCGGTTGCCGGGCGCGGCCCGGACGGAGGTGACGGCATGAGCACGTTCGACGTGCAGCAGGTGCGCGCGGACTTCCCCCTGCTGCGGCAGGAGGTGCGGGGCCGTCCCCTCGTCTACCTGGACAGCGCGGCCACGGCGCAGAAGCCGCAGGCGGTCATCGACGCCATCGTCCGCTTCTACCAGCACGACAACGCCAACGTGCACCGGGGCGTCCACATCCTCTCCGAGCGCGCCACGGAGGCGTACGAGGGCGCGCGCGAGACGGTGCGCGGGTTCCTCAACGCCCGGGACGCGCGCGAAATCATCTTCGTGCGTGGCACCACCGAGGCCATCAACCTCGTCGCGCAGACCTACGGCCGCAAGCACATCGGCGCCGGGGACGAGGTGCTCATCACGCAGATGGAGCACCACGCCAACATCGTCCCCTGGCGGATGCTGTGCGAGCAGACTGGCGCCACGCTCAAGGTGATTCCGGTGGATGACCGGGGCGAGCTGGTGATGGACGCGGTGGACGCGCTGCTCACGGAGAAGACGCGCATCCTCGCGGTGACCCACGTGTCCAACGCGCTGGGCACGGTGAACCCGGTGAAGGAGCTGACGCGCCGGGCGCACGCGAAGGGCATCCCCGTGCTGGTGGACGGGGCGCAGTCGGTGACGCACTTCCCCGTCGACGTGCAGGACCTGGGCTGTGACTTCTACGCCTTCAGCGGGCACAAGACGTTCGGCCCCACGGGCATCGGCGTGCTGTACGGGCGGCTGGAGCGACTGGAGCCGATGCCTCCGTACCAGGGCGGCGGGGACATGATCCTCTCCGTGACGATGGAGAAGGTGACGTACAACCGCGTGCCGCACCGCTTCGAGGCGGGGACGCCGAACCTGGAGGGCGCGGTGGGGCTGGCCGCCGCCATCCGGTATCTGCAGGGCGTGGGGCTGTCCGCCATCGCCGAGCACGACCGGGAGATGATGGCCTACGCGACGGCCGCGCTGGAGTCGGTGCCGGGGCTGCGGCTCATCGGCACCGCGCGCGAGAAGGCGGGCGTGTTGTCCTTCACGCTGGAGGACATCCACCCGCACGACGTGGGCACCATCCTGGACCGCGAGGGCATCTGCATCCGCACGGGCCACCACTGCGCGCAGCCAGTGATGCAGCACTTCAAGCTGCCGGCGACGGCGCGGGCGTCGCTGGCGCTCTACAACACGCGCGAGGACGTGGACGCGCTCGTGCGCGGGCTGCACAAGGTGAGGGAGGTGTTCGGATGAGCTCGGGCTCGGATGACCTGAAGGACCTCTATCAAGAGGTGGTGCTGGAGCACTCCAAGCGGCCGCGCAACTACCGCGTGGTGGAGGGCGCCAACCACGAGGCGGCGGGGCACAACCCGCTGTGCGGAGACCAGCTCTCCGTGACGATGAAGATGGAGGGAGACGTCATCCGCGACATCGGCTTCCAGGGGCAGGGCTGCGCGATTTCACGCGCGTCCGCGTCGCTGATGACGGGGGCGGTGAAGGACAAGTCGCGCGAGGAGGCGGAGGCGCTCTTCGCGCTGGTGCACAAGCTGGTGACGGAAGGGCCGGAGTCGGTGGACCTGGACGCGCTGGGCAAGCTCGCGGTGCTGTCTGGCGTGAGCGAGTTCCCCGCGCGGGTGAAGTGCGCGAGCCTGGCGTGGCACACGATGCGCGCGGCGCTGGCGGGACACAGTGAAGCGGTCTCCACGGAGTAGGGAAGGAGGGAGCGGACCATGCGAGGCGTGACGGCGATGCTGGAGCGGGAGGTCCCCGCGACCATCATCCCCAGCGGTGACAGGGTGGTGCTGCCGGAGGGCGCGGAGCTGCGGGTGATGCAGACGCTCGGCGGCAACATCACGGTGCAGGACCCCTACGGGCAGCTCTTCCGCATCGACGAGAAGGACGGCGCGGCGCTGGGCGAGGAGTACGCGCCCAAGGAGAAGGCCGCGGGCGACCCCAGCGAGTTCCACGAGGAGCAGGTCTGGGAGCAGCTGCGCACGGTGTATGACCCGGAGATTCCGGTGAACATCGTGGAGCTGGGCCTGGTGTACGCGTGCAAGGCGGAGCCGATGCCCGAGGGTGGGCAGCGCGTGGACATCCAGATGACGCTGACGGCGCCCGGCTGCGGCATGGGGCCGGTGCTGGTGGATGACGTGCGCACCAAGGTCAGCGGCGTGCCCGGCGTGAAGGAGGCCCACGTGGAGCTGGTGTGGGACCCGCCCTGGGACCAGAGCCGGATGACGGACGTGGCCCGGTTGCAGCTCGGGTGGATGTGACTCCCTGATTCGAGCCCACCGCGGGCCTCGTGCCCGCGCGTGTCGAGACCGCGGAGCGATACTTCTGCCCCCGAGTTGCTCTTGATGTCCGGATTGCGGAGGATGCCGCCGGCTCGGTCGTCCTTCGCTCGCACACCTTCTCGACACCAGGAGGTCTGCCATGAAGTCTCTGAAGCTGTGGCTGTGGGCTTGCGCCGTCAGTCTTGTGGTGGGGTGTGGCGGAGTGCCCGCCGAGACGACGGTCGACGAGGGCGATGCCCTGACCTCCGCTTCGGAGGCGCTGGTGGGCTGTTACGCCTCCTGCTCGGATGGCACCACCGTCACGTGTCCGACGACGCCCGTCACCTGCACTTCGACGAACTACGTGAGCGTGGTCTGTGATGGCACGACGTACGCGTGCCCGCCCACGGGCTGCCGGCCTGGGATGCCGACCTGCTCCTTCGCGCGGACCAAGATCTGCCTCGACCTGTCCACCTTCTCCTGCTGCGATGACGGGGAAGTGGGGGAGTGCACCTGCCGGCAGGTGGGTGGAAATCCCCGCTGCCTCTGAGCGGCGCTCGACCTCGTCGGGCCCGAGGAGGGCCGTGGAACGCACCACGGCCCTCGCGCGCTTCAGCGTGAAGCCGCCAGCCGGCGCACGCCGAAGCTGATGGCCGCGGTGGCCAGGCTGCCCGCGAGCAGCCGGGGCCAGCGCCGTCCGGACTCCTCCGTCGTCGGGTGGTAGCGCGCGGCCACGGGGTGCTCGTCCTGGGCCTGACGCAGGCGCTCGCGCACCTCGGGCATCTTCTCCGCGAAGAGCTCCACCATGGCGCGCTCGAAGGCGGGCAGGTCCTGCGGCCCCCGGCTGGAGACCCAGTTGTCGTCGCGCACCAGCTCGTCGTCGCGCCACAGGGCGCCGGAGTTCTTCACGTCGTCCTGGATGCCGGGCCACGACGTGAGCGTGCGGCCCTCGGTGAGGCCCGCCGAGATGAGCAGCCACGGCGCATGACAGATGATGGCCATGGGCAGGTTGAGCGAGTCCGCGTCGTGGACGAAGTCCTTGGCCAGCGCGCTCTGGCGCAGCGTGTCCGGGTTGATGAGCCCGCCGGGCAGCAGCACCGCGTCGAAGTCCGCGGCCTTCACGTCGCGCAGCGTGGCGTCCACGCGGACCTTCTTGCCCGGCAGCATGTGGTTCATGCCCCGGATATGGCCGGGCAAGAGCGACACGATGGTCACCTCCGCGCCCTGGCGCTGCAGCTTCTTGACCGGACGCGTCAGCTCCACCTGCTCGAAGCCGCTCGTCGCCAGCACCGCCACCCGCAAGCCCTTCAGCTTCTTCATCACGCGCTCCCCGGTTCCGTGGACGACCCCGAGACTGTGCACGCCAGCGCCATCCGGCACGGGGGACGGAGCGGACGGGAAGGCCCTTCGTCTGTGGCCTGCTCATCGCCTGGAGGGCAGGCAGGGGGCCGTCGTTGTGCCCTTCGGAGCGCCGTGCTACCGACGCGGGCACATCGCCTGCGAACACGCGTGTCGTCACCTCATACGCGTCGTCTCGCGGGTCCCGCTGGAGGTCACGGAATGTTCGCTTCCCTGCCGTCTCTTCCCCGAAGCCTCGTCGCGGGGACCGCGCTGTTCCTCCTGCCCGTGGGCTGCACGAGCACCCAGGGCGCGCGGGTCGATGACGCCCGACTCACCCAGGAGGGCTCGGCTGCTCGCAAGCCCCGATGGGGGCTGGTCATCCACGGCGGCGCGGGCGTCATCTCGCGCGAGAACCTCTCGCCCGAGCGCGAGGCCGAGGTCCGCGCGGCGCTCCAGCAGGCCCTCGCGGCGGGACATGGCGTGCTGGCCCAGGGGGGCACGAGCCTGGACGCGGTGAGCGCGGCCATCCGTGTCCTGGAGGACTCTCCGCACTTCAACGCGGGCAAGGGCGCGGTCTTCAACCACGACGGCGTCAACGAACTGGACGCGGCCATCATGGACGGCAGGACGCGCTCGGCCGGGGCTGTCGCGGGGCTGCGTCACGTGAAGAACCCCATCGACCTGGCGCGCCGGGTGATGGAGCAGTCGCCGCACGTGATGATGATGGGAGAGGGCGCGGAGGCCTTCGCCAAGGCGCAGGGCGTGGAGCTGGTGGACCCGAAGTACTTCTACACGGAGGAGCGCTGGCAGGGCCTCCAGCGCGCGCTGGAGAAGGAGCGCGCGACGCCGGCTCCGGGCACGACGCCCTCGACGCTGCGACCCGGGTATGACCCGGTGACGGGGGACCACAAGTTCGGCACCGTGGGCGCGGTGGCGCTGGACCAGGCCGGCAACCTCGCGGCGGGCACGTCCACCGGAGGCATGACGAACAAGCGCTACGGCCGCGTGGGGGATTCGCCCATCATCGGCGCGGGCACCTACGCGGACCCGCGCTGCGCGGTCTCCGCCACGGGGCACGGAGAGTTCTTCATCCGCTACACCGTGGCGCGCGACATCTGCGCGCGCGTCGAGTACCAGGAGCTGCCCCTGCCCGAGGCCGCCAACCTCGTTGTCAACGACGTGCTGGTGAAGGCGGGAGGCGAGGGCGGCGTCATCGCGATGGACCGCGATGGGAATGTGGCGATGCCGTTCAACTCCTCGGGCATGTATCGCGGCTACGTGGGCGAGGACGGTCAGCCCCACGTGGCCATCTTCAAGGAGCCTGAGGCGTCGAGGTAGCGCGGGCGCACTGTCGGGGCGGTGACGAAGAATCCGCGCTCGCCGCTTCCAGAAAATCCGGACTGCGGTGTCTTGGGGCTCATGCGCACGACACGATGGGTGATTCTCGTCCTGGCCCTGTTGGGCTGCTCCTCGTCCGACCCGAAGCCCGAGGCGCCGCTTCCTCCCGAGGAGCAGGAGAACGACTCCAAGCCCCTGACGGTGACCGTCCTGGGCTCGGGGCAGGCGGCGGCTGGTGGGCAGCAGTGGGCGTACCAACTGCTGCGGCTCCAGGAGGAAGGCAAGGCGGCGTCCTACGCGCAGTGGTTCCCGCCGAGGAGTCCGGGCGCCTGGCCCGTGATGATGCTGACCCGTCCCTATGACGGAATCACGTGGACGGGCGAGGCGGTGGACGCGAAGTGGGCTGCGCGAGGCAACGGCTTCCATCCGGATGACAGCGAGCCGGGCCACCACGCGGGCTCGTCCAACATCGCCTACACCATCAGCACGCCGGAGCTCATCGCGGGCGAGTCGTTCTTCTACCTGTACAACGGCTTCGGCGTGCTCAACGTCTTCGGCCGCTTCTACGCGGGTGGCAGCATCCAGAACGACCGGGATGACATGCACGCGGGGCTGCGCTTCCTCGAGCAGGCGCCCGAGGTGGACCGCTCACGCATCGGCATCCAGGGAGGTTCCTGGGGCGGCTTCGAGGCGCTCTACGCGGCGGCGGATGCGCCGGGGGCGGTGCGTCCCAGGGCGGGCGTGGCGTTCTTCCCGCTGTCCGACTTCGCGCGGCAGTTCGAATACCTGGAGACGGTGATTCCCTCGCGCGTGTCGGACCCGTGGGTGCGCTCCCAGTACGCCACGTTCTTCGAGCCCTATCGGCGCCGCATCGTCGCCGCCACGGGAGGGGCTCCGGGGGCGCCGGGCGCGGACTACAGCGCGTGGACGCGCGAGCACCTCGCGCCGAGGCTGACGACGCCCTTCCTCGTCCTGCACGAGGACTGGGACACGCTCGTCCCCGTGGAGCAGACGCAGACGCTCGCGCCGCTCGTGGGCCCGACGATGTCTCCGCTGTACATCCAGCACCTGGAGGTCCCGGACTGGAACACGCGCGCGTTGGACCACGGGCAACTGGTGGTCCAGTACGCCCATGCCCTCACCACGGTGTCCCTGGGGTATCTGCTGACGAACCTGGGGCCCGAGGAGCAGTCGCTCTACGTCCCCTTCGTGCAGGACGCGTTGGTGGGGTGGCTCCAGGCGCAGCGCGTGCTCCAACTGAACGGGCGGGGCGTGTCCCAGGTGGCCCCGCGCCTGCTTGAGCTTGCGGACCCTCGCGTCACCCTGGTCGAGATGACCTCGGGCAGCGTCTACTCGGGCTCGGAGGGGGTCGCCGTGCTGGTGAACGCGCTCTGGGGAACGCAGTATGCGGCGGGGGAGATTCGCGAGGTGCTCTCCACGGGGCTGCCTCCCTGACGCCTCGGGGGCTTCGTCGCCGGATTGCAACGGGGATACTGCTGTAGGCTCCAGGGGTGGACCCACGGGTGGGCGGGTCCGCTTGCGCCGAAAGGAGCCTTTTGCATGAGGTGCGTGTCCTCGTCGTGGCGTTCCCCTGTCCGGATGCTGTTCGCGGTGATGCTGCTCTGGCTCGGCGCGGCTCGCGCGGAGTCGGACGACGCGGTGGTCTGTGAAGCGTCTTCCTCCCCGCGGGCCTTGTTCTGTTCCGAGGGGGACTGCCTCTCGGAGAGCGACTGCTGGTCCCTGTGCCCCATTGCCCGGAGCGTCTTCTGCAATGCGAGCAATGTCTGTGAGTTCGATGTGGGAGGCGGAGGTGGTGGCGGTGGTGGTGACCCGGTGTGCGAGATGCAGGAGTGTTCGGAGGACAGGCACTGTGTCTGCAATGGGCGTCCGGGCTCCTGCGGGCCCGACTTCCTCTGTTACTACTGACATCCGCTGATCCGCTGGAGCGGGCGAGGACAGCGGACACCCCGGACGGGCGTCAGCGCGTCACGTCCGGGGCCCCGCCTGTCGAGCTCCCGCTACGGCGTCACGGTGCGCGTGCCGGTGAACTCGATGCGGCGCACCTCTCCGCCTCCGGCGTACGTCGTGTAGTAGAGCGCCTGGCGCGTGCCCGACGGGCCGAAGCGCAGCGTCACCGCGGAGCCGGAGCCCAGGCCCGTGGCGAACGCGTCCACCGTCACCGCGCCGCCCGCGCCGCGCACCAGCTTGAACACCTTCCCGCAGATGTAATCACTGAAGAAGTACGCGTTGTCGTCCGCGTTCGCCCACGCTCCAGGCGGCGCGAAGGCCCCTCCCGTGATGGAGTTGCAGTTCTGGAACGGCGAGCCCGTGGGGTTGGTGCCGCGCTTGTAGTCGAAGAGGGGGTTCGTCATCCCCGCCGGAGGCGCGCCGCAGTTGGTGGTGGAGTTGTTCGCGCAGTGCCCCTCGCGCGTGTTCCAGCCGTAGTCCGCGCCCTTGATGCCCTCGTCAATCTCCTCCCACAGGCTCTGGCCCACGTCGTTGATGAAGAACGTGCTGGTGCCCGGCTGGAAGGCGAAGCGGAACGGGTTGCGCAGGCCCGTGGCGTAGTTCTCCTGGCACGGCCCCGTGCCCGTCGGCACCCCCGCGGGATTGCCGCAGCGCCGGCTGCCCGACACCGCGTACCAGGGGTTGTCCGTGGGCGCGGTGCCGTCCTTGTTGATGCGCAGCATCTTCCCGAGCAGCACGTCCAGCCTGCGCGCCGTGGTGTTCGCTCCCCCGCAGCGGCTCGGGTCCCCGAGCTGACAGCCGCCGTCTCCCACGCTGACGTAGAGCAGCCCATCCGGGCCGAAGTGCAAATCACCGCCGTTGTGATTGCCGCCCGGGGACGGGATGTTGTCGAGCAGCACCACCTGGCTCGACGGGCTCACCACGTTCGTGCTCGGCAGCGTGAAGCGCGACACGCGGTTCACCGCCACGTTGGCGATGTTCGTCGTGCACGTGTTGAACTTGTTGAACGTGTAATAGAGGAAGATGTGCCCGGTGGTCGCGAAGTCCGGGTCCACCGCCACGCCCAAGAGGCCGCGCTCCGAGTTGGTGCACAGCACCGCGGAGAGGTCCAACGCCGGCGTCGGCAGCAGCACGCCCCCGCTGAACACCCGCAGCTGCCCCGTCTGCGTGGTGATGAGCAGCCGCCCATCCGGCGTGAAGGCCAGCGCCGTGGGCCGGGCGATGGCCGTCACCTGCGCGTCCGTGTACGACGGGGGCAGGGTGATGGCCGCGCGGGAGGTCTCCAGGCCCTCCGGGGCCGGAGTCTCTTCCGCCGCGGGCTCCGGCGCGCAGGCCGGGGCCACGAGGAACAAGGACAGCAACACCGCGAAACGACAGGACCCAGGTGTCATGGTGCACTCCTGAAGGAGGGGGATGAGGCACCTGGGTTTTGCTGTTTAGTCTTGATTTTCGCGAGTCTGAACGACGCCCCTGTCGAGGGGTGAACGCTGGGGGGGCCCCCGGGGGGAGGCGGGCCCCGAGCCAGGGCTCTAGCGTCGGCGGTCGCCGTCTCCCCAGCCGCCGCCGCGTCCGCCGCGGTGGCGGTCGCCGCCGCGGACGGGCGTGGCCTCATGGCCGCGGGGCGAGGAGCGGTGGCTGGGGGCGCGCCAGCGCTCGTGGCGCTCCGGCCCGCGGTGGTGGCTCTTCCAGCGGTCATCGCGGCCGCGCCACGAGTCGTCGCGGCGGTGGTAGCCGGGGCCCGGCGAGGCGCGGTGGTAGTAGGTCGGCGAGCGCCAGACGCGGTCATGCCGGTAGTAGTGGCCGGAGGCGCGCCACGGGCGGTGGTAGTAGTAGCGGACGGCCGGCGCGCGGTACCACGTGTGCGCGAAGTAGTTGGGGTGGCCCCAGCGCACGGACACGCGGGCGTGGCGGAAGACGGGCACGGTGACGTGCAGCGAGCCGCGCGGCGCCCAGCCTCCGCTGACGAAGTGCCAGGTCAGGCCGCGCTGCACCCAGCGGGGCGACACGAAGACCAGGCCCGCGCGCGGCGGAGCGGCCCACGTGCCATCCACCCAGTCCCAGTTGTTGCCGGACCAGTACCAGTAGCCGGGCTCCCAGGTGAGGTCGGCGGAGGGCGCGGCCGGACGGATTTCCTGGCGCGGCGCGGGAGGCGCCTGCTGCACGGTGAGGGCCTCGGAGGACACGGCGATGGGAATCTCCACCTCGGTGGTGCCCCGCCGCGCCCAGCCGCCGGAGACCCAGTACCAGGCCCCCCGGTCCTCCTCCCAGTAGCCGTTCACGAACTGGTAGCCCTCCATGGGGGCCAGCCACGTGCCCGGGTTGAAGCGCCACTCGTCGCCGTCCCAGTACCAGTGCCCGGAGGCCCACACGGCGCCGGCATAGGGCCTGCGCGAGGGCTGCTCCGTGGGCAGCGCCGGAGGAGGCTGGGGCGCCATGGGGGCAATCTCCTCGTCGGAGTCTTCGTCGAACTCGCCTTCGCCGTACTCGCGGCCGTCGTACGAGGGGTCCGCGGCGGGCACTGGCGTCGTCTGCGCCTGAACCACCGGGGCCGACAGCAGGGCCACCATCCAGAGCCAGCTTCGAGGACTCATGACGTCTTCTCCAGGTTGAGAATCCAGCGCCCCGTGCAAGGGGCACCTCACGCCCTTCGGACGCGGGGAGGGGCTCCGTATTCAACCCGGGAGCCCCTCACGGGTCGACCCGTCTCGCCGGCAGAGCGGGCGGACAGGCGGGCGGGCTACTGCTTCACCAGGAACATCTCCCGCGTCTGGATGAGGTCCACGTCTCCGGTGAAGCCGGCGAACTGCTCGTACTGGCGGGGCGCGACGCGCGCGCGAGGCAGCCGCAGCGACTCGGTGATGGTGAGCGTGGCGCCCTCCTGCTTCTCGGTGCGGGTGAAGTGTCCGAAGGGGTTCTTCACGTCGATGGGGGGCTGCGGGTCGGGCAGCTTCCAGCCCGGGGGCAAGGACAGCGTCACCTGCGTGCTGCTGGCCTCGGTGTTGTCGATGTAGAGCGGCGTGCGGCGGCTGCTCAGCTGCACGTAGCGGCGGCCCAGCTGCGCGGGGAAGGTGAGGGGGCCCAGCGCCATGCGGTTGCCACCCTCCAGCCGTCCGAAGCGCGGCACGGTGAACTCGTAGCGCAGCACGAAGGGCGCGCCCACCTGGTCCCGGTGGTCCAGCGTGACGCTGGAGAGCGCCGCGCCGCCGAAGTAGCGCGCCACCGCGCCCTGGAGCGCCTGGTTGCGGCTCTCCGCCGACAGCTGGTTGAAGGCCTCCGCCAACTGCGCCGCCTCGAAGCCCGTGTACGTCTCCTCGCCCTTGCCGGTCATCTTCCCGTCGGCATCGAGCGAGAGCGTCAGGCGCACCTGCTTGCCCGTGGACTGCTTCGTCGCGGGCGTCTTCACCACCTCCAGCTTCCTGCCCGGCTCCGGCAAGAGGTACGCCGTCAGCTCGCCCATGGCGAACTCCGGCAGCTCACCGAAGGGCCCGTAGCGCACCGACGTGTCCACCCACACCGGCGCGCTCCCCGGCACCTCCACGCGCAACGCCGCGTAGGGCAGCAGGCTGTCGTTGGGGAACAGGTACTCGGCCGGGTCCACGTTGAAGGTGCGCACCGCCGCCACGCGCGAGGGGATGCCCAGCTCCTCCAGGCCCGCCTTGAGCACCGTCAGCCGGCTGCCCCGGTCCTGCGCCACCGTGGACGCCGCGGACTGGCCCAGCCCGTTGTCCCGCCCGGAGAAGCGCTGCATCACCGCCGCGTGCAGCGCCTTCACCGCCTCCAGGCCCTCCTTGCCCTGGGTGGCCTCGCGCGTGAAGCGGACGACCTCCGCGGTGCGCGCCCAGCGCTCCTGGAACGCGTCGCCGTAGATGCGCGCCAGGCTGTCGTTGCCCGTGGCGCCCGCGCCCACCATGACGAAGGGCAGGTACTCGTTGCCGGAGGGGGGCGCGTCCGGCTCGGGGATGAACGGCGGCACGCGGCGCGCCTCGTAGTGGAAGACCTCCTCGTCGCCCCTCACCGTGGGCTGGGGCGCCTTCATCGCGTGCGCGTCCACCTTCATGCCCGTGCCCTTGGGCGCGGCCACCGTGTACGTGGTCCACGCGTTGGGCTGGTTGGCGATCTGGAAGTAGAACGCGGACGCGGTGAAGCCCGGCTGCGCGGGGCCGCGCGGGCTCTCCGCCAGCAGGTACTCCACCTGCACGCTGTCCCCCACCTGCACGCCGGGCAGGCTCACCGTGTCCTTGCCCTCGATGTTCTCCGGCTCGAGCACGCGCCCGTCCGCCTTGAGCGTGCGCAGCGCCAGCACCTGCGCGCCGCGGGGCACGTTGACCTCCGCGATCTCCTGCACGCCCGACTGCTCCAGCGCCTTCTGGATGGTGTGGATGCGGTTGACGATGCTGCCGTCCGGGTACACGCGCACCGCCGCGGCATCCAGGACGAACACCGCCGCGCCGCCGGTCACGGGCTCCGCGTCGTAGGCGCGCAGCGCCTCCTGCCCGTCGATGGCGAACTCCTGCAGCAGCTCCTTGCCCGTCTTCGCGCGCTCCACCGCGCGGCGCAGCGACAAATCGTCCCCCTCCAGCGCCAGCGCCTTCTCGCGCAGCGCGAGCGCCTCCGCGCCCTTGCCCGAGTACTCGCGCACGTCCGCCATGCGCTTGAGCAGCTCCGTGTTGCGCGGCCACGTCACCGCCAGCTTCTCCAGCACGGCGATGGCGTCGTCATGGCGACGCAGGCCCACGTAGAGGGTCGCCAGCGACGTGCCCGCGCTCACGCTCGTCGGGTCCCGGGCGAGCAGCTGCGCGTACTCGCGCGCGGCGGCCTCCAGGTCCCCGCGCGTGCGCGCGTGGTCCGCCCGCCGCGCCGCGACGCCGGGGCAGTCCTTCTGCGCCTCCACCAGCGTGTTGGAGCGCTCCACCGCGTCGCGCCGCCGCGCCAGGTTGTACTGGAGCCCCAGCGCCTCACACAGCTGCGGCTGGAGCTGCAGCGCCGCGGCCAGCGACTCCTCCGCCAGCGCGTCCACGTCCAGCGTGAGCGCCGCGCGCGCGCGCATCAGGAACAGCGGGAAGCCCGGAGGCTGCACCGCCTCGCTCGCCGTCTTCAGGGTCTCCAGCGCGCTCGCCGCCTGCCCGTCGTCCATGAACAGGTCCGCGCGCAAGAGCAGCGCGGCCACGTGGGTCGGGTCCTTGGACAAGAGCGCTTCCAAATCCCGCGTGGCCCGGCCGCGCGCCACCTTGGAGGGCACCGTCCGGTCCGCCGCGGCCACCTCCGCGCGCAGGGCCAGCAGCGCGGGCGTCGTCGCGTCCACGTCCGCCATCAGCCGCCGGGCGCCGTCCGCGTCGCGCGCCAGGCCGTCACGCGCCGCGAGGAACGTGGAGAGCAGCTCCCCCGCCTCGCCCGAGAGCGCGTCCTTGATGGACTTCGCGGTGGGGTAAACGCCCTTCGCGTCGGCCAGCGAGGGGGCGCTGCCCCACGTCGCGGGCGCCGGTCCGGTGGCCGCGGTGAAGCGCACGTTGGCGGGCTGGCCGTCCTCTCGCAGCAGCGAGAACGACAGCACGCCGGAGGTGCCGCCCTTGAGCTGACGGACGATGATGCGGTGCTTGCCCGCCGACAGCTTCACGGCGCGGCTGGTGACGGTGGAGGTGGCCTGCGTCCACGCGGCGCGCTCCAGCACCAGCGTGCCGTCCACCACCACCTGGTGCGACGCGGCGCTCACCGAGCGCGCCACGTAGGTCGCCCCTTGCGGCACCTCCGCGTCGAAGGCCATGAGGTACACGTCGCCCTCGCCCGGCTCGCCGCCCAAATCCAGCCGGCCGTCCGGCGCCAGCAGCTTGCGCGTGGGGAGCGCCCCGAAGGCGCCGGTGAACGGGCCTGTGAGCGAGCCGCCCTGGCCGGTGGGCCACGCCTCGTCCCACGACAGGACATGGAAGGCGGAGAAGGGCCCCACGAGCGTCGCCTCGGACACGCCGCCCAGCTCCTTGAGCACCGCGTCGCGCGCCTTGAGGTCCCCGCGCGTCACCGCGACCGACAGCCGCGTGCCGCGCAGCAGGTACGCCGTCTCGCCCGACGCGCCCGCCGCGAGCGCCTTCTGCGCCGCCGCGAGGATGGCCTCATCCAGGGGCGGCGCGGTGCCCACGGTGTCCAGCGCGTAGCGCGCGCCGATGAGCGCCAGCGGGTGCGTGGGCGCGCGCGTCACCACCTCCAGCGCGGCCACGAGCGCCCGGTCCGGCCGCCCCGCGCGGCGCGCGAGCAGGTGCTGGCCGATGAGGGCGTAGGGGTCCGCCGGGTCCTTCGCCACGGCCGCGTCGAAGCGCTGCTGCGCCGCCGCCGCGTCGCCTTCCATCAGGTACGCGTGGAAGCCGGCGAAGGCGAGCGTGCGCGCCTCGTCCGTGCCGGAGCGCGCCTTCTCCGCGGCGCTCTCCAGCACGCGCGGCGCGACGCTGGGGGTGGGGGAGTGGGAGCAGCCCGTGAGGCCGGCGACGAGTGCGAACGCGGTCAGGCCGCGGCGGAAGGTGCGCATAGGAGTGCCGAGGGATAATGCAATCCCCCGTCACTGGCCATATTCCCCTGCGGAACTCTGTCGCCTTCGTGCCCGTCTAGCGGCGCTTGCCGTTCTTGGGCGCGGGCTTGACGGGCTGCTTCTTGGGGGGCGGAGGAGGCGCCTTCTTGGGCACCACCGCCTTGGCCGGCACCGCCGCGGCCACCTTCGGCGGGGACGGGGTGGGCGTCGGCGGCACCGGCGCCGTCGTCCCTCCGGGCGGCGACTGCTTGAGCACGTAGGTGATGCCGGACACGCGGCAGGTGCCCTCGATGCAGCCGAAGCCGGGGAAGGGCGCGTCGCCGAACTGCTCCACCCAGCCCGCTCCCAGCACCAGCGGCTCGAAGAGCGCCCGGCGGTCCTTGCCCGTGCCCAGGAACGCCTCCAGCCGCCCCTCCGCGTCCACCGCCAGCTCCACGTTCACCGGGCCCGCCTTGGGGGACTCGATGCCGAGCATCGCGCCCCGGCGCTCGCCGAGCGCCCACTCCAGCCGCAAGGGCTCGCCCACGCCGTTGTGCACCAGCGCCACGTAGCGGCCCGTGCTGCCCAGAAGCAGCATGGACGCGGTGGGCGGCGGGGACGGCTGGTAGAGGCTGAACATGTCGCGTAGGCGGCGCTCGAAGGTGAGCGGCGGCGCCTCCGTGAGCAACTGCGCCGTGAGGCTGAGGCTGTCGCCGTCCCGGCGCGTGACGTCCACGCGCACCCGGCCCACGCTCTGCTCGTCGTCCTGCCAGGGGAAGACGAGCGTCTTGTCCTCGAGCGTGACGGGGCGTCCGGCCACCACCAGGCTCTGCTCCGCCAGGCCCTCGCCCAGGGTGAGCCTGCGCCGCTCGGGGTTGGACTCCTCGCGCCCGGGCACCGGCTGGATGCGCGGCTCGCCCAGGTAGGCCATGAGGGTGGCGCCCGGCGCGGACGCCGCGCGGCGCTCACCGCTCAGATAGAAGGCCGTGCCCAGGACCAGGCTGGCCGCCAGCACCATCACCACCGCGGCGGCCTGCATGGTGGTGCGCACCACCTTGCGCACGCCCGCCTTGAAGCGCTGCACCCGCGTCTGCTTCACCGGCAGCATCGACGGCAGGCTGCCGGGGACGAGCAGCTCCAGGTCCGCGATGAGCGCCGCCACCGACGGGTAGCGGTCCTCCGGGTCCGGCTTGAGGCACTTGGTGACGATGCCGTCCAGGCGCGCGTCCAGCCCGGGCTTGCGCTGCGAGGGCGGGTCGAACGTGCCCAGCGGCACCTCGCCGGTCAGCCACTCGTAGAGGATGACGCCCAGCGAGAAGATGTCCGCGCGCGCGTCCGCGTTCTTCGCGTCCACGCGCTGCTCGGGCGCCATGTACGACAGCGTGCCCATGGACACGTGCGTGGACGTCAGCGCGTAGCGCGACGAGGGGCTGGCGTCATCCAGGAACGAGGCGAGCCCGAAGTCCGACACCTTGGCGATGCCGCCGGCCTGCTGGTCCAGCAGGATGTTCTCCGGCTTCAGGTCGCGGTGGATGACGCCGCGGCCGTGCGCGTACTCGATGGCCCGGCAGATTTCGAGCATGCGCCTGAGCGCGCCCATCATGTCGAACTGGGACTGGCGGATCAGCTCGCGCAACGACGGGCCGTCCACGAACTCCATCACCAGGTAGTAGGTGGCGTCCGTCTTCCCCTTGTCGACGATGGAGACGACGTGGGGGTGGCTCAGCGCGGCGAGCGCCGCGGCCTCCTTCTGGAAGCGCGCGATGAAGGACGGGTCCTTCGCCAGCTCCTGGTTGAGCAGCTTCACCGCCACCGTGCGCCCGAGCGACAGCTGGGTGGCCTTGTGGACCTCGCCCATGCCTCCGGTGCCCACGAGCTTTTCGAGGCGGTAGCCGCTGATGAGGTCGGGGGAGCGAGGCCGGCTGATCGCCGTCGGGTCGATGGAGGACATGGCGGTAGACAGGGGGCCGCCAGGGTAGCAGAAACCCTCGACGCACGGGGCCAGGGCTCAAGGGGGGAGGGTCGCCCGCGCCCTCCGTCGCCTGGCGACCGGGGAGGCGAGGGGCTAGTGCCCGGACGCCGGCGTGCGGCCCACCGCCGCCCTCAGGCTGTTGCGCACCTGGTCCAGCGAGGAGCGCATCTGCCCGTGGCGCACCGACGCCGCCACCGCCCGCGACAGCGACTTGAGCAGCGACACGTCCTCGGGCTTCCAGGCCCGGGGCTGCCGGCAGTCCTCGAACACCGCCACGCCCCACCACTGCTGACGCGAGGGGTTGATGGGGCACAGCAGGATGGAGTGCGTCCCCTGCCGCTCGAGCAGATCGCGCATCATCGGCGGCGCGTCACGGGTGGGGCACGCGACCACCATCCCCGCCTCCAGCATGTCCACCCAGCCCGGCGCGAAGTCCCGGAACGAGAACGCGCGCAGCACGGGGTTGGCCAGGGGCGACGCGGTGGGCGGCTCCGCCCAGGCGTAGCGCAGGTCCGTCACGAACCGGCCGTACGTCTGCGACACCCGGTTCTCGAAGATGTAGGCCCGGTCCACGCCCATCGCGTGCCCCACCAGCCCCAGCGACTCCACCGCGGTGGCGGGGCAGAGGCCCTTCTCCAGCAACAGCTTCGAGGCTTCCGACACCTTCGAGAAGGCTTCCACCATGGGGGTGACTCCAGGAAAAGACGGATTTGCAATGGGGTTCCGCAGGAATCCGGAACCGACTGTCATCCTCTGAAGTCGTATTAAGCGCGATTACTGTGTTTCTGTCAAATCCCAGCTTTGCTGAAAATCAAGAGTTCACCACGGAGACAATGACCCAGGCGGGGTGTAGATGACACAGGTGATTTTCCGAGGGAGGCGACCTGGCCGTGAAGTGTCCGGGTGATGACAGACCCCGAAATGCCACGAGGGCGCCCCCCTTGGAAAGGGCGCCCTCGCGGGGATTCCTCGAAGTGAGGAAATCGAGACTACTTGGTCTCGGCGGCCGTCTCGGCCTTGGGGGCGGCCTTCTTGGCCTTCTTGCCCTTGGCGGGCTTGGTCTCGGCGGCGGGCTTGGCCTCGGCCGTCTCGGGCTTGGCCTCCTCGGCCTTCATCTCGGCGGCGGGAGCGGGCTGCGCCTCGGCGGCGGCGGGCTTGGCCTCCGCGGCGGCCGGAGCGGGGGTGTTGGCAAACGCGGTGGCGGCGGCGAGCAGGGCGGCGGCGAACACGGTCTTCATGGAATGCTCCGTTGAGGCAGGACGACGCAGGATTGCGCCGTATCAGCGGACAGGCGCTTGAGCAGCGGGCGTGCCAGCGCGGCCTTCCGAGGGAAGCGCGTGGGCTTTCGTGCGCGTGCTGGGGAGGAAATCCTCAGTTGAGGCTCCAACATTGGGGGCTTGCTCCCCAGACGGGCGCTTGTCGCTTTGACGACACCGGGCCACTTGAGCAAGCTGCGCACGCGTCCTTTGCTGCAACAGGACACGAGCCCGTCGCACCTCGTCGCGAATCTCTCGCGACCGCGGCGCGGGAGAGACGGTGTATGCGGTCCCTGTGGTTCGCGATGGCGACGGCGGTGGCATGGCTGGCGACAGGGTGCGCGCGAATCCCGCCTGAGCGCCTGGAGGCGCAGGTGCTGGAGACGCTGCACTGGCAGCGCCAGTACGAGGCGGAGCGCGAACGCATGGAGTCGGTGGCGGTGAAGCTGGCGGCGCTGGAGTCGGCCATCGAGCGGCTCAAGCAGGAGCGCGCGGAGGCGGAGCAGGGCCGCGCGGCGCTGATGGAGGAGCTGGCGCGCACGGAGGCGGACCGGCACGCGCTGGAGGAGCACAACACGCAGCTGCTCGCGCGGGAGCGGGAGCTCAACGAGCTGCGGGAGATGCACGAGCAGCTGTCGGACGTCTTCTATGAGTCGGCGCTGGAGCGGGCGCGGCGGCGGTTGCCGTCGGCGCGGCAGCCGGATGCTCCGGCGGCAGGCGACGGGACGGCGGCGCCCTGAAGGTCAGGACGCGGGTCCTCGGCCCGTGCTCCGTGGTACAGGACGACCCTGGTGAGCACCCGCAAGTCCATCCGCGGCTATCGCGCCGGCTTCTTCTTCGTGGTGGCCCTGCTGTCGGCCGTCACCGCCTTCATGTTGTGGACGGAGGTGCGCACGGGCGCGCAGGTGGACGCGCTGGTGAAGCAGGCGCTGGAGCGCGCCGGCCTCATCGGGCGCATCCGCGTGGACGCGCTGTCGCTGGAGTCCGCGATTGAGGCGCACATCCGCGCCACGGACGACCGGGAGCGCGGCGCGGCCGACGCGGTGATGGAAGAGATCCTCACCGACATCCGCTTCGCCTCGGAGGCGTACACGCGCAACCTGCCCTCGGGCGACAAGGCGATGTGGGAGCGCTTCAACGCCGCGTGCCAGGGGCTGGCGGACCAGGTGCGCGCGGCGGCGGTGTTCTCGCAGCGGCGCGAGGCGGACCGGGCGCGTCGTCACCTGGCCGAGCGCATCCGGCCGGTGGCCGCGCAGCTGGACGCCTTGGGCGAGTCGCTGTCGGAGGAGAACGCGAACGAGGCGCGCCGGCTGGTGGGGCGGCTGGCCGACCTGCGCGTGCGCAACACGGCGCTGGGCGCGGGCACCACGCTCCTGGCCATGCTGCTGTCGGTGCTGGTGGGGTGGCACATCACGCGGCTGCTCCAGCGTCAGGACGCGACGATTCAGGGGCAGCTGGAGGAGCTGGGGCGGCACAACCAGGAGCTGGATGCCTTCACGCGCCGCGTGGCGCACGACCTCATCAGCCCGCTGGCGCCGCTCAAGGGCTACCTGACGCTCATCCGTCGCACGGGCGCGGTGAAGGACGCGGGCGCGCTGGAGATGCTGGCGCAGTGCGAGTCCAGCGCGGTGCGCATGGGGGAGCTGATTGAGGCGCTCTTGCGCTTCTGCCGCGCGGGCACGCGGGGCGAGCGTACGGTGGGCGAGCTGGACACGGCGGTGACGACGGTGCTGCTGGAGGTGTCGCAGGTGGCGGCGCTGCAGAACGTGGCGTTGGACCGGGCGCTGGAGGCGGGCGTGGCGGTGGACTGCCCGGGGCAGCTGTTGCAGGTCACCGCGCGCAACCTGCTGACGAACGCGGTGAAGTACTCGGCGGGGCGGCCCGACGCGAAGGTGACGGTGCGCGTGGCGACGGACGGGGCGGACGCGGTGCTCGAGGTGTCGGACAACGGCATCGGGATGGGGCCCGCGGTGTTGACGTCGTTGTTCCAGCCGTTCTTCCGCGCGCCGGAGGCGCGCTCGCTGCCGGGGCATGGGTTGGGGTTGGTCACCACGAAGCGGGTGGTGGAGGCGCACGGGGGGACGCTGGCGGTGCGCTCGGAGGAGGGGAAGGGGACGCGCGTGGTGGTGCGCTTCCCGAAGGTCGCGCGGCAGACGGTGGGAAGCGCCGTCCAGTCCGCGGAGTCGTCCACGGCTTCCGCAATCCGCAAGGTGGCTTCGTGAGCTCAGCGCGCATCCTCGTCGTGGACGATGACCCTCAGGCGAGGGATTTGCTCCAGCGGTTGCTGGGGCCGCTCGGCTCGGTGGCGCAGGCGGCGCACCCCAAGGCCGCGCAGGAGAAGCTGGCGGAGGGCGCGTTCGACCTGGTGCTCACGGACATGGCCATGCCCGAGCCGGGGGATGGGCTGAAGGTGCTGCAGGAGGTGAAGGCGCACCTGCCGGACACGCCGGTCATCGTGGTGACGGCGTTCGGCAACATCGAGGGCGCGCTGGACAGCATCCAGCTGGGCGCGTTCGACTACCTGGCCAAGCCCTTCGACGTGGATGCGATTTTGCGCATCGCGCGCCGGGCGCTCGAGCAGAAGCGCTTGGTGGAGGAGAACCGCTCCTTGCGCCAGCAGGTGGACCGCACGGCGCTGGTGGGACGCAGCCCCGCGCTGCTGGAGGTCTACAAGCAGGTGGCCCGCGCGGCCGCGAGCAACGTGCCGGTACTGATTACGGGCGAGACGGGGACGGGCAAGGAGATGGTGGCGCGGGCGCTGCACAAGCGCTCTCCGCGCTCGACGGGGCCGTTCATCCCGGTGGACTGCGGCGCCATCACCGAGTCGCTGATGGAGAGCGAGCTGTTCGGCCATGCGAAGGGCAGCTTCACGGGCGCCTCGGGCGCGCGTCGGGGTGTCTTCGAGGAGGCGAACGGCGGGACGCTCTTCCTGGATGAGATTGGCGACGTGGGGATGAAGGTGCAGTCGCAGCTCCTGCGCGTGCTGCAGGAGGGCGAGATCCGCCGGGTGGGCGAGAGCGTGCCGGTGAAGGTGGACGCGCGCGTGGTGGCGGCGACGAACAAGGACTTGAAGGAGCGGGTGGCGGAGGGCGTGTTCCGCGAGGACCTGCTGTACCGGCTGGACGTGGTGCACCTGCACCTGCCGCCCCTTCGCGAGCGGCGAGAGGACATCCCGGCGCTGGTGCAGCACTTCGCGTCACGGCATGCGCGGGGTGGGGTGAGCCCGGTGGTGACGTCGGAGGCGATGGGGCGGCTGACGGCGTATGACTGGCCGGGCAACGTGCGGCAGCTGGAGAACGTGGTGGCGCGGGCGCTGGCGCTCAACGTGACGGGCGTGCTGGGGCCGCAGGACTTCCCGGAGCCGATTGGAGATGCGCCCAAGCGGCTGACGGGACTCGCGGGGGACATGCCGAGCCTCGCGGAGCTGTCGCGGCGGTACGCGGCGCACGTGCTCCAGTCGGTGGGGGGCAACAAGAGCGAGGCGGCGCGCCTGCTCGATGTGGACCGCAAGACGCTCTACAAGCTGCTGGATGGCGCGGGCACGGAGACGCCGGAGGCATAGGCGCTTCGGGTTGGCGCGGCTCGGCCGCTTTCTCGTCGAGACCGTTGTGCGTGAAGGACCGTGTGCATCGCGCCTGTCGAGGCGCTCGCGAGAGCGTTGAGGTGCGGTGCGCGGGGCCGTATGCGGTGGCGCGTAGGTCGGCGCCGTCATGCGGTAGTGCCGGGGTGGGGGGCGCGGGGCGCTCTCATGCCGTCGCGAAGGCGCGGCGCCCGAGCGCGCGCCGGGGTGTGAGGCGCTCCGAGCGCTCGTTCGTCATCGGGTGTTCCGCTGCGCCTGCCAAGGGCCGCTCCGGGTGCATGCGAGCTGTCCGGTGATGGAGCGTGTCGCTGCGATGCGCCTTGTCTGGAGCCGTGGAGCCCTCGCAGACTCCGGACCGTGAACGCGCGCTCCCTGTCGACGTTGGCCCTCCTCATCACCTCCACGCAGACCGCCTGTGTCTCGCAGCAGAAGGGGCGCGAGGAGCTGCCCGTGGAGGAACCGGGGGCTCCGGCGCGACTGTGGCGGCGCAGCGCGAGCGAGCGCGACTTCGAGCGCTTCACCCGCGAGGGCACGGCGGTGACGGCGGACGGTGCGCTCGTGCTGGAGGCCTCGGCGCGGACCGCCAACGTGCCCGTGCCCGCGGGCCGGTTGGAGGATGGGAGCACGCGCTACCACGAGGCGACCTATCGGCTGGGGAGCGCCGTCTCCGAGGTGCAGCTCGTGCCAGGGGGCTTCAACAGCGTCATCCCGTCCTTCGATGCGCTGACGCCGCCGGGCACGTGGGTGAAGGTGACGCTGGCCGCGCGCATCGAGGGCGTCTGGACGAAGGACTACCACCTTGGGGTGTGGGCCTTCGACAAGGAGCCCGTGGCCCGGCACAGCGTGGAGGGACAGGGCGACGCGGACGGTCAGGTGTTCACGGACACGCTCAACCTCAAGCGTCGCGCGGACGCGCTGCGGATGACGGTGTGGCTGTTCTCGTCCAACCCGGAGGCCACGCCGCGTGTGCGCGCGTTGTCGGCGGCGGTGAGCGACAAGCAGGGGGGCGCGTGGGATGGCGGTGGGGACCGGAGCGTCTGGGGGACGGTGCTGGAGGTGCCCGGCCACTCGCAGATGCTGTACCCGGACGGTGGGCCGGTGTGGTGCTCGCCGACGTCCACCACGATGCTGCTCGCGTATTGGGGGCGCAGGCTGGGACGGCCGGAGCTGGTGACCACGGTGCCTTCGTCGGCGGACCGGACGTATGACTGGGTCTACAAGGGCACGGGGAACTGGGTCTTCAACACGGCCTATGCCTCGGCGATGGGGGACGGCGCGCTGCATGGCGCGGTGCTGCGGCTGGATGGCTTCGCGCAGGTGGAGCGGCTCATCGCCGCGGGCATCCCGGTCAGCATCAGCATCGCCTACGAAGAGGGAGAGCTCACCGGCTCACCCGTGCGCAGCTCCGATGGCCACCTCATCGTGCTCAAGGGCTTCACGCCCGAGGGGGACGTCGTGTGCAACGACCCCGCCTTCAAGACGGACGAGACGGTGTCGGTGACGTACAAGCGCGAGGAGCTGTGGCGCGCGTGGCAGCACTCGCGGGGCGCGACGTATGTACTGTGGCCCTCGGGAACCGCGCTTCCTGTCGAGCTGATTGGGGTGCTGCGCTGACCTGGGCGTGGGGGCTGTTTCACCGTGAGACAATGTCTCGGGTCTCACGGTGCATACGGGTTTCCACTCGTGCGGGTGGGGGCGCGGGAGGCTCCATTCCGTTACATGTGACATCCACCGTCGTGGCGGCACGGATTACGCACCCGAGCGGAGTCGTGCGCAGGGGGCCCCACCTCGGACGACGTTGAGCAAGCGGGCGAGCCCTCGTACCGTGTCGTCCACATGCGACGTTGGCTTCAGCTCGCCCTTCTCCTTCCTGGAATCGCCTGCACGCCTTCGTCCAAGACGGAGGAGCCCGGTCCGGCGGGCACCGTCACACCTCCTGGCCCGATAGCAGCGAACGCCGCGCGTGATGAAGCGGGGACGCCTTCCGCCGCGAACGGGCTCGGAGCTGTTCCAGGTGGCGCGAACAGCGGCGGAGCAGCGCCGACGGCCACCGAGATGGGACCCTCGAGCGGACTCGAAGGCGGCGGACCGACGCAGCCTGGAGCTGCGCCTCTCGCGAATCCTTCCTCTGCCCAGGGCCTCGCGAACAGTACGGCCACACCGAGCGAAACAGCGTCTTCGCCAGTCAGTGTGAACGGTGCCCCATCCGGGCTGGGGGCGGCGAATCCCTCCGCACTCGGCGACACGGCTCGGGCCGATACGACAGTCCCTTCCGCGCAACCCTCCTCGGTGGTTCCCCCGGTCGACGGAGGCACACCCGTCACCGCCGCGACACCAGGCGAGCTGCTCGCGGCCTGGAACCGCACGGCGCCGGTGCTCGACACGGATGGCGGTCCCTCGCGTCCCGTCGTCGCCACGCAGCCCCCGCACTCCGACGCCCCCTCCGCCGGCCACGAGCCCTCGCTCTCCATCGACCCCGAGCTCAGCGCCACCCCGAAGCCCGAGCGTCAGGAACTCCCCCTCGAAGAAGACACGGACGCGCCGCCACCCGCCGAGCAGCTCGTCGTCATCCCCGACCGGAAGAACCCGAGCGAAGAGCTCGTGCTCGGTCCCGACGGTGAGCCCCTCGAGGACACCAGCCTCGTGCTCGACGACCCCTCCCTCGGGCTCGACGGCGAGGACTCCGAACCCACCGCCTCCACCAGCCCCGACGCGGGCTCCGAGCCCGTCGCCATTCCCTACCAGCCCGACGCCGGCTCGCTGCGCGTCCTCCGCTCCATCGCCGTGCGCTCCGAGCCGCGTCAGAGCTCCCCACCCCTGGGCACCGTGGCCCAGGACATGCGCGTCCTGTGGAAGAGCGAGACGGCCATGCGCAGCTCCGAGTGCGAGGCCTGGGTCGAAATCCAGCCGCGCGGCTGGGTCTGCGAGCGCTACCTGGAGCAGAACTTCCGCGAGCCCCGCGTGCGCGACCTCCCCCGCCTCCGCGAGGGCGAGCTCACCCCCGGCACCTACGCACGCGTCGTCGGCAAGCGCGTGCGCGCCTACCCCAGCCTCGCCCTGGCCCGCGCGCGCAGGAAGGGCGTGCTCCTCAAGGGCTCGGTGACGGTGCAGCTGCGCGGACAGGTGCGCGTGGGACGCCGCACCTTCTGGCGCACCACGGATGGCCAGTACCTGGAAGCCCGGGTGCTGCGCGAGTACCGGCCCTCGGCCTTCGTCGGCGTGGACGCGGAGCAGATGTCCGAGCTCTCCTCGCCCTTCGCCTGGGCCCAGTCACGCCTCAAGCCCACCGCGCCCGTCGTCGTCCGCGTCGCCCCCGACGAGAAGGCCGCGCCCGAGACGGTGCTCCCTCCGAGGACGCTCGTCGCCGTGCGCGAGCTGTCCCCCGATGGCCGCTGGGTGCTCATCTCCGAGGACCACTGGGTGTCACGGGACGATTTGCACGTGGCCTGGTTCACCCACGCGCCCCCCGGCGTCGAGCCCGGCGAGCGCTGGCTGGACGTGGACCTGGAGGCGCAGGTGCTCGTGGCCTACGAGGGCGAGCGCCCCGTGTACGCCACGCTCGTCTCCTCCGGGAAGCCCGGCACGGACACGCCCGAGGGCCTCTACCGCGTCTGGATAAAGTTCGCCGAGGCCGACATGACCGGCTCCGGCACCGCGGGCAATGACACCTACCGCGTGGCCACCGTGCCGTGGACCATGTTCTTCGAGCGCGACTACGCCCTGCACACCGCCTACTGGCACGACCGCTTCGGCGAGCCCACGAGCCACGGCTGCGTCAACCTCTCGCCGCGCGACGCCCGGCTCCTCTACACCTGGGCCGCGCCCGAGGTCCCCACCGGCTGGTCCATGGTGCACGCCACGCCGGAGTCTCCCGGCTCGTGGGTGCGCATCCGGGGACAGGCGAGCCTGCCCCCGAAGCCCCAGAAGGAGCGCAAGGCGCGCGTCGTCGCCAGCACGCGCGGCCTGCGCTGAATCACAGTCGCTTCAGCCCACCACCGACACGGTGACGCGTCGGCGGTGGGGCGACGTGCGGTGCTCCCAGACGTAGACGCCCTGCCACGTCCCCAGGTCCGGCGCGCCGTTCTTCACGGGGATGCTCAGCGAGTTCTGCGTGAGCACCGTGCGCACGTGCGCCGGCATGTCATCGGGCCCCTCCGCGTCGTGGACGAACAGCGGGTCCCCGTCCTTCACCAGCCGCGCGAAGAAGGCCTCCAAATCCCGGCGCACATCCGGGTCCGCGTTCTCGCTCAACACCAGGGACGCGCTGGTGTGATGGAGGAACACGGTGCACAGCCCCTGCTCCAGGCCGCTGTGCTCCACCACTGTGCGCACGTCCGCGGTGATGTCCGTGAAGCCCCGTCCCCGCGTGGACACCGTGAGCTGCTTCGCGTGGTACATGCCCTCGTCAGCCTCCCAGTCGGGCCTTCAGGAACGCGGCCAGGCGCGTCAGCTCGCCCTCGTCAATCGTGTGCGGCCCGTCGAAGGGGAAGAAGTCCACGGACAGGCCCGCCTTCACCAACGTGTCGCGCAGGCGCTCGGCCGCCGCGAAGGGCAGCACGTCGTCATGGCGACCGTGGGCCTGGAACACCGGCAGCCCCTGACGGGCCTTGGCCTTCTGCGTCCACTCCGCCTCCGCCAGCAGCGTGCCCGACAGGATGCACAACCCCGCGGGGCACTCCTCCAGCCGCAGCGCCACGTCCGTCGTCACCATGCCACCCTGGCTGAAGCCGCCCAGGACGATGCGGTTGTAGGGCAGCTTCGTCGCCGTCGACATCGCGTCCACCACGGACGTGACGGCGCGGCGCGCGGCGGGCAGGCCCTCCGGGACGCTCTTCCCATACGTGTCCCAGTCCCGCTGCTGCCCGCGCATGATGGACTCGGGCAGATGGAACCAGGCACGTCCGGACGCCATGCCCCACTGCGCCAGCGACAGCGGCGCCCCAGGGAACACGAAGCGCACGCGCCCGGCCAGCGAGGCCTCCAGCCCGACAAGCTCCGGCGCCAGCATCACCAGGTCCGTGGCCGGCGCGCCGAAGCCGTGGCAGAGCACCACCACCAGCTCCGGCGTGGCGCCCTCGGACAGCCCGTCCACCACCTGGCAGTCCAGCTCGCCCAGGCGTGTCGCCACGCGGCGCAGCTTGGGCGGGCTCATCACTTCGCCCCGGCCGTGGCCGGCGCGTCCGCCAGGGTGATCTTCTGGATGACCACCGGCTCCACCGGCCGGTCACCGGGGCCCGTCTTCACCTTGGAAATCTTCTCCACCACGTCGTAGCCCTTCGTCACCTCGCCGAAGATGGTGTGGCGGTTGTTGAGGAAGTCCGTCACCGCCGTGGTGATGAAGAACTGACTGCCGTTGGTGCCCGGGCCCGCGTTGGCCATGGCGAGCAGGCCCGTCTTGTTGAACGTGCGGCCGCTCTGGAACTCGTCCGCGAAGCGGTAGCCCGGGTCACCGCGGCCGGTGCCCGTGGGGTCGCCACCCTGAATCATGAAGTTCGGAATCACGCGGTGGAAGATGACGCCGTTGTACAGCGGCCGGCCCGTCACCTGCTCGCCCGTGTTCGGGTCCTTCCACGGCTTCTCGCCCGTGGCCAGGCCCACGAAGTTGGCCACCGTCAGCGGCGCGTCCTTGGAGAACAGGCGCAGCTCGATGGTGCCCTGGTTCGTCTCCATCGTGGCCAGCAGGTCCTGACCGGCCTGGACCTTCTTGGTCCACTCTCCGGTGGCCTCGGGGGCGGCGGGGGGCGGCGTGGCCGCGACGGGCTTGTCCGCGGGCTTCGTCGCGGCGGGCGGGGTGGGCGTGGCCGCGGTGGGCTCCTTCTTGTCGGAGGAGTCCTTGCAAGCGGCGAGGGAGAGGCTCAGCACGAGCGCAGTCAGGATTCGGAAGGTCATGGGCGGCGCAGATTACCCCCACCCGCGCCGGATTCCAGGACGTCTCGTCGCCCCCCGCCCCGGACGTCCACCGCAGGGCACAATCCCCCTCAGCGGGGCTCGAGCGCCAGTGCCACCATCACCTCGGTGAGGTCCCCCGGGTGGTAGCGGCTGAAGCCCGGGAAGGCGCGCAGCGCGGCCTCCGCGTGGTCCATGTCCGACAGCCGCACCAGGCCCGCCCCCGGCACCTCCGCGTCCAGCGCCGTCACCATGCCGTCGGAAGCGTACTGGTAGCGCTCGTCCAGGTAGCGCTGCAGCGCGTAGAGCGACGACAGCCTCGACAGGCGCGAGGTGGCGAGCGCCACCGTGGGGATGTCCAGGGGGTAGGGGTGCCGGCGGATGAACTCCATGCGCTTCGTGTAGGACAGCTCCTCCACCGAGCGCGACACCCCGTGGAACAGCAGCGGGAAGGCGAAGTCGATGAGCCTGCGCATCTCCGGCGTGGTGGACAGGTCGTGCGCGATGGGCGAGCCGCCGTACGGCGCCTGCAGCGTCACCACCGCGCGCACCACGCGGCGCAGCTCCGGGTACAGCGCGAGCACCGCCGTGCACTCCACGCCGCCCTTGCTGTGGCCCACCAGCACCACCGAGCGCCCGAAGTGCGCCGCGTCCAGCAGCGCCTCGCGCAGCACCGCGACGTTGTCGAGCAGCAGCCCCTCGGTGTCCACCGGCGCCTCGCGCACGTCCAGGCCCCGGCGCTCCAGCCGCTGCACGTTGTCCAACAGGTACCCAGGCAGCTCGTCGCCCAGCATCCCCCGCACCAGCACGTACTGGTGACGCCACGCCTCCACCGGCAACACCGGCTCGCCGTCCCGCACCCGCGCGAGCAGCGCGTGGAAGCGCGGCGTCAGGTCCACCGACGGAGGCGCGCCCGCCGGCAGGTTCAGGAGCCAGCCAGCCATGCCGCCACAGCCCGGTCCCCACCAGCGCGGCGCGGCGGGAAGTCCTCTCAGACCTCGCGTCAGCCGGGCGATGGCCCCGGGCTCCCGCTCCGGAGAGGGCGTGGGGATGGGGGACACGGGCACTTCGGGGGGCGACGGCTGCGTCA
The DNA here is from genome assembly GCF_020037095.1 of Myxococcus sp. XM-1-1-1. Lineage (NCBI taxonomy): Bacteria > Pseudomonadati > Myxococcota > Myxococcia > Myxococcales > Myxococcaceae > Myxococcus > Myxococcus sp. XM-1-1-1. The sequence goes on from NZ_JAIQDH010000002.1 coordinate 576,137, forward strand.
TTTCACTTGCGGAGCGTAGCGGCAAGCGCGGGCCGGACGCCAACGAGGGGGCGCCCCGGGGGCACGAGCGGCTTTCGTGCGTCGGGGCTCGTGCTAAAGAGGTGGGCAGAGGCGGGAGGACTTCGAAGCTGACGACCGGACAGGAATGGCTCGTTGACGCGAGCGGCTGCTCGCCTGGGTTGCTCAAGGACGCGGCCGCGTTGGCGGCGCTCTTCGAGGAGCTCATCGTCCTGCTGGACCTGAAGGTCGTGGGTCAGCCGCAGTGGCACGTGTTCCCGGAGCCCGGGGGCATCACCGGCCTGACGTTGCTGGCCGAAAGCCACTTGGCCATCCACACCTTCCCCGAGCATGGCTTCGCCGCGCTCAATGTCTACTGCTGCCGCCCGCGCTCCCGGCCCGACTTCGAGTCGCTGCTGGCCAGGCGCCTGGGCGCGGCCTCATGCGAGGTGCGTGAGCTGAAGCGGGGGGTGATGGCGTGAGTCAGGGGAGGTGTCCGTCGTGCGGCGCGGACGTGGAGTTCACCGCCGGCTCGGCGCAGGTCGTGGTGTGCGGACACTGCCAGACGGTGGTGGCCCGCAAGGGCGATGACTTCGAGTCGCACGGGAAGATTGGCCGCATCGTCCCCACCGACTCCCCGCTCCAACTGGGCGCGGAGGGGCGCTACGCGCGCACGGGCTTCCGGGTGGTGGGCCACCTGCAGAAGGACCATGGCGCGGGCCCGTGGGACGAGTGGTACGTGGAGTTCGACGACGGCCGCGCCGCGTGGATGAGCGAGTCCGAGGGCGCCTTCCACCTGCTGCTCGACGGCGGCGTGGAGGAGGGCCTCCAACTGGAGGACATGCACCCCGGCCAGCGGCTGAAGCTGCGCAACCGCGTCTGGGTGGTGGAGGAGCGCGGCCACGGCACGGTGGTGGCCGCCGAGGGGCAGCTCCCCAGCGATGTGGACCCCACGCAGGACTCCTATTACGTCGACGCCACGGGCTCCAACGGCGCCTTCCTCACCCTGGACTTCGGCACCCGCCACCGCGACCCGGAGGTCTTCATCGGGGAGCGGCTCAAGCTCGACCAGCTCGGCATCCCCGCCGACCAGCTGCGCCCGCGCGCGAAGCGCAAGGTGGACCTGCAGCAGGCGCGCTGCACCGAGTGCAACGGCCCGCTGGAGCTGCGCGCGCCGGACCAGTCGCTGCGCGTGGCGTGCCCGTTCTGCGGCGCGCTGCTGGATGTGCGGAAGGGCAAGCTGTCCTTCCTGCGGCTGCTCGAGAAGCCCGACCATCCGCCCCTCATCCCGCTGGGCGCGAAGGGGACGCTGAAGAACACGGAGTGGATGTGCATCGGCTTCCTCGTGCGCTCGTGCACGGTGGAGGGCGTGCGCTACCCGTGGGAGGAGTACCTGCTGTACCACCGGGCGAAGGGCTTCGTCTGGCTGATGAACTCCAACGGCCACTGGGTGTTCCTGGAGCCGGTGGCCGCCGGTGACGTGTCGCTGGCCCCGCTGACGTCCGCCTTCTTCGACAAGCGGCGCTACAAGGCCTTCCAGAACGTGCACGCGGTGACGGAGACGGTGCAGGGCGAGTTCTACTGGAAGGTGCAGGCCGGCGAGTCCGCCGAGGCCACTGAGTACGTGAATCCGCCGTACTCCCTCAACGTGGACGCCACCGAGGACGAGGTGACGTACACGCATGGCGAGTACCTGGCGCCGGAGGTCATCCAGAAGGCCTTCAACCTGGAGAAACTGCCTTCGCCCGAGGGCATCCAGCCCAGCCAGCCCAACCCCTTCTCCGAGCGGATGAAGTCCACCTTCCTGTGGTCCTTCATCTGGTTTTTGGGGCTGTTGGTGCTGTCGGGCTTCTTCTCCATCAGCGCGCTGAACCGGGTGGTGCTGGAGGAAGGCGTCAAGCTGCCCCCGGAGGCGATGTCCAACACGCCCTCCGCCACGCGCTTCAGCGCGCCGTTCGAGCTGACCAAGCGCGGCAACGTGAAGGTGGAGCTGTCCTCGGGGCTGGGCAACAGCTGGATTGGCGTGCAGGGCGACCTGGTGAACCAGGACACCGGCGACGTGACGAGCTTCTACCAGGAGCTCAGCTACTACTATGGCCAGGACAGCGACGGCTCCTGGTCCGAGGGCAGCCCGAGCGAGAGCCTGTACCTGTCCGCGCTCCCCGCGGGGAAGTACGTGCTGCGCACCACGGCGTCCTTCGATGCGTCACCCCAGCCGGTCGACCGTGGCTACCACGTGAAGCTGGTGCACGACGTGCCCAACGGGAGCTGGTTCTGCGTGGCGCTGGTGCTGCTGCTGCTGGGGCCGGTGTTCGCGTTCTTCCGCTCGCACAACTTCGAGACGCGCAGGTGGGCGGACAGCAACCTGGGCAATCATTAGGCTCGCGATGGCACGACACGGAGGCGGGGCATGAAGTGGTTCGGAGGCGTGGTGCTCGCGGCGTACGCGACCATGATGTTGACCGCGTGGTCGCCGTTCACGCGTGAAGAGAAGGACCGGGTGCCGGGCACCGTGAAGCGCGGCCCGGGCGGCATCCTGCTGTGGACTGGTGGTTTTCAGGGAGGGAAGTGATGCTGTTACTCGGCGTCGTCGTGAGCTGGCAGGGTGTGCTGGCGAGCGTCATCTATTCGCTCATCGGCCTGGCGGTGTTCGTGGCGGGCTTCTACGTCATCCGCCTCATCATGCCGTTCGACGTGCACAAGGAGCTGGAGGTCGACCAGAACACGGCGGTCGGCATCGTCATCGGCTCGTTCATCCTCGGCCTGTCCATCATCGTGGCCGCGGCCATTGGTGGTTGACGAGGATTTTGCCGTCGGGCCCACCGACGCGGCCGTGAAGTGACGACGTGAACAAGACGCTGCTGTACATCACCGTCATCGTCATCGCGACGTGCGGGCTCGTCTACGAGCTCGTCGTCGGGGCGCTGGCCAGCTACCTGCTGGGCGACTCCATCACCCAGTTCTCCACCGTCATCGGTGGCTACCTCTTCGCGATGGGCATCGGCAGCTACCTGTCGCGCTACATCGACAAGGGGGTGGCCCAGCGCTTCGTGGAGGTGGAGCTGGCGGTGGCGCTCCTGGGCGGCATCTGCGCGCCGGTGCTGTTCCTCACCTTCACGCTGACGGACATGTTCCAGGTGGCGCTGTACGGCAGCGTCATCGTCATCGGCGCGCTGGTGGGGCTGGAGATTCCGCTCCTCCTGCGCATCCTCAAGGACCAGCTGAAGTTCAAGGACCTGGTCAGCCAGGTGCTGTCGCTCGACTACCTGGGCGCGCTGGCGGCGAGCGTCGCGTTCCCGTTGCTCCTGGTGCCCAAGCTGGGGCTGGTGCGCACGTCACTGTTGTTCGGCATCCTGAACGCGGCGGTGGGCCTGTGGAGCACGTGGCTCCTGGCGCCGCTGCTGGGCAACCCGCTGCGCCTGCGCATCAAGGCGGTGGTGCTGACGGTGTTCCTGGTGGTGGGCTTCGCGCTGGGAGACAGGCTGACGACGTTCTACGAGGACCAGCTCTACGCGGACGACGTGGTGCACGCGTCCAGCTCACCGTACCAGCGCATCATCCTGACGCGCGGCAAGCGGGGCTTCTCGCTGTTCCTCAACGGCAACCTCCAGTTCGCGAGCCTGGACGAGTACCGCTACCACGAGTCGCTGGTGCACCCGGCCATGGTGCGCGCGGGCAAGGTGGAGCACGTGCTCATCCTGGGCGGCGGCGACGGGCTGGCCGCGCGCGAGGTGCTGCGCTACCCGGAGGTGCGCTCCGTGACGCTGGTGGACCTGGACCCGGCCATCACGGGCCTGGCCATGCGCTTCGACGAGCTGGTGAAGCTCAACCACCACTCGCTGACGGATGCGCGCATGCGCGTCATCAACACGGACGCGATGCAGTTCCTGATGGAGGGGACGCAGCAGTACGACGTGGTCATCGTCGACTTCCCGGACCCGAACAACTTCGCGCTGGGCAAGCTGTACACCACGGGCTTCTACAAGCTGCTCAAGAAGCGGGTGGCGCCCGACGGCGTGGCGGTGGTGCAGAGCACCAGCCCCCTGTTCGCGCGGCGCTCCTTCTGGTGCGTGGAGAACACGCTCAGGGCCGCGGGTTATTGGACGGAGCCCTACCACGCGCTGGTGCCGTCCTTCGGTGAGTGGGGCTACGTGCTGGTGGCGCACGAGGCGCCCGGGCACCACCGCGCGCTGCCCGAGGGCCTGCGCTTCCTGGACCTGCCCACGCTGGAGTCGCTGACGCGCTTCCCTCCGGACATGGGCCCGCTGCCCACGGAGGTGAACCGGCTCAACAACCAGGTGCTGGTGCATTACTACGAGGAGGAGTGGCGGCGGTGGAACTGACGCGGCGGGAGCTCATCGCCGCGTTCCTCGGCTCGGCGGTGGCCAGCGCGTGCAAGCGCGACGCTCCCCGCGCGCCCATCCCCGGCGCCGTGGTGGACCGGGCGGTGGAGGTGGGCCACAAGCTGCGCGGCGGCCCGCTTCCTGTCGCCCAGACGGTGGAGCCGGTGGACGTGCTGGTGGTGGGCGGCGGCATCGCCGGCCTGTCCGCCGCGTGGCGGCTGATGGGCGCGGGCGTGAAGGACGTGCGCGTGGTGGAGCTGGAGGCGGACGTCGGCGGTACGTCCCGCTCCGGGCGCAACGCGGTGACGTCCTTCCCCTGGGGCGCGCACTACCTGCCGGCGCCCACGGAGGACCGGGGCCCGGTGGTGCGGCTCTTGCGCGAGATGGGCGCGGTGTCGGGCGTGGACGCGCAGGGCCTGCCGACGTTCGAGGAGACGCTGCTCATCCAGGAGCCGGACGAGCGCCACTTCTACCGGGGCCACTGGTACGAGGGGCTCTACCTGCGCGTGGGCGCCACGGCCGCAGACTTGGCCGAGCTGGAGCGCTTCGATGCGCGGATGAACGCCTTCGCCGCCGCGCGCGACGCGAAGGGGCGCAAGGCCTTCGCGGTGCCCACCTCTCGCTCCAGCGACGACGCGGAGTGGACGGCGCTGGACGCCTTGAGCATGGCCCAATGGCTGGAGCGCGAGGGCTTCCACTCCACGCGGCTGAAGTGGCTGGTGGACTACGCGTGCCGCGACGACTACGGCGCCACGTCCGAGCACGTCTCCGCGTGGGCGGGCATCTGGTACTTCGCCGCGCGCCAGGACGGGCAGGGCGAGCGCAGCGAGGGCTTCCTGAGCTGGCCCGAGGGCAACGGACGGCTGGTCCAACAGCTGTCGAGCTCGCTGCCGCCGCGCGCGGTGGAGCGCGACGTGCTGGTGCACACCGTGACGCCTTCGGTGAAGGGGTGCCGCGTGGACGCGCTGGATGCGCGCACGGGCCAGCCGCGCTCCTTCCAGGCGCGTCAGGTGGTGCTGACGTGTCCCCGCTTCATCGCCGCGCACGTGGTGGCGCCGTGGCGCGCGCAGCGGCCCGCGTGGCTGTCCGCGTTCACCTACGCGCCGTGGGTGGTGGCGAACCTGACGTTGTCCTCGCCGCCTGTGTCCCGGGGCTTCCCGCTCGCGTGGGACAACGTGTTCCAGGAGAGCAAGAGCCTGGGCTACGTGGTGGCCACGCACCAGCGGCTGCGCCAGGACGAGAACGGCCCCACGGTGCTCACGTGGTACCTGCCGATGGCGGGCGGGGACGTGAAGGCGGAGCGGGAGAAGGCGCTCTCCGCCAGCTACGCGGACTGGGAGGCGCTCGTCATGGCGGACCTGCGCCCCGCGCACCCGGGAATCTCCGCGCAGGCGCAGCGGCTGGAGGTCCAGCGCTGGGGCCACGCCATGGTGCGGCCGACGCCCGGCTTCATCTGGGGGCCGGAGCGCCAGGCCGCGCAGGAGAGCCTGGGGCCCAGCCTGCACTTCGCGCACACGGACCTGGGGGGACTGGCCCTCTTCGAGGAGGCGAACTGGTTCGGGGTGAAGGCCGCGGAGCGCGTGCTGGCGGGACTGGGCGTGGCCTCCGAGAGCTGGCTGTAGCGCGAGTGACGTCCAGGGGCTGTCGAGCTGGGCCCTGCTCGCCCGGCTCCACCCTGGGGACAGCGGTGGCTGTCCGATGCTGTGTCCATTCCTGAGCTTCGGGGCCGGTGCGGTGTCCTCCCGTGACGGGGGCTCGCGGACGCGGCTCGCGGTGTCACGTCTTCTCGGAGGCAAGGGACATGTCGCTCAAGGAATACACGCCGGGCAGTGCCTTTCCCGGCACCATCGGTCGCACGTGGGAGCAGTCCTCACCGGCCTGGCCCCGGCCGCTGCGCGCGAAGGACGGCGCGCCGAACGTCCTCTTCATCGTCCTGGACGACACGGGCTTCGGGCACCTGGGCTGTTATGGCTCGCCCATCCACACGCCGAACCTGGACCGGCTGGCGAAGGGCGGACTGCTCTACAACAGCATGCACACCACCGCGCTGTGCTCCCCCACGCGCTCGTGCATCCTCACCGGTCGCAACCACCACTCCAACGGCATGGCCACCATCACCGAGGTCTCCCTCGGGTATCCCGGCTACAACGGCACCATCCCCTTCGAGAACGGGTTCCTCTCGGAGATGCTGCAGGAGCAGGGGTACAACACGTATGCCCTGGGCAAGTGGCACCTGACGCCCGCGGAGCAGACGAGCGCGGCGGGGCCCTACAACCGCTGGCCACTGGGGCGCGGCTTCGAGCGCTTCTACGGCTTCCTCGGCGGCGACACGCACCAGTACTTCCCGGACCTGGTCCACGACAACCACCCGGTGCTCCCGCCGAAGACGCCCGAGGAGGGCTACCACCTCACCGAGGACCTGGTGGACCGCGCGGTGGACTTCATCGCGGACTCCAAGCAGGTGGCGCCGGACAAGCCCTTCTTCATGTACTTCTGCACGGGCGCGATGCACGCCCCGCATCACGTGCCCAGGGAGTGGGCGGACAAGTACAAGGGCCAGTTCGACGACGGCTGGGACGCGTACCGGAAGAAGGTCTACCAGCGCCAGCTGAAGCTGGGCGTGATTCCTCCGGGCACGAAGCTGTCCCGGCACGACCCGGACGTGGCGGAGTGGGAGACGCTGTCCGCCGACGAGCGGCGGCTCTACGCGCGGATGATGGAGGTGTTCGCCGGCTTCCTGGAGCACACGGACCATCACATCGGTCGGCTGCTGAAGTTCCTGGAGGAGACCGGTGAGCTGGACAACACGCTCATCATGGTCATCTCCGACAACGGCGCGAGCGCGGAGGGCGGGCCGCACGGCTCCGTCAACGAGCTGAAGTTCTTCAACAACACGCCCGAGTCGCTGGAGCAGAACCTGGAGGCCATCGACGAGCTGGGCGGGCCCAGGTACTTCAACCACTACTCCTGGGGCTGGGCGTGGGCGGGGGATACGCCGTTCCGCCGGTGGAAGCGGGAGGTGTACCGCGGCGGCACCACGGACCCGTTCCTGGTCCACTGGCCCAAGGGCATCCGCGCGCGCGGCGAAATCCGCTCGCAGTACTGCCACGCCATCGACATGGTGCCCACGGTGCTCGACTGCCTGGGGCTGACGCCGCCGGCCGCGCTGCGCGGGGTCACCCAGTCTCCCATCGAGGGCGTCAGCTTCCGCCACACCTTCGACGACGCTCGGGCGGAGAGCCGGCACCGCACGCAGTACTTCGAGATGTTCAGCAACCGCGCCATCTACCACGACGGTTGGCGTGCGGTGTGCCCCTTCCCGGGCCCTTCGTTCACCGAGGCGGGCGAGGGCTTCGGCGAGTCGAAGCTCACCGAGGAGCGGCTGCGCCAGCTCGACGCGGAGGGGTGGGAGCTGTACCACGTGGCGGAGGACTGCTCGGAGACGAAGAACCTCGCGTCCGAGGAGCGGGGCAAGCTCATCGAGATGATTGCCCTCTGGTACGTGGAGGCGGGGCGCTACCAGGTCATGCCGCTCGCGTCGCCCGACCGGGCCGTCTTCTCCGAGGAGCGGCCGCAAATCACCCGGGACCGCAAGCGCTACGTGTACCGCCCGCACACGTCACCGGCGCCGGAGAACGTGGCGGTGCACGTGCTCAACCGGCCACACTCCATCACCGCCAGGGTGGACGTGGAGGGCGACGCGGAGGGCGTGCTGCTCAGCCACGGCGGGCTCACCGGCGGCTACACCTTCTTCATCCAGGACCGGCGGCTGCACTACGTCTACAACTTCGTGGGCGAGCGCGAGTTCCACATCGAGTCCGGAGTGGAGATACCCGAGGGGCCCTCTGAGTTGAGGTTCGAGTTCGAGCCCACGGGGGCGCCGGACCTGGCCGAGGGCAAGGGCGCGCCGGGACGCGGGCGGCTGTTCATCGACGGGGAGCTGGTGGCGCAGAGCGACATCGCCGCCACCATGCCGTTGGTCATCAGCCTGGGCGAGGGGCTGACGTGCGGACGGGATGACAACTCCGCGGTGAGCTCGATGTACCGCGCGCCCTACGCGTTCCGCGGCGGCACGCTGCGCGAGGTCGTGGTGGACGTCTCGGGCGAGCACCTGCGCGACGAACAGTCCGAGCGCAAGACGGCGATGGCCCGGCAGTAGGCATGGGGTGACACGTCGTCGCCCCTCGGGGCCCGGTCTCTTCCCAGCGCTTCAGGGAGGCCGGGCCCCTTTTTCGTGTCACAGCACGGGCGTCGGCGGGTCGAAGCCCAGGAGGATTCCGCCGGTGAGCTCCAGCGTGGGCCGGGCCACCATGGCGTGCTGGGTGAGGGTGTGCACGTCGCGCAGGCAGCGCTGGAGCGCGCTCGTGTGGAAGACGGCGGGGCCTCCCGCGGCCTCGTACATGAGGTCCACGGCGCGCGCGGAGCTTCGTGTGGCGTGGGTCATGGCCAGGCGCAGCTCGGCCCTCGCGCGCACCGAGGCGGGGCCGCGGGAGGCCTCGTCGAAGACGGCGTGAATCGTCTCCAGCGCGAAGGCACGCGAGGAGCGCACGAGGGCCTCGGCCTCGGAGACGGCCTCCTGCACCGCGGGGCGCGCGGCCAGCAGCCTGCGCTCCACCACCACCGTCTTCTGGCGGGCCAGCAGGGTCAGCTCGTCGATGGCGCGCCGGGCGATGCCGAGCGCCACCGCGGGGATGCCCAGGCCGAGCAGGCCGAAGGGGAAGCCATACAGCGGCCGGGCGACGCGCGGGGGCGCGAAGAACGAGAAGCCATGGTCGTCCGGAACGAAGAGGTCCTTCACCTCCATGTCGCCGCTGCCCGTGCCGCACAGGCCCGCGGCGAACCACGTGTCGTGCAGCGTGACGTGCTCGGCGGGGAAGAAGAACAGGCGAGTCTCCGGCACGCCCTCGCGCACCATGCGGGGCTTGCCGCCCTCCGTCACCAGCGCGCCGCCAATCAGCCAGTGGCAGTGCTGACTGCCGCTCGCCCAGGTCCAGCGGCCGGTGACGCGGTGGCCACCCTCGACGCGCTCGGCGCGGCCCAGGGGCGCGGCCACGCCGCCGGTGATGACGTCCGGCCGTGAGAAGATGGCGCGGCCCACGGCCTCCGGGAGCCACGCGGCCGTCAGCGCGGTGGCCGCGCCAATCATCGCGTTCCAGCCCGTGGCGCCGTCCGCGCGCGCGAGCGCCTCGATGACCTGGAACGACAGCGCGGGGTGCAGCTCCAGGCCGCCGTAGGTCTCGGGAATCATCATCCGGAAGACGCCGGCGCGGTTGAGCTCGGAGACCAGGTCCGCGGGCAGGCGGCGCGCGCTCTCGATTTCGGCCGAGCGCTCGGACAGGCGCGGCGCGAGCTCCCGGGCGGTGGCGAGCAGGGGATGGACGGGGGGCGTGGGGAGACTCGTCATGGTGGACAGCCTAGGAAGACATGACTTCCTGTTGCCAGTCGGAGGTGGACGGAAGAAGGTGGGGCGCCTCGAACCCGGAGCCTGTCGATGAGCCCTCTGCCGAGCCGTCACATCGTCCTCGCGCGCCACATTCCCGGGCGTCCGGAGCCGGAGCACTTCCGGTTGGAGCCGGTGGAGGTGGGCGAGCCCGGGGAGGGGGAGCTGCGGGTGCGGACGTTGTTCGCGTCGGTGGACCCGGGGACGTTGGCGCGGCTGGGCGGCGTGGACTCGTATGCGCCGGCGTTGAGGCCCGGAGAGGTCATCGGGAGCGCGACGGTGGGCGAGGTGTTGGACTCGCGGGACGCGCGCTACGCGGTGGGGGACGTGGTGGCGGGCGGGTGGGGCTGGCGCGAGCACGCGGTGGTGAGCGCGAAGGGGCTGCGCAAGGTGGAGCGCGGAAGCGAGTCCCTGTCCGCGGAGCTGGGCGTGTTGGGCATCCCGGGGCTGACGGCGTACTTCGGCATCCTGGAGCTGGGGCGCCCCCAGGAAGGCGAGACGGTGCTGGTGTCCTCGGCGGCGGGCGCGGTGGGCTCCGTCGCGGGACAAATCGCGAAGCGTCAGGGGGCGCGGGTGGTGGGCATCGCCGGTGGGGCGGAGAAGTGCCGCTGGGTGAAGGACGCGCTCGGCTTCGACGCGGTCATCAACTACCGGGCGGAGGTGGACCTGGGCGCGGCGATTCGACGCGAGTGTCCACGGGGCGTGGATGTGTACCTGGACAACGTGGGCGGGACGATGCTGGACACGACGCTTGCGTGCATGGCGCTCAGGGGCCGCGTCGTGGTGTCGGGACTGGTGGCGGACTACGGCGTGCCGCCCGAGCAGCGCGCGGGCCTGAAGAACACGCCGTTCCTCATCACCCACAGGCTGCGCATGGAGGGCTTCGTGGTGCTCGACTACTTCGCGCGCTTCGGCGAGGCGCGGACGGCGCTGCGCGAGTGGCTCCAGGACGGCACGCTGAAGCACCGCGAGCACGTGGCGGAGGGACTCGAGTCCGCGCCCGCGCTCTTCGCCGGGCTGTTTCGCGGCGAGAACTTCGGGCGCGCGGTGGTGCGGGTGGGGTGAGGCGCGCCACGGCATCGCGGCGCGCCTCGGGGGAGGCTAGCCGTTGGGGCCGGGGCAGGTGGGGATGAGCCCGTCCGGGGTGGAGGTCAGGTCGTTGCAGTTGCGGCAGTCGAGCGGACAGGACTGGGTTGTCTCGCCACCGTTGCAGACGAAGTCACCGCACTGGGCGCAGTCGCTCCCGCACGTCCTCGAGCTCTCGCTGTTGCTGCAGACCCCATCGCCGCACCAACCGCAGTCATCGGCGCAGGAGGTGGCGGTCTCCCGGGGGCCGCAGATGCCATTGCCGCAGACGGTGCAGTCCGACGCGCAGCTCAGCTCGCCTTCGTGGGCATTGCAGCTGTTGTCGCCGCAATAGACATACGCGGCGTGGGCCGTGTAGAGCGTCGTGTTCCCTCCCTCCGTGACGATGGCCTTGGCCGCCCACTGGAAGTCGTAGGCCACGGTGTAGGCGTTGGCGTTCCGGGTGTCCTCGTCGTCGGTGAAGATGACACCCGCTCCCTTGCCGAAGCGGAAGTAGGGTGTCGCGAAGACGCCATACTCGAACTCGAGGATGGGCAGCGAGCTGGCGGGAGTCGTCGCCCCCGTGAAGAGGCAGAAGTACAGGGTCGTGTCCCGACCCTGCAGGTTGGGCCAGATGTTGGCCGAGTTCGAGTTCGAGTTCATGTTGTCGCGGTCTTCGTTGTCGAAGTAGCGACTGAACTCGGCGCTGCCCGCGGGACAGCTCGCCCCCAGCTTCAGCAGCGCGAAGTTGCTCGACGGGCCCGCGCTGGTCGAGAGCGCCCTGAACTTGTTCCCGTCGACCCGACAGAAGGTGAAGGTGGTGTTGCCGGCCCCGTTCACCTGGGTGGCCCCCACCCAGCCGCTGACAGAGCTGGTCTGGCGGCTGTCCTCGTTGTCCATGTGAATCCAGACGGTGGGAGCGAAGGCCGGGCAGCCACCCGCGGGCGCAATGACTCCCACGTCATTCGTGCTCAACGGGGCGGACGAGGAGGCGACGACCTCGATATCCGGTTCGAGGTGCGAGGGTTGCAGGTCTTCTTGACCACAGCCCAGTTGCGTGGAGCACAGCGCCCAGACCACGAGTCCACGGACGACATCGCGCATGAATCCCCCCAGGGGTTTGATTGACAGGCGCAGTCTGGTTGCTTCTGTAGTTTAGTCAATGATTTGTGAGAGGGTTTCCTGGGGCCGTCAGGGCTTGGCCGTGGCGCCGAGGTGGGTGACGTAGCGCGTCGGGATGCCGGAGGGCGTCCAGGGACCCGACGTGCGCTCCGTGTCCACCGCGATGATGACGATGTCCTTTCGCTGCCCCAGCGCGACGAGCTCGCTGGGGCGCGGCTCCACGGCGCCGGCGGCGCCGCTCACCCCCTCGGGGAAGAAGAGGGCGCGGTCCTTTTCCAGATAGAGCACCGGGATGCTCGCGCCCTGGGCCTCGGCGTCCTCGGGCGCGAAGACATGCACCGTGCTCCCAAGCGACTCCAGGCGCAGCCCACAGGACGTGAGCAGGACGGACAGGGTGAGAAGCCAGCGGCGCATGACCATTCTCCGTGCCCCGACGCGAGGCCGGGCACCGCGATTCGTGTGGGACCCATGGGGATGGGCGTGTGTGTCTGTCGTTGCCGGGGCGTCCCTCCGCCTCAGGTGGGCGGAGCGACGTCGCAGCGCCCGGAGGCGCGTCGGGTGAGGTCTTCCGCGACGGAGCGCAGCAGCGTCCCCGTCAGGCTGCTGCGGCCTGCCTCTGCCTCTTCATCCTTCCACCGCAGCCACGAGGCCATGCGTCCCAGGCTGGCCGCCGTCACCACGTTCAGCCTCACCTCCACCTGGACGACGAAGCGGTCGGCCACGTCGGGGCGGGACTCCAGCGTCCAGGCGACGCGCTCCAGTTCCAGCGCCGAGGGCCCTTGTGGAAGCAGCCGTCCATCCAGCAGATAGCCCTCGCGGCCGTAACCAATCACCTGCGTGAGCCGCGCGCCGTCCAGCCGGGTGTTGAACCACAGCGTCCGGCGCTTCCACAGCGACAGCTCCACCTCCACCTTGCCCGCCATGCCCAGCCGCACCAGCCGGTCCAGCTCCTCCGAGAGGAAGGCGAAGGCCTCCGGGCGCACCAGCACGCGCCGACCGGAGAGCGTGGCGGTGCAGGCGACGCGAGGCTCCTCCGCCAGGGCCTGGGGCGCGAACAGCCCCAGCGCGGCCACCATCGCCGCGCCGAGCCTGCGTCTGCGGTGTATTCCCGTGCGTGCCATGGGCCTCTAGAACGTCCGCACGAAGAACAGGCGCGCCTCGGGCGTGGCCGTGGCCTTCTCGTCCGTGCGCCACGCGACGTCCATGCGCACGTCGTCGGTGAAGTGGAAGCTCGCGCCCACGCCGAGTCGCGGGTCCGTCCACTCGCCCTCCCCGCGCACCGTGCCCAGGTCCGTGAAGAGACCGAAGGCATGCCACCGGTACTCGGCGCTCGCGAGCATGGACACGTCGCCCTTGAACTCCTTGAAGCCGAAGCCTCGCAGCGCCGTCCACCCACCGAGCGCCTCGCGCTTCTGCTCAGGCAGGTTGTCACCGCCCGCGCCCCGCAGGCGCAGCCGCAGCCCCGTCTTCGCGCTGGTGGGCACCACCAGGGAGGCGTCGCCCACCAGCTTCCAGAACCGCTCGTCCGCGCCGGTGGTCGCCGGCCCCTCGCCCACCTCCAGCGTCATGAAGGCGTGCAGGAACGGGCGGTGGTCCCAGTCCCCGTCAATGTCGAGCAGCGCCGTCTCCGGCGTGCGGAACAGCGAGCCCACCTTCGTTCCGCGTGGCGCGTTGCTGGCGTACTCCACCCGGGCCACCACGGACTGGAAGCGGCCCTCCGTCACCGGCGCGTTGGGGAAGGGCGGCGAGTCGCGGCGGAACAGCGAGAGCGGCGGGGAGAAGCTGCGCAGCGTCTCGTAGCGGTCCGAGTGGTACTCGACGCCCGCGAGCCAGTCGGACCAGCGGAACGTGGCGAAGCCCGCCACGCCCTTGCGGCGAAAGTAGTCGCGGTCCGGCCGGTTGATGAGCGCCGAGTACAGCGACGAGTCGATGTCGCTCATCCGCCAGCGGTCCAGCGTGTCGGTGAAGTCGTGCGCCTGGGCGCCCAGCTCCGCCAGGCCCACCGCCGGAATCTCCACCTTCGCGCCGCCGAGCAGGTTCACCCGGCGCTGCCGCTTCGTGCCCTCGGGGTCGTCGGGGATTTTCTGGCCGCCCAATCGCAGCGCCAGGAACGCGGCGGCGTCGAGCGTGGTGTGGATGCGGTCCTTCCCATCCCAGAGGCGCAGCGAGCCCGCCAGGCCCGGCGCCAGTCCCGTCACCTGCGTGTGGATGGGCAGCAGGGACACGTCGACGTCCGGGCGGCGCGGGCGCACGTGCACCACCAGCTTGCGACCCTCCAGGGTGATGCCGTCCCCGTCGCGGCCGTGGCGCCAGGACTCGAAGAGCTCGCCCCAGCTCAGCTCGACCTCGACGTTGTCGCGGCGGCGCTTCTCCTTCCGCTTCTGCTCCTGCGTCCGGTAGTGGCGCACGCCATCGGCGGTGCGCTCCTCGACGATGCGCGCGTCGCGGCGCCGGGCCGTGTCCCGGGAGTCGGTGTCCACGCTCTTCGCCTCCAGGAACGGCAGGCGGGCCTCCAGCCGCTCCATGGCGCGGCGCGCGTCGCTGCGCAGGAAGACGTCTCCGGGCTTGAGGTCCAGCGCGTCGCGCACGCGGTCGGCGATGGCGCCCTCCACGCCCACGACGTCGACGGCCTCCAGTCGTCCCTCGTCCACGATGACGGTGAGCTTGCCGTCCGGCGTCAGCGTCCCCGAGAGGCTCGCGAGCATGTAGCCGTCCGAGCGCAGCTCCCTCAACGCGCGCTGCAGCGCGGCCGTCACGCCGCCGAGGACGATGCCCGGGCGGTACGTGTCCTTGTCCATTCGGGCCAGCCACTCGCGGGGCGGGTGCTGGGGCGGGCAGGGCCTGGTGACGGTGAGCGTGCCGCGCGCGCCGTTCACCCGAAGGGTGGCGACGAACTCCTCGTCCTCCTCGTCGCCGTCCTCGTCCGGGTAGCGCGGCGGCAGGTGGAGCAGCTCCTCCAGGATTTCATCGAGCTGGAGGTCCCGCAGGCCCTCGACCTCCACCTGGGTGACGATGGGGTGCTCCTCCAGGTGGATTTCGAGCACCGCGGCGCCCTGCTCGGTGACGCGCACGCGGGGCTCCACGCGGGAGAACAGGCCCGTGCGCGCGAGCCGGCGCAGCGTCTGCCGGAGATTCGCCGGTGTGGGCGTGCTGCCCTCCTCCGGGGTGGGACGGATGAAGGCGCGGACCTGGGCGTCTGTCAGCCGATGCAGGCCGTGCAGCTCGAGCGTGGTCGGCGTGAGCGCGCGGCCGTCGACGTCGAGCTGGAGCGGCGCGAGCACGGACAGCTCGTCGCTGTCGTCGTCCTCCAGGTCCTCGTCCTCGCACAGGTCGCGCTGCTCGCGTGACGCGTCCTTGCGGCCGTCGCGCGACTTCTTGCCGCGCTTCGAGCGCTGGTGCTCGGCGCGTGCGTCCTCCTCGGACGTCTTCACGCGGAGCTGACCGTAGTCGCCCTCGGGCTCGGACGCGTGCTTGTCGTCACGCTCGTCGTCGGCTCGCGGGTCGCGCCCCTCGGGCTGGGCGGCGCTCCCTGGACTCGCCGTGGTGGCGGGGCCAGGCGTGGTGGAGGAGGGCGTGTCGACGGCCTGGGGCCCGGCGGCGACGCCAGCGTCCGGCACGGACTGGGCGCCGGAGGCGAGGGAGACGAGGCAGGAGAGAAGCGCGAGGCGGTTCATGCGCATGGGACAGAGCACGCTGCGTTCCAGCCGCCGCGTCGTGACAAGTGCTTGAAAGGACGAGGGCCGGCCAGCCGTGTCGATGTCATGGGCACATCCTGATGTCGAATCCGGATGTGATACTGACATCGCGCCCCGCGATTGCGGCACGTCTTCACGCCTGTCCCGAGGGAGCACTCCGGGTCCCGGAGGCTCGCGCTGTCGGAGGACGTGGGTGTGTCAGACGGGGCGCGGCCTTCCGGCCCGGCGTCCCGCTTCGTCTCAGCCCGGGAACTCGGCCTGGTGCGCGTCCCACCACTTCAGCCAGCCGCGCCGGTTCGCCTCCAGGTCCCCCACGACGCCCTCGCCGAAGGTGGTGACGCCGGTGATGCGGCGCAGCGCCGCGCCCCAGAACACGCTGCCGTGGCGATAGCGCTCGATGATGAGCGGCACCGCCGCGCGCCCGAGCCCCACGAGCGACTCGAAGGACGGATGCTGGACGAACACGAAGGGATTGGATGCCTCCCGGTGCTCCTCGCAGTGCCGCTCCCACTCCGCGGCCAGGGCGTCGAAGCGCTCGCTGGACGGGCTCATGACACGCTCACCGGCCGGGGCCGCACGTAGACTCGCACGGGCGCACCATACGAAGGCCCGGTGAGGTCGTCAGCGCTGTTGTGACGGATGAGCGGCTGGGTGCCGATCTTGCTCGTGAAGCGGCCCTGCTCGTCCATCAGCGCGCCGTGCGTCACCTCGAGCGGGCCGTTGCCCGTCACCGGCTTGCGGCCGTAGATGACCACCTTCTCCAGCGTGGGGTCGTGGCTCAGGTCCAACGTGTCGAGCGGCTGGTAGCCCTGCTGCGCGTAGAGCTTGTCGAAGTCCTCCACGCGCGTGCCCGGCCAGACCCACTCGTTGCGGTTGCCCAGCGTCCACGCGATGCAGTTGTAGCGCTGTGACGAAGGGCCGATTCCCACGAACTTGTCCGCGCTGAGGTTGGGGAAGCTCTTGCTGCGCAAGAGCTCGTTCTTCCAGCCCGGCTCCGCGTCGTCGCGCGTGACGCCCACGGAGAACTTGAAGTTCTGCCCGTTGGCGGAGTCCCACGTCGTGTTGTCGTCCGCCTTGCCGCGGAACCAGACCTGCACGTCCGTGGCCTCGAAGGGCACGCGGACCGAGGGCATGAACGCGCCGCCCTTGCCGCCGTCCTGGGCCTGCAGGTCCAGCGGGAACTCCAGCGGCGGCTCGCCGTTGAAGGAGACGCAGGCGACGACCTCGGTGGGCGTCTTGCCGCCCGCGAGCGACTTGAGCCGGTCCTGGTCATACGCGAGCTGCAGCTTGTCGCCCGCGCGCAGCGTGCCGTCCACCTGCGTCTGGAAGTCGTCGGTGAAGGACACCGTCGCGCCCTCGGCGGAGGCGATGGAGGCGTCGCTGCTCGGGTCCCACTGGTTGCTGGTGCGCCCGGACGCGTCCGTGGTGCGGAAGGAGATGCGCACCAGGCCCGTCGCGTCTGGAGGGACGTCGAAGGTGCCCGGCTGGAGGTTCAGCCGGCCCTGTGCGTCGCGCGTGCCGTCCGACATGGGGACGACGTTCTCCGCGCCGCCGGGGACCAGCCGCCACACCAGCTCCACCTTCTGGTGCTGCGACGAGAAGCGCGCCGGGTCCGCCGTCACCGTCAGCGGCTTGCCCGCCTCCGCGTGGAAGGAGGGGCCACGGCCCGAGCCGGTGGGCAGGTGGACCTGTCCCTGGCCCTCGACGTGCGCCGTGGCGGTGCGCTTGCCCGAGCCGAAGTGGGCCGAGTACCCCGTGGCCGCGTGGAGCTGGGGCTGGATGTCCGCGGCCTTGGAAGGCAGGGCGACCGCCGCCGTCGGGAGCGCGGTGCCCAGGAGGGACGCGTTGGGGCGGGCGGCGCGCGACTCGAACTGGTCGACCTTGGCGCGGGTCTGGGAGGACTTGTCGCCGGTGGCCCGGGCCGACCGCTCGCGCTCCGGGGTGAGGCCCGTCTGCGCGGTGGGGACGAAGGTGGGGCGGCCGATGCGGTTCGACATGGGGCGACTCTTCCTGTGGGGCGACCTGGGGGTGGCCGCATGGGATTATCGCCCCGGGGCTTCCTGGGTTTCCTGCTCACTGGGAGTCGCACGGGGAATCCCGTTGAAGTTGCTGGACACTGGACCCAGGATGCCATCCGCCCTGGATTTCGGGAGATTCACCTTCGGGGGACTCTATGAGGTGGGTTGGGATACTCCCGCTGCTGTTGCTCACGGCCGGTTGTGCCACCGGCCGCGTCGTCCAGCTCGACACGGGGAGCGGTCAGCGGGTCGTCCACGAGTCCGTGGACGTTGACCCGGTCGAGGTCACCGAGGATGAGTTCAAGTCCGCCCTCACGGCACTCATCCTCGACCTTCGGATGGACGTCGCCTTTCGCGAAGCGGACGAGGCCGACCAACGAGGTTGGGTGCGGTCCAGGACGCTGCTCGCGTCCTCGAAGGGCATTGTGGACTCAGGCCATGGAGGCTCGCCCGAGTCGCTGTCCGCGCGCATCTGCCCTGATGGCGATGAGTGCCTGACCCTCGTTGGGGCAACGGGTCTGACCTTCTCTCGCAGGGACCGGACGTTGATGGCGCTGTCGTTTCGCGCTCGATACTGTTTGGGAGAGCGTCGAGGTGGAGGTCGGCAAGGTGCTGAACCCGGCGGCACTCAAGGCCCTGCTGACCTCGGCTGCTTTGACAGTGCTCCTCACGATGGCTCTTCCTGAGCCCATCACGAAGGTCATCGCGGTGGCGTTGACGGCGGCGATGGTGGCCTACCTGGGCGTCCTGCCGGTCTGGGAGATCGGCCGGGGCTTCGTGAGGTTGTGGGACGACGCGGAGCGAGCAACGAGCGTCATCGAGTTGCAGGACATCGGGCATCGGTTCGGGAGGGTGTTGGGGACGAACGGCACGCGCGTCCTGGTGCTGCTCGTCACCGCGGCGCTGGGCGGCAAGAACGCCATGGCGGCTCAAGGTCCGAAGCTCCCTGGCTTCTCGCAAGCCGTGGTCCGAGCGCGGGCTGAATCGGGGTTCCAGCTCGGAGCGGCGATGAATGGCGGTGTGACTTCGATGGCGCTTCCCGCCGCCGGCGTGCTCCATGTCGCGCTGGCGCCTGGCGCAGCCGCTGCCCTGGCGATGTACTCGGATGGGCGGATTCCCGGTGACGAGGTCGGGCCTGTTCACCACATCTGCACGAACAAGAACTCGATTTCGGATGCAACAGGGGGGCCGTGGACGCCCGAGTGTGAGCGCATCTTCAAGAAGGCCGGTATGAGTCTGGAGGATGCGGCAAACAAGGTGCGGCTCAAGGGGCACGAGGGCCCTCACCCCGAGCTGTACCATCGAGAGGTCATGCAGCGCCTCGACCGCTCTGTTTCGCGTTGCCGGACGATAGAGACCTGTCGTGCAAGCTTGACGGAGGAGCTGGCGCAGATCGCGAACGAGCTGATGACGCCGGACTCCAAGCTTCGGCGTTTCATCGTGAAGGTGGAGGAGTAGGGTGGAGCGCCACTTCTATTGGGTGAGGCTTGCCAATGTGCCGCATTGGCTCCTTGAAACGCCAACACGAGCCTCTGGCGAGGCGTTCGATGAGCCTTGGATGTTCACAGAAGGGCACGTCCTTGTAGATCCTGGGCCCCTCAAAGCGCGGATTTCACATCCCGGCCAGAAGCGCACATTCCTGTTCGCGGGGGTCGAGGAAACGCCCCTCGGTCATGAAGAAATCGCTGACGTCTTCCGAACCCTGGCACCCGATGACGTTCAACTCTTCCCTGTGTCAATCGAGGGAGAGTCTGATAGGAGCTTCGTCGTCAATGCCATCAAGGCGGTTGATGCCATTGATGAGGCACGGTGCGCGGAAGTGCAGCACTACCGCGAAGGAACCTTCCCTGAGTTCGCAGGTCAGTACCGTTGGATCTACGGGCTTCGCATCGACCCCTCGAAGACCGAGGGCGCGCAGGTCTTCCGGCTGAAGAAGTTCAAGGTCGCGCTCGTTGTTTCCGAAGACATCAAGAACGCACTCGAAGGAGTCGGGAACCTTGGAGTGTCATTTGAACGCGTGACGGGCCCCAGCGAAGGATAGAATGGCACGCCAAGGCCACCACCCACCCCGAGAACCCTCTGATGCTCGCTGACCTGCTCCCCGAACTGCCCCTCGACACCGCCCGGAGGTTTCGGGTGATGACCGCGTGCGCATGGCTGATGTTCCCCCTGGCGTGTTCACACGTGGACCACACGCGGGACGAGCAGCGGATTCGTGAGCAGGTGGACGCGCAGACGGCGGCTTGGAACCGCCAGGACGCGGTGGTGTGGTCCCAGGACTTCGCGCCCGACGCGGACTTCATCAACATCGCGGGGACGATGTTCGAGGGGAAGGCGCAGATCCAGGAGCGCCACGCGGCCATCTTCGAGTCGCTGTTCAAGGGCAGCCAGAGCAAGGTGACGGTGCGCCGCATCTCCTTCGTCGGCGACGACGTGGCGGTGGTGGACACGACGCACGAGGTGACGGGCCATCCGGGCCTTCCTCCGGGCGTGCAGAACACCGAGCCGGGAGTCCTGAGGACGCAGATGCGCTACGTGATGCAGCGCTCGGCGGACGGCGCGTGGCGCATCGTCGCGGGGCAGAACACGGACGTGAAGCCGCGGCCCGCGGCTCCGTGAGGCGCTGTCAGCTCACGGGGAGCCCGAGCGCCTTGATGCGACGGTAGAGGTTGCCCCGGTCCACCTGGAGCAGGCGTGCGGCGCCGGCGATGCTCTCGCCTTCCTGGAGCGCGGCGCGGATGAGCTCACGCTCGAAGTCCTCGACGTGCTCGCGGTAG
The DNA here is from genome assembly GCF_020037095.1 of Myxococcus sp. XM-1-1-1. Lineage (NCBI taxonomy): Bacteria > Pseudomonadati > Myxococcota > Myxococcia > Myxococcales > Myxococcaceae > Myxococcus > Myxococcus sp. XM-1-1-1. The sequence goes on from NZ_JAIQDH010000002.1 coordinate 596,594, forward strand.
CTCTTCTCGCCCACGCTGGCGCGCTTGGGGGTGGGGGAGGCGAGGGGGCCGGAGACGGCCTCCGGTCCGAGCAACATCGGCCCGTCGCCGCGCAGCAGGTTGAGCCGCTCGATGACGTTGCGCAGCTCGCGCACGTTGCCGGGCCACGGGTAGGCGCGCAGGGCCACCTCCGCGCCGGGCGCGAGCGTCAGGGGCACCTCGCGTCCGGCGAACTCCGCGGCGAAGGCGCGGGCGAGGGGGAGCAGGTCCTCGGGGCGCTCGCGCAGCGGCGGGATGTGGAGCGGCATCACGTTGAGGCGGAAGAAGAGGTCCTGTCGGAAGCGGCCGTCCTTCACCGCGCGGGCGAGCTCCTGATGGGTGGCGGCGAGCACACGCGCATCCACCGGCACGGGCGCCGAGCCGCCAAGTCGCTCGACCTCGCGTGTCTCCAGCACGCGCAGCAGCTTGGCCTGCAGCTCCAGCGGCATGTCGCCAATCTCGTCGAGGAACAGCGTGCCGCCGTGGGCCTGCTCGATGCGCCCCGCGCGCCGACTGTGCGCGCCGGAGAACGCGCCCTTCTCGTGGCCGAACAGCTCGCTCTCCAGCAGCGTGGACGGGATGGCCGCGCAGTTGACGGCGACGAGGCGTCCCTTGCGGCCCGAGGCCAGGTGCAGCGCGCGTGCGACGCGCTCCTTGCCGGTGCCGGTCTCGCCGGTGATGAGCACCGCCGTGTCGCTCGGGGCCACGCGGGTGATGAGCCGGCGCAGGGCCTCCATGGCGGGGCTGTCGCCCACGAGGTGTCCAGGGCGGGCGAGCGCGTCCAGCAGTCGCTCTCGCTCCTCCTGGAGCGCGCCGAGCGCCAGTGCGTTGCGCAGCGCCGTGAGGAGTCGCTCGGGGGAAGGGGGCTTCTCCACGAAGTCGGTGGCGCCGAGCTTCAGGGCCTGCGCGGCTTCGGAGGGAGAGGCTTCGCCCGACAGCACGACGACGGGCACGGGCAGGGGGCGGGGCAGTCGCGCGAGGAACTCCAGGCCTGTCTCTCCGGGCATGCGGAGGTCGAGCAACATCATCGCGGGCGGAGCCTCGGGGGCATCGAGGACGCGGGTCGCCTCCGCGGTGGAGCGGGCCTCGACGACAGTGAAGCCCTCGTCGCTCAACAGGCCCCGCAGGGCTTTGAGGACGCCGGGGTCGTCATCGATGACGAGGATGCGAGGGCCGGGCTTCATGACGGAGACACCTGGAGAGGTTGAGGCACGAGGGGATGCTCCACGTCGTGCGGGAGGCAGCGCATGGCATCGAGGACGCCAGGGTCGTCATCGACGACGAGGATGCGGGGGCCGGACTTCATGACGGAGACACCTGGAGGGGCCGTGGCACCAGGGGGACTCCACGCCGCGCAGGAGGTCGCGCACCGGCGTCGAGGATGCCAGGGTCGTCATCGACGACGAGGATGCGCGAGCCGGGCTTCATGACGGAGACACCTGGGCGGGCGGAGGCACGAGGGGAAGCTCCACGCTGGCGAGCGTACCGCCGCCCGGCGCGGGCTCCAGGCGAAGCTGTCCGCCGTGCTCGTGCGTGATCTTCTGCGAGATGGGCAGCCCGAGTCCGCTGCCCTCGGGCTTCGTGCTGAAGAGTCCACGGGTGAGCGCCGCGCCCTCGAGGACACCCGGGACGCCGCTGCCTCCATCCGTCACGGTGACGCGCACGCCGCCCGTGGAGGACTCCTCCACGCAGACGCGCACCGGAGCGGCGCTCTCGGAGGATGCCTCGGTGGCGTTCTTCACGAGGTTGCCGAAGAGGCGGCGAAGTCCGTCCGGGTCCGCGCGCAACGAGACCTCGGGACCGGGGACGAGCTCCACGGGGACCGCAGACGTCCGCGCGTACAGTGAGCAGACCTCGGAGAGCAGCGGCCGGAGCGGCACGTCCTGGAAGTGCGGCGCGGGCAGCCGCGCGAAGGTAGAGAAGCTCTGCGTCATGCGCATGAGCAGCTCCACCTCTTCCTGGAGCAGCGCCACGGACTCGGAGATGCGCGTGGTGTCCGCGGCAGACGCCGGGTCCGAGCGCGACAGCCGCGCGAGCGAGAGCTTCATCGCCGTGAGCGGGTTCTTCAGCTCATGGGCCAAGGCGCGCGCCACGTCCTGCCATGCGGCGATCTGCTCGGCGGACTTCGCGCGCTCGCGTTGTGCGACCAGCTCCTGTCCCATCCGGTTGAACTGGCCCAGGAGGAACTGGAGCTCGTCGCGCGGCGGGTCGACGGCAGGCAGACGCACCGACAGGTCGCCACGGGCATAGGCCCACATGCCCTCGGTCAACGTCGTCACCGGCCGGGTCAGCGCGCGGCCGAGCAGCACGGCGGCCAGCGCGAGCACACAGCCCGAGACGAACACGAGCACGGTGATGAACGCGGGGACCCGGCGCGCCAGTGCCCGTCGGGTCAGCTCCGCCTGCGCGAGGTTCAGCCGCGCCTCGTCCAGTGCGTCACGAGAGAGCCCTTGTCGCTCCAGGTTCACGGACACCTCGTCCAGCACGGCCTCCACGGGCGCGACGGAGACGGACAGCACACGCTCCAGGACGCCCTGCGCCACCACGCCCAGCAACACCAGGGGCACGAGTCCCGCCAGGAGCATCACCGCCAGGAGCCGACGACGGAAGCGAGGGGGCGGGGGCGTGGAGGACATGGCGGAAGCTTCGGGAAGGAGGTCGACAGGCGCACTACGCGGGAGCCGCGCCGCGCTTGCAAGCCCCTCCACTTCCCGGCGCGGACTGAATCGCCGCGAGGGCCGGACACACCCTGCCTGGGGCCCTCCACTCCATGGCGTTGCCGGCCTGGTCAGATGCCCGCCTCTCTCTCGTGCTCTCCGTCTGCGTCGCCCACGTGGGAGCGGCGCACCACTCGGCTCATCCGAGTTGATGGCGATGTGGCCTGGACACCTCGCCTCCTCGTGCCCCCACGAGGGGGCCGAGCCTCGCCACCCAACCGCTCCACGGTGCTGATAGCCTCTCGGTCCGGATGCCCCGCTTCCTCGCGCCTTCCCAGAGCTGGCTGTTCGGTCCGCGCGTGGACCTCGCCGTGTTCGCTGGCAGTGCCCTCGCGTCCGTGGCCCTCGTGCTCGCCGCGCCGTGGCTCGGCGCCGCGGGGGACACGCCTCCTTGGGCGTGGCTGCTGCTCGTCGTCTGCGTGGACGTGGCCCACGTCTGGTCCACGCTGTTCCGCACCTACCTGGACCCGGGGCAGCTGCGTGAGCGCCCCGGGCTCTACCTGGGGGCTCCCCTGGTCGCCTGGGTCGTGGGCGTGCTGGCGCATCAAATCTCCGCGGGCGCGTTCTGGACCCTGTTCGCCTACGTGGCGCTGTTCCACTTCGTCCGCCAGCAGTACGGCTGGGTGGCGCTCTACACGCGCAAGGCCCGCGCCTCGGACCTGGAGCGTCGCCTCGACGCCGCCGCCATCTACGCCGCCACCGTGGGCCCCGTGGTGTGGTGGCACGCGAACCTGCCGCGCGCGTTCTGGTGGTTCGTCGAGGGCGACTTCCTCCCGGGGCTGCCCCCGTGGCTCGGCACCGTGGCCCTGGTGCTGCACGCGGGCGTGCTCCTCACCTGGGCTGGCCTCCAGCTCGCCCGCGTGGCGCGCGGCGAGGGACTCCAGCTGGGCAAGGTGCTGCTCATCGGCGCCACGTGGGTGACGTGGTTCGGCGGCATCGTCCTCGCGCGCGACGACTTCACCTTCACGGTGATGAACGTCGTGCTGCACGGCGTGCCGTACTTCGCGCTCCTGTTCCGCTACGCGCGAGGCCGCGACGGGGAAGGGGACTTCGGCGTCGCCAGCTCCATCCTCCGCGCGGGCCTGCCGGGCTTCCTCCTGTTCCTCGTGGCGCTGGCGTTCGCGGAGGAGCTCCTGTGGGACCGCTTCATCTGGCACGAGCGCACGGGCCTCTTCGGGGGCTCGGAGTGGACGCTGTCGCCGGACCTGCTGGCGCTGGTGGTGCCGCTGCTCGCGCTGCCGCAGGCCACGCACTACGTGCTGGATGCGTTCATCTGGAAACCCGGCCGCGAGCCCGCGTTGCTCGCGCGACTGGGCTGGGCACCTCGGGCGACACGCGAGGGTCCAACAATCGCCACCTCGCGCGAATCGGCGATGGCCATTCGTGGAGGGAGTGAATAAGGGTTTGAGGTTCTATGCCTCGACTCCTGCTCGTCTCCAATCGTCTCCCTGTCACCGTCAAGGTGGAGAAGGACAGTGTCGCCGTGGTGCTCAGCTCCGGCGGGCTGGCCACGGGCCTTCGACGACCCCATGAACGCTCCGGCGGCCTGTGGATTGGTTGGCCCGGTGACGTGTCCCGTCTGTCGGAAACCCAACGCACCCAGGTGGAGGCCCGCCTCGCCGAGGAGCGCTGCGTGCCCATCCACCTGTCGCCCAGCGAGGTGAGCCGCTACTACGAGGGCTACTCCAACCGGGTGCTCTGGCCGCTGTGCCACTACATGCTGGAGCGCGTCCCCCGGCAGGACCGCGACTGGGAGGTGTACCGCAAGGTCAACGAGCGCTTCGCGGACCTGGTGGCCCGGCACTATCAACCCGGTGACATCATCTGGGTCCACGACTACCAGCTCATGCTGGTGCCGGGGCTGTTGCGCCAGCGCCTGCCCGAGGCGCGCATCGGCTACTTCCACCACATCCCGTTCCCCTCGTCCGAAATCTTCCGCACGCTGCCCCGTCGCGAGGCGCTGCTGAAGGGGCTGCTCGGCGCGGACCTCATCGGCTTCCACACCGTGAGCTACGTGCGGCACTTCTCCGGCTCGCTCTTGCGGCAGCTCGGCCTGGACACGGACGTGGACCGCATCATGTGGGAAGGGCGCCAGGTGCGCGTGGGCGCGTTCCCCATGGGCATCGACACGGAGGCCTTCGAGTCACTGGCGAAGGAGCCGAGCGTGCTGGAGGAGGTCGCGTCCCTGCGGCGCAGCGCCGAGGGCCAGCGCATCCTGCTGGGCATCGACCGGCTCGACTACACGAAGGGCATCCCCCGGCGGTTGCTCGCCGTGCAGCGCCTGCTGGAGCGCGAGCCCACGTGGCGCGGGCGGCTGCGCTTCATCCAGGTGGCGGTGCCCAGCCGGACCCAGGTGAGCGAGTACGCCACGTACCGCGAGCAGGTGAACGAGCTGGTGGGGCGCATCAACGGCCAGTACGGCACGACGCAGAACGTGCCCGTGCACTACCTCTACCGCTCCTTCAACGAGAAGCAGCTCACGGGGCTGTACCGCGCCGCGGACGTCATGCTCGTCACGCCGGTGCGGGACGGGATGAACCTGGTGGCGAAGGAGTTCTGCGCCGCCCGGCCGGACGATGACGGCGTGCTGGTGCTCAGCGAGTTCGCCGGCGCGGCGGACGAGCTGCACCGGGCCGTCTCCGTCAACCCCTACGACGTGGAGAAGGCGGCGGACGCCATCGAGGAGGCGCTGGAGATGGGCGAGCCCGAGCGCCGCGAGCGCATGCGCGCCCTGCGCGCGCAGGTGAAGGCCCATGACGTCCACTGGTGGGTGTCCAGCTTCCTGGGGCGGTTGCAGGGGCTGCCCTCGGTCTCCGTCCGCAAGTTCCAGGGCGCCACCGAGGCGCTGGAGGTGATGAAGTCCGCCGGGCGGCTGGCGCTGATGCTCGACTATGACGGCACGCTGGTGGGCTTCGCGCGCAGGCCGGAGCTGGCCGCGCCGGACGATGCGCTGCGCGAGCTGCTGGCGAAGCTGCTCGCGCGGCCGGACCTCTCGGTGAGCGTGGTGAGCGGCAGGCCCAAGGAGACGCTGGAGGCGTGGTTCGGGACGCTGAACCTGGGGCTCTACGCGGAGCACGGCCTGTGGTCGCGGCCCAGGCCCGGGGACACGTGGAAGATGCTGGAGGGGGTGTCCGCCGAGTGGAAGGCCGCGGCCCGGCCGGTGCTCGACGAGTTCGCCGCGCGCGTGCCGGGCTCGTTCGTGGAGGAGAAGTCCGCGTCGCTCGCGTGGCACTACCGGCAGGTGGACCCGGAGTTCGGCGCGCTGCAGTCGCGCGAGCTGCGGCTGAAGCTGGCGGAGACCTTCGCGCGCAGGCCGGTGGATGTCCTCCCAGGCGACAAGGTGGTGGAGGTGCGGCCGCACGGCGTGCACAAGGGCCGGGTGGTGGAGGGCGTCCTGCGCGGGCTGCCCCCCGGCACGCTTGCGGTGGCCATCGGCGATGACCGCACGGACGAGGACCTGTTCGAGGCCATGCCCGAGGACGGACTCACGATTCATGCGGGCAACAAGCCCACGCGCGCCACCTATCGCGTCAGCGGTCCGGAGGAGGTGCGCAAGCTGCTCGCCGCGCTCGTGGCCTCCTGAGCGCGGATGGGCTGGGGGCTTCGCGCTCGCCCGCAGGTGGAGGCGGGTGCGGGGAATGGATGGCTGGGATTGCGGGTCTGGATGTTTGTCTTTGATTGGGCAGTGTGGTGGGGTCTGCGTTATCAGACACGCCGCTGTCCACTCCAGAGCGAGGTCCGCATGTCCGAGTCCCGTGTTCCGGTGGCCGAGTCGAACGCGCGTGAGCGCGAGTCCCGTTTCGCGCGGCTCTTCGCCGCCGAGGTGTTCCGTCAGCGGGAGCATCAGACGCTGGGCGAGCGGGCGCGGCATGCGTACCGACAGCTCCAGGAGGTGCACCGGGGGCTCGGGTCGGGGAAGGCCATCGCCCAGGACCTGCCCAGCCTGTTCGCGCTGTTCGAGTGGTCGGCGATGCTGGCGCCGGAGCTGTTCCTGGTGCTCAGCGGGCACTTCAACCTCACGCTCAACGCGCTGCTGAGCCTGGGGCGCGGGCGCACGGACCTGGAGGACTACCTGCGCGAGCTCGACAGCGGGGACTCGGTGGGCGTCTTCCTGCTGACGGAGCTGGGGTATGGCAGCACCGTCTTCAGTTTGGAGACGGAGGCCGAGTATGACCATGACCGGCGCGGCTTCTGGCTGACCACGCCGCGCGACGCCGCGTTGAAGTTCATGCCGAACGTGGGGGCGGAGGACGTCCCCAAGCTCGTCGTCATCGCCGCGCGGCTCAAGGTGGCCGGGGAGGACCAGGGCGTCTTCCCCTTCATCCTCCGCCTGAGGGGGAAGGACGGCAGCCTCCATCAGGGCGTGCGTGTGGTGCCCCAGCCGGAGCGGCCGCTGTATGCCATGGACAACGCGATGATTGGGTTCGACCGTGTCTGGCTTTCCTTCCGGGACTGGCTGCCGGGGGACGCGGGCTCCATCAGCGAGCAGGGGGTCTTCCACAGCGACTACGGCCGACGTGAGCGCTTCAGGCGCACCATCGAGATGCTCCAGACAGGGCGGGTGGCCCTGTCGTGCGGGGCGGTGGCGAGCGCCCGGGCCTCGCTCTCCATCGCGCTGAGCTACGCCCGCCAGCGGCGGGTCGCGGTGCCGGACCGGGGCACTGCTGCGATGCTGGAGTGCTGGAACGTCCAGCATGACCTCCTCATCGGGCTGGCACGCATCCAAGCCTGCACGCTGTTCGGCCGGTTCGTGCAGGAACGCTTCAGTGAGGAGGGGGACGAGGAGCGCGAGAGGCTCTCGCTGCTCGCCATGCTGCTCAAACCGTACATTTCCCGGACGGCCTTCGAAATCATCCAGACGTGTCGGGAGCGTTGCGGCGCGCAGGGCATGTTCGGCATCAATCGCATCCCGGAGTACCTGGGGACATGTCAGGCGGTGATGACGGCTGAAGGGGAGAACCAGGTGCTGCAGCTCACCGCCGCCAGGCGCCTGGTGATGGGAGAGCACCTCCGGACCCCCTCGGAGGGGACGGACGCGGCGCGGACGGAGGGCTCCAGCCTGTTCGCCGAGCGGGCCCGACGGCTGCGGACGCGAATCGCTCAGGGCCTGGAGGCGCCTCTGGGGCCCGGGGAAGATCGCTTCGAGCGTTGGAACGCGTGGTCCACGGAGGCCATCGCCCTGGCGGAGGCGCAGGGCGAGGCGCTCGCGCTGGAGTGCTTGCAGGTGGCGCTCCGGGCGGAGGTCCCGTCGTCGGAGGGATTCCGGACGGCGAGCGCGGTGCTCCGGGTCTTCGTGGCCGACGGCCTGCGGCGTCACGCGGGTTGGTTCCAGTCCGAGGGGCTGCTCGGCGCGGAGGAGGCGCGGCGGTTGGACGTGGAGCTGCGCGAGGCCTGCGTGGAACTGCTGCCCCACGTGCCTCGGGTGCTGGAGTCCTTCGCGTTGCCCGAGGCCCTGAGGGAGGCGCCCATCGCCGCCCCGGAGGGTTACGTGGAGGCGTGGGCCCGACGCTTCCGCTGACCTGACGTGGTCCAGTCCACGAAATCCCCACGGAGCGGGTGACACCGCTCCCCCTCACTGGTGTTCTGTCCCCGGGCCGGAGTTTCGAGAGGGGAGAGGGAACATGGATGTCCCGCGCCGGGGTCTGCGGGTCGGTGCCGCGGTATTGGTGGTGAGCTTCTCCGGGACGGGGTGTGCTCCCGGGGACGAAGCGCTCTCCAACGAAGTGGACACCCGTGAACAGGGCCTGGACTGGGGCCAGTCATTGCTGGCCCCGTTGGACCGCGAGACGCTGCGACAGGTCATCATCGAGCTGCCCGACGCGACGGCCGCCCAGGTCCGCGTGCAAGGCTCCGCGGGCCGCTGGCTCGGCTCCGCGGGTGTGGCGGACCTGCACACCGGCGCGCCGATGCCTGGTGACGCGCGCTTCCGCATCGGCGGCCTCACGCAGACCTTCACCGCCACGGTGCTGTTGCAGCTCGCCGGCGAGCGCCGCGTGGACCTGGACCGTCCGGTGCAACACTCGCTGCCCGGCCTGCTGCCACCCAACTATCCGCTCATCACCGTCCGGCAGTTGCTCAACCACACCCACGGCCTGCCCGGTGTCCCGCTGTCCATGCGCCATCCCGAGTGGTTCTTCGAGCACCGCTTCCGTCGCTGGTCTCCGCGCGAGCTGGTGGCGCTGGCGCTCCCACAGGGGCCGCGCTTCACGCCGGGGACCGTGCAGGAGTACGGCCACATCGGCTACCTGGTGGCGGGGCTGCTCATCGAGAAGGTGACGGGTCGGCCGTACGGCCATGCCGTGCGCGAGCGCATCCTCACGCCGCTGGGCCTGCGCGACACGTCCGTGCCGGGCAACGACCCGACGATTCCCGGTCCCCACGCGCGGGGCTACGAGGCCCTCGCCAGCGCGGATGGGACGCAGCGCTGGGTGGACGTCACGGAGGCGAACCAGTCCCTGATGTGGTCCGCGGGGGAGATGATCTCCTCCACCGCGGACCTGGACACGTTCCTCTCCGCGCTCTTCCGGGGCCGGCTGCTGCCCTCCGAGCAGTTGGAGGAGATGTTCACCGTGCCGGACGTGCCCTCGGCCCACGGTGGTCGCGCGGCGCACGGCGCGGGCCTGGCGCGCTACGAGTTGGGCGGCGTGACGGTGTGGGGACGGCGCGGGGCGCGCCAGGGCTATGTCAGCGGGATGGGCGCCACGCGGGATTCGAGCCGGCGCCTCGTCTATGCCTTCAACACGCACCGCATGGGGCACGCGCGGCCGGTGCTCGCCGACCGCATCATCGCCACCACCTTCGCTGCTCGCGTGCCCCGAACCTGAGGCGGAGCGTCGCTCAGCTCACCTCACGGGCGGGGACATGCCAGGTGGGGGGCAAAGTCGCTCCTCGTGTACGCGAGGGGCGTGGGTTGATGCTGGGGACTACAAGTGCGTCGGCGGCCTCCGTGGACCTGATGCTCGCACTTCGAGGACTCGCTCAAGTCGAGTCAGGGCTTGGGCGCCGGTGCGCGAGCGTCGGGGGCCTGGAGCACCAGGTCTCCAGGTCGGGGCCCCGCCTTGGCCTGCCAGCCAGGGGCGAGCTCCAACACCCAGCCCTCGCCTTCCCAGCGGGCATCTCCGGGCTCCGTGCGAGGAGCGGTCACCGTGGCCGTCTTCCAGTCCGAGGACAGGAGCACATCGGAACTCACAGTGAGCGAGCCCCACGCATCGACGATGCGCGCACCGGGATACACCGTGCCGTGCTCGGCCAGCGGGATGAGCTCACCTGGGTTGAACTGGATGCGCATGCGGACCAGGGGCAGGCGCAGCACCGGGCCCTCCACCAGCTTCTTGCGCAGCGCCTCGGCCCGGGCTTCGGCGAGGCGAGCCCGCTCGCGTTCGCTCTCTCTCAACTCGGCGCCTTCGTAGCGTGCCTCTCGCTCGGGCGAGGACTCAGGCATCCCCAGCTTCAATGCCTCCTGAAGCAGTGCTCCCAGGTCCGCCCCGGCGAGCGCCCGGGCACGCCACCCCTGGGCGCGTGGGCCCACCTCGTCCAACAGGAGCCCGTAGGCCGGGCCCGATGCATAGGCGAAGGCGCGCACGAAGGACTTCCGTTTGGCGCCATCCTCGAGGTTCTCCAGCGCCAGGGCTCGCCTGCCACGTGCATCGGCCCCCGCCAGCGCCACGCCCGTGTACTCCGCGAGACCTTCGTTCTCCTCGAGGAGCCCCTCCGCGACGGCGGCTCCCTCGAAGCGCGCTCGACGCTCGCGACGGAACACCAGCGCGTCCTCGACAGCCCGAGCGCGCACCGAAGGGTTCGTCGCGCGCAGCGCTGCCGCGAGGGCCCGCCACTCAAGTTGCAGCAGCGTGCGGCCCTCCATGCCATCGAGGTGGGCATTGTCCTTCTCACGCCCGGGCTGTCCCAGAGTGGTGCGGAGCCGATGAAAAGCCTCATGGGCCAGCAGCGCACGGCGACGCACGGGGACGTCGGGCAACGGCCCCTGGAGCTGGACCCAGGTGGTTCCCGCCCAACTCAGGGCCGTGTTCGCGATGGTGAGCTCCGAGGGGAGCACGCCCACCCAGGGCCCCGTCCCCGCGCCCTTCGGCCAGGTGCTCGCGACGAAGACGCGCGTGCCGGGATGGACGACGAGGAGCGGAGCACACAGCGAGTGGCCCCACAGCCGCTGTCCGTCCGCGGCACACGTCCGCTGGAACTCAGCGAAGGCCGAGGTGAGTGTGCCCACCTCCAGGACCTCGGGCAGGGGCTTCACCTCGGGCTCGGCCGAGGCCGCGCCGGAGCCCGAGAAGACCATCGACGCCACAGCCAGTCCCGCGAGTCTTCCGCGACGTAGGTGCCTCATCGAGCCGCCTCCCATGTTGGAGGCGACAGTACACGGCCAGGTCCCCACGGCAACCCTCGCGGAGCCGCTGCCCGCGCGCCCCGGCCTCAAGGCGGGGCGCGGCGGGACGTCGCTCCACTCACCTCACGGGGTGAGCGACGCGGTGCGGCCGCCGGGGCCCTGGATGATGACCCGACGCCCGAAGGCGCGGTCCACCCGGCCCAGGAACTCCCGGAACGCCGGGTACTCGTCCGACTTGATGCGCGCGACGGAGAGTTTCACCTCGCCCTCGGCGATGAGCTTGCCCTCCTCCACGCGGTAGGTGAGCCGCAGCCGGCCGAACGGGTTCGTCTCGTCCACCGCCTGCGGCAGCTCCGTCACGGACCAGCCCGCCGGCAGCGTGTAGCGCAGGTTGAACAGGTTCACCCACGGGCTCTGCATCACCAGGTCGAAGCGGCGCTCCGCCAGCGGCGCGAAGGCCTGCTGGTAGGTGCGGCCCGTGCCGAAGGGCAAAAAGCGCACCGCGTTGGACAGCACCTCCGCGTAGCGCGGGATGCTCATCCGGAAGCCCATCGCCACGTCCTCGTCCAGCCGCGTGGTGTCGTTGAGCGACACCTCGTTCACCGTCAGGCCCGGGAAGCTCTGCGCCCACGCGCGCTCGAAGGTGGACTTGCGCGTGGCCTCGGGACGGTAGGCGCGGCGGTACTCGGGCGCGCTCTGCCCGCTCACCGTGCTGGAGCCCGTCACCTCGGCGCTGCCGTCCGCGCGCAGCGTCACGTCCATCTTCAGGCCCGTGGCGTTGTCCTCCGCCTTCGCCTCCGGCGTCACCATGAAGGTGCTCTTGCCGTCCGGCTCCACCACCAGCACGTTGGCCACCCGGTCCGAGCTGGGCAGCTCCTTGGCCCCGTGGAACTCCGCGGTGCCATCCAGGTACAGGTCGAACTTGGGCACATACGCAATCGCGTGGTTGAAGGCGGCCAGGCTCGCCGGCTCCGCGTCCAGCGCGCCCAGGTTGCGCATGCGCAGGAGCACCAGCCGGCTGTCCACGCCCGCCACCCGCAGCATGGAGTGGATGAGGCTCGCCTTGTCCTTGCAGTCACCGAAGCGCCGCGCCAGCACGCGGTCGACCCGGTAGGGCTTGAAGCCGTGGATGCCGAACTCCAGCGCCACGTAGCGCGTGTTCGTCACCACGAAGTTGTAGATGGCGCGCACCACCGCCAGCTCGTTCTTGCGGTCCACGCCCTGGAGCACCTGGTCCACCGTCTGCTTCAGCTCCGCGTTGGGCTGCAGCTGGTCCCTCACGAGCCCCCACCAGTAGCGGCCCACCTGGTCCCACGTCTGGTACGTGGAGACGTGCAGGTTCTGGGCGACCTCCGCCCAGCCCGGCATGCCCGGCTCCGGCACCACCTTGGCCACGTGCTTCGCGCCCCAGCGGTACAGCACGCGGCCGCCCTCCAGCGACTCCTGCGCGCTCTCCACGCCGGTGAGCTTGCTCTTGTTCCAGTACAGCGGCCGCTCCTTCGGCGTCTCCACCAGGTACTGGAAGCGCAGCTTCGGGTAGACGCCCTGCACGCTCTCCACGTCACCCCAGTAGTCCGACAGCAGGTTCTCCTGTGCGGTGTCATCCAGGCGGTACGTCACCTCCAGCGTGTCGCCGGCGGCGAGCGACGGGAAGGACAGCACCTTGGCGCGGGCGTCGTAGTACATGCCCGTCCAGGGCTCGTTGATGTTGCGGTCGTTCTCCCCGTAGCTCTCCACCACGGAGCCGTCCGCCTTCGTCACGCGCGCGCGCAGGATGCGCACCTCCTGCCGGTCCGGCGAGTAGGTGATGGGCATCGAGCGGAACGCGTCCACGCCGCGCGCGTTCTGCACCTTCACCACCATCTGCGACAGCCGGCTGGACAGGCCGCTCTTCTGGACATTCACGTAGGTGTTGTCGACCAGGTAGATGGCGTCCTCGTGGACGTAGGCCTCGGCCTCCTTCGCCAGGGGCCTGGCGTCCACCACGTGCTGCATGCCGGCGCCGGTGCCCTCGCCCTTGAGGGCGCGCAGGGCCTCCTTGAGGCCGGGGTTCTGTGGACGCAGCACCAGCGAGCGCTCGAAGGCGGCCAGCGCGGGCTCACGCCGACCGGCGGCGAGCAGCGCGCGGCCCTCGCGCTCGTAGACCTCCGGCTCATCGGGCGACAGCGCGCGGGCCTCGGCGAACAGCGCCACGGCCTGCTCCACGTTGCCGTTGCTGGCCTTGAGCTCGGCGAGCCGCACGCGCGCGCCGTTGTCGAACGGGTTGAGGGCCACCAGCTGCGCGTACTCGCGCTCGGCGGCCTCCACCTGACCGGAGTCCGCCAGCAGCGCGGCCAGCGAGCGGCGCGTGCCGGTGTCGTCGAAGCGCAGCGCCAGCACCACGCGCATGCGGTCCATGGCCTCGCGGTTGCGGCCCAGCTGCCGCGAAATCTGCGCCGCCGAGCGCACCGCGCGCGGCTGCCGGGGCTGATGGCGGAAGGCCTCCTCCACCAGCGCGTGCGCGCGGGGACGCTCGCCCAGCGCCTCGTGGGCGCGCGCGAGGACCAGGCGCGCGGGCGCGTCGTCCGGCGTCTTCTCCAGCACGGGCGCCACCAGCGGGATGACGCGCTCGGGGTGGCCGCGCTCCAGCTCGAAGTCGGCCAGCGCCACGCGGGCCTCGGGCAGCGCGGGGTCCGCCTTCACCGCGGCCTCCAGGAAGCGGCGGCGCTCGTTCAGGTCATCGCGCTGGAGGCTCGCCGCGAGCATCTGCAGGCGCGCGTCCTGGGGGGCGAGCTCCGCGGCGCGCGTGGCCTCCACGGTGGCGGTGTGCTCGCGGTCATCGAAGCCGCGGTAGAAGCCGAGCACCCGCGCGTAGTCGCCGCGCAGGGCCGCGTCGTCGGGGTTCTTCTCCACCAGCGCCTTGAGCGCGGAGGTGAGCGTGGGCAGCACCTGGGGCGCGGGGGCCGCGCCGCGCTCCACGGCGGGGGCCTTGGCGGGCAGCGACGCGCGCACGCCCGGCGACTCCTGGCGCAGGTAGAAGCCCAGCGGGCCCGTCTCCTGGCACACCTTGAGGAGCACGCGGTTGAGGCCCTTGCGCAGCTTCACGGACACGCGCGCCTGGTCCGGGCGCGGCAGGTTGTAGCGGTCCTCCTTGGAGGCGAGCTGGCCGTTGACCCACAGGCGGTAGGCGCCGGAGGTGCCCAGGCCCAGCGTCACGCGCGACTCCTGGTTGGACTCCAGCCACGTGGCCGCGTACGCCACGGCCTCGCGGTTGGGGCGCACCGCGGTGGCCAGGTCCACGTAGCCGTCCGCCGTGTTCGCCGTCAGCTTGCGCCACGACACCTGACGGCCCTTGGCGCCCGGGTAGGTGGCCGTCAAATCCAGCGCCGCGGCCTCCGGGCCGAAGTCCGTGTCACACCCGGACTTGCCCTCGTTGTCGAAGCCGCCGACGACGTAGTAGTCGCCCACGAAGCCCATCCACTGGCGCACCTCGTTGGCGCGCGTCAGCCGGCCGCGGGCCCGCTCGGTGTCCAAGAGGAGCAGCTGCGCGGTGGCGCGCGTGTTCGCGTCGAACTGGCGCCGCGAGGCGATGTACGCGTACGTGCTCACCAGCGGCGTGAGGTCCTCCACCTCGTCCACCAGGGAGTGCAGCCGCAACAGGCCGGCGGCGCCTCGGGGCGAGGAGGCCTGCTTCATCGCCTCGGCCGCGTACACGCGCGCTGTTTCGTCCGCCGCGGGCCGGGCCTGCGCCCAGAGGGGGCAGGTGAGCACGAAGACTGCGGCCAGCCATGTGAAGCGCGACATCCGTTCTCCTCGGTGCGACATGCGTGGGGCACAGCGTCCCATTCCTGGGGACGCCGACGGCGATGAACAGGCGGGCCCTCCGGGGCCTTCCCCTGCATGCGACCCCGGACGGCGCACAGGCAACCGAAAACGTTACCCGGGGTGCGCTCGGGAACGGGGTGGGTGTGGGTGGGCCTCCGGCGGATTTCGCGGTGGACGAGCGCTTGGTGTCCCGAAAAACCCGCCTACACTGCTACCCCGTTTTCACCTCACACCCCCTGGAGCCCCCGAATGCGTCGTCTCGTCATCCTGCTCGCCGCGCTGAACCTGGCCGCCTGTGCCCACGCGTCCGGAGGCGCGGCCACCCCCGCCGAGGCCCAGGCCGCCGCGCCCAAGCCCGTGGCGACGCCCGAGGCGCGCAAGGCCGCCATGGAGGCGACCGGGCTGGCCGCCGTCGGCAACGGCGAGGCGGCGCTGCCGCTGTTCCGGTCCGCCTGGGAGGGTGGGGTGCGCAGCAACAACATGGCCTACAACGCGGCCTGCGCTGCGTCGATGCTGAACCAGGGCGAGGAGGCCCTGATGTGGCTGGGGCGCGCGGCGGACGAGGGCTTCGATGACGCGGCCCACATGAAGAAGGACACGGACCTGGACAACGTCCGGGGCCTGCCGGGCTTCGCGGCCATCGAGAAGCGCGTCGCCGAGGAGGAGGCGAAGCAGCTGAAGGCGGCGGACCCGGCGCTGCGCGACGAGCTGCTGTCGCGCATGGAGGTGGACCAGCAGGTGCGCATGACGCTGATGCGGAACAACTTCCAGGACGAGGCCATGACGAAGAAGCTGGAGGAGGTCGACGCGAGCAACACGGCCTGGCTCAAGGACGTCATCGCCAAGAAGGGCTGGCCGGGCCAGGCGCTGGTGGGCAAGAAGGCCTCCCATGCGGCGTGGCTCCTGGTGCAGCACGCGGACAAGGACGTGGCGTTCCAGGAGCAGGTGCTGCCCCTGCTGGAGGCGGCCGTGGCGCGCGGGGAGGGCTCCAAGCAGAACCTGGCGTACCTGACGGACCGCGTGCTGGTGAACACGGGCAAGCCGCAGCGCTACGGCACGCAGATGGAAGAGGTGAACGGGCAGATGGAGCCCAAGAACCTGGAGGACCCGGCCAACGTGGACGCGCGCCGCGCGGCCGTGGGCCTGGGGACGATGGAGGAGTACAAGGCCTCGTTCGAGGCGATGCGCAAGCAGGCCGAACAGAAGCCCTGAGTCCTGGGGCCCGGCTAGAGGCGGATGCCGAAGTGCTCCGCCAGTACCCGGGCGCGAGCGTCCTCGCCCTCCACGGGGTGCTCCTCGCGGGTGGTGCCCCGGGTGAGGACGAGGGCGCCTTCCTTGAGGGTGACGCGGCCCTCCCGCGTCGCCCGGGTGCACAGGCGCCCCCGCGTGAAGATGGACTGGGGCGACGTCTGGTGGTGGTGGCACATGTCCACGAAGTCCCCGAGCGCGCGCGGGACGAGGGACAGGGAGTACTGCGGCTGCCAGCCGGAGTCTTCGCGCCGCAGGAGCATGAGCCGGTCGCCCTCGGGCGCGAGCCGGAAGTCGCGTCCGACGCGCGTCTGCACACCCCTGTCGTCCAGGCGCAGGGGCTCGAGGAAGCTGTCGCCGAAGCCCACGTCGACGAGCCACGTCCCCTCGCGGTCCTCCACCTGGAGCGTCAGGTGGTCGAACTCCGGGCCGAAGGTGCCGTCCCGGGGCTCGGTGGCGACGCGCGCGGACAGCGGCGTCACGCGCAGGCCGCGCGCGGTGAGCAGGCGGGAGAACAGCCCGTTGAGCTCGTAGCAGAAGCCGCCGCGCCGCCGGACGACGACCTTGTCGAAGAGCGCGTCCGGGTCCAGCTGGATGGGCCGGCCCAGGTGGATGTCCAGGTTCTCGAAGGGCACCGACTCCAGGTGGGCGCGCTGCAGCTCGGCGAGCGATGCGTGCGCGGGGGCGCCGATGCGTTCGAGGTAGCGGGCGGAGTCGAGCATGGCCCCATGTCTAGCGCGCTCGCGGGGCGCGCGCACCGTCTGCCCGCGTGGAGCGGGCTCCCTCTTGAACACGAGGGAGCCCGCACGGGCCCTCAGCGGGTGGGCGCCGCGGTGACCTGGGGCAGCTTGCCGATGAACGCGCGCACGCTGTCCTGGTGGAGACGGTTGGACTCCACGCACAGCCGCACGGACTCGAGCGCCCGGGCGTAGGCGCGCGGCGCACCCTCCAGCTTGTCGACGCGAGGCCCGAGGAAGGCCTCCATCTGCGCGCGGCTGGTGTCGTCACACAGCGAGCCCGTCATCGCGATGAGCCAGCCCAGCTCATCCGAGCGGACGCGCGAGGCCAGCGTGTCGAAGTTCTCGCGGTAGAACTGCCACGCCACCGCCCGCGTCTCCGGCTCGTTGAACGCGCCCGCGAACAAGGGCCGCGCGTCGCGCACGTCGAACTCCGTCATCGCCAGCGTCAGGTTCTGCTTCACCAGCTCCGGGTCGCGGAAGCCCGACAGCGCGGAGATCATCTGGTTGCGCTCGTTGCGGTCCTCCGCCTTGCGCGCGCGGGTGAGGAGCTGCTCGTGGAGCGCGCGGTCGGAGTTGCGCGCCGCCACCGCCAGCGCCACCGGCACCGCCTCCGGGCTCACGCTGTCGCGCTGCGCCAGCCACTTCGTCACCAGGGCCTTGGCCTCGCGCGTGAGCGTGGGCTCGTCACCCATCATCGTCGCGAGCGACAGGAACAACGAGCGCGTCTGCTTCACCTCGTCGCTGTCGCCCTTCGCCGGCTGCCAGCCCAGCGCCCGGGCCCGCGCTCCGTAGAGCTTGCCCACCCAGGCGCGGAAGCGCTGCCGCTCGGCGGGCGTGAGCGAGTCCTCGCCCACCAGGTGCAAGAGGCGCGCGCCGCTCAGCGCGATGCCGCGGTCCGGGTCCTTCGCCGTGTCGTTCACCAGGGACAGCACCTCCCCGAGCCGCACGTCGCCCCGCTGCACCGCGCCCTCGATGTCCGCGAAGAAGGCCAGCCGCTCGGGCACCGTCAGCGACTTGCTGGCCACGCTGTTCACCTGCTGGAACTGCCGCAGCGTGTAGCTGGCGCGGTAGTAGCCCATGCCGCCCGCGTTGAGCAGCACCCACTGGGGGCAGCTCTTCATGGGCAGCTCCATCTCGCCGGTGCGCTCGGAGAGCAGCTGGCAGGCGCGCACGTCGCCCGCGCGGTCCCCGGCGCGCACGCACACGGGAACGGACCAGGTGGCGTCCTTGGACGCGGTGGAGCCCGCGGGCAGGAAGCGCTCCTGGGACAGCTTCAGGCGCGGCGCCTTGCCCGCGTCGCACACCAGCTGCGCGGAGATGTGGGGCGCGCCGGGCTGGTCGATGAAGCTGCGGAAGGAGCGCGCGACGTCGGGGCTCGCGGCCTGGGCGAGCGTGGCGGCGAAGTCATCCGACGTCGCCGTGCCCCACTCGTGCTTGCGGATGTGCGCGCGCAGGATGTCGCGCATCGTGTCCTCGCCCAGCCACGACTCGAACATGCCGATGATGGCGGAGCCCTTGGCGTAGGTGGTGGAGTTGTCGAACGAGCCGATGACCTCGTCATGCGTGTTGGCGGGCTTTCGCACCGGCAGCGCCGCGGCGAGCGCGTCCGCGCTCATGGCGCCCGCCAGCGCGTTGGTGCTCGCGTCCCGGCCGAAGCCCCAGCTCGGGTCGAACCCGTCCATCTGCTTGCGGTCCAGCCACGAGGTGAGCGACTCGTTCAGCCAGATGTCGTCCCACCAGCGGCAGGTGACGATGTTGCCGAACCAGTAGTGCCCCAGCTCGTGGCCCGCGATGTTGACGTACCACTTGCGCCGCTGGAGCGTCTCCTCGCCGGGGCGGATGAGCGTCAGGGGCTGCCCCAGGGCGACCAGGCCCGGGTGCTCCATGGTGCCCCAGTAGCGGGGCACCACCGCGACGTCGAGCTTCTCGTACGGGTACGCCTGGTCGAAGAAGTCCTCGAGCACGGTGACGATGCGCGGGGTGACGCTCGCGGCGTACGCCGTCTCCGCGCCGCGGCCCTTGGGGACGACGAAGCGCAGCGGCACCCTGTTGCGCCCGGTGGTGCCCGCGTCCACCACGTCGAACGGGCCCACCACGAAGGCGACGAGGTAGCTGGGCATGGGCTTGCTGTCGCGGAAGGTGATGCGCTGCAGGCCGTCCGGCAGCGTCTCCTTCGCCTCGATGGCGTGGTTGGCCAGCGCCACGTCCTCGGCCTTCACCGTGAAGCGCAGCTGCCAGGGCACCTTGAAGCCCGGCTCGTCGAAGCACGGGAAGGCGCGGCGCGCGTCCACCGGCTCGAAGAAGGTGTAGAGGTAGTTGTGGCCGCCCTCCTCCTGCGAGTACAGGCCCCGGCTGCGCTCCTTGTCGATTTGACCCGTGAAGGCGATGACGATGCGCGCCTTGCCCGCGGGCAGCGTCTCGGGCAGCAGCAGGCCCAGCCGGCCCTCGCTCGCGGTGACGGGCCTGGCCTCGAGCGCGCGGCCCTGCGTCTCGATGCGCGCGGAGGTGACCTCCAAATCCTGTCCGTGCAGCCAGACCTGGCGCACCGGCTCGCGCACGTCCACGTCGATGGTGACGGTGCCGGAGTGGGTGGACTCGGTGGAGATGAGCTTCAGGTCCAGCAGGTAGTGCAGGGGCTGGACGGTGTCCGGCAGGCGCAGCGCGGGGGGCTGGGCCTCGGGCCACTCGGGCGCCGCCGCCACCGTGGCCTCGGGCTTGGACGGCCCGGCGGACCCGGTGGCGTGGGTACAGTGGAGTGAGAGCAACGCGGGGACGAGGAGGAGGGAGTGCCAGCGCATGCCGCGAGGCTATCGCGCCCTCGACGATTGGCCACCGCGAAGCTTCCGTCCTGGATTCCGCGTGAGACAGGCAACGAACACCTGTCCCACGTCCGGACACGGAATGCGGGCCTGTCTCAGAAGCGGACGAGGAACGCGTCGTAGCTGCCCGCGTTGGTGCCGCCCAGGCTGCCGTAGGTGGAGCCCGTCACGTAGGCATTGCCGCTGATGTCCACCGCCACGCCGCTGCCGACGTCGGGCAGGTGGGTGCCGACGACGCGCGTGCCCAGCTTGGTGCCCGAGCCGTCGTAGCGGGTGAAGAAGGCGTCCTGGCTGCCGGCGTACGGCTGGCCGTCCAGGGCGTTGGCCGTGTAGCCCGTGACGTTCACGGTGCCGTTGGCGGCCACGGCGACGCCGCTCGCGTAGTCGGGCTGCGCGCCGCCGAGCAGGCGGCTCCACTGGCGGTTGCCCACGGCGTCATAGCGGGCGAGCACCACGTCGATGGTGCCGGCGTTGGTGTGGCCGTCGATGGCGCCGAAGGTGTCGCCGACGAGGTAGGCGCCGCCGTCGGGGCTCACCGCCACGCCCTTGGCGTCATCGAGCTCGGAGAGGTCCAGCTGGCGCACCCACTGGGTGGCGCCGAGGATGTCCAGGCGCAGCAGGAACATGTCCGTGCCCGTGGGCGTGGTGGCGCCGTCGAGGCTGCCGCTCGTCTGGCCCACGACGTACACCTTGTGGTCCGGCGTCACGGCGATGCCTCGCGCGATGTCGCTGCTCGTCGAGCCCAGCTGCCGGAGCCAGTACGGGTTTCCGGCGGAGTCGTAGAGGCCCACGAGGGCGTCGTAGTGGCCGGGGTTGCCGCCGTTGGCGAAGCTGCCGCCGGTGTAGCCGGAGAAGTACAGCGTGTCGTCCGCGCCGATGGCCAGGCCCGTGCCGAAGTCATCCATCTGCGTGCCCTGCTGGCGCACCCAGAGCTGCTGGCCCTGCGGGCTGTACTTGGCGATGAAGAAGTCATAGCCGCCGGCGTTCGTGTGGAAGCCCATCGAGCCGTACGTCCGGCCCGTCACGTACACGTTCCCCTCGGAGTCGGTGGCCGCGGCGGCGGGGCGGTCATCCTCGGGCGTGCCGAACTGGTGCACCCACTGCAGCGCGCCCGCGGTGTCGTACTTCGCGACGAAGACGTCGTTGCCGCCGGCCTTGGGCTCGGGGCCGAGCTGGCTGGTGGTGTTGCCCACGACATAGACGGCGGTGCCCGCGACGGCGACGGCGCGGGCCTGCTCGTCGAGGTTGGCGCCGAACTGCCGCGTCCACGAGGGCGCGGGGACCTGGGCCTGGACGGGGGCGGGGAGGCCCAGCGCGCACACGGCACCGGCGAGGGCGAACGAGCTCAACACGGGGAGCTTCATCACGGACTCCGTTTCGAAGAGGGGGGAAGCGAGCCGTGAAACGCGACTCGAAATGTCTCGTGACACGGCACTGATGCAAGAACACGGGACGGAAAGTCGCGGAAGATGGGTAATGAAAGACACGCGGGGTCCGCGCTGAATCCGGGCGTGAGTTGTCGTGGACCCGGTTGCAGTTGACGCGCTGTGACAGTTGCTGCGTCAGGTGGTGTTCACGTCATGGTGAAGGCGCGGGCGAGGGTGAGGACCTCGACGCGGGTGGCGCCGGCGACCAGGAGCGCGGTGGCCGCGGCGCGCGCGGTGGCGCCGGTGGTGAAGACGTCATCGAGGAGGAGCACGTCGCGCCCCGCGAGGTCGTCCGAGGCGACGAAGGCGTCCGCGACGTTGTCGGCGCGCTCGGCCTCGGTGAGGCCCACCTGTCGTTGGGTCTCCCGCGTGCGCGTGAGCAGCCCGACGGGGGCGCGCAGGCCCAGGTGTTTCGCCAGCGCGCCCGCGAGCAGTTGGGCCTGGTCGTACTTGCGCGCGTGGTAGCGGCGGGTGTGGAGCGGCAGCGCGACGACGAGGCGGGGCGCGCGGGTGAGGAAGCGGTGGGCCTCGGCCGCGAGCATCTCGCCGAGGGGCGCGGCCAGCTCCGGGTGGTCTTCGTACTTGAAGCGGTGGACGGCGCGGGCCACGGGGCCTTCGTGCGCGAACGGGGCCCAGGCGCGCAAGAAGGGTGGGGGAGAAGCGCGGCAGCGTGGGCACATGCCGGCGGGGAACGGACCGGGCTCCGCGCAGGTGCGGCAGCACACGGGCGGCAGGCGCTCCACGGCGGTGTCACAGGGCTCGCAGAAGAAGGCGCCGGGGCCTGGGAGGACCTTCGCGCAGGCGATGCACGCGGGCGGGTAGAGCACGTCCAGCAGGGCCCTCAGCATGGGCGCGCGCTCGTGGACGCCCGCTGCGTGGAACCCCTGCACCCGACTCGTGTCGTCCCCATCCCCATCGCCCGTTCCCCCACCGCCCGCTTGGGAACGCTAGGCGGCGGTGGAGGGGAGCGTCGAGTGGATTCGTGGGTCAGACGCCGATGCCAGCATTCGAGTCACTTGTCTTCCGTGAAGGGAGGCTTGGGGGCGCGGAATGCGTGCGGACCTTTGGATTCTTGGCGTCGTCCTCTTCGCCACGGGCTGCGCCGGGGTCGACGCGTCTTCTCACAGGGGCATCTTCCAGCAACGCGCCAGGTGGGCTGGAGACGCTCGCGAAGCGGGTGACTGGGCGCACGGAGGGGAGCGGCGTGATGCGTTCGACGCCTTGCTGAAGAGTGCTGGGGTGGAGGAGCAGGACGCGTTGCCTGTCGCGGGGAGCGCGCTGACACCCAGGCATGCCGCCCGGCTCCTGCGGACGCTGCAGGCGAAGGACGTGACATTGGGGCAGTTCCCCGCGCGTGTCGCGCTGGGCTTCATGCTGCGAGAGGTGCTGACCACGGGCGAGGTGTCGCGGGCCGAGCTGGTGCGCCGGGTGGAGCGCTTCAAGCATCTGGCGGTGCTCCGGCCTGATGGATGCCTGGCGTGGGTGCGCAGTGGACGGACGCAGCAACGGGTGGCGCCCGTCGAGTGGAGGGCTGGGGCCTTCCGCGCGCACGGCTTCGAGCTGGGTCGGTTCTACGACGGTCGCACGGGTGTCTTCCGGCTGCTGAACGCGGAGCTGGAGGAGGAGAACGGCTTCCCACTGGCCGACGTCCACGACGACGCGGACGTCATCAGTCGGACGCTGGATGGGGCGGAAGAAGCGTTCGTGGGACTGGCCCTCTCGGTGGGACGGTTCTTCTCGACGTCGCCAGCGGACAACCTCGCGGCGCTCCGTCAGATGCCGGCCGCTGTGGTAGCGCTGCTGGAGTCATCGCCCGAGTACCTGGAGCGCTTCCGGTACATGACGCGAGGCGAGCAGGTGCAGGCCGTCTCCAGGCTGATGACGAACCTCATCGCCACGTGGGGCACGGTGTCCTCGGCGACGCGCACGTTGCAGGGGACGGCGTTCGCCACGGCGGAGGTGCCGGTGCTCGTGTTGTCCGCTGACGGCGCGGTCGCCATGCGAATCGTGGCGGCGCCCGTGGGGCGTGCGGCCGCGGTGCTGAGCGGAGGCCCTGGCGCGGCCATCATCCTCCAGCGGGCGGGCACGGCCGTGAAGGAGGGGGGCCCATCGAAGGGACCTGGGCAGTGGGGACCCGCGAAGGAGTCCATGTCCCCTCGCGCCCGTCGCTACCAGGAACAAATCACGGGCCACTCGGCGGACGAGGCATACTGGGTCGGAGGTGTCGGCAGGGACAGCGGAGGCGTGAAGTTCGATGGGTTCGAGAGGGGCGTGCTGCTGGAGGCGAAGGGGCCGGGCTATGCGAACAAGTTCCTCGACAACCTCACGCCGAGGGTTTGGTTCGAGAAGTCGGGAGCCAAGGCCCTCGTAGACCAGGCGCAGAGGCAGTTGGCCAAGGCGCCCGAGGGCACGTCGATTCGGTGGCACATCGCGGAAGAGAAGACAGCTGAAGCGATCAAGGAGCTGTTCCGAGTCAACGGAATCGACGAAATCGAAGTCGTCTTCACCCCTTTGCTCTGAGCGAGTCAGCCGCGCATGAACGAGACCTATTATGCAGGGGCCTACTGGGGGCCCAGGGAGGAACTGCCCGAGGCTTGCGCTCGACGGATGGCGGTTCTCCTCACGGAGCTGAGGACGGTAGCTCCCTCGTTCGCGCAGTGGTTCCAGACCGGCAAGTCTCGCCATGACGCATTGCTGCGGCCCATCGAGCCCGATGCCAATGAGCTCGAGGCGCTCGTTCGTCGAGGCAAGGACCGGGTCGTCAAGGAGATTGGTTTTCGCATCGAGGCCTGGAACGGCGTGGGCGATGACCACGGAGCGAGCAGCTTCCGAGTCACATGCGGTAGCTACGCAGCGAGGGTGAAGAACGCATGTGCGTTCACTCTCCCGAGTCAGGGTCCGCATGCAGACCCGGTGTTGACCGCGTCTGTGCTGGCTGGGCTCCTGCGCGCTTCCGCTGTCGCGTGGGCGCCTGACTGGGGAGTCGCCACTTCGCATGCTCTTGGCAGCTTGATGGACGCACGGAGCCTCAAGGGGGCTCCTCGCATCGGGTGGGTGACGTACCTCTCGCATCAGCGAGGCACGGTGCCCCCATTGCCTGCTCCCGTGCGCGTCGAAGCCGTGGAGGAGAAGGGCACCCTCATCATCCTCACCCCCGAGCGCTTCATGGCGAGCAACCCCCAGCACGTGGCGTTGGCCGAGCACGTGCGGGAGCTGCTGGACGGCGCCGGCTTGCTCAAGCCCCTCCAGCCGTAGCGGACCGGAGGGGCCCCGTGCTCAGGGCAGTACGCCCTGCCGGTTCATCTCCTTCGACTGCGGCAGGTTCATCACCTTGCACAGCGTGGGCGCGATGTCCGCGAGGATGCCGGGGCGCAGCTTCTGTCCCCGGAACGCCGGGTGGATGAGGTGGAAGGGCACCGGGTTCAGCGTGTGCGCCGTGTGCGGCTCGCCCGTCACCGGGTCCACCATCTGCTCGCAGTTGCCGTGGTCCGCCGAGATGGCCATCACCCAGCCGTTGCGCTCGCACGCCTTGCCGAGCACGCCCAGGCACTCGTCCACCACCCGCACCGCCTGCATCGCCGCGTCCAGCCGGCCGCTGTGCCCCACCATGTCCGGGTTGGCGAAGTTCGCCAGCGCGAAGTCATACGTCCCCGAGTCCAGCCGCCGCACCAGCTCCGCCGTCACCTCGCGCGCCGCCATCTCCGGCTTCAAGTCGTACGTCTTCACGTCGCGCGGACTCGGCACCAGGTGCCGGTCCTCACCCGGATAGACGACCTCGCGCCCACCGTTGAAGAAGAACGTCACGTGCGCGTACTTCTCCGTCTCCGCCGTGCGGAACTGCCGCAGCCCCTGCCGCGCCAGAATCTCCGGGAAGATGTCCTGCGGCTGGTCCGGCGCGAACGCCACCGGCAGGTCGAAGGTCTCGTCGTACTGGGTCATGCACACGTACCGCCCCAGCCGGAGCCCGCCCCGGTCGAACTCCTTGAACGTCGGATACGCCAGGGCCTGCGTCAGCTCCCTCGCCCGGTCCGCGCGGAAGTTGAAGAACACCACCGTGTCCCCATCCTGGATGCGGCCCACGGGCGTCCCATCCCCGCTCGCCATCACCGTGGGCTTCACGAACTCGTCCGTCACCTTCTCCGCGTACGACGCGCGGATGGCGCTCAGCGCGTCCGGAGCCTTGGGGCCGCGCGCGTGCACCAGCGCCTCGTACGCCAGCTGCACCCGGTCCCACCGCTTGTCGCGGTCCATCGCGTAATAGCGCCCGCTCACCGTGGCGATGCGGCCCGTGTGCGTCTCGTGGAGGAAGCGCTCCAGCGCCTCCACGTAGCCCAGCGCGCTCTGCGGCGGCGTGTCACGTCCGTCCAGGAACGCGTGCACGTACACCTGCGGCACACCCCGCTCCCGCGCCGCCTTCAGGAGCGCGTACAGGTGCTCCATCGACGAGTGCACCCCGCCCGGCGACACCAACCCCAACAGGTGCAGCGCCTTGCCGTCCGCCTTCACGCCGTCCATCGCCGCGCGGAGCACCGGGTTCTGCGCCAGCTCGCCGGACTCGGCCGCGCGGTTGATGCGCACCAGGTCCTGGTAGACGATGCGGCCGGCGCCGATGTTGGTGTGGCCGACCTCCGAGTTGCCCATCTGCCCCTCGGGCAGACCCACGGCCAACCCCGAGGTCTGCAGCTCGGTGAACGGGTAGGGGCTCGTCAGCTTGTCCAGGTTCGGCGTGCCGGCCAGGAGGATGGCGTTCGCCTCTCGCTCGTGGCGGATGCCCCAACCATCCAGGATGCAGAGCAATACCTTGTGCGCGGGAGTCATGCCCGAACCCTAACCACGCACCCGCCGGACGCGGAGGGGAAAAACGCGCTTCGACTCCAGGGCCGGCTTCTTCCCGCGGGCCCGCGCTACTCCTCGTGGGAGCGCGTCTTGTACGTCAGCACCGGCGCCAGCGTGGCCACCACCTTCACCAGCCCCGCCTCCACCAGGTCCGTCACCACCCGGTCGATGGCCTTGTACGCCTGCGGCGCCTCCTCGAAGAGCAGGTCCTTGTTCTCGCAGACGACGTGGCTCTTGAAGCTCGTCCGGGTGAGCGACTCCGCCGTGAAGCGCTCCTTGATGCGCTCCCGGGCCGCCGTGCGCGTCCACTTGCGCCCCGCGCCGTGCGCCAGGCTGTACGCGCTGCCCGTCCCATCCCCCACCGGCGCCACCAGATAGCTCAGCGCGCCACGACTGCCCGGAATCACCACGGGCCCCTCGTCCGCTGGCGCCGCGCCCTTGCGATGCAACCACCTCAGGGCCCCGTCCTCGCGTCGTGGGGTGACGCTGTTGTGGCAGACATCCAACACTCGCCGCGCCGGAGCGCCGATGCCATCCAGCACCCTGCGCGCCACCAGCGCCCGGTTGGCCCGGGCCCACGCCACCGCGTGGTCATGCCGCGTCAGGTACGCCCGCGCCTCGTCCGAGCCCGCCGTCAGCCCGCCCGCCGCGTGCCGGTCCACGTGGGCCCGCAGAATCGCCTCGCCCAGCCCCCGCGAGCCCGAGTGCACCAGCAGCAGCAACCGGTCCGCCTCCAGCCCCAGCTCGGCGAACGCCCGCGCGTCGTGCACCGCGTCCACCCGCTGCAGCTCCGCGAAGTGGTTGCCGCCGCCCACCGTGCCCAGCGCCCCCTCGAAGCCCGAGGGCCTCACCCCTTCCTCCGCCAGGAACCCCTCCACGTCACCGTTCCAGGGTCCCTCCACATCCAGCTTCGAGGCCCAGCGCTCGGCCTTCGACTTTCGCGCCAGCATCCCCACGTCCCACAACCCCATCCCACAGCCGATGTCGTTGCCCACCAGGTAGGGATAGAAGAGGCCCTCCGAGGTGAAGGCCGCGCCCACCGGCGCGCCCTTGCCCGGGTGCAGGTCCGGAAGTCCCACCGCGGCCTTCATGCCGGGCAGCCGCGCGACAGCCTCGAGTTGTCGCACCGCCTCACCCTCCACCCACGACTGGGGCGAGGCGATGACGCGCACGGTGGCGGCGGGGGAGGGAAGGGAGGTTTCGGTGCTGGCGGTGCTCATGGGGCCCGTTGACGCCTCCTGTCCGACGGCCCTGACGCCAGCGCGCAAGGGGGCCTGGGAGGCCCGCCTGCCTACTTGTGGTACGGCTCACCCTTGAGGATGGTGAACGCCCGGTACAGCTGCTCCACGAGCACCACGCGCGCAAGCCTGTGGGGCAGCGTCATCTTGGACAAGGACAGCGTCAGATGGGCCGCGGCCCGCACGCTCTCGTCCAGGCCCTCGTCGCCGCCGATGACGAAGAGCAGGTCCCTGGAGCCCGTCTGCGCCTTGCCCACGTAGCGGCCCAGCTCCACCGAGTCGATGAGCGAGCCGCGCTCGTCCAGCGCCACCAGCCAGTCCTGCGGCTTTCGCTTCGCGAGGATGGCCTGGGCCTCCGCGGCCTTGGCGTCGCCGGGCTTGAGCTTCTTGCCGCTCGCCTCGGCGAGCTCCACCAGCTCGAAGCGGGTGTAGTGCCCCAGCCTCCGGGCATACTCCTGGACCGCCGGCTCGAAGAGGCCCGAGCGGTCCTTGCCGATGGAGAGCAGGCGGACCTTCAGGACACCTTCTCCCGGGCGGCGTCCGCCCAGAGACCCTCGAGGTCGTAGTGCGCGCGCAGGTCCGCGAGGAACAGGTGCGCCACCACCTCGCCGTAGTCGAGCAGCACCCACTGGCCCGTGTCCACGCCCTCGGTGCCCAGCGCGCGCTCGGGCGCGTCACCCTGCTTGAGCTGCACCTGGACGTTCTCCGCCATGGCGCTCACCTGGCGGTCGCTCTCGCCGGAGGCGATGACGATGTAGTCCGCGTACGACGTCATGCCCCGGACATCCAGGATGACGACGTCCAGCGCCTTCTTGTCGATGAGCAGCTGCGCCATGCGGCGCGCCAGGGCCTGCGCCTGGGGGTTCTCCGCGGGGCCCGTCTTCTGCTGCGGGGCGGCTGGCAGCTTCGCCTTCTTCTTGGGCCGCAGCGGCGTCTTGCCCGTCGTCTTCTTGCGCGCCGGGGCCTTGGCCTTGGCGGGCGCCTTGCTCGCGGCGACCGTCCTGCCCGTCGCCGACTTCTTGCCGCGCGCCGGCGCCTTCTTGGCCGCGCTCTTCTTCTTGGGGGTCGTCTTCTTCTTCGTTGCCATGTGCGGCGCACCCTACCGCACCCTTGGCAACACGCCATGGGTCCTCTAAGGGTCCTGTCCATGAGCGACGCCCGGCTGGAACAGTTCAAGAAGATGGTGGCGGACTTCCCCGACTCCCCCATGAGCCACTTCTCCCTCGGCAAGCTGTACTTGGACCGCAAGCAGTACGCCGAGGCCGCCGCCGCCCTGGAGCAGGCGGTGCGGCTGGATGGGACCTACGCGGCCGCCATGGTCTCCCTGGGGGACGCGCTGTCGGGCGCCGGGCAGTCCGAGCGCGCCCGCGAGGTGCTCACCCGGGCGAAGGAGCACGCCCTGGCCCAGGGACACCCGGGGCTCGCCGAGGAGATCGACGAGCGCATCTGCGACCTGGGCTGAGCCTCAGTCGCGCCAGGTGACGCCCACGCCGAACACCTGGCGGGAGTAGCTCAAGTCGTTGCGCGGCAGCCGCGTGCTCCACAGGCCCCAGGACAGCTCCAGGTCCACGCGCTCCGAGACGGGGCGCGACAGCTTCAGGGACAGGGAGTTCTGCCCCTCGTCCTCCTCCACGAGAATGATTTCCGGCGACAGGTAGATGCCGTCCGGATAGCGCGTCACGCCCAGCGAGCCCTGCGCCAGCAGCGTCATCCGCCAGGGCAGCCGCACCCCGGCGTTCGCCGACACCCGGTGGCGCAGCACCGTCTCCCCGTAGCTGTTGGAGGAGACCTCCTGGTACGTGTAGCGCAGCCCCAGGGTCAGCGGCCCCCGGTAGTTGTAGCCGAAGCCCGCGGTGAGGGCGCCGTCCTCGCGCCGCCCCGGGGAGCTCTCCACGCCCGGACGCGGGCGCGCCAGCGGCCCGTAGCGGCGCGCGCCCCAGTCGCCGAAGACGGACAGGCTGTGGCGCCGGTCGAAGCGGTAGCGCCCCAGCACCCCCAGCTCCAGCCCGCCGAAGTTCGCCGTGGGGTCCGGCCGGTAGACGAACCTGCGCGCGCCCGCCCGCACCCGCAGCGCCAGCCGCACGTCCGGGGCGTACTCCGCGAAGGCGCTCGCGCCCAAATCCGAGTACGCGCGGGTGCCGCCCCGCCGGTCCTTCGCGTGCCCCTCCGCGCCCAGGCCGAACTCCGTGCCCAGCGCCAGCGAGGCCTCGAGCGCGCCGGCCTGGATGAGCGTGTCCTCGTCGGAGAAGCCCGCGTACTTGCGCGCCCCCAGCTCGTAGCGGCCGACGAGCTGCGTGCGCTCGAACGTCCCCTTCCCCTCGGCCGAACCCAGCACGCTCAGCGCCGGGTCCACTCCGGGCGAAGGCGTGCTGCCGTCGGTGAAGTCGCGCGGGGCGTTGGTGTCCGCCAGCAGCCGCAGGGTGCCCTTGAGCGCGCCCTCCCACTCGGCCGCGGACGCGGGGCGGGCGGTGGCGAGCACCAGGAACACCAGGAGGGTAGGGCGGACGCGGGACACGACGCGGGGCACCATACCCGGCCTCGTGCCTGCACGCCCCACTCGCGGGAGGACGGGCCCGGCCGGTTGGCTGGCGACGGTGACGACACGGCTCGCGCCCGGTACATTGCTGGAATGCGCCCTGCCTCACTTCTCGCCGCGGCGGTCGGCCTCGGGCTGGCCGCCTGCGCCCAGTCGACGTTCATCACCGAGGTGAGGGGCGAGACGACCGTGCCCGCGAGCCTGCCGGGCGGCAGCACCGAGCTCAACGCCTTCCCCCCCATCAGCAGCTTCGCGGGGATGGACTTCGACCAGAACCAGGACTTCAAGAACCAGGGGCTCTCCAAGAGCGAGGCCACCTCCGTCCACGTCGACTCGCTCTCGCTCCAGATTCTCAGCCCCAACGACGTGGACTTCACCTTCCTGGACAACGTGGAGTTCTTCGTCCGCGCCGGAGACCGTGAGTCGCGCATCGCGTGGAAGAACGACCTGTCCCGTGGCAGCCCGCGCGCGCCCAACCCCACGCTGCGGCTGGACCTGGCGGACGTGGAGCTGCAGCCCTTCGTCGCCGCGCCCACCATGAGCATCATCATCCGCGGCAAGGGCCGGACGCCCGAGCGCGAGGTGCGGCTGCGCGCGGTGGTGCGGCTGGAGGTCGAGTCCGGGCTGCTCTAGCCCGAGGGCCCTACTTCGTCAGCTCCTGCGCGCGGCGCTCCAGCGCGCCGGCCCGGCCATCCAGCTCCCCGGCCAGGGCCTCCAGGCGCCTGGCCTCGGCCTCCATCGCCGTGAGGTCCACCGGACCTCCGGCGGCCAGGTCCTGGGCGCGCACCCCGTCCACCAGGGGGCGGCGGTCCGTGGCGCGGACGGACATGGGCTCGGGGCGGCCCGTGGTGGGCGTCCCGGGGGTGTCCGGCATGGAGGGCTCCGGGGGCGCGCCCGTGCCCGGGTTGCCCGACATGGGCGGCGCGTCGCTGTCGCCGCTGGCCTCCTGGAACAGGCCACCGCCGCGGTCGCTGGGCTCCACCCGCAGGCTCCTGTCCGCGCTCATCCTGAGCCGCAGCCGCCGGTCCTGCTCGTCGAACATCGACTCCTCGCCCAGGAAGTCGCTCATCCGGCGGTCCAGGTCGCGCTCCTCGCGCGCCTCGGTGATTCGCGCGCGCATCAGCTTGAGCCGCTCGCGCACCTTGTCCTCGGCGTCGCGCAGGGTGTCCGCCTGCTCCAGCAGGTCCTCCGGGTCGTCGCCGCCCGTCGTCGTCCTGTCCAGCGTGGGGACCTTGGAGGCCGGCAGCGCCAGGCGCACCGAGTCGCGCTCGGTGCGCGTGGTGCGCATCACCTCCAGCAGCGTGGCTCGCTGGGCGCGGTCCACCGTCTTGTCCCAGGCCGTCATCAGCCGCCCGAGCTCCTCCGACAGCGCCTGGTGCAGCGCCACGTGCGCGCGCTCCGACTCGCCCTCGGCCGTGGACACCGCCTGCGCCAGCTGGGTGAGCGAGCCGCTCAGCTCCTGCGAGCGCCTCAGCGCCGTCTCCAGCTCCGTGCCCGTGGTCAGCCGCCCCTGGGCACGGGCCTTCAGCGCCTCGATGCGCTCGGCCACGCCCTGCAGCTCGTCGCGCAGCGTCTGCTGCTGGGTCCTCAGCGCCCGCGCTTCCGTCCTCGCCACCTGCGCCCGCGCGCGCGCCGCCTCCAGGCCGGACGCGGCCCAGGCGGGCACGCCCACCAGCAGGCACAACGCGAGGACGAGGGAGCGGGGGTTCATCAACACGCCCCCATGAGCAAGGCGGATGCCAGCCCCGTGGCGCCCCCGTGTCCCCGCCTCGCGCGAAAAGCGCTGGGATTCCAGGCGTCTGGGCGCGCCGGGTGGGACGGGGTGGGGAGGGGGGGCCGGTGGAAAGTCATGGGGCGTGGGCCTGGGGTCACGGATTTCCGAGGATCACCCCTCCTCGGGCGCGGTGCCCTTGGGGAGGAAGCCATACTTCTCCAGCTTGTAGTACAGCGCCGACGTCTTGATGCCCAGCAGGCGGGCGGTCTCCGTCTTCACTCCGCCGGCCTTCTCGTAGGCGCGAGCGATGAGCTGCCGCTCCAGGTCCTCCAGGATGTCCGGCAGGGGCCTGTCGCCGTGCGGCACCGGCAGCCCCGCGTCCATGCGCGGCGTGCCGCCGGTGAGGTGGCCGGGCAGGTCCTGGGCGGTGAGCACCTCCCCTTCCGCGAAGACGAGCGCCTGCTCCACCACGTTCTCCAGCTCGCGCACGTTGCCGGGCCACGCGTGGCGGGCCAGGGCGCGCAGGGCGCCCTCGTCCAGCCCCGTCACCCGGCGGTTGACGCGCACCGCGTGCTTGGCGACGAAGTGGCGCGCCAGCGCGGCGATGTCCTCTGGGCGCTCGCGCAAAGGCGGCAGCACCAGCGGGACGATGTGCAGCCGGTAGTACAGGTCCTCGCGGAAGCGGCCCGCCTTCACCTCGGCCTGCAAATCCCGGTGCGTGGCGCTCACCACGCGCACGTCCACCTTGAGCGTCTCCTCGCCGCCCACGCGCTGGATCTCCTTCTCCTGGAGCACGCGCAACAGCTTGGTCTGCACCGCGTGGGGAATCTCCCCGATTTCGTCGAGGAAGAGGGTGCCGCCGTCGGCCAGCTCGAAGCGGCCCAGCTTGCGCTTCACCGCGCCGGTGAAGGCGCCGCGCTCGTGGCCGAACAGCTCGCTCTCCAGCAGCGTCTCCGCCAGCGCCGCGCAGTGCACCACGACGAAGGGCCCGTCCTTGCGCGGGGACTGCTGGTGCAGCATGCGCGCGATGAGCTCCTTGCCGGTGCCGCTCTCGCCGCGAACGAGCACCGTGGCGTCGCTCATCGCCGCCTTGCGCGCCTGGGAGAGCAGCTTCTGCATGGGCTCGCTGTCGCCCACCAGGCTGCCGTGCGTCAGGGCCGCGTCCGCGTCGTGCGCGGCGGTGCGCCCCTCCAGCTTCTCCACGCGCCGGCGGGTGCTCGCCAGCTCCAGCCCCTTGTCCACCTTGGCGCGCAGCACGTCGGGCGTGAAGGGCTTGGTGATGAAGTCGTAGGCGCCCTCCTGCATGGCCCGCACGGCCGTCTCAATCGTGCCGAAGGCCGTCACCACCATGACGACGGCGGAGGGGTCCAGCGCCTTGAGGGCCTGGGTGACGGCGATGCCGTCCATGCCGTCCATCTTCAAATCCGTGACGACCAGGTCGAACGGGGCCTTGCGCCAGGCGGCCAGCCCGTCCGCGCCGCCGCGCACCGCGGACACGGCGTGCCCGGAGCGCGTGAGCGTGACGGTCATCCCCTCGCGGAGGGTGTCGTGGTCGTCGATGACGAGAATGCGCGCCATGCAGGTGCTTGCCCTCAGGTCCTCATGCCAGCGGGGCCGGCCGCCCCGGGTGCGTCCGCATGAGAACACACCCGGCCAGAACCCTACACCGCCCCGGGCGGGCCGGCCGCTTCCAGAAGGCGCTGGCGTGTGAGGGCCCGCCGGGGATACGTGGTCGCGCATGGAATCCCAGAACGCCCACGCCCTGCGGGAGCTCCTGGCGCGCCACGTCCCCGGGGACGACAAGGAGCGCCAGGACCTGGAGCGGATGCGCCACCACGCGGCCACGCTCGCCTCGCCCTTCTCCCGCGCGCAGGCCACGGCGCACTTCACCGGCAGCGCGGTGGTGGTGGACCCCCGGGGCGAGCGCGTGGTGATGGTGCTGCACGGCAAGCTCCACCGGTGGCTGCAGCCGGGCGGACACGCGGACCCGGCGGACGGCGGCGACATGGAGGCCACCGCCCTGCGCGAGGCGCGCGAGGAGACCGGCTGCCGCGTGGTGCTCCACCCCACCGCGCCCCGCCCGCTGGACGTGGACGTCCACACCATCCCCGCGCGCCGCGACGAGCCCGAGCACCAGCACCTGGACGTGCGCTACCTCGTCGTGGCCGAGGACCCGGAGTCGCTCGCGCACGACCCCCACGAGTCCTCCGGCGCGCAGTGGCTCACCTGGGACGAGGCGCTCGCCCGCGCGGACGAGGCGCCGCTCCAGCGCATGCTGGAGAAGGCGCGCCGCCAGGTGGCCCGCACCCCGTGACGGCGGGCGCGAGTCGGCGTCGGTCGGAGAGACAGGCCCGCTGTGGGGCGCGTGACGCCTCCAGGTGCCCCCGGCTGAAATCTGAAACAAGGCGGTGAGAAAAGCGTCGGGCGACGACAGTCGCGTGGCCTCGTGGAGGTGCTGTCACCACTATGGGGCCGCCCTGGCGGGTGAGGGGGGCCATGTCGGTCTGGAACCCGCCGGGTGCAGGAGCCTCGTGCCGCCATGTCGTCTTCCGAGCAGGAAGTGCGCAGCCTCACGTCTCGTGTGCCAGTGCGCCGCTATGGGCCTCCGCCGCTGAACCCGTCGGCGCATCCCCGCTGGCTCGAGTCCATGCTGGATGCGACCCGCCGGGACTGGGACGCGGCGTGCTGGCCTCCGCTGTTCCGCGCCACCGCCGAGGGCCGGCGCCCGCCGCTGGTGTACTGGCGCCGCGTGCTGTCGCAGTTCTTCCTCATCGTCGAGTCCTTCCCCAAGTACATGGCCCTGTCGCTGGCCAAGACGACGTACGGCCGCTCCGAGGGGGACGCGAGCATCCGCCGCTGGCTCCTGCAGAACCTGGCCGTGGAGGCGCGCCACGCGGAGTGGTTCATCGACTGGGTGCGCGCGCTCGGCCTGGAGCCGGAGGCGCTCTTCCAGGTGCGGCCGCTGCCGGAGCTCCAGGCGCTGCACGCGCACCTGCGAGACACCTGTGCCCGGGGCACGCTGGCGGAGGGCATCGCCGCGTCCAACTGGGCCATCGAGGGCATCACCGGCGTGTGGACGCGCGACGTGGTGGAGCCCTTCCGCGCCTATGCCGCGGACGGCGCGCGCATCGACGCCAGCGCGATGATGTGGCTCAAGGCGCACGCTCGCTATGACGACCTGCACCCGGTGGAGGCGCTCGAAATCCTCAAGCTCTGCACGGACCCCACCGGGGACGAGCCTGCCCGGGTGCTCGACGCCACGCGCAAGTCCCTGCGCCTGTATACCTCCGCCATCCGCGCCTGCTGTGTGGATTGAGGCTGAAATCGCCGCGTCTGTCTTCTTGCTCAACCTTTCCGGGGGAGGTTGATTTCCAGATTGTGTATGCCTTTCGACGAGCGCCCGGCTGACGGGAGTGCAATGTCTGGAACCGGGCGTGCGCCGCTCGCTTTCGTCTCGACGACGTGCGGAGAATGGGGTCGTCCGCCATCCCTCCATTCCTGGACTCACCGCGTCCCCTGGCCGGAGGCGCGGGAAGGCAATCCCGCATGAGCATCGAAGATTCGTTGATTCGCGAGTATCGCTGGCGCGCGCTCAGGGTGTTCATGTCCTGGGTGGTCCCCGCGGCGCCCATCGCGGCGTACCTCAACGGCATGTCCATGGGCGTCGCCGGGTGGGAGGGCGTGAGGGCGGTGGCGTGGGTGCTGCCGCCCATCCTGGTGGGCCTGGGGATGCTCTACCCCGCGCTGCTGATGCGGTGGATGGTGGGCAACGCGCTGCGCTCGCGCGCGGGCGACAAGCCGGGTGAGCGACTGGAGCGCATCCTGCGGCTGCCGTGGCGCGTGGCGGTGGGGACGTCGTGGGTGGGGTGGACGCTGGGGGGCTTCTGGTTCAGCCTCCACGTGTGCCTGACGTGGCACAAGGATTTGTCGCAGGTGGTGCTGGGGACCATCATCGGCGTGTGCTGTGGCGTGCTGCTGGGCTTTCCCATCAGCGTCTCGCTGGAGCGGATGTTGTTGCCGCTGGCGCTGGAGGAGCAGCGCAAGCACGCGACGGTGGCGCTGGCGGGCGGCGGCTTCTCGTGGCCCCGGCAGGCGTGGTTCCTGCCCTTCACCTTCGGCGGCTCCATCATCTCCGCGCTGGTGCTCAGCGGCTGCGTGGTGGTGGTGAAGCTGGAGGCCATCCGGGACACGCTGGCGCTGGAGCTGGAGTCCGAGGGCGCGCGCCGCTCGGCGCGGATGCTGATGGAGCTGGGCGGGGTGCTGGCGGGGGAGCTGACGTTCAGCCTGGCGTGGGTGGGCGGGCTCCTGCTGCTGCCGGGCATCACCATGTGGATGCTGGCGCGCAGGCAGGCGCGGGCGGCGGACGCGGTGGGGCAGGCGATTGAATCCGTGGCGGCGGGGCGCGTGGTGGCGCCCGCGTGGGTGTCCACGGACGAGATGGGGGACCTGGCCGAAGGCATGAACGCGGTGCTGGCGCGGCTGCGTCAGCTTCCCCTGACGCTGCAGGCCTCGGCGGCGCGGCTGGGGGAGGCGGGCGGGCACCTGCGCGCGGCGAACGACGCGCAGCAGCAGAGCCTGTCGAAGCAGTCGGCGGCGCTGCACCAGGCGCAGGTGACGTCGGAGGAGATACGGCGCACCTCGAGCATGGCGGCGGACCGGGCGGAGGCGGTGCTGCAGGTGGCCCGGCGCGCGGAGGCGCTGGGGCTGCAGGGCGAGGCGGCGGTGGAGAAGAGCGTGGCGGGGCTGGCGGACATCCGCGGCGCGGTGGACGGCATCCAGCAGCGGCTGGACAAGCTGGCCCGGAGCGCCTCGCTGATTGGCGACATCACGGAGACGGTGAAGGACCTGGCCGCCCAGTCGCACCTGCTCGCGGTGAACGCGGCCATCGAGGCGGCGCGCTCGGGGGAGCAGGGCAAGGGCTTCGCGGTGGTGGCCCGCGAGGTGCGGGCGCTGGCGGACCAGTCGCTGCAGTCCACGCGGCGCATCCGCGACGTGCTCCAGGACGTCAGCGTGGGCATCCAGGACGCGGCCCGCATGGGCGAGCAGGGCGTGCGCACCATCGGCACGGGGCTGGACCAGATGCGGGCGTCGGGCGACTCGCTGCGGGCCTTGTCGCTGATGTCGCAGGAGAACTCGGCCGCGGCCCGGCAGATTGCCGCCGCCGTGACGCAGCAGAACGCGGGCATCTCGCAGATCTCCATCGCCGTCTCGGACCTGTCGCAAATCATGGACGAGACGATGAAGCGCCTGGAGTCCACGCAGGAGGCCACGAGCACGCTCGCGCAGGTGTCCGGCGAGGTGGGGCAGATGGCGCGTCAGTTCAACGAGGCGGGCTGACGGCGCCCAACGGCAGCGTCAGGGTGAAGGTGGTGTCGCCCGGCGTGGACGTCAGGTGCAGCTCGCCCCCGTGGGCGCGGGCAATCTTGCGCGCCAGGGGCAGGCCCAGGCCGGTGCCCTTCTCCCGGGTGGTGAAGAAGGGCTCGAAGATGCGCTCCTTCTGGAGGTCGGGCACGCCCGCGCCGGCGTCGTGGACCTGGATGGCGTAGCGCCCGTCGCGCACGGCGCCGTGGATGCGCACGTGGCCTCCGGACGGCGAGGCCTGCACGGCGTTCTTCACCAGGTTCAAGAGGGCGGCGGTGAGCAGGCTGCCGTCGGCCTCCAGCAGGGCGGGAGAGGCGTCCACGTCCAGGACCACGTTCCGGGACTGGGCCTCCGCGGAGGACAGCTCGCTGACGATGGACAGGAGCGCGGGGGCCTCCACGGGCGCGCGGGCCAGGGGCTGCTCGCGGGCGAAGGCGAGGAAGTCCTCGACGATGCGCTGCAGGAAGGCCACCTCGCGTTCGATGCGCTCGACGTGCGCGCGGGCGTCCTCGTGGGCGCCGGCGCGGAGGTCCTCCTGGAGCAGGCCGGAGAACAGGGCGATGCCGCCCAGGGGGTTTCGCACCTCGTGGGCGACGCCCGCGAGCATCATCTTGAGCTGTCTGTCCCGGCCCTCCAGCGCGCCGCGCATCTCCTCCAGCTCGCGCGCGAGCACGCCGATTTCGCGCGTGGGCTCGGGCGGCACGGGCGTGGTGAGGTCGCCCCGGCCGATGCGCAGGGCGGAGTCCATCAGCCGGCGCAGGGGGCGCGCGAGGCCCCGCGCGGTGAGCAGCGCGACGACGGCGAGCGCGGCCAGGGCGAGCGCGCCCATGATGGCGAAGGTGCGCGACAGCCGCTGCAGGGGGCCGAAGAAGGCCGCGCTGCCCTCCACGCCCACCGC
Source organism: Myxococcus sp. XM-1-1-1 (assembly GCF_020037095.1). NCBI lineage: Bacteria > Pseudomonadati > Myxococcota > Myxococcia > Myxococcales > Myxococcaceae > Myxococcus > Myxococcus sp. XM-1-1-1. The sequence goes on from NZ_JAIQDH010000002.1 coordinate 634,291, forward strand.
GCCCACCACCTGGCCCGCCAGGGTGATGGGGGCATAGCCCGTCTTGTACAGGCGTCCGTCGGAACCGGTGAAGAGCACCTGGCTCGCGGCGTGCTGGCCGGCGAAGACGCGCGCCAGCTCCAGCCTGTCGCGCGCGAGCTCCGGCACCTCCGCGCCCACGGGCAGGCCGCCGCCCACGTCCGCGCGCACACGTCCCTGGACGTCGACGGCGAAGACGCGGCGCACGTTGCTGGCCTCGCGCACGCCCTCGAGCAGGCGCACCACGTTGCGCCAGGTGCGGGTGCCGCCCACGTCGTCGCCGGGTTCGATGGTGAGCATGCGCTCGCCGTTGAGCTGGCTGGCGGTGGCGGCGGCGATGTTGGAGAGGCTGGTGCCCAGCTCCTCCTCGAGGATGGCGCGCGCCAGCTGGTACACCGCCGTGCCCGTCACCGCGAGGATGAGCAGGGTGGGGACGAGGAACGCCGCCAGCAGCCGCGTCGACAACAGGTGCGGGACGTCCCGCCAGCGGAAGGTGTCTCGGCGCTCCGGGCTCATGCGTGGGCCGGACTCTACTCCTTCGGCCCACGCACGAGGGACTGACGCTCCCCGGGCGCTCACCCACCCCTCACTGACACGAGAACGTGTACGAGCCGGGGGTGCTCCAGGTGCCGTCCGCGTTGATGTTGCGCACGGTGTAGCCGCTGAACGGATAGGGCGAGTTCCAGCAGTCGCTGGCGCGCACGTCGTTGCGCACGGCGGCGGACAAATCCCAGTTGCCCCGGCGGCGCAGCTTCTCGTACGCGGCCACGCGGTCGATGGCCTGCAGCCACGTGGCGTCCGCCGCCAGCACGTCGCGGCGCTTCTCCAGGAAGCGCTGCAGCCACGACGACTCCGTGATTCCGTTGTAGCCCACCGCCGGCGCCACCTGGGCCGTGTTGCCCAGCGCGTTGTTCGCCGCGCGCACCAGGCTCTTCACCCCCGACTCGCCGTGGTTGATGTACGCGTCATACAGCGCCATCTTCGACAGCGCGCTCGTGGCGCCCCACTTGTTCGCCTCCGCCATGGCCGGCGTGTAATAGAACTGGTCGCTGACCTGGTCCTGGCACGCCTTGAAGTCCGCGCGCGTGGTGGTGTTGTTGTAGCTGGCGGCCCAGTCCGCCCGCCAGTTGCCGATGACATCCAGCTCCGACGTGGATGGCTGCGATTGCCCCGTGGACAGGAAGCGGTTGTTGATGGTCGTCAGCCCCGGCATGTACTTGGCCATCACGTTGCCATTGGCCGCGCTGCGCCGCGCGTTGTAGCACTGGATGACCTGGATGGCGTCGCCCGTGCCCGTGCAGAACCCCGCGCGCCCGCTGGTGTAGCCGCGCCCGTCCTGGATGTTCTCCGAATACGCATACGCGAGCACCGGCGTGTCGTTCTCCCAGATGCTCGTGAGCCCCTCCGACACCTTCTTCTGGTTCTCCGTCAGCCCACCTCCCGGGGGAGGCGGCGTGCTCCCGCAGCTCGGGTCGCTGATGACGATGTTGCTCGCCGTCCACGACGTGTTCGAGTTCGTCGAGTAGTAGAACGTGTAGGACGCGTTCACCCCCACCGTCAGCCCCGAGGTGCGCGAGTACGTGCACGTGCTCCCGCTCTGCGTGTGCGTCCAGCCCGGCTCGTCGTGGTCGCACGTCACGCCGCTGGGAACCCCGAACGCAATCGTCGGGCTCGTCATCGCCGCCGCGCCCGTGTTCTTGAAGACGATGGTGCCCCACCAGTCCGCGCCCACGTACGTGTTCGTCGTAATCACATACGCGCAGGCCGCGAGCCCCTGCTCCCCACGGGCCTCCTCCACCGGCCCACCTCCCACCTCCGCCCCACCACACCCCACCAGGGCCCCCGCCCACAGCAGGGCTCCGCACTTCATCCACAGTGAATCATTCCGATGACGACCCATGGGCGCTCTCCTTTGCGCGGTGTCTTTCTTCAGCTACCTCCGAAAGAACGGAAAGTCAGTCAAAACCAGCTCGACGCCCGCTTGCCTGCCCTGCGAACGGCCCGGCCTCCGTTCGAACGCGAACCGGCGTGCTTAGGTTTGCGCCAGACACATCAGTGCGACCCGAGGAGGAAGAGATGTCTTTGGAAACGATTCTAGTGTGGGCGGTCATCGGCCTCATCGCCGGGTGGTTGGCGTCGGCCGTGGTCGGCGGGGGCTACGGGCTCATCGGCGACATCGTCGTGGGTGTGGTGGGAGCGTTCCTGGGCGGCTTCATCTTCCGTGCACTGGGAGCGGGCACGCCCTTCGGCGGCCTGGCCGGGACCATCTTCGTGGCCTTCATCGGAGCGGTGGTGCTGCTGCTCATCCTGAGAGCCATCCACTCGACACGCGTCCGACGCACATGAGTGGGCGGCTTCAGGTGCCGCGCCAGCCCTCGAGGGCGGTGACGACGGCGGCGAGCACCATGAGGCCTCCCACGGCCTGAGCCACGCGCGCGCTGGCGGAGGGACGTGACTCCAGCCAGCCGCGCGCGCGGTCCGCGACCAGGGTGATGGCGCCGTACACCGCGCCCTGGGTCAGCGCGATGATGGCCCCCAGGACCAGGGCCTGCAGCCACAGCGGCCCATACTCCTTCCGCAGGAACTGGGGGAAGACGGCGAGCATGAAGACGTAGGCCTTCGGGTTGAGCAGGTTGGTGAGCGCTCCCCGGCGGAACGTGGCCAGGGCGGAGCGCTGGCCGGCCTGCGAGGACGGGGAGAAGGTGGACGGGCTTCGCACCAGCGCCACCCCCATCCACGCCACGTAGAGCGCCCCCACCCAGAGCAGCACGTTGAACGCGGCGGGCATCACCGCGAGCAGCACCGCCACCCCCGTCGCCCCCACCGCCACGTGACACACGCCGCCGCAGATGATGCCGCCCACCGCGGCCAGCCCCGAGCGGCGTCCTCCCACCAGGGAGCTGGCCAGGACGAAGGCCATGTCCAGCCCGGGGAGGATGACGATTCCGGACACGAGCACGAAGAACAGCCAGAGGTGGGACGTCTGCGTCATGGGGGTGCCCTCCAGGGGAGCGGGGAGGGCGGCACCGTACGGAGCATGTAGGGCGGAATCGGCCCTGATTCGAGCGCCCCTGGCGTTAGGTTCCCGACCTATGTCCCGGCCCACCACGCGCGTGCTCACCGTGCTCGAGTTGCTGCAGACCCATGGGCGGATGAGCGGCTCGGAGCTGGCGCGGCGGCTGGAGGTGGACCGGCGCACCGTGCGCCGCTACATCCTGAAGTTGGAGGAGCTGGGCATCCCCATCACCGCCGAGCGCGGCAGGGACGGCGCCTACATGCTGGTGGCGGGCTTCAAGCTGCCGCCGATGATGTTCACCGAGGACGAGGTGCTGGCGCTGTCGGTGGGGCTGCTCGCCTCGCGCGGGCTGGGCCTGGCGGAGGCGGCCCCCGCGGTGGAGAGCGCCCAGGCGAAGCTGGAGCGGGTGATGCCCGCGACGCTGAAGCGGCGCGTGCGCTCCGTGGACGAGTCGGTGACGCTCGACATCTCCCGCGCCCGCGAGATGGCGGACAACACCGCGCTCGTCGCCCTGAGCTCCGCGGCCCAGCTGCGCAAGCGCGTGCGCCTGGGCTACCGAGGCGCGCGCGAGGAGGACACCGAGCGCGACTTCGACCCGTATGGCCTCGTCTGGCGCGGCGGGCGCTGGTACGCGGTGGGCGTCTGCCACCTGCGCGAGGATCTACGCACCTTCCGGTTGGACCGGGTGCGCGCGGTGCTCCCGCTCGACGTCCACTTCACGCGGCCGGACGGCTTCGACGCGCTGGCGCACGTGGAGGCTGCGGTGGCGTCGCTGCCGCGCGCGTTCGCCGTGGAGGTGCTGCTCGACACGGACCTGGCCCGGGCGCGCCAGCACCTGTTCGCCACGCTGGGCGTGCTGGAGGTGGTGCCCGGCGGCGTGCGGCTGTCGGGGCAGACGGATGACCTGGACTGGTTCGCGCGGGAGCTGTCGCGGCTGCCCTTCGCGTTCCACATCCAGCGCCCCGACGGGCTGCGCGCCGCGCTGGAGGCCCGCGCCCAAAAGCTGCTGGCCCTGGCGCGCGGGGGTGGCTAGCGGGCCTCCTGCCGCTGCCGACGCCGGAACTCGGCCACCTTGGCCTTGTTGCCGCAGCCGGACATGGAGCACCAGCGCCGCAAGCCCGAGCGCGAGGTGTCCACGAAGAGCAGGCCACAGTCGCGCTGCTCACACGTGCGCACGCGCTCCGCCAGCTCGCCGCCGAGCAGCTCCGCGCCGTCGCGCGCCACCGTCACCAACAGCCCCCGGATGTCCGCGCCCGCCCAGAACAGCCCGCGAGGCCCCAGCTGGGGCGCGGGCGGCGGCTCCGCGGCCCAGCGGTTGAGGATGGAGCGGTCCCTCGCGGAGAAGTTCTCCCCGCGCGCGCGGGCCAGGGCCAGCCGGTGGAGCGCCTCGCGCAGCTCGCGCGCCTGGGCCAGCTCCTCCGCCGTGGGCTCCTGCACCTGCGCCGCCAGTCCCGCGGCGATGAGCCACCGGCCCAGGTCCTTCGGCGTCTGGAGCAGCTCCTGGGGCGTGTCCTTCAGCCGCCCCGCCAGCGTCGCCGGCAGGTCCAGCGACACGCGCCCCGCCCGGAACGCGAAGCCGTCCCTTCGCTCTCCCTTGGAAATCGGCGGGGAGGGGGGAGCAGCGCGTTGCCTGGCGACCATGGAGAGACCTCGAGGAGGGGGGAACCGCAATGGCAAACTACCTGGAATGCGCGCCAACGCACGCGTGAAGTTGGTAACCCTTCCATGGGGTTTCATTCCGACGCATGCGTGGGTTTCACCCCGTGTCTGGCTTCGGAGCCAGGCGCGCGCGGGTCACTAGAGGAGATGCGCGAGGGCGCATGCACGCATCGTCCTGGTGCGGGCGCGCGCCGTCACCCCGTCGTCACCGGCTCCAGAGGAAGTCGACGAGCACGAGGTAGTGCGTGGAGGCGGCGGCGATGACCATGAGGTGGAAGACCTCGTGGTAGCCGAAGACGGCGGGGCTGGGGTCCGGCCACCGGCGCGCGTAGACGACGGCGCCCACCGCGTAGAGCAGCCCGCCCAGCACGAGCCAGGTCGCGCGCGTCGTCCCCACCACCGAGGGCAGCCGCAGCATCACCGGGGCGGAGAGCGCGCCCAGGATGACGTAGAGCACCGAGCGCACGCCCCGCGTGCCGGAGATGCCGAAGAGCGACAGCCCCGCGCCCGTGAGCGCGCAGCCCCACATCACCCAGAGCAGGTGCCGCGTCCACGCGTCGGGTGCGTCCAGCGTGGCCAGCGGCGTGAAGGTCCCGGCGATGAGCAGGTAGATGGCGGCGTGGTCCATCCGCCGCAGGCGCTGGTACGCGGCCGGGCCCCAGGTGGGCACGTGGTAGGTGGCGCTGGTCCCGAACATCAGCACCAGCGACAGGCCGAAGACGCAGTCGGCGAAGTGCTGCAGGCCCTTGGCCGGCGCGAGCGCGAGCGCGATGAAGCCGCCCAACGCCGCGAGGAACGCGAGCGCGTGCGACACGCCTCGCAGCCGGGGCTTCACCTCCGCGACCACGGCGCGGAGCTCGGGAGGGACGATGGACGCCATGCCCCCTGTCCTAGTCACGCCCGGTCACCGGCGCGTCAGCGCCCCGGACATCCCGTCCACCCGTGGACGGCGGTCCCGCCCCGAGCGTCGACTGCTCCGCACTCGAAGGGCCCCGCGACGTCCAGGAGCCCACGCCGTGTCCATGGCTCCGACGCGAAGCGTTGCCCGTGCGCGCGGGCGGTCCGCGAGCGCTCGCCCGTCCGTCTGGGTTTGGGCCTTTGATTTGAGAGGAATTGGCCACGCCCCGCCGGGCTGACAGCGCTTCCCAGGGAGTCTGTTCTCTCTCTGGAGAGGCGGGCTTTTCAATGTTTCATCCGGGTCGATGTCCACCCATTTGAAGCATTGAGAGGTTTTGGGCATACCCTGATGTGTCGAATCCGTTTCGGGCCGTCCAACGCCAACTCCCTCGTCCACGGCCCGGGCCTCATCGCCCATGAATCAGTCGCAACCGCAGGTCATCGAAATCAACCTCGAGCGTCTCGAGCGCATCCGGGACGTGCTGGCGATGATTTCGCTCGGGGAGTTCAACCCGGACGAGCATCTCATCGCGGTGGAGAACCATGACGTGTTCTCCTCGTTCGAGGACACCATCAACCTCTTCGCCCGCCAGCTCCACGCGTCCGTGCAGGAGAGCGAGCAGTCGATGCTCAAGCTCGACGCGGCCCGGCGCGAGCTGGAGGAGAAGCTCTCCACCATCGAGAAGCAGCGGCTGGCCATCCGCGACTTGTCCACGCCCATCATCGAGCTGTGGGAGGACGTGCTCACGCTGCCCATCGTCGGGGTGGTGGACACGCAGCGCTCGCTGGAGATGACCGAGCGGCTCCTGCACCGCATCTCCCAGGGCAAGGCCCGCTGCGCCATCATCGACATCACGGGCGTGGAGGTGGTGGACACCTCCACCGCGAACCACTTCGTGAAGATGGTGAACGCCGCCCGCCTGCTCGGCACCTACTGCGTGGTGACGGGCATCAGCCCGGTCATCGCCCAGACGCTCACGCAGATTGGCGTCGACCTGCGGGACGTGAAGACGCTCGGCAGCCTGCGTGACGGGCTGAAGGAGTGCTTCCTGTACCTGCGCAACCACACCGCCCACCGCGCCCTCGACGCGGGCGGCCGGTAGCCCTCCGAACCCTCTTTCCGGAACCCAGACTCACATGTCCCAAGTCACCCACGAGCCCGGCATCACCGTCACGGGCGCGAGCGTGGCCTCCATCGTGGAGGCCATCCAGTCGTTCACCGTCCTCGTCAACGCCCTGCTGGACGTGATGAAGGTCCCCGCGCGCGGGGCGGGCGCCGAGCGCGCCATCGACGTGACGGCCTGGTACCCGCTGGAGGACTACCTCCAGGCGTACCGGAAGATCGACTCCCTGCTGGGCGGGCGCGGCCTGGAGAAGGTCGGCTCGATGATTCCCAAGAACGCCGTGTTCCCCTCGGACATCACCGACATCCACAAGGGGCTCGCCTCCATCGACATCGCCTTCCACATGAACCACCGGAAGAACGGCCGGTCCATGTTCAATCCCCTCACGGGGGAGATGGCGGACGGCATCGGTCACTACTCTTACAGCGCCGTGCCCGGGAAGAACGAGGGCCACGTGGTGTGTGGCAATCCCTATCCGTGCCGGTTCGACCAGGGCCTCATCAAGGGCATGGCCCAGCGCTTCATGCCCCACGCCGTCGTCACGCATGACCCGGACCAGGGCTGCCGTCAGAAGGGCGGCGCCTCCTGCACCTTCATCGTGACCTGGTAGCGGAAGGACACCTCCGCCGCGCCCCCGTCGGGAACGAGGGCGCGGCGGCTTGCAGGCAGGAGGTGGTTCCTAGTTCGGGCCGCGCAGGGGCAACAGCGCCCGCACGCGCGCATCCCTGAGGAACAGGCCGCCCCAGGCGATGACGCCCAGCAGCACGGGGATGAGGAACGAGTCCCCCTGCCGCACGTGCGTCACCGTGGCGCCGCCCAGGTAGCCCGTGACGAGGATGGCCCCCAGCACCGCCGTGCGCGGCACCGCGTAGAGCAGCGCCGAGAGCAGCTCCGCGATGCCGATGGGCACGAGCACCGACGCCGGGAAGCCCGACTTGGCGAAGCCCTCCACCACCTCCGGGGGCTGCCGCAGCTTCATGGACGCGCTGGCGACCAGCGCCAGCACGACGAGGCCGGAGAAGACCCGGCCCGTCCAGAGGGCCCAGGGTTTGGAGGCGGGGACGGCGGTGGTGGCGGCGGTCGTCATGGGGGGACGGCTCCTGATGGGAGTGGGTTCCGAAAGGTTCGTCGGTTACAACCCGTAACCGGCGCTCGTGTAACGGGGGCCCGTTTCGTCCGCAAGAAGGCACATCCATGTCACCACCTCCCGCCAAGCGTCCCCGCTCGAAGAATCCCCATGGCGCCACCGAGTCCTGTCTGGCCGTGCGCGACGTCCTCACGCGCGTGGGCGACAAGTGGAGCGTGCTCGTCGTGGGCAGCCTGGGAGACGGGCCGCTGCGCTTCAGTGACTTGAAGCGCGGCATCGAGGGCATCTCCCAGCGCATGCTGACGCTCACCCTCAGGGGGCTGGAGCGGGACGGGCTGGTGACGCGCACCCAGTACCCCACGGTGCCGCCCCGCGTGGAGTACGCGCTCACGCCCCTGGGGCACACGCTCTTGGACCCCGTCCAGGAGCTGGCGAAGTGGGCGCTGCAGAGCCGGGCCGCCATCCAGACGGCCCGGGGCCGCTACGACAAGAAGCCCAAGCCGCCTCCTCCGACGGGGCCCACGCGGAGGTAGGGCCCGTCAGTCGAACATGGCCCGGAGCGCGTCGCCCAGGGTCTCCACGCCCACCACGCGCAGCTTCGTGGCCTCCATGCGCCGGGCGCTGCCCGCGGGCATCACCACCCGCTTGAAGCCCATCTTCGCCGCCTCGATGAGCCGGGGTTCCACCTGGCCCACCGCGCGCACCTCACCCGCCAGGCCCACCTCGCCCAGCACCAGCGTGTGCGGGTCCAGCGGCCGGTTCTGCAGGCTGCTCACCAGCGCCGCGCAGACAGCCAGGTCGCACGCGGGCTCGTTGAGCTGCATGCCGCCCGCGACGTTGACGAACAAGTCACACCCGACGAGGGGAATCTCCTCCTTCTTCTCCAGCACGGCGGCGAGCAGGGCCACGCGGTTGCTGTCCACGCCGATGGCGGTGCGCCGCGCGGTGCCGTAGCCGGTGGGGGCCACCAAGGCCTGCACCTCCACCAGGAGGGGGCGGGTGCCGTTGAGCGTGCTGGTGACGACGCTGCCGGACTTGCCCGCGGGGCGCTCCGACAGGAAGAGGGCGGACGGGTCCGAGACCTCCACCAAGCCCGCGCCCTTCATCTCGAAGACGCCAATCTCGTTGGTGGAGCCGAAGCGGTTCTTGTGCGCGCGCAGGATTCGGAACGGGTGGCCGCGCTCGCCCTCGAAGTAGAGCACGGTGTCCACCATGTGCTCGAGCACGCGGGGGCCCGCGATGGAGCCCTCCTTCGTCACGTGGCCCACGATGAAGGTGGGCACCCCCGTGCGCTTGGCGTAGGCCATCAGCCGCCCGGCCACCTCGCGCACCTGGGTGATGCTGCCCGGCGCGTTGCCCAACTCCGGCAGGTACATGGTCTGGATGGAGTCCACCACCAGCGCGCGCGGCTGGAGCGATTCGGCGGCGGCCAGCACCCGCTCCGCGTCCGTCTCCGCGAACAGGTGGATGGAGTCGCCCTCCACGCGCAGCCGCTCGGCGCGCATCTTCGTCTGGCGCAGGCTCTCCTCGCCGGAGACGTAGAGCACCGCGCCCTGGCGCGCGAGCCGGTCCAGGGCCGCGAGCAGCAGCGTGGACTTGCCGATGCCCGGGTCGCCGCCCAACAGGACGACGGAGCCCGCCACCACGCCGCCGCCCAGCACCCGGTCGAACTCGGCGATGCCGGTGCGCTGGCGCACCTCCGCGTCCCCGCTGACGTCCTTGAGCAGCATGGGCTTCGCCGCGCCGCCCGAGGCGCCCCAGGCCGGGCGTTTCTCGTCCTGCTTCGCCCCGGCTTCCTCCAGGAGCGAGCTCCATGCGCCACAGTCCGGGCACTTCCCCAGCCACTTCGCCGTCTGGTACCCGCACGCCTGGCAGGTGTAGTGCGTCTTCGCCTTCGCCATGGGTCGGGTGTGTATCGCACTACCCTGACGTCGCCACGGGCGGACGAGCAGGCACGTCTGGAGAGCAGGCAGGCTTGGTGTCAAGACCCATGCCGTCGAGTTGTACGTTGGGGAGGGGCGACCCAGCTTCATTCCCACGGGCGGCGCGATGGGCGCTGACCCTCGCACAAGCCGGGTGGGCGCCACACCGTGCGCCCTCTTCACCACTCACTGTGAGGTCGTGTCATGGGGATCATCGCTTTCCTGGTCATCGGTCTTCTCGCCGGTCTTCTCGCTCGGGCCCTGATGCCCGGCAACCAGTCCATGGGTCTGGTGGCCACGACGCTGCTGGGTATCGTCGGCTCCTTCGTGGGTGGCTTCATCGGCTCGCTGTTCCGCAGCGACGGCCGCGTCTTCGACCTGCACCCGTCCGGTCTGCTGTTCTCCGTGCTGGGCGCGCTCCTGGTCCTGTTCCTGGTGGGACTGGCCGGCCGGCGCCGCGTCCACGTCTGACGCGAGCCCGCATGACATGAAGGGTGGAAGGCCGGCGCTCCAGGGTTCTCCTCGGGCGCCGGTCGTCCGTTCGGGGGGGGGAGGGAAGTCGTCAACCTGTTCTCGCTGAGTGGTTGACAAGTCCGCGCCGCCCGCGCACGTTCGCGCTCCTCTTGCCGTCTGTCGAGGAGCCCATGTCCGACGCCGCCACCGAGTCCTTCCACGGCCATGCCCACCACGCCGAGCCCGCTCCGGAGGGAGTGGCGGTGCGGCACGACTGGACGCTGGCCGAGGTGCGGGCCGTCTACGCGCTGCCGCTGTTGGACCTGGTCCATCGGGCGCAGACGGTGCACCGCGCGGTGTTCCAGGACAACAAGGTGCAGCTGTGCTCGCTGTTGTCCATCAAGACGGGCGGGTGCTCGGAGGACTGCGCGTACTGCCCGCAGGCGGCGCGCTACAAGACGGGCGTCAAGGCGGAGAAGCTGATGGCGGTGCCGGAGGTGCTGGCCGCCGCCCGGAAGGCCCGCTCCGCGGGGGCCACGCGCTTCTGCATGGGGGCCGCGTGGCGCGAGGTGAAGGACGGCCCGCAGTTCGACAGCGTGCTGGAGATGGTGCGGGGCGTGCGCGAGCTGGGGATGGAGGCGTGCGCCACGCTCGGCATGCTGACGGACAGCCAGGCCAAGCGCCTGAAGGACGCGGGGCTGTCCGCGTACAACCACAACCTGGATACGTCCGCCGAGCACTACGGGGACATCATCTCCACGCGCCTGTATGAAGATCGGCTGCGCACGCTGGGGCGGGTGCGGGACGCGGGCATCTCCGTGTGCTGCGGCGGCATCATCGGCCTGGGCGAGTCGGTGGATGATCGCTGCAACCTGCTGCGCACGCTGGCCAATCAGGAGCACCACCCGGAGTCGGTGCCCATCAACGCGCTGGTGGCGGTGGAGGGCACGCCGCTGGCGGAGCAGCCCCGGGTGGAGACGGTGGACATGGTGCGCACCATCGCCACCGCGCGCATCCTGATGCCCCAGTCGATGGTGCGGCTGTCGGCGGGCCGTCAGCAGATGAACGAGGAGGCGCAGCTTTTGTGCATGATGGCGGGCGCGAACTCGCTGTTCTTCGGCGAGAAGCTCTTGACCACGGGCAACCCCGAGTACACCCAGGACATGGCGCTCCTGGAGAAGGCTGGCATCCGTCCGCTGGAGCCGCGGCAGGACCGGTAGGACGGTGGGCCGTGAGTGATTCGACGCGCGACGTGGCCTCGGAGTGGGCGCGCGAGGATGTGTCGGCGCTGCAGGCGCGGGGGCTTCGGCGCGGGCTGGAGCCCCTGGACTCGGCGCAGGGGCCGGTGGTGACGATGGGGGGCGAGACGCTCGTCAACTTCTCGTCCAATGACTACCTGGGGCTCGCGGCGTCCTCGGCGGTGAGGGCGGCGGCGATGGCCGCGGTGGAGCGCTACGGCGTCGGCACGGGCGCGAGCCGGCTGGTGGTGGGCGACACCCTGGCGCATCACCGGCTGGAGGCGCGGCTCGCGGCGTTCGAGCGGGCGGAGGCGGTGCTGCTGTTCAACAGCGGCTACGCGGCGAACACGGGCATCCTCCCCGCGCTGGTGGGGCCGGGGGACGCGGTGTTCTCGGACGCGCTGAACCATGCGTCCCTGGTGGATGGGTGCAGGCTGTCGCGCGCGAAGGTCGTCGTGTACCCGCACGCGGACGTGGAGGCGCTCACGGAGGCGCTCGCGTCGACGACGGCGCGGCGCAAGCTGGTCGTCACGGACACGGTGTTTTCCATGGATGGGGACGTGGCGCCGCTGCGTGCAATCGTGGAGGCGTGTGAGGCGCACGGCGCCGCGCTGATGGTGGACGAGGCGCACGCGACGGGGGTGCTCGGCGCGCGGGGCGCGGGGCTGTGCGAGGAGCTGGGGCTGGAGTCGCGGGTGGCGCTACGCATGGGGACGCTGAGCAAGGCGCTGGGAGGGCAGGGGGCCTACGTGGCCACGTCGCGCGTGGTGGCGGACCTGCTCACGAGCCGGGCGCGGCCGTTCATCTTCTCCACGGCCTTGCCGGCGGCGCTGTGCGCGGCGGCGGAGGTGGCGGTGGACGCGGTGGAGAAGGACGTGGAGCTGCGCGAGCGGCTGTGGCGCAACATCCGTCGCTTCGCGGAGGGGCTGAGGGGCCTGGGCCTGCGCGCGGAGGCTCGCAGCGCGGTGTTCCCGGTCATCCTGGGCGAGCCCGGGCGCGCGCTGGACGCGGCGAGGCGGCTGCGCGAGGCGGGGGTGCTGGTGAAGGCCATCCGTCCGCCCACGGTGCCCGAGGGGACGAGCCGGCTGCGCTTCTGCCTGTCGGCGGGCCATACGCTGGGGCACGTGGACCTCGCGCTCGAGGCGCTGCGGCACGTGGGCGTGCATGACCGTGGCACGTCGTGGTGAGGGCCTCGGGCCACGCCTCTCGCGCGCGGCGCGCCCGCGGACCAGACGCCCTCGTCATTCTGTACGTCGCGCGAGCGTGCCTCGGTCCGCGGCGGCCTTGGCGCGAAGGCTCGGGCGTGCGGACACCTCGCCCGAGGATGATCCACGGAGACAACACCGCATGAGCCGACCGTTCCAGATTTTCGTCACCGGCACGGACACGGGGGTGGGCAAGACGCAGGCCTCGCGCGCGCTCCTGTCCCTGCTCGCCGACGCGGGCCTGTCGCCCCAGGGCTTCAAGCCCTACGAGTCCGGCTGCGCCTCCCTGCGCGCCCCCGCCGACGCGCTCTCGCTGCGAGAGGCCGCCGGCAGCACGCTCCCGCTGGATGTCCTGTGTCCGCACCGCTTCCGCCTGCCCGTGGCCCCGGGCGTGGCCGCCGCGCGCCTGGGCCGCGAGCCGGACTGGAAGACCACCCTGGCGGCCTGGAGGCAGCTGAAGGGCGGCCCCGCCGTGGTGGAGGGCGCTGGGGGACTCTTCGTCCCGCTGGACTCGCGCCACGACGTCATCGACCTCATCCAGACGCTGCGGCTGCCCGTGCTGCTGGTGGCGCGCGCGGGCCTGGGCACGCTCAACCACACCGCGCTGTCGCTCCAGGCGCTCGCCGCCCGGCGCATCCCCGTGCGCGCCGTGCTGCTCTCGCGGAGCACCTCCACCCGTGACGTCTCCGAGCGCGACAACCGCGCGCTACTGCAGGCGCGCCACGGTGTTCCCGTGCTCGGGCCGGTGCCGTTCGAGCCCGACGCGCGACGTCGGCACGCCGCGTTCCGGCGCGCCCTGCGTCCTCTGATGCCGTGAGCGCCGGGGCCGAGAATTCGGCCTCCCGCGCGTTCGGCCGGACAGACGGGTGCTACAGGTCGCGCAAGTTTTCGGGTGACGCGGCCGTGAAATGGACGGGCCGATTTTTCCGCGCGAGAAAGCCGTCACGAATGGCGGACATCATCGACCTCACGTTCCTCGCGGACGTCCGACGCTTCTTCCACAAGCTCATCGACCAGAGGGGGCTGTCCTACTTCCTCCAGAAGGACGGGGCTCGGCTGTTCCACATCGAGCCCACCAAGGTGGAGCTCGTCCTCCGTACCGCCCTGCGAGCCAGGGACCCGGAGCTTCCCAGGCCTCATGAGAAGGCCATCGAGCACTGCCGCAAGGAAGTGCGTCGCGAGCTCATCCGCCGCGTCGCCAACGCCATGCTGCAGACGGGGCTGTGAGCCGCTTCTCCCTCCGCTCGGACTTCTCCCGCACCCCGAATCCACTGGCGGAAGCGCTCGCCGGGCTCCGCGCCCAGGGCCTCCCCCCACTGGACCTCACGGTTTCAAACCCCACCCGCGTGGGGCTCCCGGCGCCCGACGCCGGAGTGCTCCACCCTCCCGGCGCCTTCGACTATGCGCCGGAAGCACTCGGCCTCCCCTCGGCTCGCGAGGCGGTGGCCGGGTACCTCCGCTCCCGGGGCACCGCCGTCTCCCCGGAGCACCTGGTGCTCAGCGCGAGCACCAGCGAGTCCTACGGCTGGCTCTTCAAGCTCCTGTGCGAGCCGGGTGACGACGTCCTCGTCCCCGCGCCCTGCTACCCCCTCTTCGAGCACCTGGCGCGTCTGGAGGCCGTCCAGACGCGCTCCTACCGCCTTCCGCTCGCGCACGGCTTCGGCCTGGACGCGGGCGAGGTGGAGGCGGCCCTCGGCCCGCGCACCCGCGCCGTGCTCATCATCAACCCCGGCAACCCCACCGGCCACTTCCTGCACGAGGGCGAGCTCTCCGCGCTCGCCGACGTCTGCGCGCGCCACCAACTGGCCCTCATCAGCGACGAGGTGTTCGCCGATTACGCCTGGGCCCCGGCGCCCGGCCGCGTGACGACGGTGGCCGGCCGCGCGCTCCCCATGCCCACCTTCAGCCTGTCCGGCCTGTCCAAGGTGGCGGGCCTGCCCGGCCTGAAGCTTGGGTGGATGCACGTGGGCGGGCCCGAGGCCGCGCGCGACGAGGCCCTGGCCCGCCTGGAGTGGGTGGCCGACACGTACCTGTCCGTGGCCACGCCCGTGCAGCTCGCGCTGCCCCGACTGCTCGCCCATGCGCCCGTGTTCCAGGCGGCGCTGCTCGAGCGCGTGCGCGCCAACCGCGAGCACCTCCTGCGGGCCCGCCCCCCGGGCGCGACGTGGGACGTGCTGCCCGCGCACGGCGGCTGGAGCGCGGTGCTGCGCATTCCGAGGGAGCCCGGCGAGGAGGCCACGTGCCTCGCGCTGCTGGAGGCGGGGGTGCTCGTCCAGCCCGGCTACTTCTACGACTTCGGCGGGGGCGCGTTCCTGGTGCTCTCGCTGCTCTCCCCGCCCGAGGACTTCCTCGCCGCCCTGGCGCCGCTGACGCGGGTGCTCGGGGCGACGGGGTAGCACGCTCCCTCGGCTGGGGGAGCGCTCCTTCCAGGCACCGGCGCTTCTTCAGTCCTCGGCCGGAGCGATGAGCTCCACCGTCCTGACGCGGGTGCTCGGGGCGGCGGGGAAGAGCGCGCCCTCGGCTGCGGGAGCGCTCCTTTCACGCACCGGCGCTTCTTCAGTTCGCGACCGGAGCGATGAACTCCACCGTCCATCGCCGCCCTGACGCGGGTGCTCGGGGCGACGGGGTAGCGCGCTCCCTCGGATGAGGGGGCGCTCCTTCAGCCCAGGCTTCTTCAGTCCACGGCCGGAGCGATGAACTCCACCGTCCATCGCCGCCCTGACCCGGGTGCTCGGGGCGACGGGGTCGCACGCTCCCTCGGCTGCGGGAGCGCTCCTTCCACGCACCGGCGCTTTCAGTCCGCGGCCGGAGCGATGAGTTCCACCGTCCGTCGCCGCCCTGACGCGGGTGCTCGGGGCGGCGGGGTAGAGCGCTCCCCTGACCGAGGGAGCGCTCCTTCAACCCGGGGCTTCTTCAGTCCGCGGCCGGAGCGATGAGCTCCACCGTCTGGAAGGCGCCGTCGACAATCTGGAACAGCTCGTACTCGGACGGCGCCTCGCCCGTGGCATCGAAGTCCAGCGGGCCGCTGGCGCCCTGCACGTTGATGAACTTGCCCGCGCTGATTTCGCCGCGCGCCTCGGTGAAGCGGCTGAAGCCCAGCGCGTAGGTGGTGGCCGGGGTGGCCGGCGGCGGCGTCACCTTGGCCAGGCCCTGGGCGATGCGGTCGCCGGTGATGGGCTGCGGGTTGTTGACCTCCGCGCCCGCCGCGTACGCCGCGCCCAGCGCCACCAGGTACATCGAGTCGTACGCGTGCGCCGTGAAGGAGAACTGGCCCGGGTCCGTGCCGTTGTAGGCCGTGCGGAAGCGCTCCTTGAACGTCGTGTAGACCGCGTCACCCGGGCGCGCCTGCGCGGGCGCGGTGCCATAGGCGCCCTCGACGATGCCCTTCGAGGTGCCCAGCGACGTGATGAGGTTCGAGTCCTTGCTCGCGTCCGTGAAGAAGTAGCGCTGGGTGGTGCGGCCCTGGGCGGCGGCCTGGGTGATGATCTTCGCGTTGTCCTCGGAGAAGCCCATCATCACCGCGATGCTCGGCGCCGGGTTGGTCGCCAGGTGCGTCACCGCCGCGCTGACGTCGCCGTTGCGCGCGTAGAACGCGGAGGAGGGCGTCCGGCCGTTGCTCACCCGGCCGAGCACGGTGTCGAACAGGCCCTGACCGTAGGCGTCGTTCACGTAGACCAGGCTCACCGTCGTGGTGTCGGCGAAGGGGCGCTGGTCCCCGCTCACCGCGCGCACGTTGCTCACCAGGTCCGCGATGATGCGGCCCTGCAGCCGGTCCGACGGCGCCGTGCGCCACACCAGGCCCGCCTCACCCGACGCCGCCGTCTTGTCGCTCAGCGTGGCGATGTCGGGGCTGGTCGCCGTGTGCGTCATCAAGAGCACGTTGCGCGGAATGGTGATGGTGCTGATGGCGATGGTCTGCGCGCTGCCCGAGGAGAAGATGGCGGGCACGCCGCGCTCGGTCACCAGCCACTCGGCCTGCTCGCGGGCCCGGGCGGGCTCCGAGCGCGTGTCGCAGATGAGCAGGTTGAACCGCCGGCCGCCCACACCCTCGCGCTGGTTGATCTCCTCCATCGCCAGCTTGAGCGCGTTGAGCGCCTGCCGCTCCGACACGTCCTCTCCGGTGGACGTCGTCAGGGGCAGCGCCGCGCCCAGGATGATGGGGTTGCCCGTGGTGGGGCCCACGATTTCGCCGCAGCCCTCCGGCTGGGGCAGGCAGAAGCCGCCCGAGGAGCACACCTGGTTGGTGTCGCAGTCCGCGCTGGTCTCGCACTCGTCGAGCCCGCCCGCGGTGGTGAAGCTGCAGCCGGCCAGGAGCGCCGCGCAGCACGACATGAGTCGCAGGGTCTTCATCAGAAGCTGACCTCCAGACCCGCGCCGGTGCCACGAGGCGCCAGGGTCATCCGGACCTCGCCTTCCGCCGGGGGGCCTTCTTTCGGATACAGGATGATGGCGGTGATGGCGCCGGCCAGGCCCACGCCGAAGCCGATGTCCGCGAGCAGCGCCTTGGTCTTCGTGTTGTCCGCGAAGGTCTGCTTGGTGTCCTCGGTGCGCGCCGCGTCGAACTTCTCGCGCTCGTCGCGCGCCTGCAGGCCGAACAGCACGCCCGCGCCCACGCCCAGCACCGCCACGCCGCCCACCGCGTAGGCGGCGATCTTCTGGCGTTGGTAGGACTTGATGGCCCGGTCCAGCTCCGCCTGGCGCTGGCGCAGGTTCTCCTCCTCGGCGCGCTGCGCGGCGAGCTGCTCCTCCTCCGCGCGCTTCTTCGCCGCCTCCGCCTCGCCCTGCAGCTTCAGCCGCTCGGCCTCCGCGGTGGCCTGGGCCTGGTTCTCCTTGTCGAGCAAGAGCCGCAGCTTGTCGATGCTGCGCGCGCTGCGCTTGAGCAGCGCCGGGTCCGTGCCCTCGGTGTTGCCCACGTATTGCTGGTACCAGGAGAGCGCCTCGCGCAAATCCCCGGCGTTCTCCAGCGCCACGGCGATGTTGAAGATGAGCCGCGGGTTGGGCTGGGCCTCGTGGGCCTTCTTCAGCGCGTCCGCTGCCTCCTGGTACTTGCCGGCTTGATACAGCCGCTCGCCTTCCTTGATGAGGGCCGCTGGATTCTTGGCGCGCTGGGCGAACGCCACCGGGGGCGACAGCGCGAGGGCCGCCGACAATACGAAGACCAGTCTCATGATGAACACGAGACTAGCGCGCCTTCGGCCCCGGGGCGAAGAGGGTGACCTCACACCTCGTGAAACGTGGTCGGGGCCGCTTCCACCCCCAGACTGGGAGAGGGAGCGACCCCGACGGGTGCTTCAAGGCGCTACAGCCGACGGGCGCCTCAGTGCTCCAGGCGCGAAATCAAGAGCTTGCGCTGGAGCATGAGCGCCTCCGGCGCCTTGGTGCCCAGCTGCTCGAAGAACACCTCCTGGCTCTTGAGCTCGGTCTTCCACTCGTCCTCCTTGATGGAGGTGGCCTCGGCGACGGCGTCCGCCGACATGTCCAGGCCCTTGAGGTTGAGGCCCTCGTCCTGACGGGGCACCCAGCCCAGCAGCGTCTCCTTGGTGGGGACGCGGCCGTGCACGCGGTTCACCACCCACTCCAGCACGCGCATGTTCTCGCCGAAGCCCGGCCACAGGAACTTGCCGTCCTTGTCCTGGCGGAACCAGTTCACCTGGAAGATCTTGGGCAGCTGCGGAATGGTCTTCTGCATGTCCAGCCAGTGCTGGAGGTAGTCGCCCATGTGGTAGCCGCAGAAGGGCAGCATGGCCATGGGGTCGCGGCGCACGACGCCGACCTTGCCCGTGGCCGCCGCCGTCGTCTCGCTGCCCATGGTGGCGCCCAGGAACACGCCGTGGGTCCAGTTGAAGGCCTGGAGCACCAGGGGGACGGTGCTGGAGCGACGGCCGCCGAAGATGAGCGCGGAGATGGGCACGCCCATCGGATCATTCGCCTTGGGGCTGAGCACCGGGTTGTTGGACATGGGCGCGGTGAAGCGGCTGTTCGGGTGCGCCGCCTTCTCCGTGCTGCCCTTCTTCCAGGGCCGGCCCTGCCAGTCGATGAGCTCCTCGGGGACCTCGCCGTCCTTGCCCTCCCACCACACGTCACCATCCGGCGTCAGCGCCACGTTGGTGAACAGCGTGTCCTTGGAGATGGTCTCCATGGCGTTGGGGTTGGTCTTGTTGTTGGTGCCCGGGACGACGCCGAAGTAGCCGGCCTCCGGGTTGATGGCGTACAGCCGGCCGTCCGGGCCCGGGCGCATCCAGGCGATGTCGTCGCCCACCGTTTCGATCTTCCAGCCCTTGTACTCGGCGGGCGGAATCATCATCGCGAAGTTCGTCTTGCCGCACGCGGACGGGAAGGCGGCGGCGACGTAGGTCGTCTCGCCCTTGGGGCTCGTCACCCCGAGGATGAGCATGTGCTCGGCCAGCCACCCCTCCTCGCGGCCCAGGAAGCTGCCGATGCGCAGCGCCAGGCATTTCTTCCCCAGCAGCACGTTGCCGCCATATCCCGAGCCGAAGCTCCAGATGGTGTTGTCGTGCGGGAAGTGGCAGATGTAGCGGCGGTCCGGGTTGACGTCGCCCGTGCTGTGCAGGCCGCGGTTGAAGTCGTCGCTGTCGCCCAGCATGTCCAGCGCCTGCTGACCCATGCGCGCCATGATGCGCATGTTCAGCACCACGTAGATGCTGTCGGTCAGCTCCACGCCAATCTTCGTGAAGGGGCTGCCGATGGGGCCCATGGCGTAGGGCACCACGTACATGGTGCGGCCCTTCATGCTGCCGGCGAAGAGCTGGCCCAGCTTGTGGTACGCCTCGTCCGGCTCCATCCAGTTGTTGGTGGGGCCCGCCTCCGCCTTGTTCGGCGTGCAGATGAACGTGAGGTGCTCCACGCGCGCCACGTCGTTCGGGTTGGAGCGGTGCAGGTAGCAGCCGGGCCGCTTCTGCTGGTTCAGCGGGATGAGGATGCCCTCACTCACCGCCTGCTCCGTCATCCGCTTCTTCTCGGACTCGGAGCCATCGCACCAGACAATGCTGTCCGGCTGGGTCATCTTGGCCATCTCGGCCACCCAGGCCAGCAGCGTGGGGTTGTTCGTGGGGGCCTTGGAGCCCTCCGCCGCCACTTGCGTCGAAGCCATGGAAGTTTCCTTGTGTTCTCTCAAGATAGGGGCTCCCCGTCCTGGTGAAGTAGGGCACGGCCCCTACCAGCGGGAGAGACGACAAAACTTCTGGAAGGGGCGCCTAAAAGCAACTGGCGTCCGACGATGCCCCGCCCCACCAGGCACAATCTCCTAATTCCTCTTATCAGCGCTCGGTCATCTAGTAGTTGACGACACAGTGCGGCAGGGGCTCGCCGCCCCGGCGGACAGGGCACAAGTTGGCGGCCCCCACTGGTTTTCCATGACCATCGCCATCGTCCTGGCCGTCGTTCTCATCGCGCTGGTTCTGTTCACCATCGATAGCATCCCCATCGAGGTCAGCTCGCTGGTGGTGGTGTGCCTGTTGGCGCTGACGGGGGTGCTGACGCCCCGGCAGGCCTTCGAGGGCTTCAGCAACGACACCGTCATCTTCATCTTCACGCTGCTGGCGATGACGCAGGGGCTGGCGTCGACGGGCGTGGTGCAGCTGGTCGGGCAGCGGCTGGCCTTCTTCGCGCGCTTCGGCCACCAGACCTTCGTCCTGGCGATGATGGTGGTGGTGGCGGTGTTCTCGTCCGTCATCTCCAACACGGTGACGACGGCGGCCTTCCTGCCGGTGGCCATCGGCGCGGCGAACCGGGCGAAGGTGCCCAAGAGCAAGGTGCTCCTGCCCCTGGCGTACGCGTCGATGCTGGGCGGCATGGTGTTCCTCTACGGCACGTCCACCAACCTGGTGATGTCCGCGGCGCTCGAGCGCATGGGGATGCGGCCCATTGGCGTGGCGGAGCTGGCGCCGGTGGGGCTGCCGGTGGCGGTCATCGGCATCCTCGTCGTGGTGCTGCTCGGGCCGCTCCTGCTGCCCTCGCGGGTGGGCAAGGGGAGCGCGGACGAGTGGACGCTGCGCGACTACCTGACGGAGGCGGTGCTGCCCGCGGGCTCGCGCTACCTGGGCAAGCCGCTGGCCGAAATCACGGAAGGGCTGGGCCTGCGCGTCATCGGGCTGCTCCGCGACGGGAAGGCCACGTCGGCCACGCCCACGCAGGTGCTGAGCGGCGACGAGCGGCTGCTGGTCGAGGGCTCGCGCGAGGACATCCTCCGGGTGAAGGACCTGCAGGGCATCGAAATCCGTCCGGACCTGCGGCACGCGGACGAGGCGCAGCTCGACGAGGACACGGCGCTGGTGGAGGCCGCGGTACCGCCGGGCAGCCCGCTGGTGGGGCGCAGCCTGAAGGAGGCGCTCTTCGTGGAGCGCTACGGCCTGGTGGCGCTGGCCCTGCACCGCCACCCGAGCCTCCAGCGCGTCACCAAGCTCCAGCTGTTGGGCCGCACCTTCGGCGAGCGGCGTCTGTCGCTGCTGCCCCTGGCGGTGGGGGACGTGCTGCTCTTGCGCGGACCCCGCGAGAAGGCGGCGGAGCTGGCGGACGGGCTGAGCCTGACGGTGCTGAGCGGCCACGAGTACCAGCCGCCGCGCTACGGCAAGGCGCTGCTCGCGGTGGTGCTGTTCCTGTGCGCGCTCGCGGCGGGCTCGCTGGACATCCTGCCGCTGTCGGTGGCGGGGCTCACCGGCATGCTGGCGATGATCGCCACCGGCTGCATGGACGCGCGCAAGGCGTTCCGGGTGGACTGGCGGGTGGTGCTGCTCATCGGCTCCATGATGGCGCTGGGGCTGGCCATGGAGGTGAGCGGGGCGGGGAAGTTCCTGGGTCAGCGGGTGGCGGAGCTGGGTGACTTCGGCGGGCCGCGCACGGTGCTGGTGGCGCTGATGCTGCTCACCATCGTCCTGTCCGCGCCCATGTCCAACCAGGCCGCGGCGCTGGTGGTGCTGCCGGTGGCCGTGAACGCGGCGGCGCAGCTGGGCGTGGACGTGCGCCCCTTCGCCATCGGCGTGACGCTGGCGGCCAGCTGCTCGTTCATCACGCCGCTGGAGCCCAGCTGCGTGCTGGTCTACGGCCCCGGGCACTACCGCTTCACGGACTTCTTCCGGCTGGGCACGCCGCTCACCCTGCTGCTCGTGGTGGTGCTGACGGTGGCGGTGCCGTGGGTGTGGCCCTTCTGAGGCGAGGGCGTCAGTGGATGGCCGCGCGCACGCCGATGTCCTCGAGCACCCGCGCCTCGTGGTCGAGCATCCACTCCATCCGCTCGCGCACGGGCGCGTCGTCGCCTCCGGACGCGGTGACGGCCAGCCGGAAGAACAGCGACTGGTGGCCATCCTCGGACTGGGCCAGCTCCCCGTAGAAGCGCGCGAGCGCCGGGTCCGTCAGCCCCTCGGCGAGCAGTGACAGCCGCTCACAGGAGCGCGCCTCGATGATGGCGGCGACGAGCAGCCTGTCGGTGCGCCGCTCGGCGGCCGGGGTGCGCACCAGCTTCTGCAGGCCTTGGGCGTACGGGTCCCCGGAGTCCTTGGTGAGCGTGAGCCCCCGGGCCTCCATGAGGTCGAGCACGCGGGCCAGGTGCGCGCTCTCCTCGCGCGCCAGCCGGGCCATCTGCGCGGGCAGCCCCGGCAGGTCCGGGTAGGCCTGCAGGAGCGACAGCGCGTTGGCGGCGGCCTTCTTCTCGCAGTGGGCGTGGTCCACCAGCACGGCGTCGAAGTGCTCGAGCGCCAGCGGGAGCCAGCGCGGGTCCGTGGCCGAGTGGAGGATGACGGGGCCCTCTCCGGAGAGGGGGCGGCGGGAAGGCGTGGGACGGCTGCTCATGGAGGGCGCGGACTGTACGGCATCGCGCCCGGCCTGGGCGAGCTACTCCACCAGCACCAGCCGCCACGTGCGGCCGGCCAGGTAGCCGACCTTCCGGGCGATGCGGGCGGTGCTCTCGTCGCGCTCGTCGATGCGCATCGTCAGCCGGGGCAGCGAGGACAAGAGGTGCCGGGAAATCTGTCCCAGGCACAGCGTGGCGTGGCCCTTCTGGCGCTCGGAGGGCAGGGTGTAGAGGCCCTCCAGCTCCGCGCCGTACTGGGAGCGGCTGCCGATGTCGACCTTGAGCACCAGCGCGTCGTTCTCCTCCAGCACGTAGGTGCGCTTCTGGCGCACGCGCTGGACGACGCGGGCCTCGTAGCCCCGGGGGTCCTCGGAGAGCGGGTCTCGCTCCATGGCCTCGCGCACGTAGCCCTGCGCCAGCGGCAGCAGGCGGGGCAGGTCCTCCTCGCGCGCGAGCCGCAGGAGCGGGTTGGTGAAGGGGCCCAGGTCGTCCGCGGACACGCTGAACAGCCGCTGCGTGCGCGACAGCCGGGGCTTGCCGGGGGACAGGCTGCGCAGCAGCGCGTCCACCGAGGACTTGTCTCCCACCGCGGCCTTCAGGCGCAGCGAGGAGGCCAGCGCGTCCGCGATGACGCTCGTGGCGCTCGCGTCGCTGGCGCTGGGCACCACCAAGCCGCCTTCTCCTCCCACGAAGACGGCGGCCGTCAGCAGCTTGTTGTCGAAGCGCCCGTAGAAGGCGAAGGGGATGCGGCCCCGGGCGGCGATGCCGAACTCCTCCAGCAACCCCAAGAGGTAGAGGTTGTGGACCGGGTCCTTCGAGAGCAACGCCCGCAGGGCGTCCGCGTCCTGGGGGCCGAGCTGTTCGACGGAGACGGGCATTGAGGTGGGGTTGGGGGCCTTGCGACCTTACTCCAACGGTACGCGGAACTCGAAGGGGTACACCACCGTCGCCCGGCCCCCTCGGGACGGGGTCTTGAACCCGATGTCCAGCAGCGAGTCCACCACGCACGCTTGCACCATCGGGTCCGGGATGGTGCTCGCCAGCACTTCGCCCTTGTCCATCCGCCCCTCGCCCTCGCCGCGTGACTCCAGGTTGAAGCGCAGCTTCACGGCTTGTGGGCCCCGGTTTCGCTGTGCGGCATCCTGGAAACATTGCTGCACGAGCGGAGTCACCGCCTTGAGGGCGGCCTCGATGTCCTCGGGGCGGAAGTCGCCGTGGATTTCCTCGAGGGTGAACTCGCTCTGGATGACGCGGCGTTTGTCGGGCTGCTCGGGGACGGGCACCTCGGACTGAGGCGAGGGGAAGGCGGGGGGCGGCACCACGGGCGGCGGGGTGAGGCGGGGCGGCGGCGTGGGGGCCGGCGGGGGCGCCTGGGCGATGGGCTCCTCGGGCGGTGGCGGCGGCGGGGAGGTGGGTTGGGTGAGCCAGTAGGCCAGGGCGGCCAGGAGCAGGAGGAGGCTCAGGCAGACCAGGGGCAGGGCGAGCCAGCGGGTGGTGGAGCTCTGGGACATGGCGCACTCGGGTGAAGCGGGCGCGCGAGGATATGCCGACGCCGGTGCTCCGTGGGGCCCGCATGGCGCGGAGGCTGGCCGGGGAGCCCGGGGCTCGTGGCGACAGGAGCGGCGGTGGCCTGGGCGCTGAGGCCCCTCGTGGCGACAGGGGGCTCATGGCGACGGGAGCCGGGGCGCGGAGGGCGGCCCCGGCTCTCCTGGAGACTTCAATCGCAGGAGCGCTGGTCGGGCTTGCCGTCGGTGCACTGGCCCATCGGGGCGAAGCGCGACTCGGCCTCGGTGACGACGTCGTCGACGGGGCGGGCGCACTCGTTCTGGGCGAGCGTGCCGCGCACCTCGAACAGGCGCAGCACCTCGGCGCAGCGCTGCTGGAAGGACTTCACGCCCTCCTTGAAGAGCGGGCGCATGACCTGCGGCGAGAACGCGTAGCCGCTGGCGGTGGCGAGCTGCGACTCGGGCCGGAACATCCACGACGAGCGCCAACTGGACGCGACCTGCTCGAAGCGGGCGGGGCCCAGCCACATGCTGGTGGCGGCCTGGAGCGAGCGCGGCTCGGTGGGGACGAAGCCGGTGCCGGTGCGGCGGCAGTAGGGCTCCACCGCGGTGGGGTCCTCCACCTGGGCGAGCCGCAGCGCGCAGACGTTGTACTCGGCGAAGCGGCGGCCCACGGCGGCGAGCTCCGCCTGCTGCACCTCGCCCACGCGCGGCTGGGCGACGAACAGGTCGATGGTGCGCATCAGCGTGGTGACGGCGTTGTCCGGGGCCGGCACGGGCGTGGACTCGAGGTTGCCGGTGGAGATGACCAGCACGCGCTCGGCGCCGCGCTGCACGGCCTGGAGCACGGGCAGGCCCGAGCGCACGCCGCCATCCAGGAAGGTGCCCGCGTGGCGGCCCTTGCTGGAGGGAATCCAGGGGACGGGCTCGGCGAGCACGGGCTCGACGATGGAGGCGAGCACGGCGTTGATGAGGCCGTCCACGCGCTGCGCCTCGGTGGCGGTGGGCGAGAAGTCCGCGGGGTCCTGGTCGCTGACGCCGTGGACGTCACCGGTCTCGAAGTCGACCGAGACGGAGACCAGCTCCGTGCCGTTGGTGAGCTGCGCGGGGACGACCATGGCGCGCAGCTTGTTCTCGATGCCGTCGAAGCGGACCAGTCCCTTGAGGTCCGAGGCAATCTTCCAGACCCACGTCGAGTTGACGCAGTACAGGTCCGACTCCACCGAGCACGTGTAGTTGCCCAGGAGCACGTCGCGGGCCTTCTGCTCGTACCCGGGCGTGTGGAACAGGTCGACGAGCGTGCTGATGAGCGCGCCGGTGCTGGAGCCCGCGGCCAGGTCGATGCGCGCGTCGCCGCAGCCCTCGGGCTCGGGCTTGCCGCGGCACTGCTCGAGCACGCCGAGCAGGCGCCACAGGATGCCCGCGCTGAAGGCTCCGTTGGCGCCGCCGCCGCTGAGGACGATGGCGTTGGAGGGGCGCCCCAGCTTGCGGCTCCAGCGGCGGGCGCTCACGTACTGCGCGGCGGACTCGGCGCCCTCGCGCAGGCCCTGGTTGAGCAGGCTGGGGTTCACTGGGTCCGAAAGCGAGTCACCCAGCGCGGCGAGCGACGCGGCGATGCCCATCGCGTTGCCGAGGAAGCGCTGCGCGTCGACCTCCGCGGCGGTGGGCGCCGTGGGGTTGACGCTCCGGGGTTGGGTGGGCAGGCCCCAGATGCCTCCGGGGACGGTGGCGCGCAGGAAGGTGTCGTAGCAGGTGGCGTTGCTGCCGCCGGCGTGGGCGCGCAGGCACTCCACCTGCTCGACGATGGGGCGGGGGGCGCTGCCGAGGGCGGACATCCACTTCGCGACCTCGGCGGGGTCGGCGTAGGCGTCGACCAGGTGGGAGCGCGTCAGGCGGCCCACGCGCTCGCGGAAGGAAGGGGGAAGGGGAGGCGTCTTCGGCTCCGAGGGCTCGTTGAGCGCCTCGAGGATGTAGCCGGTGCGCAGGAAGCAGCCGCCACTGAGGGTGGCGAGCAGCACGAGACACAGCAGGGACGTCCGACTTCGGTTCACGAGCTTCCCCCGTCATGGAGCGTGACTGGGGGCCTGGAGGTGTGAGGGCGCCCCCCTGATGACGACTCGCGAGCAGGTTACCGCAGGAGGCCCACGGGGCAGCGCGTCGTCGTGAGGGGGACGGCGCATCGTGAGGTGCCTGGCGGACGCGAGCGACGCCCTGACGTGGAGCGATGAACATCTCAACCCCGCGCCATTCCGGAGCGCGGACCGGCCGAGGGGCGGCGCGAGCGAGTCGTGCTCCGTGTGGCGCGGGTGCGCGCGAGGGCCCGCCGACCGACTTCGCGGGGGCCCTGCGTCACGCGACGCTCCGTCGGGCACGGTTCGCCGCCGTCAGGGCCTTGTGCGGGGCGAGCGCGCCTGGGGCTCGCTCTCGTGGCTGGATGGGGACGACGCGAGGCCCACCCCCGTGAAGGAGTGGGCCTCGCGTGTGCCGCAAGGGCGCTTCGTTGCCTTACGGATACACCTCACGGCGGGTCGTCGTTCCCGGCGTGGAGATGGCGCCCTCGGCGTAGACGCGCTGGCGCTTGCTCACGCCCAGGCCCGCGCCGAGCACGGAGGCGATGAGGCCCAGCAGCAGCGCGCCGAAGATGCCCCAGAAGACGCGGCCGGACTTGTCCGCGGCCACGAGCGCGCCCTGCTGCACCTGCTGGCCGACCTGGCCGACCTTCGTCTTGGCGGCATCGATCTGCACCTGCACGCGGTTGGCGACGTCCTCCGAGTCCTGCCGCGACAGGCGCGTGTTCTCCGCGATGGAGCTGACGAGCAGCTCGCGGTCCACGTTGCCCGTGCGCACGCCGGTGGTGACGATGTCCTTCGTCGCGGCCTCGAGCTGGTTGGCGGTGATGGCCGGCTTGCCCTCGGCGCGCAGCCGCTCGTTCACCGGACCGAGCGCGTCGTTGGCGTCGAGGCCGAAGGCGTTGGCGACCTGGTCACCCTGGGAGGCCGCGCCCGCGACGGCGGCGCCCGTGGCACCCACCACGCCGGTGGCGGTGCGCACCGCGGTGCCGACGATGGTGGAGATGACCATGCCCATGAGGGCAACGCCCGCGATGGTCGTCAGCCCCCACATCACGGCGCCGTGCATCGCGCCGCCGCCCTTGTCCACCACGCCCGCGGTGCGGGCGGCGACGAAGCCTCCCGCGAAGAGGGCGATGAGCGGAGCGATGAGGCCCCAGATGCCGGTGCCGATGCCCGCCGAGCGTGCACTGCCTGGGTTGCTCGGATCGACGGACGACAGTCCGAGCGCGAGGCCCAGGGAGTACAGGAGGATGAGCACGCCGAGCGCGACGAAGGTGCCGCCGAGGATGGCGCCCCAGCTGAGCTTGAAGGGCGTTCCCGCGCTGGCGGAGATGACGCCGGGTTTCTCTCTTTCCACGATGGTTGTTGCCATGGGCCGGGCCTCCTGCCGCGGTGAGCACCCCTGAAGCGGGCTGCTCGGGTTCCGCGGCAAACATGGGCATCGTCGGGCCGCGGACGATTCCACGGCTCCAGGACGCCTCCTCGGTGAGAGGGAGACGGCGGGGGCTCACCGCAGGTCGAGTGCCTTGAGGAGCACGGCTTCCTTCGCCACCACGGGCGAGCGGGGGAGGGCTTCGATGGAGAAGGCGCGCAGCAGCTCTTCGAGTGTCCTGGGGGTACCGTCTCCGAGTCCGCTCCACGCGGCGAGCAGGCCCAGCACGCGCTCGGGTGCGACGCCGCGCTCGCGCAGCTCAGCGAGGGCGAAGGCACCCTCGCGCTTGGCGAGGCGCTTGCCGTCCTCTCCGTGCACGAGTGGGACGTGGAGGAAGTCGGGCGCTCGTTTCGCCAGGGCGTCGTAGAGCTGGAGCTGGCGGGGCGTGGAGGAGAGCAGGTCGTCGCCGCGCAGCACGTGGGTGATGTCGGAGGCCGCGTCATCGACGACGACGGCGAGCTGGTAGCTGGCGACGCCGTCGTTGCGGCGCACGACGAAGTCACCGACCACGGCGTCGACGTCTTGGGTGTAGGGGCCCATCAGGGCGTCGATGAAGTGGACCTCTCCGGGACGGGCGCGGAAGCGGATGGCGGGGGCGCGAGTCCTGGCGCGCTCGGCGATTTGCGCGGAGGTGAGGTGGGCGCAGGTGCCGGGGTAGCGGGGGCCTTCCTCGGAGAGGCCGTGGGGGGCGCTGACGGCGCGGGCAATCTCCGCGCGGGTGCAGAAGCAGGGATAGACGAGGTCTTGTTGTTCCAGCGTGGCGAGGGCCGCGCGGTAGAGGTCGTCGCGCTGACTCTGGACGAGGGGTGTTTCATCCCAGTCGAGGCCGAGCCAGCGCAGGTCCTGCATCAGGTCGTCGACGTACTGGGGCTTGCAGCGAGCGCGGTCGAGGTCCTCGATGCGCAAGAGGAACCGCCCGTTGGCGGCGCGAGCCTGGAGCCAGCCGAGCAGCGCGCTGCGGATGTTGCCCAGGTGCATCCGGCCCGTGGGGCTGGGCGCGAAGCGTCCTCGGAAGGTGCTCATGGACGGACGAGCGGCTTGCGGATGGCATCCGCGGGCTTGCGGACGGGGGCCACGGGCTTCGCCGCATCCGCGACAGGCACGGCATAGACCGTCTGTGAGGTGCGTGTGTTGCGCGAGGCGCCGGGAGTCGGTGAGAGCGGAACGGACTCGGCGAGTCCCGCCTCCACGCCGCGCGAGGCGAGCTGTGCCGCTATCTCGCGCAACGGGTCACCCGCGTCGAGCAACTCCAGGTCCATGGCGATGCGCGGCAGCCTGCGTGGCGAGGTGTCGCCGGGCGCGAGGACGAACGCGTCGAGGGCGAGGCCCGAGCCCATGCGGGACAGGGTGCCGAGCACGACGAAGTCTGCGCCGAGGTCGCGACCGAGCTTCGACGCGGCCTTGATCGCGGACGCATCGAGCTGATTGTTGGAGAGGGACATCGCCAGCGACGCGGCGGGGCCATCGCCTGGAGGCATGAGGAGCACGGGCACCTCGCGCTCTGCCACGGCCTCCGCCACGCCCGCGACGCTCTCGCCCGAGGGAAGCGTGGCGCGCCACAGGTGCGCGCCCGGAGGCACATGCAGCACGCGCACTGGCGTGGTGCCGACGGCGATGCCATCGAGCGTGACCTCGACGCCGGAGGGGACGGACTCGAAGCGGAGCGTGGCGCGAGGCTGCGCGGCGTGGGTGGTGCGAACGCGCTCGACGGTGTGCGCGAAGAGCGGGGACGTAGCGGCCAGGGGGAGGGGACGCCCAGGCGCGATGGAGAGGGCGTGGGTGAGGGCCTGGGTGGCCTCGTCATCGCGGCCGACGGCGTAGCGCACGGCGGCGCGCAGGGCGTAGGTGTCCGCGAGCTCCGCGCCATCCGTGAGATGAACGGCGTTGTCCGCGTAGGCCTCGAGCGCGCGGCCGAGCGCGGCGTCTGCGCGGGAGAAGCGACGGGCGGCACGCGCGGTGGTCGCCTCCTGCACGGCGGCACGCGCGGCGGCGAGCGCGTCGACCGTGGTCTCGGAAGGCGTGGTCGCGGGAGTGTCGACGAGCGCCAGCCCCGCGGTGCCATGGAGCTCGGAGGCGAGCCGCGCGGCGAGCCGTGGGCCAGCGCGTGCGGGGACATCACCGGAGATGGCCTGGAAGGGCAGCACGGCCACCTTCTTCCGAGGCACGCGCGGCTGCGCGGCGAGGGAAGAGGCGCCCAGGACGAGGCAGAGCAGGAGCGCGAATCGCTTCATGGTCGGCAGTGACTCCGACCGTGTTCCTAGCACGGAGCGGAGTCCCGTGCCGCCGGCCCCTCCTGCCCGAGAGGGCTCCGGGAGAGCCGATTGCTTACTCGACGCGGAACGGGAAGTCCCTCGGAGAACGGTTGCCACGAGGAGGC
Source organism: Myxococcus sp. XM-1-1-1 (assembly GCF_020037095.1). Taxonomy (NCBI): domain Bacteria; kingdom Pseudomonadati; phylum Myxococcota; class Myxococcia; order Myxococcales; family Myxococcaceae; genus Myxococcus; species Myxococcus sp. XM-1-1-1. The sequence continues at coordinate 664,101 of NZ_JAIQDH010000002.1, forward strand.
ATCCAGGATGAAGCACATCATGGACCCGAGGGCTGGGACCTGACGGGCAGAGACAATGGTCGAGGCTTCAGTCCATGGCGCTGCTTGAACGCGGTCCATTCGAGCTGTAGCGCCTGGAACCGCTGAGCGTTCATCTCGGCGCGGAGCACTCCCGGCTTGGGGACAAGCTTGGGAGGAGGATGGGGCGTCTCTCCATGCCTTGCCCGCATGAGGTTGAAGGCGGTGAATCCCCAGGGAGGCATCTGCCTGTCGAGGATGATGGTTTCCAGGACGCGTGTGGCCATCTGGTCGAAGTTCCGGTGCGGGACCTCTCGGAGAAGCATGAGCGTCATCACGAACGAGAGGTCCAGCGACGGCGCGCTCACGAAGTCCTGTGCCACTTGTCCGAGCTGTGCCGATGTGAGCGGAAGGGATGACGCGCTGGGAGGCATGAAGGCGCCGTACTGGAGCAGACTCGCCCTGGGAATCAGGTCATGCAGCCCGTCCCAGCGCGTCGCTGGAAAACGTGCGGCGAGCACGTGCCAGTCCTGTCGTGCTTTCGTCCGGACGGGTGACGTCTCTGGAAGCGATGCGGTGAGCGCATGTGCCTCCCGTGCGGCCTTCACGACCCGCCGGTACACATCCAGTTCGGGCGCGTTCTCCAAGGGGCGCACGCCGTAGGACATACCCACTGTCCACCATTCGCCCTCTTCCTCGAAGAGGAACGCGAGCACCCGCTTCCCGGTCGTATAGCTCGCGGGGGCTGGGCAAATGAATGCCGAGGAGGAGGGCACTTCGATCGTCATTCCTGGCCGGGCCGCGCCCATCAGTGACTCCAGGACCTTCAGCCGTGCGATATCTCCAGGGTCATCTGCCCAGGTATCGCCAGCGCGTCTCGGGGCCATGCGGACGCTCTCCACCTCCACCCAGACGATGCTGTTCGCTTCCTGCGTCAGCGACCAGAGTGTCCGCGGCGCAATGGGATAGGCGCTGGCCAGGGGGGCATGGAGCCACAGCACGAACACCAAGAGCCGCAGACGCACCATGTCGACCTCGCGGACGGTGCAGGGGCTCGAAGCATCTCGAAGCGCTCGCCGCGAAGGTCCATGGCCTGACCATCACTTCGCGGCGATTCCGTCACGCCTGTACACCCCACCGGCGTCGATGGCGCTTCCCCCCATTCGTCATCCGGAGAGAATGTCCGCACCCGGCCGCCCGTTCCCGGGCGGGAGTCTTGATGCGCTTCATCCACTGTTCCGACGTCCACATCACCGACGACTACTTCGCGCTGCCCCTGCGCAAGCTCGGCTGGCGCCGCTGGGTCGCCCTGGCCGAGCTCACCGTCGGCGGCCGCGCGAAGCGCTACGCCCGCGCCCCCCACTCCCTCTCCGCCATCGCCCGCGAAGTCGACCGCCACGCCGCGGACCACTTCATCCTCTCCGGTGACCTCACCGCGTACGCGCTCGACAGCGAGTTCAAGGGCGCGCGCCAGGCCCTCGGCCCCCTCGCCGACGACCCGAGCCGCTGCACCATCATCCCCGGCAACCACGACGTCTACACCCCCGGCAGCCACCAGAAGGGCCGCTTCGCCAGCCACTTCGGCCACCTGCTCCACAGCGACCTTCCCGAACACCGCCGCGAGGGCGCCTTCCCCTTCGTGCGCCTCGTGGGCTCCGAGGCCGCCGTCGTGGGCCTCCTGTCCGCCCGCGTCCCCGCTTCGCCCGGCCTCTCCTTCGGCGTCATCGGCGACGCCCAGCTCGACGGCCTCTCGGCCCTGCTGAAGGACCCCCGGTTGGACGGCCGCGCCGTCCTCGTCGTCGTCCACCACGCGCCCCTCACCCGCAGGGGACGCGCCGACCGCTGGCACCACGGCCTGCGCGACGCCCAGGCCTTGCTGCGGCTGCTCCCAGGCCCCCGCCACGCCGTCCTCCACGGTCACATCCACCAGCGCTACCACCACCCCGCCACCAACGAGCGCCCCCACATCTTCGGCGCCGGCTCCTCCACCGAGGCCGGCCACGAGGGCTACTGGCTCATCGAGGTGGCCCGCGGTCAGGTCGTGGGCGGCCAGCCCCACACGCCGCCCCTGTGACAACGCCGCGTCCTCGGCGGTAGAACCCGCCTCATGACGCATCCGCTGGCCACGGACCTGAGCCTCGAGGAATACAAGACGCTGCGCGCGCTCCACCGCGCGGTGGATGACCTCCTCGAGGAGAGCCTCCGCGCGCGTGAGAACCTCACGCAGACCTTCCGCCGCTGCTTCCCGCCCATCCTCGCGCTCACCGGCGCCCGCGCCGTGGCGCTGACCACGCGCGACGAGGACCTGCGCACCCGCACCTGGCAGGAGGGCGACTGGGGCGGAGACTTCCCCGGCCCGCTGCTCGACGGCGCCCCCGGACCCCAGCGAATCGGAGACGCGACGCTCGTCACCCAGCCGCTCGACGTCGCCGGAGACCCCGTGGGCTCCTTCGGCCTGCTCTTCTCCGGAGACCACACGTCACCGGAGGCCTCGGCCCGCGCCCTGCGCCTGCTCGACACCATCGCCGAGCAGCTCGACACCGTGCTGTGCCTGGTCCACACCGCGTCGGAGAAGCACCAGCTCATCATCCAGTGCAACGCGCACCTGGCCAACCCCGTGTTCGAGGTGGGCATGGACCAGGCGGTGCTCACGCTGGCCCAGCGCGTGCGCGTGCCCTCCTTCCTCCTGCTCTACCGCGACGCCGTGCGCCCCCAGGTGCTCCACTACCGCCTGTACCGCAACGGCCACCTGGAGTTCGAGAGCGGCGAGCAGCCCAGCCAGGACGTGGAGCGCGCCCTGCGCCAGCACGGCCACCGCCTGCTGTCCGAGGAGGTCTCCGCGCTGCGCCAGCTGCTCCCTGGCCGCACCACCGAGGCGGTGCTCATCTCCGGCTCGGCCTCCAGCGAGCCCCTGGGGAAGATCGCCGTCGCCTGCGACGAGGGCTTCTCCGCGTACACGATGGACCTCTTGCGCGTGCTGGCCTCCACGCTCAGCCAGCGCCTGCTCGACTACAACCGCGAGCGCATCCACCTGTCGCAGTTCTTCCCCACCAGCATCATCGACGCGCTCCTGCAGGACCCCAACTACGCGCAGCACCTGCGCGCGCAGGACCAGGAGGTGGGAATCCTCTTCGCGGACATCAACGGCTTCACGCGCATCTGCGAGCACGGCTTCGACAGCCCGCGCAACATCGGCCGCTTCGTGGACGAGTGGAGCGCGCGCGCCGTGGACTGCATCTGGGAGCACGGCGGCGTGTTCGACAAGATGGTCGGCGACTGCGTCATCGGCCTGTTCGGCCCGCCCTTCTTCAAGTCCAGCCGCAGGGAGCGCGCCGAGGCCGCCGTTCGGGCCGCGTGTGACATCCAGTCGCTCACCGCGAGGCTCGGAGCCCGCGAGGAAGTGGCCGCGCTGTGCGAGCGCGTAAAGCTCCCCGGTCTGGGCGTGGCCGTGGGCGTCAACCTGGCCCACGTCAACTGCGGCCTCTTCGGCCCCAACCGTCAGTACACCGCCTTCTCCAGCGGCATGAACCAGGCGGCGCGCCTGCAGTCACTGGCGGGCTTCCGCGAGACGCTCGTCATGGCGAGCGCCCGGGACGTGCTGGTGGACTCCACCGAGCCCTTCATCCAGGGCCTGCGCTTCGGCGCGCTCACCGAGACGCCGGTGAAGAACGTGGCGCAGCCCCTGCGCCATCACCGGCTGGACAGCCTCACGCCGTGAGGTGCGAGGCCGCGTAGCGCCGGGAGAAGTGGATCCACCGGCGCTCGTCCACCTCCACCTGCCACTCGGAGTTGGGCGTGAGCGGCAGCCGCTCCTTGAGGAAGCTCTCCAACTGGTCCGCCGCCTTCACGGGCGTGAGCCCCGGCGCGCGGAAGGCGATGTGCAGCAGCACCTCCAGCCCCGCGGAGACCTCCACGCACGCGCTGATGCGCAGCGGGCCCACCCGGCGCTGGTAGAGCGTGTTCTGACCCGGCCATACGGCAGGGTCCGTCTCCCGGCGCGCGGCCGAGAGCCAGTTGGACGGCTGGAGGATGAAGTCGAGCAAGTCGCTGCTCGCTTCTTCCGTCGTCGAATGCTCCTGGATGGAAAGCATCGCCCACCTCCCCGGGGAAGCCGATGGAAAGAATGTGCCCACGGCCATGGAGCGTGCAAGAGCCCCCCCGCGGAAACCTCGCGGGTGTCCTCCAGCGACACAAGATGAGGGTGTGGGTCCGGAGCTCGGCACAAGGCCTCCGGCGGCGCGACGTTAACGGGCGCGGCTGACATGCGCGCGCGAGCGCGTCACGGGCTGGTGGGAAGTGAACGGCGCGAGCGTCGCTCCACGGCGGACTTGAGCTGACCGCAGCCCGCGTCGATGTCGATGCCCCGGCGTTGACGCACGGTGCTGGGGACACCGTGCGACATCAGCACGTCCTGGAAGGTGCGCACCGACTCGGGTCGGCTCGGCCCGCCGTCGTAGCCCACCGTGGGGTTGAGGGGGATGACGTTGACGTGCGCGTCCATGTCACCCAACAGCGCGCCCAGTGTGTGGGCGTGCTCCACCGTGTCGTTGCGGCCCTCGATGAGCGTCCACTCGAAGAAGATGCGGCGCTTGCGTCGGGCGATGTAGTAGCGGCACGCGTCCATCAGCTCCGCCAGCGGCCAGCGTCGCCCCGCGGGCACCAGCGCCGCGCGCTCCGCGTCCGTCGCGCCGTGCAGGCTCACCGCCAGCTGCACCGGCCGGTCCTCGTCCGCGAGTCGACGGATGCCCGGCACCACGCCCACCGTGCTCAGCGTGATGAAGCGCGGCGCCAGGGCCAGGCCCAGCGGGTCCACCAGGACATCCACCGCGGCCAGGGTGTTGTCGTAGTTGTGCAACGGCTCGCCCATGCCCATGAGCACGACGTTGCGCAGCGTCTCGCCCGACTCGCGGAGGATGCGCTGCACGTGGAGAATCTGCCCCACGATTTCGCCGGGCGTCAGGTGACGCGACAGGCCCATCTGCCCCGTGGCGCAGAAGACACAGCCCATGGCGCACCCTGCCTGAGTGCTGATGCACACCGTCGCGCGGCCCTTGAAGCGCATGAGGACGGTCTCAATCGTCTGTCCGTCCTCCAGCTTCATGAGCAGCTTGTGGGTGTGGCCGTCGGAGCTGAACGCCTCGTGGTGCGTGGTGAGCTGTCCCAGCCGCGCGCGCTCGCGCAGGGCCTCGCGCAGGTCCGCGCGCAGCCCCTCCACCTCGTCCAGCGCCCGGGCCTGCTGTCGGTACAGGCCGGACCAGAGCACGTCGCGGTGGTGGGGCCGGTAGCCCCAGTCGGACAGCAGCGCGCCGAGCGCGGGCCGCGTCAGGTCGTAGAGGTTGGTGGGCGTGTCGGACGGCATGGCCAGGACGCCAGATAACACACCCGGGCCCCTCGTCACCCGGGTGCCCCGGGGTGAAAGACGGGCGTGCCTCCGGAGCGGACGGCCCGAGGCAGTCCCGGCGGCCGGGCCGGCGAGCCCCTGGCGAGTGCTGCCGGTGCGGGCGACCGTGCACAGGTTGTCCGCGCATGGGGCTCTCCATCCAGCAGGAGCAGTTCGGTCCGGAGGACTTCGAGCGCTTCTCGCGCAGGCTCGACGAGAGCCTGGAGGCGCTGCGCGTCGTCCTCGCCAGGCCCGGCTTCGGCGAAGGACCGACGACGATTGGCGCGGAGCTGGAGTTGTTCCTCGTGGACGACCGGGGCTTCCCGCTGCCGATGAACCAGCAGGTGCTCGCGCGCACGAAGGACCCGCGCGTGACGCTGGAGATGAACCGCTTCAACCTGGAGGTCAACCTGCGCCCGGGGCCGCTGGCGGGGCGGCCCTTCACCGCGCTCCGGGCGGAGCTGGAGGACGCGCTCGCGGAGGTGCGGCGCGCGGCGGCGGTCGAGGGCGCGCGGGTGGCGGTGATTGGAATCCTGCCCACGCTGCGCGAGGCGGACCTGGGCAAGGGCGCGCTGACGGCCCAGCCGCGCTACCGCGCGCTGAACAACGCCATCCGCCAGCGCCGAGGCAAGCCCATCGAGGTCGCCATCCGGGGCGACGAGGAGGCGCTGACGCTCGCCTGGGACGACACGACGCTCGAGGGCGCGAACACGTCCCTCCAGTTCCACCTGCGCGTGACGCCCGCCGACTTCGCGCGCCTGTACAACGCCGCGCAGCTGGCCACCGCGCCCGCCTTGGCCATCAGCGCCAACTCGCCGCTGTTCCTGGGGCGCAAGCTCTGGGACGAGACACGCGTGGCGCTGTTCCGTCAGTCCGTGGATGACCGGGGCGAGCCGGGCGAGGGCGGCTTCCAGCCCCACGGGCGCGTGACGTTCGGCCACGGCTGGGTGCGCGAGGGCGCCTACGAGCTGTTCGCCGAGTCGGTCGCGCTGCACGCGCCGCTGTTGCCCGTGGTGGGGCACGAGTCCCCGCTGGAGCACGCGGCCTCGGGCCGTCCGCCGGGGCTGGAGGAGCTGCGGCTGCACCAGGGCACCGTGTGGTCCTGGAACCGGGCCGTCTATGACCCGAAGGACGCGGGGCACCTGCGCATCGAGCTGCGCGCGCTGCCCGCGGGGCCCTCCGTGGTGGACATGGTGGCCAACGGCGCGTTCCTCCTGGGCCTGACGCTGGGGCTCGCCGAGCGCATCGACGCGCTGCTGCCCGCGCTGCCCTTCGCGCACGCCGCGGGCAACTTCATCCGCGCCTCGCGCAAGGGGCTGGACGCGGAGCTGCTGTGGCCGGGTGAGTCCGCGCCGAGCCCCCGCGTGGTGCCCGTGGTGGACCTGGTGCGCAGGCTCATCCCCGTGGCGCACCGCGGGCTGGTGTCCGCGGGCGTGGAGGCACAGGAGGCGGACCGGATGATGGAGGTCATCTCCCGCCGGGTGGACACGCGCAGGACGGGGGCGCGCTGGCAGCGGCAGGTGCTCACGCGGTTGGAGGCGGGCATGCCCCGCAGGGACGCCCTGGCGGCGATGCTGGAGCGCTACCTGGAGCTGACGGCCTCGGGGGCGCCCGTGCACGACTGGCCGGTGGAGTAGGCGCGGGCGGGCGGGCGGCCTCGGGAGGACCCCCGTCGTTGCGAGCCGGGCGCGGCTGGGGCGAATATCCGGGCGCCCGCCACGTCAGCGGCAGAGGTCCTGCTCTTCGCGCCCATGTCCCGACTCCTTCCTCCGCTGTTGCTGCTCGCTCTTTTGGGAAGTGCCTGCTCCACCCTGCGAGGTCGCGCCGACGAGCTGGCGCGCAACGGCCAGTTCGTCGAGGCCGCCAGCCTCTATGACGACCTCGTCGCCAAGGACCCGCACGACAAGTCCCTGGTCATCGAGCGCGATGGCCTGCGCGGCAAGGCGCTCAGCCAGCTGCTCGGCAACGCGCGGCGCTTCCGGTTGGACGGCATCGACGAGAAGGCCGAGGACGACCTGTTGCGCTTCCTCGACCGGCGCGTGCAGTGGAACGCGAAGCTCAGCGGCGGCCTGGAGAGCTCGCTCCTGGAGGAGATGGAGGGCACGCACCGGCACCTGCGCGCCGTCATCGTCGCGCCCGCGAGCCAGGGCCACGCGCTGACGGCGGAGGAGGCGCTCATCCGCAAGCGCCCGCTGCTCGCGCACAAGGAGATGGTCGGCATCCAGCGCGAGATGGAGTCCTCCGTGCTCCAGAGCGGCAAGGACACCTGCGGGCGCCTCAAGGCCGTGACGTCCGACACCGGCGCGCACTGGCGCGAGGTGGTGTCGCGCTACTGCCGCCACTGGCGCGAGCCCGCCCCCGAGCCCGCTCCGGCCCCCGAGCTCACCGGCGTGCCCACGTGGGAGGGCCAGGTGTCGGGCCTCGACTCCGCGCGCATGGCGCTCCTGCGCTCGCGGCTCGCGCGCGCCTACGAGCTGTCGCCCTGGTACTCGCCCGCCGCGAAGCCCCAGCCGGAGCTCTTGCTCGCCGGCCGCTTCGACACGCGCCGCGGCAGCGAGAACGTGGCCATGACGGCGCCGTACACGGAGCGCGTCCCCTACACCGACCACGAGGAGCGCAAGGAGACCATCGAGGAGCCGTTCGAGGCGGACGAGACGTACACCGACAAGGACGGCAAGACGCAGACGCGCAAGGTGACCAAGGTGCGCACGTACACGCGCAACTTCACCGTGCCCGTCACGCGCTACAGGGATGTGGCGCGCACCTTCGAGTACCACGCCCTGCGCCTGTCGGTGGAGCACCAGCTCACGCTGTCCTCCTCGGGGGTGCTGGACGCGCGTCGGGCCCCGCTGGCGACGGTGCTCCAGGACCACCTGTCCGAGTCCTCGCTGGAGCACGACGTCCACTTCGAGCCCGGTGAGATTCGCCCGCGCCGCGCCAGCTTCACCTCGCCCGAGGGCTGGCTGGAGCAGCGCGTGGAGCTGATGGCCCGCCGCTTCGCCGAGTCCCTCTCCGTCCACTGGCGCGAGTCCTACTGCGACGTGCCCATGCGCACATTGGACGAGGCTTCCCGCTGTGCACGCGCCGGCACCACGCTTCCCACCCCTGCCCACCAGCTCCTCTCGGAAGTGCTGGGCGACGACGCGGCGCGCATCCCGGCGCTGTTCGTCAACCGCTGACGCGGTGCGAGAGGCGCGTTGGGTACTCGGCGGGTCAATTGAGACTGGGTGGATTGTTCCAGCAGTCTGACGTGAAATACCCGTGAGTGCGGGTCAGACTCCTTTGTCAGTATTCGTACTCGGCAGCGGAAATTTTCACACAGAGGACCGTATGCATCCGAATGAAGTCCGAAGCATCGCTCGTCGCGGGACACTCGTGATGTGGATGGCTTCTTCTCTGGCGCTGACCGCTTGCGGTGGCGCGGACATGGAGGCCGCATCCTCCGGCGGTGACGCCACCGTGGCGGAGCAGTCGCAGAGCGCCGTCGCGGACCGACGCATCATCGTCTACCTCACGCCGAGCCAGCAGCTGTACGGCGTGAAGGACGGCAAGTCGACGCTCATCGCCGAGCGCGCGAGCGCCCCGTCGGTGTCGCCGGACGGCAGCCAGGTGGTGTTCTCGAAGCTGCCCTCCTCGTGGAACGTGGGCCAGCCGGTGACCAGCGCGGAGCTCCACCTCTACAAGGCGAGCAACGGCAAGACGGAGCGGCTGACGACGGGCCATGACGACCAGAGCGCGTCGTGGACGCCGGACGGCAAGAGCATCCTGTTCCAGTCGAAGCTGCGCTCGGGGCTCGCGTCCTTCTGGCGCGTGAAGGCCAACGGGAAGAACCTGATGCAGGTGACGAACCGGAGCACGTCGCTCGCCACGGACCCCGCCTACGTGCCGGCTCCGGTGAGCAACACCCCCGTGCAGTGGGGGCCCAACCAGCGCCGCATCATCGTCTACCTCGCGCCGCAGACGACGACCACCACCGAGGTGCGGGTGATGAAGCTCGACGCCCAGGACAACGTCGCGTCGGCCTACAGCCTGGGACAGGGCACCTCGCCCGCGTGGACCGAGGACGGCAACGTGCGCTTCCAGCGCGAGGAGAACGGCCAGCTCGTCGATGTCGAGGTGAGCGTGCAGTAGTCGCAGGTGAGGTGCGGCGCGAGCTGGGCGCGCCGCGACACGCGAGGGGGACTTGCGGTCAGCCCTCGTCCTCGGCGCCCTTGCGCAGACCCAGCATCCTTCGCAGCTCGCGCGCGGACTGGCGGCTGACCTCCACCGCGTGGCCCCGGGACGTGCGCGCCAGGTAGCCCCCCGTCTCCAGGGGCTCCAGCCTGGCGACGTGGCGCAGGTTGAGCAGCGCCCGGCGGTGGACCCGTTGGAACAGGTCCTGGGGCAGCTTCTCCGCCAGCTCGTTGAGCGTGAAGTCGGTGAGGAACTCGCCCTGCGCGGTGAACACCGTCACCAGCTCGTCATCCAGCGCCGCGTGGGAGATGGTCTCCGGGTCCACCAGGACGATGCCCTGCCGCGTGGGGATGGGCAGCCGCGCCAGCGCCCGGGCCTGCTGCGGCGGCTTCTCCGTGGGGGCGCCGTCCCCGCGGGCGCGGGGCTCCGCGCCGATTCTCGCGCGCACGCGCTCCAGGGCCTTCTGCAGCCGCGCGGGCTCCACGGGCTTCAAGACGTAGTCCACGGCGCCGTGCTCGAAGGCGTCCACGGCGTGCTCGGCGTGCGCGGTGCAGAGCACCACGCGAGGGCCGTCTTCCGGCAGCAGCGCGAGCGCGTCCAGGCCGCTGAGGCCGGGCATGTGGATGTCCAGCAGCACCACGTCCACGCCGCCCGCGCGCACCGCGGCGAGCACCGCCTCCCCGTCCGCCGCCTCGCCGCACACCTGCACGTCGGGCAGCGCGCCCAACAGTCGCGACAGGCGCTTGCGGGCGAGCAGCTCGTCGTCGGCGATGAGGACACGCAGGGGAGGGCTCACGTGATGACTCCTGGCAGGGGGCCCGAGCGGGGCAGGGTGACGGTGACACGGGTGCGCTCCGCGTCACTGGTGAGCGACAGGCGCGCCTGTTCGCCATAGGCCAGCGCGAGCCTGCGCTCCACGGTGGGCAGGCCCGCGCTGCCCTCGCGCGGCCCCCGGGAGGCGCCGGGGTTCTCGATGGCCACCGCCACCTGGCCGTCGCGCACCTGCACCTCCAGCGACAGCCGGCCCCGGTGGCCCGCGGCGGGGCCGTGCTTCACCGCGTTCTCCGCGAGCGGCAGCAGCACCAGCGGCGGCACGGGCACGTCCTCGGCGCCGGGGCGGATGTCCACCGCGAGCTGGAACAGCTCCGGGTCCCTGAGCAGGTGGAGGTCGAAGAGGGTGCGCATCAGCGCCAGCTCCTCGGAGAGGGGCCAGGTCGCCTTGCGCACGCCGGCGAGCACCGAGCGAAGCATGGTGGACAGCCTGAGCACCGCGGCCTCCGCCACCGCGCCGTCCTCGCGGCACCACTCGGCGATGGCGTTGAGCGTGTTGAAGAGGAAGTGCGGGTCCAGGTGGCTGCGCAGCGCGAGCAGCTGCGCCTGCTCCGCCTCCAGCGCGAAGCGGGCCGCGCGGGCGCGCTCCTTGGCCAGGGACTCCTCGAAGCCGATGTCCCGCCCCAGCCCCCAGCCGCCGACGAGGAACAGCGCGTTGCACACCATGAGGTTGGTGCGCTGGGTGAGGAACGTGGGCCCCATGTCCAGGAGCTTGGGCAGCACGATGCCCATCATCAGCACCACGCCGCTGCCCAGCGTGCCGTACATCAGCACGCGCACGCCGCCGTGGCTCAAATCCAGCCCGCTGGGGAAGAGGACCCGGTAGGTGACGGGGGCCACGCCCACGAAGACCAGGCACATGAGCACGCCCAGGTGCGGGGCGAGCGGCTCGCGGCTGAAGCTCACCTGCGCGGCGACGAGCGGGGCGCAGACGAGGAGGATGGGCACCAGCCTGCGGGGCTCCGCGAGGGCCCGCAGGGTGGCGCGGACGATGGACCCTTCGGGCTTCTCCGACATGCGCCCGGCGGAGCCTACACCGTCGGAGGCGTCACTGCTCGGGGGCCTTGTCCACGTCGAGCTCGAGCGCGTCGACGAGGATGCTTCCGGCGAGGACGACGGGGAACAGGACGATGGCGGCGGCGACGAGGAGGGTGGGGGGCATGGGGGTCTCCGGAGGCTGCGCAGCATGCATGCCCAGTCTGACGTGCCCCTCGTGCCCCACTGACCCGGTGGCGCCGGACGGTCGCCGCCCGGGGCCGAGCCGTCGCTTTCAGGCCCCCGCGTCCACCAGCGCGTCCGCGAGCGAAAGCCCGTTGCGGATGCAGTCGTTGAGGCCCACGCCCTTGTAGGCGTTCCCCGCCAGGTGCAGCCCGGGCAGGCGCGTGAGCGCCCGGTCCACGCCGTCCATCCGCTCCAGGTGGCCCACGTTGTACTGGGGGATGCCCCGCTTCCAGCGGAAGACCTCGGTGAGCGTCGGCGTGGCGGTGACGCCCGCGAGCGCCCGCAGCTCCTCGCGCGCCAGCGCCACCAGCGCGGCCTCGTCCAGCGCCACCAGGTCCGGCCGCGTCGCGCCGCCCACCATGCACGTGTACAGCACCCGGCCCGCCTCCACGCGGAAGGGGAACACGGTGGACGCGTGGATGGCGCCGAGCAGCCGGCGCTTCTCCATCGGCGGCACCAGGAAGCCGAAGCCGTCCGGCGCGGGCGTCGTCCCCGCGTCGAAGCCCAGGTGCACCACGGCGATGGGCGCGTAGTCGATGCCGCCCACGCGAGAAGCCAGCTCCGCGTCCAGCGGCTCCAGGAGGCCCCGCGTCACGTATGCGGGCGCGGCCAGCACCACGTGGGACGCCTTCAGCTCCGAGCGCTGTCCCCGCTCGCTCACCGCGAGCCGCCAGCCGTCGTCTCCCCGCGTCAGGCCCTCCACCGTGGCACCGGTGTGCGCCGCGTCCCCGAGCGCCGTGCCCAGGGCGTCGATGAGCGTGCCGAGCCCGCCCTCGAAGGTGCTCAGCGCGCCGCTCAGCTTCGGCGCGGTGCTGCCCGCGGGCAGGGCCTTCTGCGCCTTCGCCTGGGCCTTCTGGGCGTGGATGGCGCCGAGCAGGAGGCTTCTGTGCTCGCGCTCCAGCTTCACGAGCTGCGGGAACGTGGCGCCCACGCTCAGCTTCTCCACGTCGCCCGCGAAGATGCCCGTCTGCACCGCGTCCAGCAGCACCCGCGTCGCCGTGGGCCCCAGATGCCGGCGCCCGAAGTCCGCCAGGGATTCGTCCACACCAGCCGCCGCGCGGCCGCTGAACAGCTCCCCCATCACCCGCAGCTTCGCGCCGAAGGGGAGGATGTCCGACTTCAGGAACGCCGGCGGCGATGCGGGCACCGAGCGCAGCTTCCCCCGCGTGTAGACATACCGCCGCTTCGCCGCCCCATCCGCCGCGCGAATCCTGTGTTCCAGATTGAGCGCGGATGCCAGTTCTCTCATGGCGGGCTCGCGGTCCAGGAAGCTGTTGGGGCCCGTCTCCAGGAGGAAGCCCTGCTGCGCGCGCGTGCCCACCGCGCCACCGAGCCGGGGGGTTGTCTCCAGGAGAACGGCATCCCTACCGCGGGAGCGCAATCGCCAGGCGACGACCAGACCTGAAATCCCACCTCCTACGACGGCGACAGTCATGGGTTGTCTCTCCTGAATCAAATTTTCCGGTGACCAGCGTGCACTCACTCGCGTCATTCGTCCGTGTTTTGCCAAGGACATCCATTCGGCGCGTTAATGAAGAGCATGCGCTACGTCATCACCGGAGCGAGCAGGGGCATTGGGTATGAGTTCGTCCAACAGCTCCTCGAGCGCGGCGACATCGTCGACGCCGGGGTGCGCACCGAGGAGGGGCGGCGGCGGCTGGAGCCGCTGAAACACGGCTGTGCGGGGCGCTTGAGAGTCCATGCGCTGGACGTGGCCGACGAGGCGAGTGTCAGGGATTTCGCCGACGAGGTGCTGCTGGAGCCGGTGGATGTCCTCATCAACAACGCGGGCGTGCCAGGGTTGTGGTGCGCGCTGACGGACGTGGACTACGCGGACGTGGTGCGCACCTTCGCCGTCAACGCGCTGGGGCCGCTGCGTGTCACCAGCGCGCTGCTCCCGGGGCTCCTGCGGGGCCGCTCGCGCAAGGTGGCCTACGTCACCTCGCGCATGGGCTCGCTGTCGTCCAACAGCGACGGCGGCGCTTATGCCTATCGGATGTCCAAGGTCGCGTTGAACATGGGCGTGCGCAACCTGTCCAATGACTTGCGTGCCCAGGGAATCGTGCCCGTGCTGCTGCACCCCGGCTGGGTGAAGACGGACATGGGCGGGCCGGACGCGCCCTTGCCGCCACGCGACTCGGTGCGAGGGATGCTCAACGTCATCGATGAGCTGCGCGCGGAGCACAGTGGTCGCTTCTTCGACTACCAGGGCGCGGAGGTGCCCTGGTAGCACGAGGGGCCGCGTCGCTACGGGTAGAGCATCTGCGTGCGCCACGCGTCGCCGTCGCGCAGGTAGACGTGCCGGTCATGCAGCCGGCTGGGCTGGGCGTGCCAGAACTCGATGCGGTCGGGCACCACGCGGAAGCCGGACCAGTGCGGCGGGCGCGGCACGTCCCCTCCCGCGTAGCGCTTCTCCACGTCCTCCACGCGCGACTCCAATTCATCGCGCGAGCCCAGCCGCTGGCTCTGGAGGCTGGCCCACGCGCCCACCTGGCTGCCGCGCGCGCGGCTCCTGAAGTACTGGTCCGCCTCCTCGGGGGACACCACCTCCACGCGGCCCTCCACGCGGACCTGCTCGTCCAGGGGCTGCCAGTAGAAGCACAGCGCGGCGAAGGGGTGGGTGAGCAGCTCCTTCCCCTTGCGGCTCTCGTGGTTGGTGAAGAACACGAAGCCGCGCGCATCGAAGTCCTTGAGGAGGACGACGCGCGCGCTGGGGCGGCCGTCGGCGCCGACGCTGGCCACCACCACCGCGTTGGGGTCCACGGGGATGGCCTTCTTGGCGCGCTCGAAGACGTCCGCGAAGCGCTGGATGGGGTCGGGAGGTATCAGCACGGGCGCACCATAAGGGACGCGGACAGTGGGCGCACGTTCACGGTTGACTCATCCGGCGCAACCGTCATGGTTGTCACATGAAGATTCTCTTCATCTCCTCGGAGGTGGCGCCCTTCTCGAAGACGGGGGGACTGGGGGACGTGGCCGGCGCGCTGCCCGCCGCGCTCGCCTCGCTGGGGCACGACGTCAAGGTCGTCACCCCGCGCTACCGTGACTTGCGCGACGCCGGACGACTCGCGCCCACCGGACAGTCGCTCCAACTGCGCTTCCCCTTCGGCGAGGTGGGCGGGCCCATCCTCTCCGCCCGCGTGGCGGAGGGGCTGGAGGTCCTCTTCCTGGAGAACGAGCACTTCTTCGGCGGCCGCCACGGGCTGTACGGCGACGCGGCGGGTGAGTTCGGCGACAACGTGCGGCGCTTCGCATACCTGTCCGTGGGCGCGCTCCAGGCGGCCCAGCGCGTGGGCTTCCAGCCGGACATCATCCACGCGAACGACTGGCAGACGGGGCTGGTCCCGGTGGCGCTGCGGCGCGGCTTCCAGTCCACGTCGCTGTCACGCGCCAGGAGCGTGTTCACCATCCACAACCTGGCCTACCAGGGGCAGTTCCAGAAGGACGCGATGGCGGACCTGGGGCTGCCGTGGGATTTGTTCACCTCGGAGGGCGGGCTGGAGTTCTACGACACCGTCAACCTGCTCAAGGGGGGCCTGGTGTTCTCCGACGCGCTCACCACCGTGTCGCCCACGTACGCGCGCGAAATCCAGACGCCCGAGCAGGGCTACGGCCTGGACGGGCTCTTGCGCCGCCGCGCCCACCGGCTGCACGGCATCCTCAACGGCGTGGACGTGCACGAGTGGAACCCCGTCACGGACCCCTACCTGCCGGCGCGCTTCGGCCCTCGGGAGATGGAGGGCAAGGCGGTGTGCAAGCGGGAGCTGCTCCAGCGCTTCGGCCTGCCGGAGGGGGACGCGCCCGTGTTCGCCATCGTCAGCCGGCTGGCGTGGCAGAAGGGCATGGACCTGCTCCTGGAGGCGCTGCCCACCGCGCTGCAGGCGGACATCCGCTTCGTGGGCGTGGGCAGCGGCGAGGGCCCCCTGGAGGAGGGCCTGCGCGCCCTGCAGGCCCGCTTCCCGCGCCAGGTGTCCGTGCACCTGGGCTTCGACCCGGCCCTGTCACATCTGGTGGAGGCCGGCGCGGACTTCTTCCTGATGCCCAGCCGCTACGAGCCGTGTGGGCTGAACCAGATGTATTCGCTGCGTTACGGGACCGTTCCCATCGTCCGGGCCACCGGGGGGCTGGTGGACACCGTGGAGGGGGGGCTGGACGGCAACGGCATCCTCTTCGAGGCCTTCCACAAGTCGGCGCTCCTGGCCGCCTTCCGCCGGGCCCAGGCCCTCTACGCGGACCCGCCCCGGCTCGCGGATTTCCGGCGGCGGGGCATGGAGAAGGACTTTTCCTGGGATGTCTCCGCCCGGCGATACGAGGCCCTGTATTCAGCCTTGATGGCTGAATAGTGGGTGCCTGCGGAAAATCGCAGTAGGCTTGTGTCGTGGCGGATGCTCCGGACCTGGGTGGCTACGAGGTAGTCGGCCGACTGGCCGTTGGCGGCATGGCGGAGGTGTACCAGGCGCGAGCCCGGTCCACGACGCAGCGCTCGCCCGGCGAGCCTGACGAAGTTGTCATCAAGCGGTTGCACCCGTCGTTCCGCAACGACACGGCCTACGTGAAGGCCTTCGTCGACGAGGCGAAGCTGACGGTGCGCCTGCGACACGCGCACATCGTCCGGACGTTCCGCCTGTTCAAGGCGGGGCCGGACTACCTCATGGTGCAGGAGCTCGTCAGTGGCCGGACGCTCGGCTACATGCAGGAGCTCTTGCTCAAGGCCGGCGCGGCGATGCCGCCCGAGGCCGCGTGCTACATCGCGTGGTGCCTGCTCAAGGCGCTCGACTACATCCACCGGGCGAAGGTGGGGGAGAACGGCGCCACCATCGTCCACCGCGACCTCAACCCGGCCAACGTGCTCTTGGGCATCAACGGCGACGTGAAGCTGACGGACTTCGGCGTGGCGGAGGTGGAGGGGATGATGCGCGGCGACGCGGGCGCGCTGCGCGGCACGCTGCCGTACATGAGCCCCGAGCAGGTGCTGGGGCAGGCGGTGGACGCGCGCACCGACTTGTTCGCCGTGGGCATCATCCTGTGGGAGCTGTTCGCCAGCCGGCGGCTGTACTCGGGCGACAACGAGGCGGACCTGATGCACAAGGTGCGCGACGCGCGGGTGCCGCTGCTCTCCTCGGTGACGTCGGACCTGCCGGACTACGCGGGGCTGGTGGTGCGCAAGGCGCTCTTCGCGGACCGGGCGCGGCGCTTCCAGTCGGCGGCGGAGTTCATCAAGGCGCTGGAGGCGCTGGCCCGTCGGGCGGGCTGGCCCCTCACGGTGGAGGCGCTCCAGCCCCTGTTGGGCGGCTGATGCGCGCGCGGCTCCTCGTCCTCGGGGCATGGGCGGCGCTCGTCGGCCCGGGCTGCCTGGGCGCGGTGCCCCTCAAGCCGCGCGCCTACGACGAGGCGGTGCGCGTCGAGTCGCTGGACGTGGACTTCCAGGCGGACGGCTCGGGCCTGCTCGATGTCGGGCTCCAGGTGAGGAACCCCGCGTCGGACCCGGCGACGCTCACCGCGGTGGACTTCGAGCTGTGGGTGGACGGACGGCGCGTGGCCACCGGCCAGCAGCACGTGGACGCGGCGCTGGCGCCCCAGGGCGAGGTGCCCCTGCGCGTGCTCTTCCCGCTGGCCGCCGAGCGCGTCGTGCCGGTGACGGGGGCAGTGCCGGTGCGGCTGCGCGGCGGGGTGGTGCTGCGCTTCGGCGGCACGGAGCGGCGGGCGTCCTTCCGGGCCCAGGGCTCGCGCAAGCTCACGCACGTGCCCCCGCTGGAGGGCATGGCGGAGTGACGCTCAGGACTTGGCCGCGGAGGCCTCGGAGCGAGGCTCCTTGGGGCGCGTGTCCTTGCCCGGCGTGGCGCTCTTGAGCCGGGACATGCGCACGCGGTCGATGCGAGCGCCTTCCTTGTTGGCCACGACGAACTGCCAGCCGTTGTAGGTGAAGCGCTCGCCCACGTCCGGCAGGTGGCCGGCGAGCGACGACAGGTAGCCGCCCAGCGTGTCGAAGTCGCCCTCGGGCAGCGGGAAGCCGAACGCCTGGGTGAAGCTGTCCACCTCCATGGCGGCGTCCACCATGAAGCTGCCGTCCGCCATCTTCTCGACCTGCTTCTCCTCCACCTCGAACTCGTCGCCGATGTCGCCGACGATTTCACGCAGGATGTCCTCCAGTGTGACGACGCCCATGAAGCCGCCGTACTCGTCCACGACGATGGCCATGTGGATCTTCCGCTTCTGCATGTCGCGCAGGAGGTCGCCGATGGGCTTCATCCACGGCACGAAGTGCGCGGGGCGGATGATGTCCTGCAGGACGATGAGCTCCGGGTGCTGCAGGAGCGGGATGATGTCGCGCGCGTGCAGCACGCCGATGATGTGGTCCACGTCGTCCCGGTACACGGGGATGCGCGAGTGGTTCTCCTCGGCGAGCAGCCGCAGCAGGTCCTCGGAGGAGATGGTGCTGTCGACGGTGACGACCTCGGTGCGCGGCACCATGACGTCGCGGCAGCGCTTGTCGGACAGCTCGAAGATGGAGCGGATGAGCTGGGGCGCGCTCTTGTCGACCTCGTTCTTCGCGGCCTGCGCGGCGAGCAGCTTCTCCAGCTCCTCGAGCGGCGGCGGCGGCGGCTCGAAGCGCAGCGTGCGGCCGAAGGTGCGCGCCATCAGGTTGAGCACGCCCAGCACCACGCGCATGGGCGGATAGAGCACCGCCACCAGCAGCGACACCACGCCCGACAGCCGCAGCGCCCAGCGCTCCGGGTTCGCGTTGGCGAGGCCACGCATGGTGACCTCCATGAGGCTGGCCAGCACGCCGACGAACAGCGCGCCCGCGGCCACGGTGGCGACGGGCAGCCACGCGGCCTCACCGTAGCGCGTCAAATCCAGCATGCGCGGCGGGACGAACGCGCCGATGGCGGCGGCGAGGAACCCGCTGAGCAGGGTGCCCAGGCGCAGCGCGGTGGCGGTGGCCTCGCGCTCGGTCTTGTGGCGCAGCACGCGTCGGCTCGACGCGCCCTTGTGGGACTCGGCCAGCTCCTGTGCACGCAGGTCCGACGTTCCGTAGAGCGCGGATTCGGCCGCGGCGACCAGCGACCTGACGAAGCACAGCGCCAGGCAGGCGACCCAGAGGGCCCAGGTAGGCATAGAGCACCGTTCTTATCCCGTGCTAAGGGTCCGTTCCACCCCGCCGGAGCCCCGATGCCCGCTCGCATGTATTCCCTTGGAGCACTCCTGGCCCTCCTCGTCCCCACGCTGGCCCTGGCGTGGCCGGTGGACCTGGTCCGTCCCCTGGACGTCGACAAGGAGCAGTTCCAGAAGCTGGCGGCCGTCGAGTGGGTGGAGGTGGAGGACCCCTCCGTGGCCCACGTGGAGGTGCTCCAGGGCAGCAACGAACTGTTGCTCAGTGGGCGAAAGCCCGGGCGCACGCTGATGCTCCTGTACGCGGAGGGGAGATTCGCCGTGTGGCGGCTGACCGTGGGCAGCCCGCCGGAGGAGGACGTCACGCCCCGGCTGGCGGCGGCGCGCAAGGCGTGTCCGGACCTGAAGGCCACGCAGGGCGCGGAGCGCGGGTTGACGGCCACGGTGAAGGACGCGGCGTGCCGCGCGGCGCTGCTGGAGGTGCTGCGCACGGACGCCTTCGTCGCGCGGGACCTGGAGCTGACGTTCGACGTGCCGGCGCTGCAGGAGCAGCTCACGTCGTTCACCACCGCGCTGCAGCCGCTGGGCCTGGAGGCGCGCTACAGCGGCGCGGGGCTGGTGGTGTCGGGCTCGGCGAGCCGCGAGGACTGGCACAAGGCGCTGTGGGAGCTGTTCCGCCGCTCGGCGGGGCGGGTGCCGCTGGAGGACCGGGTGGAGGTGAAGGCCCCGGAGCCCTCGGCCGCCACGCCGGACGCGGGCCCGGACGTGAAGCCGGAGCCCCCGGTGGAGATTGAAATCCTCAAGCCCGCGCCGAAGAAGCCCACGCGCAAGAAGGCGCAGTGAGGCTCAGGGCGTCTCGCGCAGGATGAGCAGGCCGCGCGAGGTGTCCACGGCGTAGACGAAGCCATCCCCGGGCACGCGCATGCCGATGGCGCCGTCGTAGAAGCTCTCGCCGCGCATCGGGTCGTCCGGACGGAAGGTGTTGTAGTGGGCCACCTCGCGGGGGCTCTCCGGGGTGGACACGTCCAGCACGCGCACGCCCTCGTGGTACCAGGCGACGTAGAGCTTCGTGCCGGACAGCACCATGTTGTGGATGGAGACGTGCTGGCGCAGGCGGTACTCGCCGATGCGCTTGGGGTTCGCGGCGTCCGTCACGTCCAGCACGCGCAGGTGCGCGCCCCAGTCCTCGCCGCCCTCGAAGGCGATGAGGCGCTCGCCGTAGCGCGCGACGGCGCTGGCGTGGCTGTTGGAGTGCTCGTAGCGGTAGGCGCCGAGCTGCCGGGGCGCGGCGTCGTCCTGCAGCGACGCGATGACGTAGCCGGCGCGCCAGAAGTTGACGTAGAGCCGCCCCTCGAAGGCGAACATGTCGTGGGGGCCGTAGGACGTCGCCGCGGTGAAGCCCGTGGCCTGGAAGGTGCCCGTCAGCTGGGGGTCGAGCGGCTGGGAGATGTCATAGACGAGGACTTCTCCGGTGGGCGCGGGGGACGCGGCGAACAGGCGGTTTCCCTCGACGAACACCGTGTGCACGTTGGTGCGTGAGGTGCCCATCGCGCGCACCTCCAGCGGCTCGCCCGGGGTGCTGATGTCGAAGACGATGACGCCGCGCGAGTCGCTGGCGATGTAGAGCGCGTCGTCCTTCGCCCACACGCCGTTCCAGTAGTTGTCGTTCGTGCGGCGGATGTTGCGGGTGAGCCGGGGGTGGGCCGGGTCGCTCACGTCGTAGACGAAGAGGCCGCCGTACAGGGACACGACGTAGGCGTGGCCCTTGGTGACGTAGACGTCGGCGGCGAGTCCCGCCGACACGGCGGTCTCGGACATCAGCTCCAGGCCGGAGGACACCGGCTCGCCGTCGCGAGGCGTCACCTTCCACGCGTCGAAGGTGCCCTCGCTCTCGAGCCGGCCGTTGATGCAGTCCACGTAGCAGCCCTGCAGGCGGTTCGGAGCGGGGGACTGGCAGCCGATGAACGAGCGGCGTCGGGAGGTGGTGCCCGAGGTGAATGAGCCGGAGGCGAAGACGACGCCACCGGCATGCACCTGCCGCGTGTCGAGGGGCAGGCCGCCCGCGTACTGGTCGCCCGAGTCCGCCAGCCGCATCGATTGCGACGAGAAGGCGTAGGTGTTGCCGTAGCGGGGCGTGCGCGCGCGCACGTGAATCGTGTAGACGCCGTCGGGGTCCAGCGAGGCGAGCTGCCCGGGGGTGCAGCCGGTGATGTCGAAGCTGCCCAGGCTGCCGCAGGCGTTGGAGGCGGCGTCCACGCCGCAGGTGGCGAAGGGGCCCGTGTCCTCCCAGTCGCCCTCGTCGGCATCGCTGACGGGAGGTTGGGGCTCGGGGTCGGGCTTGTCCTTGCCGCAGGCCATCAAGGCCAGTGTCATCGCGGCCAGCATCGACAGGGCGCGCATGGGCTCATCCTGGTGAGTGGGTGTCGGGGTGTTCATATCGCGAAGGTGCTGGCCGTGCTTCGGGCGCGGTGCGTCGAGGTGCCGCCAGGCGCCGGGCTTGGGGTATGAACGCATCCAGGATTCGAGTCGCCTGGAGGAGAGCGGATGCGATTGTCGATGCGGTCGACTGCGTGGGTGTTGGGGTGGGCGCTGCTCGCGCCGTGGAGCGCGGGGGCGCAGGACGATGATGGCTCGGTGAAGTTCATCGTCCCCTCCGACGTGGAGCGGGGCTGTCCGAAGCGCCCGGACGTGGTGCCCTTCACCCAGCGCTCGCAGGCGGGGCTGGAGGGCTCGGGCTGGTTGGTGCACCAGGCCATCATCCCCGAGTCGAAGGACCCCTACTTCAAGGGGCTGGAGCGGGAGCGCGCCGGCGTCAAGCGGGTGGACGAGCTGGACATCCGGAAGCTGGGCGCGCCGGACCCGACGATTCCACTGTGGATCTACGGCAAGACGGACGCGGTGCCCTGTCGCGCGGTGCCGAGCGCCTGGTGGGCCGTGCGCATGGGCGCCACGGACGCGGAACGCAAGACGTTCCTCATGGCGGAGGTGCAGGCGGAGTGCGACCTGCTGCCGCCGGGCAGGTTGTCCGGCACGCCGGTGGCGCTGCGGCAGAAGGACGAGCCCACGGGCTGCAAGCTGCGCCGACCGACGGAGCGCGAGACGGGCAAGGAGGCGGAGGGGCTGCCCTCGGACGTGATGGAGTACGTGCCCGCGCGCGACTGCGACATGCCGGAGTGCGGACGGCTGTGGGAGCGCATCGGCGCGAGCTGGGAGGACGGCACCACGGTGAGCGACTTCCTGGTGACGTGGATGGAGCGCGCCGGGAAGAAGAACCCGTGTGACTGGGCCACGGAGGACCTGTCCCTGGTGCTGCACAAGCCCATCGGCGCGCTGACGCCCGTGCAGCTTCGCAATGGCGGCTCGGTGTTCTTCGGCGGCCTGCACGACAGCGGCGGGCTGAAGTTCATCCTCACGCGGGACTTGATGTCGCTCTACGTGCACGAGGTGGCGAAGCCCAAGGCCGCGCCGAAGGCCGTGCGCTACAGCAGCCCCTCGGAGGAGGACCTGATGGTGCAGCAACGCACCCTGTCCCCGTGCAAGGTGAGGCGCTGAGGGAGTTCGTCGTCTCCGGTGACCGGGGACGCGCCCTGGCTTCGTATGCGGAGGGTGGGGCGCGGTCAGGCCCCCGCTCCCGCCCCGTCGGCCGAGCATCCCCATGCGAGCTTCCCGTCCCGTCATCACCGAGTCCAACGCGGAGAGCCTCAAACCGGTGGCAAGGCTCGGTCCCGCTGTGCCGGACTTGTTTGCCTGTGGCCAGCGGCTCGTCTTCGACCCGACGGGTGCCCGGCTCGGCGCGCTGGCGCGGAGGGGACAGCCCCTGCGGTGGTGGGATGTGGAGACGCTCTCGCCGGAGCCGATGGGCACCCACGAGTCCGCGTCCGGAATGCACTCCCTGGCGTTCCCTGACGCCGAGCACGTCTTGACGGTGGTGTCCGCGAACCGGTCGCCCCAAGGACCGTGGCGGCCGAGGTTGGTGGCCTTCTGCGCGACGGACGGTGCACAGGTGCGTGAGCGGCACCTGACGCACGCGGTGACCCGGCTCGCCGTGTCCTCGGATGGCGCGCGGTTGCTGCTGATTCCGTTGGAAGGTGACTCGCCCGAGGTGTGGGACCTGAAGTCCTGGCGGCCGCTTCGTGAGCTCACGCCGATGGACCTGGGCGTGTCGGTGACGGCGTGCGCGCTCTCTGTGGAGGGCCGCTACGCCGCGGTGACCTTCCACGCCGATGACCGACGCAGCGAGAACCTGTGGCTCTGGGACGTCGCCTCCGAGGCCCGCCCCGTGGCGCTCTCCATCGACGCGTCCACGGTGTGGAGTCTCGCCTTCCATCCGACGCAGCCGCTGCTCGCCGTGGGCGGAATCACGGAGGAGGTCGCCGTGGTGCACGTGGGCGAGCGTCGCCAGGTGAAGTCGCTCGCGGGCTTCCAGGGCTACGCGTGCAACCTGAGCTTCAGCCCCGACGGCGCGCTGCTCGCCGCCTCTCGCGATGGCCGAGGCTTCGGCGTGCATCGCTTCGACACGGGCGAGGCACTGTTCAGCCATGGCGACGGCGAGGACCTGCACACGAGCGACGCGGTGTTCTCGCCCGACGGGCGCCTGGTGGCGTGGGGCAGGGCGGACGGCACCGTGGAACTGTGGGGCGTGGAGGACTGACGCTCGCGCTCGTCACTCGGACGCGGGCTGGGTCCACTTCCCCTGCCGCGTCGGTTGGCGCAGGGCCTCGCGCAGCGCGGTGAGGAAGCGCTTCCGGGGCCAGGACTCCGCACCGAAGCGCGACAGGTGCTCGGTCTCCACCTGGCAGTCCACGAACTGGAAGCCCCACGCCTTGAAGCGCTCCACCGCGGTGACGAAGGCCACCTTCGACGCGTCCGGCGCCAACGCGAACATGCTCTCGCCGAAGAACGCCGCGCCCAGCGACACGCCGTACAGCCCGCCCTTCAGCTCGCCTCCCGCCCACGCCTCCACCGAGTGCGCATAGCCGCGCTCGTGCAGCGCGACGTACGCCTCCAGCATCTCGTTGGTGATCCACGTGCCGTTCTGCCCGGGGCGCGTCACGCGGCCGCACTCGGTGATGACGCGCGCGAAGGCCGTGTCGTAGCGCACCTCGTACTCGCCCCGCGCCAGCGTCTTCCTCAGGCTGCGGCCCACGTGGAGCTTGTCCGGCTCCAGTACGAAGCGCGGGTCCGGCGAGTGCCACAGGATGGGGTCCCCCTCGCTGAACCAGGGGAAGATGCCACGCGAGTACGCCGCCAGCAGCCGCTCGGGGCTCAGGTCCCCGCCCACGGCGAGCACGCCGCTCTTGTCCGCGCGGTCCGGAGGAGGGAACAGCTCCGGGTGCTCTTCACTCAACAGATAGATGGGCACGCATCGCCCATCCTAGCGGGACACGTTCAGCTTCACCTCGCCCGTCAGCGAGTACGGCACCCGCATCAGTGGACCCGTCAGCTCTCCTGTCACCCCATAGGGCAGGATTCCCCGTGAGATGAGGGACTTCACCTCCGGCCCCCACGAGTCCTTCGTCACCGCCACCTCCACCGGGTACACACCCGTGGCGGACGCATCCACGCTGTCCGCCTGGGCCAGCGTCCCGCTGTCCAGCGCCTTGCCCGCCACCGCCACCTGCCACGTCAGCCCATCCAGCTTCAGCGGGAAGGGGTTGGGGTTGCGGATACCCAGCCGGAGGTTGAGCTGCACCTCCTCGGCCGAGTAGCGCGCCCCATCCAGCTCCTCCACCACCACGGTGGGGAGGCGGGGCACGCGCACCGCGCGGCTCGCGGCGAAGGGGACCTGCTGCTCGGCGTCGCCGGAGCGCACCACCAATACGCCTCGGAGGGCGAGCAGCACCGTGCCGCCCTGGGCGCTCAGGCGCGCGAGGTCCTCGGGGCTCTGGACGTAGGCGGCCTTCTCCTCGAAGGAGACCTCCGTCGCGGTCCCGGGCTGGAGGGCTGTCTCCAGCCTGGCGGAGCCCTTCTTGAGGACCTTCCCGTCGGAGACGAGCTCGTAGTCGGCCCGCTCCACCATGCCGGGGCCGGCGCTCTCGAGCTGGGCGCCGAAGCGCAGGGTGGCCTCGGTGAGGCCCTGGGATTCCACGGAGGTCTGCTGGCCTGTCAGCGAGGCCGAGGCCGACGGACGGGAGGGGGCCGAGGCGCACCCCAGACCCAAGCAGACGAGTGCCGCGAGCTGGACGACGAGCGAAGTCTTGCGCATGACGCTAGACATTGTGTGCACCCTGGAGGGCCTCCCCAAGGGCTTTTCCGCTAGACTGTCCACCACTCGTGGTCCGACGCCGCCCCAACTTCAACAAGACGGTCCGCGCCCTCATCCGGGACATCGCGACGAAGCTGCCGGAGTTCGCCCACGTGAAGGCGGGCCGCATCCTGGTGGTGGCGGGTGAGGCGCGCCGAGCCTCCCGCGGCACCGTCAAGCCCCTGTGCTTCCGGGGTGGCAAGAGCAAGGACCGCCGGGGCCGGCGCAAGCCCGTCATCCGCATCCGCGGCCGGCGGATGCTCTACTGCATCACCCTCCGGCCGCTGTTCTTCCGGGGGTCCACCGCCCGGGCCCGACTGGAGACGGTGATGCACGAGCTCTTCCACATGTCGCGCCGCTTCGACGGCACGCTGCACTCGGGGCGCAGGCACGCGGTGCTCGGCAAGGACTTCTCCCGGAAGCTGCGCCCCCTGGTGCGCCGCTACCTCAAGCAGTGCCCTCCGGAGCTGCTCTCCGCCCTGGCCCTCACCGGCGAGGTGCGCGTGCTCCAGTGGCTGGAGCGTCCCGGCCCCGCCTACGTCCCCGGCACCCACCGGCGCGTGCGCAAGGTCTACACCGAGGACCAGCTCTATTACGGCATCGCCCGCATGGTGACGCCCAAGCCTCGCATCCAGCGCGAGGCCGCCGCGCGCCCCAAGCTTCACTAGGTCGAGGGGAAGCGCCCGGCGCTCGCCTCGACGGCGAGGCCGCCAGTTGTGCGAAGCGCCGCAGCGCCGAGGGTTAGCGCCGGGTTCCCTCCTCGGCGGCGAGGCCATCCGCGCCAGCCTCCACGGCGCGCGCGCCCGCGCTGTGCCGCCTGGGCCGAGCCCTCATCCAGAGGCCGTCTGCGCCGAGTTCCACGGTGCCCCGCCCGCGCGGTGCCGCCTGGGCCGAGCCCTCATCTCGAGGCCGTCTGCGCCGAGCTCCACGGCGCCCCCGCCGCGCTGAGCCGCCTGGGCCGAGCCCTCATCTCGAGGCCGTCTGCGCCGAGCTCCACGGCGCCCCGCCCGCGCGGTGCCGCTCCTCATCGAGAGGCCGTCAGCGCCCGTCTCCAAGGCGCCCCGCCCACGCGGTGCCGCTCCTCATCCAGAGGTCGTCTGTGCCCAGCTCCACGGTGCCTCCACCCGCGCGGTGCCGCTCCTCATCCAGAGGCCGTCTGTGCCCAGCTCCACGGTGCCTCCACCCGCGCGGTGCCGCTCCTCACCCAGAGGCCGTCTGTGCCCAGCTCCACGGCGCCCCGCCCGCGCGGTGCCGCTCCTCATCCAGAGGCCGTCCGCGCCCAGCTCCACGGTGCCCCCGCCCGCGCGGCATGGCCCTGGCCGCGCGCCCTCCGCTCGCCCCGGGCCCCACGGAGTGTCCGCCCCGGACTGTCCCTGGGTGCGCCAATCCCCACTCACCGTCCTCCTGGAACCCGCACTTGTCCGCCCCGGGACAGAACCTGGGAGAGAAGATTGACTTTGATAATGAGTATCAATATCGTCAGTCGCGTTTCAGACACCGGGGTGGAGATGCGCGACGGATGCCAGCGGGAGGGCGAGGCGGGCGAGCTGCGGTGTCTGTGCGGAAGTCTGCTGGCAAGGCGGGTGCCCGAGGGCGTGGAGCTCAAGTGCCGGCGGTGTCATCGGACGCGGGTGGTGCCGCTGGAGCGGCCGCCGGGTGATGGGAGCGCGAAGGGCGCGCACGGTGGAGCGGTGGGAGTTCCGGGGCGCTCGTCCCGGGGTGTCACAGGTTTGGACTTTGAGGCCCGAGGCCGTTGAGCCCAGTGCCCCGTGGGGACTCCAGGACGCTGGGGAGTCTCGACCGGTCGCGGGCCGGAGGACGTTGTATGCGCGGCAGTTGGTGTCTCTTCGTGTTGGCCTGTGCCGCGCCGTCGATGGCGTGGGGCTCGATGGCGTCGGAGCCCGGGGCTGTCACGGCCCAGGCACCCGGGGACGCCGCGCCCCAGTTCTCTGTCCCTTCTGAAGTTCAGTCCGCCGGGGAGCAGGTCCCGGCGCAGTCGGAGTCTTCCGCGTCGGGCGTCACCGAGGATGCGGCGGAGCAGTCGAAGCAGGCCGAGGTCGTCGCGGGTCCAGGGGCCTCGACGACCTCGGCATCTTCGACGCCCGTGCCCGCGCCGACGGACGCGTCGTTCGACGAGGTGCCCACGGCGCGCACGGTGGTGACGGCGTCGCGCAGGCAGGAGCGGCTGAGCGAGACACCGGTGGCCACCGAGGTCATCACCCGCGCGGAGATCGTCGCCAGCGGCGCGCGCGACGCGTCGGAGTTGCTCGCAGCGCACCCGGGCCTGGTGGTGAACCAGACGTTCGCGGGCGCGTCGCTCCAGGTGCAGGGCCTGGGACCCGAGTACGTGCTGGTGTTGGTGGACGGCGAGCGCGTCGCGGGCCGCGTGGCCGGCAGCGTGGACCTGTCGCGCCTGTCCCTCGAGGACGTGGAGCAGGTCGAAATCGTGAAAGGTCCCTCGTCCGTCCTCTACGGCAGCGACGCGGTGGGCGGCGTGGTGAACTTCATCACGCGGCGCGCGCGCAGGCCGCTCGGCGGAGAGCTGCGGCTGGCATACGGCCAGCTGGACCGGCTGGACCTGGACGCCACGGGTGAGGCGCGAGGCGAGAGCTGGGGGCTGCGGCTGAGCGGCGGCCTGCAGCGCCGCGCGTCCTACGATTTGGACACGACGGACGTCGGCACCAGCGGCAGCAGCCTGGACGGCTTCGACGTCTCGGCGAGCGGCGACCTGAAGAACCAGGGGGCGATGTCGCTGGAGGCGTCCGCGGGCGTCTCGCGGCGCACCCAGCGCGGCATCGACCTGGGCGCCACCGGCGCGGTGTTCGACCGGGCCAGTCGAGACACGTCCATCAACTCGCGCGTGGCGCCGTCGTGGAAGCTGAGCGACGACGCGTCGCTGCGCGTGGAGGGCTCGTACTCGCGCTTCCAGCGGACGTACCTGCGCGACCAGCGCCGCTCCTCCGCGCTGGACACGGTGGAACAGACGCGCGACCAGCAGGCCCGCCTGGGCACGCAGCTGGACGCGCGCCTGGGTGAGCGGCACGCGCTCGTCGTCGGCGCGGAGGCGCTGGGCGAGTGGCTGACGGCGGACCGGCTGGAGACGGGCACGGGCGAGCGGGGCCGAGGCTCTCTGTACGCACAGGACAGCTGGACGCTCCTGACGGAGCCCAGGCTGGTGGTGGTCCCCGGCGCGCGCGTGGACGTGGACACGCAGTTCGGCTCGGCGGTGACGCCCCGGCTCGCGGCGAAGGTGGACCCGCTGTCGTGGCTCACCGTGCGCGCCAGCTACGGCTGGGGCTACCGGGCGCCGGGCTTCCAGGAGCTGCTCATCGACTTCGAGAACCCCTTGGTGGGCTACGTCGTGCGCGGCAACCCGGACCTGAAGCCGGAGCGCTCGCGCAGCTTCAGCGTCGCCACCGAGGTGCGCCCCACGGAGCGCTCGCTCTTGTGGGTGAGCGCGTTCCAGCACTCGCTGCGCGACATGATTGGGACGTCGGTGGAGCAGGGCGGCGAGCAGCAGCAGTTCTCCTACGTCAACGTGGCGCGCGCGCGGGTGCGCGGCGGCGAGCTGGGCCTCCGTCAGCAGTTCCCGTGGCGACTGTCGGGGGAGCTGGCGTACTCGCTCACCGACGGCCGCGACCAGTCGCAGGAGCGCGCGCTGGAGGGCCAGGCGCGTCACCGGCTGACGGCGCAGGTCACCTGGCGCCACCGCGAGTGGGGCCTGGAGACGTGGGTGCGCGGCGCGCTCGTCGGTAAGCGCCCCTTCTATCCGGACACGGATGGGGACGGCGTCGCCAACCCGTACGACTCGGACGCGTACCTCTCCCTGGACGCGCGCATCGCGTGGCGTCCGCGCGAGGCGCTCCAGTTCTTCGTCATCGGCTCCAACCTGGCCGATGCGGGCAACCCGACGGACCTGCCCATTCCTCCGCGTTCCTTCCAGGCCGGCGTCGCTGTCCGGCTGTGAGCTTCCACCCCCACTTCCCAGGAGCCCGTATGTCCCGTCCCACCTTCCTCTCCGCGTCCCGCGTCGCCGCCGCGCTGTGCCTGTCCGGTCTGCTCGCCGCCTGCGGTGACGACCTGGAGCCCACGCCGGGCGAGGACCTGGACCCGACGGACGGCACGCACATCAGCCACGTGAGCAACGCGGACGGCTCCATCTCCACCACGGTGAACGCCACGGACTCGTCGGTCTGGATTGGCCTGGACCTGGACGAGGGCGCGCAGGTGCCGCCGGAGACGGACGCGCTCTGGGACCTGTCCTTCAATCGCTACCACATCCGCTCGCGCGGCGGCGTCAACGGCACGGGCGGCGTGGAGGTGGCGGTGGTGTCCGGTCAGGACTTCGCGGGGCTGACCCAGGCGCCCGCGAGCGGCTACGCGGTGGACCAGGACGACGGGGACGACGAGGGCTCGGACCCCGACACCGTCTTCGAGGCGAACGGCGCCTGGTACTCCTATGACGTGTCCACGCACAAGCTGACGCCGCGCGCGCAGGTGTACGTGGTGCGCACCGACTCCGGCGCGTACGTCAAGGTGAAGATGGAGTCCTACTACGACGACGCCGGCACGCCCGCGATGCTGAAGCTGCGCTGGTCGAAGCTGACGGCGCCCACGGGTGGCGCGGCCGTCGATGACGTGCCGTCCGAAGAAATCTCCGCCGAGGCCTCGCGTTGATGTCGCCGTCCTGTTCCCCCCTTTCCAGGTGTCCGCCATGATTTCCAACCCTGCCTCCACGGCCTCCTCCTCCGAGCCCACCGCCCTCCTCCAGCGTTGGAACGCGCTGCGCGAGGCCGAGCCGCGCACGCGCATCCGCGACGCGGCCCAGCAGTTGGGCGTGAGCGAGGCCCAGCTGCTCGCCACCGGCGTGGGCGGCGACGTCGTCCGGTTGGACCTGCGCCTCGATGCCCTGCTGCCCCGGCTGGACACGCTGGGCAAGGTGATGACGCTCACGCGCAACGAGAGCGCGGTGCACGAGAAGCGCGGCCTGTATCGCAACATCGAGGTGAACGGCGCCGTCGCGCTGGTGCTCGACGAGAACATCGACCTG
Organism: Myxococcus sp. XM-1-1-1; assembly: GCF_020037095.1. Classification (NCBI taxonomy): domain Bacteria; kingdom Pseudomonadati; phylum Myxococcota; class Myxococcia; order Myxococcales; family Myxococcaceae; genus Myxococcus; species Myxococcus sp. XM-1-1-1. The sequence goes on from NZ_JAIQDH010000002.1 coordinate 694,110, forward strand.
CGCCTGTTCCTGACGCGCTGGCGCTTCGGCTACGCGGTGCGCGAGACGCGGCCCGAGGGCATCCGCCGCAGCCTGCACTTCTTCGACGCCACCGGCATGGCCCTGCACAAAATCTATCTGGAGGACGAGCAGGGCGTCTCCGCGTTCGAGCGCATCGTCGAGGACTTCACCCACGCGGAGCAGACGAAGGTCGTCCCCGTGGAGGCGGCCACCGCTCCCGAGGCGCCGCGTCCGGACGCGGACATCGACGTGGCGGGCCTGGTGGAGGGCTGGCGCGGGCTGCAGGACACGCATGACTTCTTCCCGCTGCTGCGCCGCTTCAAGGTCGCGCGCACCCAGGCGCTGCGGCTGGTGGGCAAGGAGTTCGTCACGCCCGTGGCGCCCGCGTCGCTGACGTGGGTGCTGGAGAAGGTGGCGGCCTCGGGGCTGGCCATCATGGTGTTCGTGGGCAACCCCGGCGCCATCCAGATCCACACCGGCCCGGTGCACACGGTGAAGGCCATGGGCCCGTGGATGAACGTGCTGGACCCCAGCTTCAACCTGCACCTGCGCACCGACCACATCCACTCGGCCTGGATCGTCCGCAAGCCCACGCGGGACGGCGTCGTCACGTCGCTGGAGCTGTTCGACAAGGACGGCGAGAACATCGCGCTCATCTTCGGCAAGCGGAAGCCGGGCGTGCCCGAGTCCACCGACTGGCGGGCCCTGGTGGAAGAGCTCGTCGCCGTGCTGCCCGCGCCCGGGGTGGTGTCATGAAGCGCTGGAGCCTGGGGCTCGCCGCGCTGCTCCTGTCGCAGGGGGCGCTGGCCGCCGCGCCCGCCGCCGCCGCGAAGAGCGCGCCGGTGAAGCTGGTGACGGTGGGGCCCGCCGTCACCGAGACGGTGTTCGCGCTGGGGATGGGCGAGGCCGTGGTGGGCGTGGACGACACCAGCCTCGCGCTGCCGGTGGCGCGTGGCCGTCCCAAGGTGGGCTACCAGCGCGCGCTCGCGTCGGAGCCCCTGGTCGCGCTCGGCGCCACGGCGCTGCTCGCGTCCGAGGAGGCGGGGCCTCCGGGCGTGCTCGAGCAGCTGCGCTCGGCGGGCATGGACGTCGTCATCCTGTCCAACAAGCCGACGCTGGACGAGGCGCGCAACCGCGTCCGCGTGCTCGCCAGGAAGCTGGGGCGCGAGTCCCAGGGCGAGGCGCTGGTGGCGGACCTGGAGAAGCAGCTCCAGGACGCGGCGGCGCGGGCCGCGAAGGGCAAGCAGAACAAGCCCGTGCGCATCCTCGCGCTGTACGCGCGGGGCGCCAACGCGCTGATGGTCGCGGGCAAGGAGACGCCCACCGACGAGCTCATCCGTCTGGCGGGGGGCGTCAACGCGGTGACGGAGTACTCGGGGCACCGGCCGCTCACGGCGGAGGGTGTCATCCTCGCCGCGCCCGACATCATCCTGGTTCCGGATGGCACATTGACGGCCATTGGCGGGGAGGCAGGGCTGCGCAACGTGCCGGGGCTGTCCCAGGCGAAGGGCTGGAAGGCGACCACCGTCGAGGACGTGCACTTCATGAGCCTGGGGCCGCATCTGGGCAAAGCCGTGCAGCGCATCCAGGACGGCATGGGGTTGCCGGCGCGGGACGCGAAATGAGCGCCTCGGACGTGGCACCGGCCCCCGCGAGCTATCCCGCGCGCGAGTCGGTGAATCCGGCCCGTCTCCGTCCACGTCCGTGGTGGGTGTTGGGCGCGGCGCTCGGGGTGGCCGCGCTGACGTCGCTCTCGGTGGGCTCGGTGCGGGTGCCGCTGTTGGGGCTGGCGGGCAGCGTGCTGGGAGCGCTCGGGGTGGAGACGGGGCATCGGCTGGAGGCCGTGCAGGAGGCGGTGTTGCTGTCCATCCGCCTGCCGCGCGTGGTGCTCGGGGTGATGGTGGGCGCGGTGCTGGCCACGTGCGGCGCCGCGCTCCAGGCCCTGTTCCGCAACCCGCTCGTGGAGCCGGGGTTGTTGGGCACCTCGGGCGGCGCGGCGCTGGGCGCGGTGCTGGCCATCATCCTGGACCTGTCCATCGATTCGAGGCTGGGCGCGTTCCGGCTGCTGGCGGTGCCGGGCATGGCCTTCATGGGCGCGCTGGGCGCGACGTTGCTCGCGCAGCGGCTGGGCACGGGGGGAGGACGCTCGGAGACGACGCGGGTGCTGCTCGCGGGCGTGGCGGTGACGGCGGGCGCGGGGGCAGGCATCGGCCTGCTCACGCACATCGCGACCGACGCGCAGCTGCGCACCATCACCTTCTGGACGTGGGGCAGCCTGAGCGGGTCCTCGTGGAGCGTGGTGGGCGCGGCCGCGGCGCCGCTCTTGGTGGCGCTGGCGCTGCTGTTGCGAGAGGCGCGCTCGCTCAACCTGCTGCTGCTGGGGGAGCGCGAGGCGTGGCACCTGGGCGTGGACGTGGAGCGGCTCAAGCGCAGGCTCATCCTGGCGGGAGCGCTCGGCGTCGGGGCGGCGGTGTCGGCGTCGGGCGTCATCGGCTTCGTGGGCCTGATGGTCCCCGCGCTGCTGCGGCTCGGGATGGGGCCGGACCACCGTCGGTTGATGGGGGCCTCGGCGCTGCTGGGCGCGGCGCTGCTCGTCGTGGCGGACACGCTGACACGCACCCTTGCGGCTCCGGTGGAGCTGCCCGTGGGCGCGCTGACGTCGGCGCTGGGGGTGCCCGTCTTCATCGCTCTGCTGGCGCGCAGCAAGGGGACCCTATGAGCCTGGAGGCACGAGGAGTCGAGGTGTGGCGGGGCCGAGGGCGCACGCTGGGGCCGCTGTCCCTGGAGCTGGTGCCCGGCGAGGTGCTCGCCGTGGTGGGGCCCAACGGCGCGGGCAAGTCCACGCTGCTGTCCGCGTTCTCGGGCGAGCTGCCCTGCTCCGTGGGCGAGGTGCTGCTGGATGGGCGCCCGCTCTTGAAGTGGCCGTCTCGCGAGCGCGCGCTGCGGCTGGGCGTGCTCCCGCAGGAGTCATCCCTGGGGTTCGGCTTCACCGTGCTGGAGGTGGCGCTGCTGGGACGCAGTCCGCATCCGATGCGCGGTGACAGTGGCGCGGATCTGGACGTGGCGCAGGCGGCGCTGGACGTGATGGACATCCGTCACCTGTCCTCGCGTCCGTATACGTCGCTGTCGGGCGGCGAGCGGCAGCGCGTGCAGCTGGCGCGCGTGTTGGCGCAACTCTGGGATGCGCCCGCGCATGGGGGCCGTTACCTGTTGCTCGACGAGCCCACGTCGAGTCTGGATTTGTCGCATCAGCACCTGGTGCTGGAAGAGGCGACGCACTTCGCGCGCAACGGTGGCGCGGTGCTCGCGGTGCTCCATGACTTGAACCTGGCGTCGCGGTACGCGCATCGCATCGCCGTCATCGCGGGAGGTCGGCTGGTGGAGCTGGGCCCTCCCGCGCAGGTGCTCCGCGCGGACCTCATCGCGAGCACCTTTGGTCTGCAGGTCCAGGTCGTCGAGTGGCCGGAGGTGCCCGGTCCCTTCGTCATCCCCTCGGGCCGCGTCTCACCTCCCGCGTGAGCGGGAGTCTGGCAGTCGTTGTCTGAAGCTGCTTCTCGCGGGGGTGTGCGGCGAACCCGGCCTCCCTCCAGGCTGTACCGCCGGGCGCCCGCCCCCGCGAGGAGTGTTCTTGTCTGACCCCAGGCTGACCGCCCGTCCTCGGGCGTGGAGCAGCCGGGCAGGCGGTGTTCCAGCTGCTGTTGTCTCCTGATGGACAGAGTGCGCGCTCGGATGCGAGCGAGCAGGGGACCCCCGCGCTTCCTGCTCCTGCAGTCCTCGGAGGAGCGCGTGTTGTCCTGCCGCGCACCCGTCACCAGTGTGGCGGGCGTGGAGGATGTCCCCCTGGTGGGTTTCGAGTCCGCGGTGCGAGCGTGGGCGCTGGTGGTGTGGAGCGTGGGGTTGCTGGCGTGCGGCGCGGGCGCGCCCTGCGATTCCGCGTGCGAGCCCTCCGATGAGGCGTGCCGACAGAGCGCGTGCGGCGCCCTGCCCGAGGAGAGCCCTCGGATGCGCATCGCCTGTGACGCGCTTCCCCCCGAGGGGCGATGTCTGGGCCCTCGCGTGGTGGAGCGCTGTGTCGATGGACAGCTCCAGCAGCGGGACTGCGCGATGGGCGAGGCCTGTGTGGAAGCAGGCGGCGCGCACTGCGAGGCCGCGGCGGCCTGTGTGGAGGGCATGTCCCGTTGCTCCGACGCGGGCGCGCTGGAGCGCTGCGCGGATGGGCGCTGGGCATCCGCCGCGTGTGACGCGGGCTGTGTGGCGGAGGGGAACCGCGGTTTCTGCGGCGCTCCCGGGCGGACGCTGAGCGGCGTGGCCCGCTATGCGCGGCGACTGCCGGACGCGTCGTTCCGCGACTGGGCGCCGGAGGCGGAGTGGGTGTCCGCGCGGGGCTTCCTCGTCGCGTCGTTCCAGGGCGGGGCGCTCGTGGACCTGGCCGTGACGGATGGCTCGGGGCGATTCACGGTGCGCGTGGCGCGGGAGGTGGGCGCGGAGGACGCCGTGGTGGTGTACGCGGCGGGGCAGGGGCAGACGGGGTTGGTGGAGTACGCGGTGGCGGACCCGGGACTGTCGGGTGCGCAGGGCGTGCCCGCGACGCCTGGTTCCTCGGCGCGCATCTGGAGCTGGTCGAGGCCGACGCGTGCGCTGCTCGATTCACCCGTGGTCGCCATCGAGGAGTCCGAGGGCTCCGGGGCCGCGGCGGTGTTCGAGGCGGTGAGCGCGGCGTGGCACGGGACGCGGGAGCGATATGGCGACACGGGGCTGCCGCTGGTGGCCTGGCTGGGCTTCGGCACGACGTGGTCCTGTGGGGCGTGCTTCGCGCCGTGGCAGGTGACGGCGGTGGGGCGCCGCTGGTCCGCGCAGCTCTGGCTGCCCGGGGACTCGGATGCGGCGTGGTGGTCCGAGGCGATGGTGCTCCACGAGCTGGGACACTGGGCCATGGCGAGCCATGGGACGAGCCCGGCCGAGGGCGGGCCTCATTTCCTGGGCGTGCCGACGTTTCCGGGTCAGGCGTGGAGCGAGGGGTGGGCCACATGGTTCAGCTCGGACACACGTGGCAGTCCCCGCTACTACGACCGCCAGGGCGGGACGATGTTCTGGCTGGACCTGGAGACACGCTCACCGGAGATGATTGCGTGGAGCCGGCCTCGTCCCGAGGACGGGCTGCTCCAGCCCATCGAGGAGAACGAGGTGGCCGCCATCCTCTATCGGCTGGGCACGAGCACGCCGTCGCGGCAGCTGTTGTACGAGTCGCTCGCGGCTCCGGCGATGAACCTGGCTCCGTGGGCGCGTGGCTATCGCAAGCACACGTGGCGCATGGAGGAGGGGACGCCCGTGGATGTGGCGGAGACGCTGGAGGCCGCGCCGTGTCTGGCGGACTTCCTGGATGCGCTCATGTGCGGAGGCTTTCCCCGCGAGCTGATGGACGCCGCCACCGAGCCCTCCGTGGCGTATCCGTATCCGAGCCACGCGCCCCTGTGCAGGTGAGCGGAGCATGTCCATGTTCGCGCCAGGGGCCGTAGGGAGTTCGTCGTGTCGATGATGGGAAGTGGACGCGGGTCGCCCATGAGGTGGCTCGCGAGTCCTCGACGGCGCATCGCGGGTGCGGTGCTGGCGCTGGCGTTGGTGGGAGCGCTCTCGGCGGGAGTGGCCTCGGGAGTGGAGCGAGCCCGAGGGCGACCGCGTAGGAGTCTGGAGCCTTCGCCGCCGCTCTCACAGCAGGAGGGCGCGGCCGTGGGCCATGGAGTGTCTTCACGTGTCGCGCCTCGGATGGCGCGCGAAGTGGAGGCACCTGCTCGGGCCTCGTCTCGCGGGAGCGTGTCGACGGCGACCGCCGTGGTGCGCGAGTCGGGAGCACGTCATCAGGTGCGAGAGGCGTTCTTGCGGACACCTTCTTCGCGCGGTCGCGAGGAAGAACCCCGGACCTCGTCGGACGAACATGTCCACTCGGGAAGTGCCACGGGCGCGCCGAGGGGGCTGACGTCGCGAATGCCCGCGCCGATGCGGGTCGATTGGCGCGAGGTGGTGTCCGAGGACGGTGCTCTGTCACTCGTGGCCGAGGTGGAGCGACGCGCGGGTTTCGACGCGGACATCGAGGTGAGCATCGTGCTCCCCGAGGGTGCGCGTGTCGTCGAGGGCTCCACGGAGTTCGTGTTGCCGAGGAGCGCGGGGGCCCATGCTCGGGTGACGCCCTGTGTGGTGGCGGTTGCTCCCGGCGTGGTTCCGGAGACGGACCTGGTGTTGTCCGCGCAGGCTCGAGGCGGGTCCTTCGGGGCGCACGCGGAGGCGCGGTACACCTTCGGACGTGCGAGTCGGCTCGAGCGACCTCCCGCACCCACGGGGCCGGTGTTGCCGGCCCGGTTCCTCTCGGGGAGTGACTCCGACGTGCCGTGAGCAGATGAGGACCCGAGCGGGGGGGCTGGAGTAGATACGGGGCCTCGTCGTTCCGAGGTGCCTCGTTGCAGACCGCTGCCCTGGTGTTGGTGTTGCTGTCCGCGTTCCTTCACGCGTCGTGGAACGCGATGCTCAAGCGGCATCCGAACCCCGAGGCCGGGGTGGTGGGCGTCATCACCGTGGCGACAGTGGGCGGAGGACTGTGGGCGCTCGGGATGAGGGGCGAGGCGTTCCCGACGACGCGAGGATTGATGTGGGCGCTGTGCGCGGGAGCGTGCGAGAGCGTCTACCTGGTGGCGCTCGCGCGAGCCCTGCACCGAGCACCGCTGGGGCTCGCCTACACGGTGTCGCGCGGTGGCGCGATGTTGCTGGTGTGGCCGGTGTCGGTGCTGCTGCTGGCGGAGCGCGTGTCCGTGTGGTCACTGACGGGCGCGTGGGTGTTGGGCGCGGGGCTGGTGGTGATGCACGTGTCGCGTCCTCAGGGACGCGCGGCCTCGGGCGTCGCGTGGGCGGCGCTGTCGGCGGTGGCGATTGCTGGCTATCACCTGAGCTACAAGCTGGCGCTGGCGGAGCGCGCGCTGCCGCCCGCCCTGTTCACCACGGGCCTGCTCATCGCGCTCCCAGTGTTGATGGTGGAGCGCGGGCGACAGCTCGGCTGGATGGAACTCCTGCGACAGGCGTGGAGCCGGCCCTGGCTGGTGCTCATCGGGGGAACCATCAGCATGCTGTCCTTCTCGCTGCTGCTGACGGCGTTGAGTGACAGCGGGGCAGGGGTGGTGCTCACGCTGCGCAACACGTCCATCGCCTTCGCGCTGCTGCTTGCCGCGTTCCAGGGGGAACGGCTCGGACACCGTCAGCTCTCGGGCGCGGTGCTCGTGTCCGTGGGCGCGGTGCTGCTCGGCATCCCGGCGTAACAACCGCCCAGGCGGAGTGAGCTCAGGAGGAGGCGCTGCTGTGCCCGCTGGCGTGAAGCCGCTGGCCGGGGGGACGCGCCAGCGCGGACACGGTGCTCGCGTCAGTCGGTGCTGCTCGGCATCCCGGCGCGAATCTCCGCCACTCGGACCCGGGCCAGGGCCGTGGCCCCGGGTCGACGAGGGCGGGCATCCACCCGCCGGCTGACTACTCCGCCTTCGCGGACGCGGCACCACCCAGTCGCTTCAGGGCGATTTGCGCATCCTCGTGATTCGGCTGGAGCTTCAGTGCCGTCTGATACTCCTGCTTCGCCTCATCCACGCGCTGGGTCGCCTCGAGCAACTGCCCCAGGGCGTTGTGCGGCTCGGCGAACGTCGGGTCCATCTGCGCGGAGCCCCGGAAGGACTTCTCCGCGTCCTTCGTGTTGCCCTGCTGGTACAGCGCATGGCCCAGGTACAACAACGTCAGCGCGTTGCGAGGCTCCACCGCCAGTGCATCACTCAGCACCTTGCGCGCCTTCGCCCCATCACCACCACGCAGGTACAGGAAGCCCAGCTCCGCGCGCGCTTCAATCTGCGCCGGGTCCTTGGCCACCACCGCCTCCAGCTCCGTCACCGCCTGCTCCGGCCGCCCGCGCCGCGAGTGGACGATGCCCAGCCGCGCCAGCGCCGCCGTGTCGGCCTCCTCGCCCTCCTTCGGACGCAGGTACGTCTCCGCGCCAGGGTAGTCCCCCATCGCCATCAGCAGGTCCGCCAGCCCCAGCTTCGCCGCGCGGTGGTTCGGGTCCTCCTTCAGCACGCCCAGGAACAGGGGCTGCGCCTTCGCCGCCACGCGCTTCTTCGCGTACGTGTCCGCCAGCGCCAGCCGGTTCTCCACCGTCGGCGACAGGGCGACGCACTCCTCGTACTCCGCGATGGCGCCATCCAGGTCACCCTTGGCCTTGAGCGCCTCGCCGTAACCCGCGCGCGCCGCCGCGTCCTTGGGGAACGCCTCCACCGCCGTCTTCAGCGTGGCCACCGCCTCGTCCGCCTTGCCCAGCGAGAGGTACGCCCGGGCGAGGCCCTGGTACGCCTCCGTCGTCTTCTTGCCGTCGTCGGAGCTCTTCTCGATGGCCTTCTTGAACGCCTCCACCGCCTGCTTCTTCTTGCCCTGCTCCAGGTACAGGTGGCCCAGCTGCGTGTACGGGCCACTGGCCCGACGCGGCTCGAGCACCAGCGCCTTCTCGAAGGCCTTGGTGGCGCGCACGTTGTCGCCCAGCTGGTAGTACGCGAGCCCCAGGTTGAAGTGCGCCTCCGCGTACTTCGGGTCCGCCGCGATGGCCTTGATGAACGCGTCGGTGGCCTTGCGCGGGTCGCCCTTCTCGTTGAGCGCCACGCCCAGGTTGTTCTGCGCGCGCGCGTGCTTCGGGTCCGCCGCGATGGCGCGCTGGTACTCGCCGATGGCGCCGTCGAAGTCGTTCTCGCGCAGCAGGATGACGCCCAGGTTGTAGTGCGCCTCCGCGTCGCCCAGCTTCTCGCGCGTGGCCTCGCGCAAGGTCGCCTTCGCCTCGCCGTTGAGCCCCTTCTCCGCCAGCGCCTTGCCCAGGTTGATGCGCGCGACGTTCAGCTGCGCGTTGAGCTTCAGCGCCTCGCGGTACGCCTCGATGGCGTCGTCCGTGCGGTTGGCGCGCTGCAGCGCCTCACCCAGGTTGAAGCGCAGCTCCGCGTCCTGCGGCGCCAGCTCCACCGCCACCGAGTACTGGCTGATGGCCACGTCCGTCTCGTCCAGCACGCGCGCCAGCAGCCCTCGCTCCGAGCGCAGCGTCGCGTCCTCGGGGAAGGCCGCGATGGCCTGATCCAGCAGCGTGCGCGCCTTCTGCGCGTCGCCCGCCAGCCTGAGCGCGCGTCCCAGCGCCAGCCTCGGCGGGACGAGCTCCGGCTCCAGCTCCACCAGCTTCGTCAGCGGCTCCACCGCCTTCTTCGGTTTGTTCAGCGCGAGGAAGGCCGTGCCCAGACGGTAGAGGGCGTCGGCGTCGTCCGGGGACGCGCGCAACCGGGCACTCTCCACCGCCGCGGTGCGTTCGAGCGCCGCCGCGTCGGGGGGAGGCGCCTGGGCGGTGAGCAACTGGAGGACTAGGACGCCGGCTTTCGTCATCACAGGTTCTCCACGTAGGGACTGGCGCGCGCGTCGAACGTCTTCTTGGCGAGGGCGGACTTCTTCGCCTCCCACGCCTCACGCGCCGCCTTCTCTTCCTTCTCTTCCTCGGCGAGCTCGGCCCTCTCCGACTTCACCTCCGCCTCGCACTCGGCCACCTGCTCCTCGTACTCCTTCGGGTCCAGCTCCTCGCTGCCCTGCACCTTCGCCTTGCGGGCCGACGTCAGCTTGGCCAGCTCGAACTTCGCGAAGGCGCAGTCGCGCGCCAGCTCCGACACGTCCCGCAGGCCCACCGACAGCCGCTGCTTCGCGCGCAGGTATTCCACGCGCGCCTCGGACTCCTCGATGGCCAGCTTCGCCACCTCGCGCGATACCTCGTCCGTGGCGCGGTCCACCTCGTCCTCGGCCGCCTCCTGGCGGTCCTTGGCGCGGCGGATGTTGTCGCGGGCCCGGTCGATTTCGTTGTTCGCCTCGTCCACCTTGTCGACGGCGAGCGCCAGCTCGTTCTCCGCCTCGAGCAGCTCGATGCGGACCTCGAACGGGAGCTTCTTCACCAACGAGTTGGGCACCTTCATGCCGTAGCTGGAGCCGCAGCCGGCGGCGAGCAGGGGAAGGGTGAGCAGGAGCAAGTGCTTCATGGAACGGTGGCCTCGAAGCTGCCGAAGATGGTGCGGCCGGAATAGATGTCGGTGCCGTTGACGAACGTGACGTGGAACTCGCCGCTGATGCGCTGGCCCTGCGCCGTGGGAATCCGCTGGACCACCAGCGAGCCCCGCTCGAGCGGAGGGAAGACGCGCGCCGGCTCGTCCAGCACGCTGCGGCCGATGGCGCCCCGCTGCGCGCCACCCTCCAGGACCTCGGCCAGGTTGATGTCCAACCCGCCCGTATAGCCCTCGGGAATCATGTCCCCCACGCGCGCGCTGACCTTCAGGAGCGTGTTGACGCCCGGCCCCTGGGGCTTGACGAAGTTGATGGACAGCTCGCCCTCCGCCAGCACCGCCTCCGCGCGCGTGTAGCGCAAGTCGAGCAGCGGAGAGACGCTGCCCTCCAGCCGGCCGCCCTCGTCGCCGCACGCGCACAGGCCGGCCACCAGCACGGCCGCCAGCGCCAGCCCCCGGAGGGGCCGGACGCTGGAGATGGACGTGGCGTGGATGCCCGGGCTCACTTGCACGCCTTCCAGCCCGCGCTGTCCACGTCCGAGCCCGTGAGCGAGCCCACGTCCTTGAGGACCGCCAGCTCCCGCCGGGCCCCGTCCACGTCGCCGAAGCGGCAGCGCAGCGCGGCCAGGTTGAGGCGGGCCTTGTCGTAGGTGGGGTCGGAGTCCATCGCCTTGGCGTAGGCCTCGCGCGCGCCCATCGCGTCGCCCATGTTGAGCAGCGCCCAGCCCAGCGCCGAGTGCGCCGAGGCCTTGGTGTCCTGCAACTCCGTCACGCGGCCGAACGTCAGCTGCGCCACGCCGAACTGCCGCGCGTCCAGGTACGCCATGCCCAGCGCCTCCAGCGCCTCCACGCTGAGCGTGCGCTCGGCCTTCTTGCGCAGCTCGTCCAGCGCGGCCGACTGCATCGGCGCGCCCGGCTGCGGCACCGGCAGCGACGCCTGCTCGGAGCGGGCACGGCAGCCCACCACCGCGGCGTTGAAGACCTCCAGCGACTCGGCGCGGGACAGACACGCCTTGAAGGCCTCCTCGGAGCGCGCCTTGAGCGGCCCGACCTGCTCCTTCACCGCCGCCTGGAACTGCTGCGACTCGGAGGCCGACAGCCCGCCCGGCACCGGCGTGGACTCCACCACGTCCGCGATGTGCCCGTACGCCAGCGCCAGCCGCCACAGCGACGCCACCGCCCACTCGGGATAACCCAGCGACGCGGCCTGCGTGTAGATGCCCTCCAGGCCCTGCAGCGCGGCGACCTTCTCCTCCACCTTGTCGGAGGGCAGGTCCTTGTAGCCGCGGTAGAGGATTTCGCCGAGGTACCACAGGCCCTTGGCCGCCTCTTCCGTCTGGCCGTTGGGGCCCTGCACCGCCGTGGTGAGCGTGGCCACCAGCGCGTCCGCGCTCGCCGTGGGCGCCGTGGTCGCCTGCACCTCGGCGAGCACCGCCGCCGCGCCCGCGCTCCTCGGGTCCTGCTTCAGCGCGGCCTCCGCGGCCAGCTTCGCGCGCGAGTAGTCCTTCGCCTTCAGCCGCGCCTCGGCCAGCAGCACCAGCACGTCGCCCTTGCGAGCGCCGGAGGACTCCGCCGCCGTCTCCAGGTTGCGCGCGGCCTCCTTGTACTCACCCAGCGCCATGCGCAGCCGCGCGCCCGCAAGCCACCCGTCCACGCCGGCCACGTCCGAGCCCAGCTTCTGGCCCACCTGCTCGAACCAGCTGGCCGCCTCGCCGAACGCCGCCGCCTCCGCCGCGTGACGGCCGAGCGTCAGGAGCACGTCCGACAGGTACTGGCTCTTGGGGTAGTCCTGCGACAGCTTGGAGCCCAGCTCGCGCTCGGCCTGCAGGTCCCTCTTCTCGCGCGCCGCCGTGAAGGCGCCGTACAGGGCCTTCTCGCCGATGTCGCTGTTCTTGTTCTCGTCGGCCACCTTCACGAGGCCCTGGATGACGTCGCCCGTCTCCTGGGCGCTCTGCAAGGCCAGCTCGTCGAGCGCCTCCGCGCGGCTCTGCGTGAGGATCTTCTGCACCTCCGCGCGGAAGTTGCCCGGCAAGGGCGCGCCGAGGAACTTCTTGCCCGTCTCGTCCAGGCCCTTGAAGTCGTTGACCTGCCGCAGGCTGTCCAGCGCCAGGTTGCCGGCGACGGTGGACTCCTTGTGCTGCGGGTGGGAGAGGGCGAAGGCGGTGAACAGCTCCGCGGCCTTGGGGTAGTCGCCGTCCTCGTAGAAGGCGCGCGCGATGTTGAACTTCACGTCCAGGGCGTTGGGGCTCTTGGGGTAGCGCGACACGTACTCCGCGCCGAGCAGCTTCATGGCCTGGCGCGCGTCCGCCACCTCATACGCGTTGCGCTTGAGCGCCTCCTCCGGCTTGAGCGTGGAGAAGTGCGCGAGCAGCGCCGCGTAGATGGCGTCCTCCTCGCCCTTCACGTCCTTGGCCTTGGCCTCGTAGCGGGCCAGCTCCTCGAACTGGCGCGCCGCCTCCGGGAAGGCCTTGGCGGAGAAGAGCGCCTCCGCGCGGTTCTTCATCATCGGCCGCACGTACTGCTCGGGACGGAAGAGGCTCAGGTACGCCTCGTACGCCTCGGCGGTGCTCAGGTAGAGCTCCTTCTCCTCCTTCTTCTGCGCCGCCAGGTGCAGCTGGGTGGCCAGGTCGCGGCCCATCTCCTCCAGCTCCGCGAGCTGCTTCTTGCGCTCGACCTCCACCAGCTCCGGGTCCGTCTTGCTCTGCACCGCCGCGCGCACCAGCACGCGCAGGTCCTCCGGCTCCGGCAGCACCTTGCCCTTGGACGCCTTGAGCGCGTCGTAGAGCTTCTGGCTCCGCTCCAGGTCCATCTCCGGGTCGTGCTGGATCTCCATCAGCTTGCGCAGCGCGGGGATGGCCCACTCGTACTGCTGCTTGATGAAGTAGCGGTTGCCCAGCTTGTCCAGCGCGAGCGCGTACGTGGCCCGGCTGTCGCTGAGCTTTTCGAAGTAGTTGAGCGCGCCCTTGGGCGGCTTCGCCTCGGTGTAGCTGTAGACCAGGTCCAGCAGCGCCTCGCGCTTGACGTTGAGCGCCTTCTTCACGTCCACGCCCGGCAGGGGCGCGCTCGCGGCCGCGGCCTCGAAGAACGTCACCGCCTCCGCGTGCTTGGCCTGGTTCACGCGAATCCAGCCCATCTTGTAGCGGGCCAGGTCGTGAACAGGGGAGGGCGGCGCCTCGAGGATGGCCTGGTAGTGCTTCTCCGCTTCGACCAGGTCGGCCTTGTCGAAGAAGTGGTCGCCGAGAATCTGCTCCGCCTCCAGCCTGAGCGGGCTGTTGGGGAACTTGCGCGTCAAATCGCCCAGCGTCTTGAGCATCTCGTCGAACTGGCCGAGCTCGCGCTGCTCGTGCGCCAGGTAGAACGTCACCTGGTCGCCGTCCTTGAAGTCCGGGTACTCGCGCAGGAGGCGGTAGTACATCTGCACCGCCTTCTGCTTCATCAGCCGCGTCTCGGGAGAGACGATGGCGCCCGTGGCTCCCTCGGGCCGGGACTCGGCCTGCAGGTAGTACACGTAGCGGCTCTTCTCCACGTAGAGCTCGGCCAGCCGGAACTGGAGGTCCGGCAGGTACGGCGCGTTGCGGCTCTTGGAGATGAGCTTCTCCGTCTCGCCGATGGCGCGGTCCACCTTGAAGATGTCGCGCTTGAGCTTGGCGATGAGCTCGTCGCGCTCCTTCGCCTTGGACACGATGGGGTTGAAGCCCGCGGCGTTGCGGCCCGGGCTTCCAGGGGCGGCCGCCAGCAGGGCGGCGGCAATCAGGCCGGTAAGCTGGCCGGTCATGGGGTCTCCTCGATGCAGCGGCTCTCGATGCTGACCCGGTACGACTTGAGCTCGTCGTTCCAGTACTCGCCGTCGAAGCGGAAGGCGACGCTGTCGGGCGTCAACAGGGGCTCGTCCACCGGCACCACCAGCTTGGAGCCCTTCTTCACGCGCTCGTACAGCTTCAGTCCCACTTCGTATTCCATCAGCCGCACCTGCTCGGCCGCGCGCAAGAGCGTGTCCGCCTCCTGCCGCACCGCCTTGGCCAGCCGCGCGTCGTACACCCGCACGGCCTCCGCGCGGGACAGGTCATAGAGCTTCGTCAGGTGGGTGAAGAGCCGGTCGCCGAAGCTGCCGGCGTAGCGGCCCAGGCGCTCGCCCTCCAAATCCAGCGTCTCCACGAAGCGAGAGGCGCGCTTCGTGCCGCCGTGCGAGTTGGCCGCGCGGCGCAGGCGGATGTCCTGCGTCAGGTCATCGCGGTTGCGCACCGCCTCCAGCGAGTCCGCGAAGCGGCGCGTGAGCTCCTTGGCGGCGCGCTTGGCGGGCAGGTAGTGGCACAGGTCGCGGTAGATGAGCGCGCGCAAGAGGTACTTGTCCGGCAGGAACTCGTCGCGGAAGGACGGCGCGTCCAGCGTGGTGAGGATGCCCAGCGACGCGCGCGGCTCGCCCAGCTTGTAGCGGGTCCACGCCTCCTCCAGGTAGAGGCTGGCGCGGCCCGGGTCCAGCTGGGGCAGCTTCACCAGGTTGTAGGCCTCCAGCGCGCCCGTGTAGTCCTGGCGCTCGTAGCGCAGGCGGGCCACCGCGAGCGCCGCCTCGTTGCGCGCCGAGCGGGTGAGCTTCTCGTCCTTGGACAGCGTGAGGAAGTCCGAGATGAGCTCCTCGGACGGCTCCTTCACCTGCTTGAGCCGGGTGACGAGCAGCGCGAACTTCGCGTGGCTCGCCTCCGCGCTCGTCTCCGACAGCTTGGCGAAGTGCGTGTTGGCCCAGCGCTCGTTGCCCACGCGCAGGTCCACCAGGCCCTGCTGGTAGTGCGCGTACGCGCCCGTGTCCTCGGGCAAAAAGCCCAGGTCCAGCGCGCCGAACACCTGCTCGTCGATCATCACGTCATCGTGCGGCTGGTCCGTCAGCGCCTTGAGGGCGTCGAGCGCGCGCGGGATGACGTTGGGGTTGGAGCGCTCCCGCGCGATGCGCGCCAGGTACGACGCGCCCGCGTGCGTGAGCCCCAGGTCGATGAGGCTCCTGGCCAGGAAGTACTGGCCCCAGGCGTAGTTGTCGTCCGTCTTGGGCGCGGCCTCGAGCCAGGCGTACAGGGGGCCGGCGGCGTCGCGCGGCTTGCCGTCGAAGTAGTCCTGCAGCGCGCGGTCGAACGTGGCCGGGTCCACCTTCTGCGGCAGCGACGCCGGTGGGGCCTCGGCCTTCTTGTCGCCCTCGGGCTTCTTGTCGGCCCCGGGCGCGGCGGCGGGCGTTCCTGGCGCGGCGCTGCCCTCCGCGGGCTTGGCGGCGGGCGCGCCGGACGCGGGCGGCGTGGCGGGGGCGGACGCGGGCTTCGCGTTCCCCGGGGGTGGTGGCATGGGCAGCGCGCCGGCGCCGGACTGGGCGCGGGCGGCCGCTGGAGACACGACGAGCGCGGCGCTGGCGAGCGCGGCGATGAGTGAGCGGGAAGTCATTCCGTGGCGCCGAAGTTGAACGCGGTTCCGAGCTGGACGACCGGGACGTTGATGATGCGCGAGGCGCCGGCGAAGACGACGTTGTTGGACACGTCCAACCGGAACGACACCGTCTTGCCGGAGAACATGCGCACGCCCAGGCCCAGGTTGACGGCGGGGCGGAAGCCGTCCTGCCGGTCAATCTTGACCACCGTGCCGCCGCCGAGCAGGAACGCCTCGAAGTGCAGCACGGAGCTGTTGAGCACCGCCGTCTTGCCGTACAGCGGGCTCCACACCAGGTCGGAGCCCACCATCCACTGCACCTGGTCCTCGAACGCGGACGCGGTGGGGGCCACGTCGAAGTCGCGCTCCAACTGGCGGCGCAGCGACGTCTGGATGTTGTAGCTGTACGTGCCCCGGCCCACCTGCCACGCGAACGTGTCGCTGAAGTGGTACGTGTACGAGACGCTCCCGGTGAGGCCCTTGTAGAAGGCGTCCGCCGGCAGCACGCCGACGCCGAGGTACAGCTCGTGGTGCATCCGGTACTGCCGCTCCTGGATGGCGGAGACGGAGCCGGGGTTCTCGAGCGCCTCGGCCTGCGCGCGGGCAAGGCCGGGCGCCAGGAACAAGAGGATGAGCAGGGCGTATCGCACGGTGGGGGCTTCCTGGCGGATGAGCGGAACGGAACGCGGGGGGAGGGGGTGGGCCCCCTCGCGTCAGTAGCCGACGGAGTTGAAGAGGAACGGGTAGGTGATGATGACCACGCCGCCCTTGGGGGCGGGGAAGGTCCAGGTCTTCAGGTTGGAGAGGATGCACGCCTCGACGGAGGCGTTGCGCAGCGTGGAGGACTTGGTCTTCGCCGCGGCCACGCGGCCGTTGGCGCCGATGGTCCACTCGAGCACCACCTTGCCGGCCAGGCCCGGGTCCTTGAGCAGCGCGCGCTCGTAGCAGCCGTGCACCTCGTTCAGGTGGCTGTTGATGACGCGCGCCACGGCCTCGCGGTCCACCGTGCCCTGCGTGGAGGCGATGCTGCGCGCGGTGGCGCGCGTGACGGTGCCTCCCACCTTGCCCTTGCCCACCGAGCCCGCGCCCAGGGCGCCGATGCCGCCGCCGCCCTTGCCGCGCAACAGCTCCGCGCCCAGCGTGGCGCCGCCGCCCTTGCCGCCGCCGCCCAGGCCGAAGGTGCCCAGGCCCGCGTTGGCGATGGGCGCCTTCCCGATGAGGCCCGACAGCTTGTAGTTGGAGTTCTTCACGTTCTTGCTGCCCGGCCCGCTGCCCAGCTTGTCCACCGCGGCCAGCAGGTCGTTGGTGGCGGGGCCCGCGGCCGACAGCTTCGCGAGCGCCTTGAGCGCCTTGTTCTCCGGCGGCGCGGCGGCCACGGCCTTGGCGGGCTGGGGAGGCGGCGGCGTCTTCTCCACCGGCTTGGGCGGCGCCTTCTCCGCCACCTTCGCCTCCTCCTTCTTCACCGGCTTGGCCTT
This sequence comes from Myxococcus sp. XM-1-1-1, assembly GCF_020037095.1. NCBI lineage: Bacteria > Pseudomonadati > Myxococcota > Myxococcia > Myxococcales > Myxococcaceae > Myxococcus > Myxococcus sp. XM-1-1-1. The sequence goes on from NZ_JAIQDH010000002.1 coordinate 711,079, forward strand.
CTCCTTGAGCGCCTCCAGCTTCTTCTTCGCCTCCTCCTTCTTCTTGGGCTCGGGGGCGATGAGGCGCAGCGCCACGGGCGGCAGGTTCTTCTGCGTGAAGTCCGCCGTCTCCGGCGTGGGCGGCTTGAGCGCGATGAACGCGCCCAGGCCCGACGCGAACAGCGCGAAGCACGTCAGCGCCAGCCACGGCAGGCCGCGCAGCGGGTTGACGAACACGCGCGCGGGCACGGGCGCCGCGTAGGCGACGAGCGACATCTGCCCCTGCGTCAGCCGGGCGCCCACGCCCTCGCGCAGCGTGATGAAGCGGCGGCTGCCGTCGGACTCGAGCGAGGCCCCGGTGACGGGCGTGAAGCGGCCGTCGGAGCCGCTCTTCTCGACCTCGGTGCCCGGGGGCACGAAGAGGCGGAAGGAGCCGCTGATGGACTCGGCCAGCGTGAAGGGCGCGCCGGTCTCCGGCAGCGTGAAGCCCCACAGCGGCATCGCCTCCGGCAGCTCGAGCGAGGCCACCACGGGCTTCTTCCTGTCCGGCGCGAAGCGGCGCGCGTCGCGGCGCACGGTGCCCCAGTACAGCTCCAGGTAGAGCTGGGAGGCGCCCTTGCCCGGGTCGATGCGCGGCGCGTGCGTGGGCCGGGAGGCGGTGACGCGCGGCTCTTGCAGCAGCGGGCCCTGGGCGACGGGGAGCGGGTCCAGCGCCACGTCCGCGAGCAGGTCGTCCGCCAGCAGCATGCCGGTGTTGACGGGCGCGGCGGCGGCGGGGGCGGGCTCCTGGGTCGCGCGGCGGCGCACGGACGGGACGGTGCCCGCGGGCACCGGCGCGTGCAGGGGGATGGGCTGCGCGGGCGGGGCGGCGTGCGCGACCGCGCCGTGGACGGACGCCTGCGGCGCGACGGGCGCCGGCATGGGCACCACCGCGGGCTGGGCCGCGTGCTGCGGATAGATGGCCTGCGTCGCGGCGGAGGGCGCGGTCTGCTGCGGCACCGCGCGCACCGCGGGGACGGTGGTGGCGAGCGGCTGCGTCGGCGCCGCCTGCACGGGGCGCAGCTGGCGCACGGGCGCGGCCTGCGGCGCGGGCGGCTGGGGCGGGGCGGGCTGCGGCGCGCCGAACAGCGCGGCGACCTCCGGCGGCGGCTGGGGCTTCACCTCCTGGGGGCGCTGCGCGAGCACGCGCGTCTTGAGGACGAAGGGACCGCAGAGCACCTCGTCCACCGAGCGGATCTCACACGCGGTGACGCGGTGGCCGTTGACGAACAGGCCCGTGGCGGTGCCCGCGTCCTGGATGGCCGCGCGACCGTTCTGGAAGTAGAGCAGCGCGTGACGCGGCTCCACGGCCGGGTCATCCAGGCGCAGGTCCGACGTCGGGTCCGACCCGAGCGCATACGTGCCGGGGACGAACACTTCCGTCCCAACGAGGAGTCCGTCGCGGAGGATGACGACTTGCAGGACGCTGGGCTGGCCGCTCAACGGTGACGCTCCCTTCAAGGGCGGGTGGGCGGTACTGCCCTACTGGTCGTACACGGTGGCGAGCGTTTCGGCGCGGAAGCTGTCGCGCTCGCGGATCATCGACCGGGTCTTCAATTCCTTGCGGTCATACAGATACACCGCGCCCGACTTGTTCGTCTGACCCTGGATGAGCCGGTCATCGAAGTCGATGCGCGAGGGCCCGCGCTGCGGCGGCGCCGCGGACGCGGTGGCGTCCGGCTCGCCCGTCACCGGGTCCGTCACCGGCGCGCCCTTGGTCTCGATCTTGGGCGGAGCCTTGGGGCCGGACTTCTTGCCCGCCGCCTTCTTGGCCTTCGCTGTTTTCGCGGAACGGCCGCGGCCCTGGGCCCATGCGTCGCTCGGGTGCAACAACGTACCGATGCCGAGGAGCTGGGCGACGACCATGCAGAGGAGGAAGCGTCGCATCATCAACAGGTTAAGCGATGCGCGTATGGACCTGTCAACGCACACTCCAGGGCCATTCACGAGGCGTGGTGCGACAGGTGTGGGGGGCACTCCACCCCATGTGGGGCGCGTGCTCCACGACTCGTGTCTCGCGTTGCCGGCCGACTGGAAATGTGGCGTGCCGCTCCGCATCCAAATCCAAGGAGGCGCCGTCCAACCGGGCGAGCGCCCGGAGAATCATCGCGGCGACGCGGGGGATGAGAGATGCTGCGCGCGTGACGAGCGCGCTGCGCAGATGGAGTCTCCTGACGGTGGGCGTCCTGCTCTGGTCCGCCGCGGGTGTCGTCGGATACCGGCTCAGCGCGCGGGAGCCCCGGGGTCAGCCGCCCCCGCGGGCACAAGGTCCCACTCCACCCACCACCGGGCCCCGGCTCACCGGCGTGGGCCCCAGGCTCACCAGCAACGAGACCTCCCAGCCGCTCTCCGTGCATGGCGAGCAATTGGTGACCGGGTTGCGACTGTCACTGGGTCCACCCCTGTCACTGGAGCTGCCGCTGAGGGTGGTGGACTCGCGCCACGCCTTCGCGCGGCTGCCCTCCGGGCTGAAGCTGCCCGAGGACTCGCCCCAGGTCGTGGTGGAGGCGCGCCTGGTGTCGGAGCGGGCGGACTGCTGCGAGGGACAGGACGCGCTCACGGTGGTGAACGACACCGCCTTCCCGGACCTGACGGGCATGGTGGCCTCGCCCGATGGGCGCACGCTGTTCGTCGTCTCGCCGCCCACGGACACGGTGTACGCGCTGGACGTGGGCTCGGGCCACGTGGAGGCGCTCCCCGTGGGTGACGGGCCCTCCGCGCTGGCCACGTGGAAGGACGCGAGCGGCAGGGCCTTCCTGGGCGTGGTGCACCGCTTCCAGCCGGAGCTGTGGGTGTATGCGCTGGAGGCGCGCGGCGCGCCGCGGGTGTGGCCCGCACCGCTGGGGGCCTCGGGGCTGGAGGTGGATGGCGCGCGGGGCGTGGCCTACATCGCCGAGCAGGTGCGCGACACGGTGCGGGCGGTGTCGCTCGAGGACGGGCGCGAGCAGTGGGCGACGCCGGTGGACCCCAATCCGCGCGCGCTGGCGCGGTGGCGCGACGTGCTCGCGGTGGGCAGCCTCCAGACGGGGCAGGTGGAGCTGCTGCGGCTGCGGGACGGCACGCCCGTGTTCACCGTGGCGCCGGGGCCGGGCGTGGCCATCGTCGGCGGACGCACGGAGCCCTTCCGCGCGCAGGTGATGGGCGGCCACGCGCCGCGCTCGCTGGTGGCCAGCGCCCGGCTGGGGCGGCTGTTCATGGGGAGCCTGGGGCCGAACGTGGGCCCCATGCCCCAGCGCAAGGAGGTGCACGGCAGCAGCGGCGTGTCCGTCATCGACCCGGCCACCGGCGACTTCGTGCGCCACCGGGGCTTCGGCGTGGGCATGACGGAGGGGCTGGCGCTGGATGATGCGGCGGGGCTGCTCTACGCGGCGGACGTGGCGCTGGGCCAGGTGCGCGTGCTCGACGCGCGGGCGCTGGTGTCCAACGACGACCGGGTGGCGCGCGACGCGGTGTTGCAGGAGCTGGTGCTGGCGCCGCCCGAGGGCACGCCGCTGGTGCGCCCCGCGGAGGACTTCTCCGTCAAGGGCCGCGCGGGCCCGGAGCTGCACTCGGGGCCGCGCTCGCTGGTGCTGTCCCAGGACGGCCAGCGGCTCTACGTGCTCAACCGCTTCACCCGCGAGGTGGCGGTGGTGGACGCGCGCGAGGCGCGCGAGGGCGGGGCGGTGGTGGCGCGGCGGCTGCCCGTGGTGGCGCTGCGGCATCAGGCCAAGCGCCAGCTGGGGCAGGTGCTCTACTCCGCGGACCTGGGCCGCACGGGCATCACCTGCGACGGGTGCCACATCGAGGGGCACACCGGCGGGCTCTTCTACGCGAAGAAGTATCCTTTGCGCATCTACCGCTCGCCCACCGTGCAGGGCAGCCGCGACACGCCGCCCTTCTTCACGCCGGCCAGCCAGCACAGCCTCGCGGAGACGGCGAGCTTCGTCGGCGCGCGCAACCGCTTCCACAACCCGGACCCGTCGCCCTCGGAGGTGGAGGCGCTCACGCTCTTCTCGTCGTTGATTGCCACGCCGCCCAACCCGTACCGGGGCGGGGACGGCGCGCCGCCGCCGACGGTGACGCTCCCCGACGGAGCCGTGGGGCACCCGGCGCGGGGCCGCGCGCTGTTCGAGGGCAAGGGCGGCTGTGTCGCCTGTCACCCCGCGCCCCTCTACACGCTGGACCAGGACGCGGCGACGCGCGGCCAGTACCTGGACGTGGGCACGCCGGTGGCGCTGCCCTTGCGGCTGGAGCAGCAGGACCTGGTGGTGGGCGCGGCGCCTCCGTCCCTGGTGGGCACGTGGGATGTGTGGCCGCTGCTCACCAGCGCCTCGGCGGGTTACGGGGTGAAGGATGGCCGCCTGGTGGTGGACACGCGCTTCCCGTTGAAGAAGGTGTTGGAGATGGCGGGCCCCGCCCATGGAGACGCGCGCGCGTTCAGTCCCCAGGAGCGCGACGACGTGCTCGCCTTCCTGCTCACATTGTGAGCGCGAGGCCGAACCCCGCGCGTCCAGGTTCCGTGGCGGGGCGAAATCACCGCCATCGCTGTGTGCGAGCGCGGGGAGATTTCATCGCGGACGCGGCTGTCGCTTGCGTTGTCGTGGGGGGCTGCGGTCTACAATCCATCTGATGCGCCCCCTTCCGCGCTCCGCGTGGCCGCTGCTTCCGATTCTGCTCCTGTCCTGCTCCGACGCGGGCCTGTACGCCATCGACGGGCGTGGGGCCAACGGCGGAGACCGCGCCAACTTCTCCGGCAAGGTCTGCGTGCCGCTCGCCGGCGGCGATGCGTTCCCCACCAAGGTCCTCTTCGCGCTGCAGGGCGGCGAGGGCGTCGAGACGGAAATCGTGGGCTACGCCACCGACGGCCTCGCCACGCTCTCCAGCCGCTTCTCCGGGCCGTTCGTGAAGTTCGGCCTGGTGGCGTACCACTCGGTGGCCACCGGCATCCTGGGCGGCTTCTCCGACGCGGCGGACTTCCAGGCCGCGCTGCCGCGCTTCGCCACCTATCAGGAGACGGGGCCCGTCAGCATCCGCTCCTCGCTGCGGCTGGCCAAGACGCTGCTCGCCGGTGACATGCAGACGTCGTGTCGCGGCGAGGTGGCCCGCACGCGCTACGTCGTCGTCGTCGTCGTGCGCAGCCAGGACACCAGCTGCGCCAACCCGGCCTTCAACATCGGCCTGGACGCCACGTGCAACGCGCTGACGGACAAGGTCGCCTGCAGCCAGTGTGAGCTCACCGCCGTCACCGGCGAAATCAAGGCCCTGGCCCAGCAGTACGGCGCGGGCGAGGTGGTGGTGCAGCCCATCTACGTGCGCGACGTCGCGGACCCCAACACCCGCGCGCACGTGGCGGCCATCGCCCACGCGGGCGGCACCCAGGCGGTGGAGACGGACGCGGCGGGCCTGTCCCCCACGCTCTCCGGCATCCAGTACGCCGCGCGCACCAACACCCTCAAGCTCAAGCGCTTCCTCGCCTTCAACCGCAACGTGGTGGTGCGCGCCGGCCAGGTGCTCGTCGACAGCGACGGAGACGGCCTGCCGGACGTGGACGAGGTCGCCCTGGGCACGGACCCCACGGTGGTCGACTCGGACCAGGACGGGCTGATGGACGGCATCGAGGTCCGCGTCGGGTTGGATCCGCTCGTCCCCGACATCATCAACGGCTGCAACCTGTCGCTCGACGAGGATGGAGATCGGCTCAACACCTGCGAGGAGCGCGTGCTGGGCACCAACCCCTGCATCGGCGACAGCGACGGCGACACGATTCCGGACCTGGTGGAGGTGCTGTCGCAGACCAACCCGCTGGTGCCCGAGGACCTGCTCGACTCGGACCGCGACGGCATCACCAACGTCGCCGAAATCGAGGCGCATGGAGACCCGCTGAGCGCCGACCTCGACTTCCACCGCGAGCGCGCCTACGGCTACGACCTGGTGGAGTCCGAGCCCACCGTGGACGGACGCACCTGCTACGACTCGCGCGTGGAGAACATCACGCTGGTGCGCACGCTGGCGCGGCCCCACCCGCTCGTGCCCGGCGAAACCATCCCCGCGGGCACCAACGAAATCTACCTGTACCTCCAGGCCGGCCGGGACAACGACCCGCGCGGCGCCGGCATCGGCTCGCTGCTCATCCAGAGCATCCAGTACGACGAGAAGGAGGGACGCACCCCCTCCGGTACCCTCCTGTTGGACCCCGAGGCCTTCATCCTCGGAACCTGATCCACCCGTGGGTGTGGGGTCTTCCCCTCGCCCGGGCTGGGGAGTGCCCCCCACACTCCTCCGCCCAGTCCTCTTCACTCCATGCGCAACCCTCTGGAATCACGGATGTTTGATTCACGACGGGGAGCGGATCGACTCTTGCTAAGGGCTCGGGGCTGAAAGGAGTCACCATGTCACGCGTTCGATTCGCTCCGGTGCTGATGCTCGGGGCAATGCTGGTCGTGAACCCCGGTCTTGCCCAGGCACAGTCCAACGACAATCCCGACAACCCGGAGTGTCTCGGCGACAGCTGCGGCAAGCCCCAGGAGGAGGGCGGCGGGTGCGGGTGCGGGTGCGGCGGCTCGGTGTGGGTGAACTACACGGACGACGGCGACACGCTCGCCTACACGGACGACGCGGACGGCGACGGCCGCGCGGATGACCGCGACAACTGCCCGTTCGCGTCCAACCGCGACCAGGCGGACAGCGACGGCGACGGCGTGGGCAACGTCTGCGACAACTGCGCGACGCTCTCCAACTTCCAGCAGCGCGACGCCGACGGTGATGGCATCGGCGACGACTGCGACCCGGACCGCGACAACGACGGCATCGCCAACGAGCAGGACAACTGCCCGCTGATTCCCAACCAGGACCAGGCCAACCTGGACGGTGATGCGCAGGGCGACGTCTGCGACGCGGACGACGACAACGACGGCGTGGCGGACGGCACGGACAACTGCCCGCGCGTCGCCAACCCCGACCAGGTGATGCCGGCGGACGGCAGCCAGTGCCGCGTGGACGCGGACGGCGACAACATCGCCGACAGCAGCGACAACTGCCCCGGGCTCGCCAACCCCGAGCAGACCGACAGGGACAACGACGGCGTGGGTGACGCGTGCGACCCGGACGACGACGACGACGGCGTCCTCGATGACGCCGACAACTGCAAGGACGTGGCGAACCGCGACCAGGCCGACAGCGACGGCGACGGCGACGGCGACGCGTGCGACATCCTCTTCTGCGTCGTGGTGGACCCCACGCAGAAGCAGAACTGCCTGGACCCGAAGAAGGCCTTCGCGGTCAGCGCCGGCGGCACCATGAAGCTCTCCCGCTCCGGTGAGTCGCTGCGCCCGCCGCTGTTCGCCAACCGCAACGGCGCGGCCATGGAGTACCGCTGGACGGTGACCAAGCGCCCCTCGGGCTCCAACGCCGTGGTGGAGAACCCCCAGGGCGCGGTGACGCTCAGCCGCAACTGGCAGTACTCGTACGTGGACGGCAGCGTGCCCAACTTCGTGCCCGACACCGAGGGCACGTACGAGCTGACCGTGGAGGCCCGACTGGCCTTCGCCGACCGCGTCTTCCCCGAGCAGCGCGTCTCCACCAGCACCCTCGTGCTGACGGTGGGTGAGGGTGACGGCGAGGGCGGCAACTGCAGCTCCGTCCCCGCCGGCTTCAGCGCCACCGCGCTGGGCGCCGCGCTGCTGCGCATGCTGATGCGCCGTCGTCGCAGCGAGCAGTAATCTCGTCGTCCCCCTCGCCAGGAGGTCGTACCGCATGCGTCGCCTTGTCCGACTCCCGCTGCTGATGGCGGGCCTCCTGGCCACGGGGCTGTTGTCCTGTACCGACTCCATGTTGGAGCCCCGGACGGAGCAGCAGACCCACGTCGATGACCGCGTGATGCTCCAGGGGCGCGTGTGCACGCGCCCGCCCAACCCCTCCGGCTTCCCGGTGAAGGTGGTGGTGGTCATCGACGAGTCGGGCAGCATGTGCATCAGCGACCCGCCGGGCGCGCAGACCGACAGCGGCTTCTGTCAGCGCGCCGAGGTGCAGGCCATCATCCCGCCGGGCGTCACCGAGCCCGCGCGCGTGCGGGCCCTCAAGCGCCTGGTGAACCAGTTCCGTCAGGTCAACGCGGCGGGCGGCAACGTGCAGGTGTCCGTGGCCCCCTTCGAGACGAACGTGCGCAACGTCTGGCCGCCGGCCACGACGGGCAACCGCTTCGCCCGGCCCGACACCAACATCGACAGCTACATCGACGGCCTGCAGAGCCAGCTGGGCAAGGGCACCGACTACCAGGGCGCGCTGTCGTACGCGTACAGCCTCATCGCCAGCGACATCAACGCCGTGGCCCTGTCCAACCCGGAGGTGCTGCCGCGCACCCGCTACGTCGTCGTCTTCCTCACGGACGGCACGCCGTACCCGCGCTGCTCGGCCACCGACAACCTCAGCGTGTACGCCAATCCGGACAACCCGGACCTGACGTGGGCGGACTCCATCGTGAGCTTCTGCAACGCCACGAACACCACGGACCAGATCGACGGGTTTGAAATCGGCACGGACCGCAACCAGAACTACCAGCTCTTCAGCTACGTGCGCCGGCTGATGGAGCTCAAGGACCAGTACAACGTCGGCGACGTGCGCATGCACACGGTGCTGCTCTTCAACCAGGAGGCGGTGCGCGCGTGCGGCCCCATCTGCCAGGAGATCTACGGCATCTACCCCGGCGTGCCGCAGGCCCAGTACCCGGAGGCCGCCAAGAAGATCGCCTCCTGGCTGCTCAAGCGCTTCGCGGACATGGGCAACGGCGTCTACCAGGAGTTCAACGACACGGCCGAAATCTCCAACCTGGGCCTGGGCGCGCTGGACTACTCGTCCTTCGCGTCGCGCAACGTGATGAAGACGCTGCTGGTGGAGCCGCTGAGCTCCTCGCCCGGACTGGATGGACGCGTCATCGACAGCGACGGCGACGGCGTGCCGGACGACGTGGACAACTCCTTCACGCTGAAGACCCACCCCTTCACCTCCGACAGTGACAGCGACTGCCTGGACGACGGCTTCGAGCACCGCCGCGAGGACCAGGGCTTCAGGGCCGCCAACGATTTGGACGCGCGCGGCTGCAACCCGAACTCGCCGCTGACGCCGCGCTGCACGTGCCGTGACACGGACGGTGACGGGCTCTCCCAGTTCGCCGAGGCCTACCTGCGCACGCGCGAGACCATCGTCGACAGCGACGGCGACGGCATCCCCGACAGCATCGAGGCGCGCTGGGGCCTGAACCCGCTGGAGCCCAGCGTGGCGGGGCTGGACACGGACGGTGACGGCCTGCCGGACGAGGTGGAGCTGCGCGCGGGCACGGACCCCACGCGGCGCGACAGGGCCTTCTTCGAGAAGAACGGCTTCCAGTACGAGACGCGCATCGCCGAGGTCCTCCCCAACGGGAGCATCTGCTACGACTACACCGTCTCGAACCTCCAGATGGTCGCCACGCCGGACCGGCCGGGCACCAAGCAGGGCTTCAACCTGTTCAAGCTGTGGTTCGCGGAGGCGCCGGAGAGCGGCGTGGCCACCGACTACGGCGTGTGGCGCGCGGCCTGCGCGTGGTCCCAGTACTCGCCGCCCAGCGTGCGCGTGCCGGTGGGGCCGGAGCTGACGTTGACGAACGACAACTTCATGGTGCCCACGGAATTGAGCAATCCCTGGGACAGCCAGGGCCGGTGCGTGGGCGCGCCGCCCTCGGGCCAGCAGGGAGGTCTGCTTCCGTGAGTGTGGCCGCACGTATCCTGGCGGGGCTGGTGGTCGCGGTGGCGGTGACGGTGGCCTGCACCGATTCGTATCTGTATGACCCGCGCCGCGACGTGGAGGTCCCCGTGGACCGCTCGGTGTCCATCCAGGGCCGCTTCTGCAGCACGGGCTCCAACGAGGTGGTGCGGCCCATCAAGCTGGTGGTCGCCATGGACGCCTCGCAGTCCATGCGCGTCAGCGACCCGGACGGCACCCGCGCCACCGCGCTGGTGGAGCTGATTGAGAACCTGCCCAGGGACCCGGAGGTCCACCTGGCGGTGGTGCTCTTCGCCGGCAGCACCACGGCGTTCCTCACCCAGACGCCGGGCAGCCCGCCGCAGGACGGCTTCGTGCAGGTGGCCAGCTTCGACGACGCGCGGATGCGCCAGCTCACCGAGCAGCTGCTCACCTTCCGCAACCCGGACAACTCCCCGAACCGCGACTCGACGGACTTCGTCAAGCCGCTGTCGGACATCTACTCGCTCATCAACACGGACATCGCGCGCAGCCGGCTGGAGCCGGGCGGCGCGCAGGCGCTGGCCCAGGCGCGCTACTCGGTCCTCTTCCTGTCCGATGGTCGGCCCACCACGGACCAGGACGACGAGCTGCTGCAGGGTGACGCGGTGGTGCGCATCCGCCAGCTGCGGGACCTGGTGGAGGACGTGCGCGTCAACACCGTGCACGTCTTCAACCCCACGCAGCCGGTGTCGTCGGTGTGTGATTTGTCGGGCGACGGCGGCTGCCCGCTGCTCATCATCAACCAGAACTCGGACCGGCTGGAGAAGATGGCGGCGCTGGGCGGCGGCAACTTCCGCGACTTCCGCAACAACGAGCCCATCAACTTCCTGGACTTCAGCTTCGGGCAGGTGCGCCGGACGTTCATCGTGAAGGAGGTCATCGCGACGAACTTCTCCTCGCCGCCGGGCAGCCCCTTCGACGAGGCGGACACGGACGGCGACGGGCTGTCGGACGCGCGCGAGCGGGAGGAGGGCACGGACCCCAACCGCGTGGACACCGACGGCGACGGCTTCAGCGACGGCGTGGAGGTGTACTTCCGAGACCGCGGCGTGGACTTCGACCCCACGCAGGTGGCGGACCCGGACGGCGGTGGCCTGGACAAGGGCTGCCCGCCGCTCCTGCGCGCGTCGGACTCGGACTGTGACGGCCTGCTCGACTGCGACGAGCAGTTCATCGGCACCAACGCGACGCTGGCCGACAGCGACCGCGACGGCGTGCCCGACGGAATCGAGTGGCGCGGCGGCACCCAGGGCGCCAGCGACGACCTGGACGAGGACCCGGACAACGACGGGCTGTCGAGCCGCGCCGAGCTGCGCCTGCACACCCGCCCGCTGGTGGTGGACACCGCGAACCTGGCGGCGGAGGGCTACCGCTACTCCTTCGAGGCGGACGGCCCACCGGACGAGCTGGGCCGGCAGTGCTACACGCTGCGCGTGGACAACGTGCTGTTGGCGCCCACCATCGCCTCCGCGGACGACGCGGGCGTGGTGGTGCGGGGCGCCGGCTACAACGACATCGCCTTGTCGGTGGCCATGGTGCCCGCCGACGACCCGACCGCGCGCACGCAGGTGCGCACCTTCCGGGTGAACCACGTGCGCTACCCGGTGGGGGGCATCAAGTCCCCCGCCGACGGCATCATCCGCGTGAATCCCGAGGACTTCGTCGACGGCTGCCCCGGCCGTCCCGACGTCACCCTCCCGACGCCGTGAGAAACGACGCTGCCATGAAGACCCAAGCCCGACTGCTGTCGCTCGCGCTGCTCGCCCTCGCCGCCGCCTGCTCCTCCAAGGGTGATGACAAGGAGGACGCCGGCACCGTGGCGGTGGTGGATGTCTGCAACAGCCGCGAGGAGGCGCTGACGCTGGACGAGTGCGAGCTCAAGCCCGGTGAGACGCTGGAGCGCTTCCTGGCGAAGGAGGGCCCGCAGCGCGAGGGTGACCAGGACTGGTACCGCATCGTGCTGCCCGCCAACACCACCGCGCGCACCCTGCTCAACCTCAACGGCGTCTACGTGGCCTCCAGCACCGCGGTGCAGCTGTCGCTCACCGTGCTGGAGACGCTGCCGGACGGCAAGGAGGCGGCGCTCGCGAAGAAGGACGACAAGCATGGCCAGGGCGCGCCCAAGCCGGTGGACATGGTGCTGCCCCTGCGCGCGGACCTGGCGGGCAAGACGCTGCTGGTGCTGGTGCAGGACTCGCCGGACGTCGTCTCCCAGCCCAAGTTCGATGCGCGCAGCCCCTACCGGCTGACGGCGCGAATCACCGAGAACCCGGACACCAACGAGCCCAACGACGCCATGGCGGCCGCCACGCCGGTGGCGCTGACGTCGGCGGGCGGGGGGCTTACGGGCACGGCCACCGGCTACCTGGCCACGGACAACGACGTGGACCGCTTCACCTTCGACGTGCCACAGGGGAAGGTCCTCTACGTGGGCCTCACCGCGCCGGACCAGGGCTTCGTGCCCAACTGGCGGCTGTCGTACCAGCTCTTGCGTCCCGGCTTCCTCGTGAAGGAGGAGAAGGAGGACGAGGACCAGGTGCGCCCGAGCGTGCGCCCCGGCGTGCTGGCCACGGCGCGCAAGGTGAAGGAGGCGAAGTACGGCGGCAAGTGGATGCTGGTGGTGCGCGGCTACCGCGGCATCAGCGACCGGGACACCGCGCCGGGTGACATCCAGCAGGCCTATCAGGTGGACGTCCGGGTGCTGGACGAGGCCGACGCGCAGGACTCGCGGGTGGTGGACGGCGTGGTCGTGGGCAACGACAAGGTGGCGGACGCGCTGGCGCGCGGGCTGACCGCTCCGGCGCAGGACCTGGCCACGACGATTCCCTCGGGCGCGACGACGACCTTCACGGGGCGCCTGGGCTACATCGGCGACGAGGACTGGTACGAGGTGAGGCTGCCCGCCACCGCCGCGCCCACGCGGCTGCACTACCACCTGGTCCCCAAGAGCGAGGGGGGCCGCTTCCCGCCGCTGCCGGACATCCCGGACCGTCAGGTGCTCGTCTTCACGCTGGTGTCCAAGGGCGCCACCATCGAGGACTGGCGCACGGCGTGCGTCAACGACAGCACCGAGTGCCCCAAGGGCTACGGGGAGAACCCGGACATCGCCCCGCTGGTGCAGGACTACTGCCGGCGCACGGACTTGCCGGCGCCCATGTGCCTGCACTCGCTGCGCGAGGAGGTGTCGGAGAACCCGCGCTTCGTGAACCTGAGCAACTTCCGGGGCGTCATCCCGGTGCCGGTGTTCACCGGGGAGAAGCGCTACCTCTTCAACGTCCAGGACAACGGCGTGGGCTGGGCGGACGACAAGGACTACGACCTGGTGGTGACGTGGCGCGAGGAGGACGCGGACGAGCAGGGGCGCTACTCGGGCGGCGTCGAGCAGGTGGTGACCAAGGCCATGGCCTCCACCACCGCGTTCCCCGCGCCGCCGGACACCGCGGAGTACAGCGTCTCCGGCAGGCTGTCCCACGGCTACGGCCGGCTGCGCAGCGGTGACGACCGGGTGAACGGCCGCGGCGTGCGCGGCCCCATGGACTACGACGCGGTGCCTTCCGACGTGGACTCGTACCTGTTCACGCTTCCCGCCGTGCCCGCGCCGGAGGACCGCGCGTGGCTGGTGCAGTGGGAGGTGGCGAAGTCACCGGACGGTGGCACCGCGCACGGGCTCGCGCTGGATTTGACGTTCTGTGACGGCGACGCCCCGGCGACGCCGGACGCGGGCATCGAGAACTGCGCGGTGGTGCGCGCGGGCAGCCGCAACCAGGGGCTCACGCTGGGCTACCGCTCGGATGCGCTGAGGGCCTGGCACACGCCGGCGGGTGCTTCGGCCAGCACCCTGCAGCCGCTGTACACGCTGGAGGAGCGGCCCAACTCCACCGTCGTCACCCTGGCGCCGTATGCCTGCGGTTGCCTGGAGGGACGCTTCGTGCGCGGCGGGAAGATGCGCGTGGATGTCTCCGCGTCCGAGCGCAACTCCTACGAGCAGGTGGGCTACACGCTGCGCACCGGCTACGCGGACTACCCGCAATCCTATACGCGGGATGGCGGTGTCACCACGCAGTGCCCGGGACCCGCGGATGCGGGCACGGACCCGGATGGCGGCGTGGCTCCGCTGAGTGGTGGCTGTGTCTTCACGCGTCAGCCTTGAGCGTCGTGGGGGGCGGGGGCCCACCTTCGGGTGGGCGCTCCCGGGCCGTCGTGTCCGGCGGGCGCGGCTCCCACCGGGACAAGGTCTCCCCCCACGCGAGCAAGCCGTGTCTGGCCATGAAGGGGTCGTCCGGAACGACTCGCGCGTCCGCCGTCGGGATGCCGACGCGGTCGGCATGCAAGTCATTGCAACGGGGGCGCTCGCGCGAGGCCGCGGGCAGGGCCTCGTGGCGCAAACCCTGGCGGGCAGTCGACCGCACGGCGCCAGGGTGGATGGGGCGGTCAGGGCCGCCCGTCATCGTTTCGTCCAACGTGTCTCAGGGAGGCGCGATGCCCAGCCCGTTGAGCGTGATGCTCTTCTCGGGGAGGTTCGCCGCGTTCGACTTGATGACCAGCGCGCCCTGATACTGCTGGGCCTCGCGGGGGCGGAACGCCACCTCGACGAAGAAGCGCTCCTTGGACTTCACCTGGAAGGCCTCCTGGGGATTGAGGTCCTGGCCGTCCTTGGAGACCTTCATCGTGAAGACATTCGGACCGGAGAGGGCGATGCTGGAGACATCCAGCGTATCCTCGCCCATGTTCTTCACCTGGACGGAGTTGAAGCCCGTGGTTCCGACGTAGGTTCCGGAGCGGAACTCCTGGTCGAAAGCCATCTCGTCGCGGTCCGAGATGAGCTGCGGGGCCTTGGGGATTTCCTCGGCGCCTTCGCCGCAGGCGGCGAGTGAGAAGAAGAGAATGGGGAGCCACGGGGTGTGCAGTCGCATGGACGTTCACTCCTCGCTAGAGGGTCGATGATGATGAATGTTGTAACAGTGTTCTGTCGTAAGGCCCAGAGCGTCGGTGCATTCCTGCTCACGTTGCTGGCGGTGGGATGCGGAGACACTCGCGACGACTTCATCGGTCCGCGTGTGAAGGATGTGTGTGATGAGTCATGGCCCGTGTGTGGCCGCGTCGCCGGCTGCATCCTGGGCGAGGAAGGCTATTCGGAGGGTCGCTTCCCCGGCCGCAGCCAGTTCATCGTCCAGGTGCCGGAGGCGTCTCACATCAAGGTGAGCTTCTACCTGGATGAGGTCACCGCGGCGGGCGAGGAGACGGTGGTCATCTTCCACGAGGAGGGCTGTCGGGCGCGCATCCGGACCGCGGCGGACGGCCGCGCGGTGCTCGACTCGATGGAGAAGTTCAGCGTCTTCACGCGCGAGGCGGAGCTCACCGGCGTGGGAGACCACCTCATCGAGTTCGAGTCCGACATGCAGGCGCGCTACGCCGTGAAGGTGGACGTGACGCCCCTGCGCAATCGCTAGCCGCCGGAGGAGACGCCTTGCTTCAGCGTGCGCACCAGGTGGCTGGCCACCCGGAAGCTGTTGGCGGCGATGGTCAGCGTGGAGGGCACGCTGCCGCCGGTGGGCATGAAGCTGCCGTCCACGACGTAGAGGTTGTCCACCTCGTGCGCGCGGCAGTTCCGGTCCAGCACGGACTCGGCCGGGTCGTCGCCGAAGCGGCAGGTGCCGTGCTGGAGGATGGTCGTCTCGCCGGCGACGCTCTTGCGCTCGAGCGAGTCCGGCTCCAGCCGCAAGAGCACCTCCTCGCCGCGCTCGACCAGGAAGCGCGTCGCCGCCAGGTCCATGGGGTGGCGCTCCACGGTGATGGCGGCCACGGGGATGCCGTGCTTGTCCTTCACGTCGCCCTCCACGCTCACGTAGCTGCCCTGCGTGGGGAGGTACTCCGCGTAGACCTCGAACAGCAGGACGCGCGAGTCGCGGTACGCGCGCATGCGGTCCTTGAGCTCCTTGCCGAAGACGGCGGACGCGCCGCTGCCCGCCAGCCCCGACGCCGCGTGGATGGGATTGGGGTGCGTCCACATGAAGCCCAGGGTGCCGCCCTTGCGGAAGCCGAAGCGCGCGTCGGGCATCAGGTAGAAGTCCTGGAGGCTGCGGTTGACGAAGGGCCCAGGGTCCGTCAGCCACGGGCGCCTTTCCGCCTGCTTCGACAGCCGGAACGTCGCCTGGGACTCACCGAAGGAGCTGAAGATGAGGTTCCGCCCCACCAGGCCGTTGCCGTTGGCCAGGCCCCGCGTGAAGCGCCTGGACGTGGAGTTGAGCAGGAGCCGCGCGCTCTCCACCGCGGTGGCGGACACGACGACGACCTTGGCGGGCTGCTCCTGGGCCACGCCGTCCGCGTCCAGGTAGACGACGCTCTTGGCGCGCCCCTTCTTGTCCACCTCCACCGTGCGCGCCATGCAGCCGGGGCGCACCTGGACGTTGCCGGTGGCGACGGCGGCGGGGATGAGGCTGGCGTTGGTGCCGCTCTTGGCGCCCATCTCGCAGCCGTAGCTGCCGCACAGCGCGCAGTACGCGCACGGCGCGCGGCCCTTGTACGGGCGGCTGATGATGCCGCGCGCGGTGGGAATCGAGTGCCAGCCCATGGCCTGGCAGACCTTGTCGATTTCCGACGCCACCGGGTGCACGTCCAGCGGGGGCAGCGGAAAGGGGCCGCTCCGGGGCTCGGCGAAGGGGTGGGGCACGGCCTGTCCGGACACGCCCAGCTCCGCCTCGGCCTTGTCGTAGAAGGGCGCCAGCTCCTCGTAGGAGATGGGCCAGTCGGCGAGCGTGCTGCCCGGCACCGCGCCCAGCGTGGTGCGCAGCCGGAAGTCCACCGGCTTGAGGCGGTAGAAGAAGCCGCTCATGTGCACGGTGCCGCCGCCCACGCAGTTGGCGGTCCACGCCGCGGTGCTGCGCTCGTACTTCCCTTGGGCGCCCTTGCGCACCAGGTGCGGCTCCTCCCAGGGCAGCGGCATGAAGAAGTTGCGGCGGCTGTTGAGGATTTCGTCGTGGACGAAGTCCTGCGGCCGGTAGTGCGGCCCCTTCTCCAGCACCACCACCTTGAAGCCCGCGCGGCCCAGCTCCAGCGCCATGGGCGCGCCGCCCGCGCCGCTGCCGATGATGCAGACATCCACCGGGGGCAGGCTCACTTGTGAACCCCGCACTCGCGCAGGCACTTCGGGCCGTCGTAGCCCTCGGGGGGCGCCATCGCCACGGTGCCCACCGTGTCGAAGCCCATCAGCCTCCAGCCCACCTTGCCCTTGTTGCCGCCGTAGGACGGGTCTCCCAGGAAGCCCTCCAGCGTCAGCACGGTGAGCAGCTCCAGGAAGTGCGCCTCGCCGCTCCTGGGCGGGCTGTCCTTGAAGAGCGTGAGCAGCTCGTCCTGCTGCGCGGGCGTGAGCGACGCGAAGCCCTTCTGGAACATTCGCTGCGAGCGGTGCTCCAGCGCGGCCAGCCCCGACATGAAGTCCTCTCGCATGGGCTGCATCGAGGGTGTCTGGAGGATGCGGTCGATGTAGACGGGCACGTCCGCGTCGAGCGCGCCCGGGTCCTCGTCCTTGGGGAGGATGCGCTCGGTGGCGGCGGCCACGACGGCGAACTCGAAGGCGGAGAAGGTGTGCGTCTGCCGCCCTCCGGAGGTGGTGCCCAGCGGGCCGGGGTCCTTCGCGGGCTTGGGCTCCTCGGAGGAGCGCTTGCAGGCCAGGGGCCCCAGCAACACCACGCCTCCGCCGAGGAAGCTCAGCCGCTGGATGAAGGAGCGCCGGGTCAGGCGCCGACGAGCAGGACGCGCACGGGACATAGGCGCGGAAGCGTAACCCAGCGGGGGCGTGCCTGGCGCGTGTCTGGATGCGCGCTGCTCGTCTGCTCCCTCGGGTGCGTGGGTGAACTAGGATGCGACGCAACGTTGTGCACGGCCGGAAACGCAAGGAGACCAAGATGAGACGTCATGCCTGGGCACTGGGATTGGCGCTGGCGATGGGCTGCGGCAAGGACTCGAAGCCGGACAACCCGGACGCGGGCCGGCCGGATGGCGGCGGGGGAACGACGGAGACCTTCACCAAGCTGGAGGTGGACGCGGACGCGAGCGAGTTCAATCCCATCTCCAACATCGCCATGGCGGTGGGGCCGAACGACCGCATCGGCATGGTGTACTTCGTGAACAACGGGACGGCGACGGGGAGCGAGACGAACTACGACCTGCGCTACCGCGAGTTCGACGCGGGCGTGCTCGGGCCCGTGGAGAAGATTGCCACCGTGCAGCGGGTGTACGGCGTGTCGGTGGCCTTCGGCGCGAACGGCCAGCCGGCGGTGTCGTACCTGGGCGGCGGACGCGACAACTCCACGTTCTGGCTGCAGAGCGACCTGGCGGTGTCCTACCGCTCGGCGGCGGGCGTGTGGACGGAGAGCATCGTCGCCACGCGCTCCAACGCGGCGGCCATCAACAACCCGCTGAGCGACGTGGGCTTCCTGGTGGGGCTCAACTCGTCCATCGTGTTCTCGGGCAGCCAGGCGCTCATCGCGTATCGCGACGGGCACAACGGCAACTTCGGGCGCCAGGACTGGGAGTCGGCGGACCTGGAGCTGGCGAGCGGCGGTCCCCCGTCCAGCTGGGCGTTCCGCATGGTGGCGGCGTCGGGTGACACCAAGGCGGGCTACGGCGGACACATCGGGCTCATCATGGCGGGCGCGCAGCCGGCGGTGGTGCACGACTACGTGAAGGAGGGCGCGCAGGCGACGGGCGCCGGAATCGTGTTCCAGCGGCGCGCCGCGGATGGCGTGGCGTGGAGCGCTCCGGTGGAGGTCGCCACGGCGGAGAGCATCGGCAACACGCAGCTGGGGCCCTCCATGGCGTTCGACCCGGAGCAGGGCTTCGGCATCGCCGTGCAGAACCGCGGCTCCTCGTCGCGTGGCGACGTGCTGCTGTACCTGGACTGCCCGAGCCCCACCGCGACGAGCTGCAACACGAAGGGGGAGTGGTCCACGCCGGACCCGGTGTTCGGCCGTGGCACGGGTGGCTGGTATCCGTCGCTCGCGTTCGACCCCATCAACCACGAGCCCTCCATCGCGCACTACTTCTGCTCGTCGGAGTCGGGGAACAACGACACGGGCTGCAACCCGACGGAGGACCGGCTCCTCATCAGCACGCGCATCGGCGGCATCTGGCGTGAGACGGTGGTGGACGAGGACGGCGCGTGGTCCCCGAAGCTCGCCTACCTGTCCACGGGCAAGCGCGTGGTGCTGTACCGCCTGCCGGTGATGGCGCCGTCCAAGAAGGGTGTCCTGCGTCTGGCGGTGGAGCAATGAGGAGCGCGCTCCGCGCCCTCGCGGCGCTGACGCTCTCGGGTGTGGTCTCGGGCGCGGGGATGCTCGCGTGCGCGCGTCCGGACAATTCATTGTCCGGCAGCGTGTCGGAGCTGTTCCCGCTCGAGGTGTCGCGGGTGGAGATCCTCCGCAACGCGGAGGCGCTGCAGGTGAGCTACTTCCGCAACAACGACCTGGACGTGGACCTGGTGGTGCGGCTCACCGTGTCCACGGAGGGGTTGGACCTGCGGCCCGGCGCGAAGGTGAACCTGGCGGGCACGACGCCGTCGGGTGTGGCGCGCGCCACGGTGGTGCACCTCAACGCGGGCGAGCCGGCGCGTGTCTTCGCGCCGGTGGAGAAGGGGGACCTGCAACTGGAGTCGGGAGGCAACCCCGGCGAGCAGACGCGCGGGGACTTCTCCATGTCCTTCAAGAAGGGCGAGGGCTACGGCGCCGGTCGCAGCCTGGAGGGGACGTTCTCCTCCGAGGCGCGCGACGCGGGCTTCGGGCCGGAAGAGGGCGAGCCGCTCGACGCGGGCACGCCTCCGTAGGACCGAGGCGGAGGCGACGCCCGGAGGCTCGGGCGTCGCCTTGCGCGCGAGGTGTGTGGTCCGCTCGCGCGTCTCAGGCCGGCGCGTCGGCCCGCTCGCGCGTCTCAGGTCGGTGCGCGGTCCACTCGCGCGCCTCAGGTCAGCACGTCGGCCTCGAGGAGCGCCGCCGCCGCGCCAGCGCCTGGCGCGAACCCTCCGTCAGCGTGCGGGAGGGCCGCCGGGCGCGCTGCTCGCGGAGCCCCGTCAGTGCGCCGCGCAGGTGTTGAGCGCGAGCCCCTGGGACACGCGGGCCTGGTCCACGGTGTGGCGGGCGAGCGCCGTGGCGCCGCCCTCCTCGTAGATGCGCCGCGCGAGCGCCAGTGCCTCGCTGGCGTGCACCGTCAGCGTCTGGCCCGCGGCGTCCGTCACCGCCACCGTGCCGTCCGCGGCGCCCTCGGCGCGGACCAGCAGGGCGCCCGCGTCGTCGCGCACCGCCATGCCGTTCTCCAGCGGCTCGAAGTGGCGGATGACGGGCTCCTGGCCCTCGCGCTCCAGCTCCAGCCGCATCACGCCGCTCTGGGCGTCGCGCGACATGCGCAGCACGTCCGTGGGGCTCAGGCGCACCACGCGGGTGCCGTCGTCCTCGCCGTCCACGCTGGACACGGGGTTGTTGCCGCTCCAGAACTCGATGCTGTTGATGATGAGCGCGTCGATGAGCGAGCCCAGTTGGTACACGGGCACGATGACGAGCACGAGGAACATCAGCCACTGCACGAACTTCTCGCCCGAGATGTTCTTGTTGAACTGCCAGATCTTCTGCGTGAGCTTGAAACTGCCGAAGCACCCGGTCGCGTGCATCGAGATGAAACCGGCGCACAGCACGGCGAGCCAGGGAGACGGACGCTTCATCGTGAACCCTCCTGGGGGGATGGAAGGACTGCGAAGGCAGACGCACCATGCCACGTCGGTTTTCCCCGGCACACCGTGTTCGTGGCTTCATCCGATGGACAGCACTTCCCAGCCCTTGGAGGTGCGAGGATGCGGGGGATGCCTTCCCCGCGTTTGTCATCGAAAGCCTTCGTCGCGTGGCTCCTGTCCCTGCCGGTGCACGCCGCCGAGCCCGTCGACGCCGAGACGCGCGCACAGCCCCGTGAGGCCGATGCGCCACCCGCCGCGCTCGTGTGTCTGGCCCGGTGGTATCCGGCGCTCACGCCCGTGCGACTCGACTCGTGCTGGGGCTTCTTGCTGCCCGACGGACGCTCCTTCCCGTTCGACGACGGACAGACGAAGTCGTTCGCCCGCAAGCTGGAGGCCCCGGACCTGGAGGACACGCTGTCCATTCCCTATCGAAAGGGGCCCATCACCCCGGTGACCCGCGAGGACGAGGACCCCGGCCGCATCCGCTTCGAGCCGCTGTTCGAGGCCACCTACGGCGCTGCCCGGGAGCAGGTGGACGTCATCCCCATCGACTTCCTGGGCCAGCGCTTGAAGGTGAACCGCAAGGTGGCGCCCGCCTTCGAGCGCGTCAGCGCCCGGCTGGCGTCACTCGTGGCGAAGGACGCCTCGCTCAAGCCCTATCTCCAGGGCGTGGGCGGCACGTTCGTCTGGCGCAACATCGCCAACACGAACCGACGCAGCGCCCACGCGTACGGCGTCTCCATCGACCTCAACGTCGCGCGCTCGCACTACTGGGAATGGCAGAAGCCCCGCAATCCCGTGCGCTGGCACAACTCCATCCCCCAGGCCCTCGTGGACGCCTTCGAGGCGGAGGGCTTCATCTGGGGAGGCCGCTGGTACCACTACGACACGATGCACTTCGAGTACCGGCCGGAGCTGCTCGACGCCGCGTGTGCTCCGGCCCGGTGACGAGGTCAGTCGCCCTCGCTCTGCACCAGCCCGTACTTGTGCAGCAGCGAGTAGAGGTGCTTGCGGTCCAGCTCCGCCTCGCGGGCGGCGCGGGCGATGTTGCCCTTGGCGCGGCCCAACAGGCGCGTGAGGTACTCGCGCTCGAAGGCGCGGATGAGCTCGTCCTTGCACACCTTGAACGGGCCGGTGAACTCGGCGGGCAGGAAGTCGCCGGCGGGGGCGGGGGGCTCGCGGGTGAACTCACGCAGCAGCGCGTCCCCGGCCAGCTCCGGGATGTCCACCATGTGCCGCGCGCGCTCGAGCGCGTTGCGCAGCTCGCGCACGTTGCCCGGCCAGGTGTGTCCGTTGAACTGCTCGCGAATCTTCTCCGGCAGCCGCAGCCACAGGCCCTCGCCCGCGAAGGCGTCCACCAGCAGCGGGATGTCCTCCTTGCGGTCTCTCAAGGGCGGCAGGCTGACGGTGAACACGGAGAGGCGGAAGTAGAGGTCCTCGCGGAAGCGGCCCGCCTGCGTCTCGGCCCAGAGGTCCTTCTTGCTCGCGACGACGATGCGCGCGTCGAACGAGATGGGCGTGGAGGCGCCGAGCCGGCGGAACTCGCGGTCCTCAATCGCTCGCAAGAGCTTGGGCTGGAGGTCCAGCGCCAGGTCGTCGATTTCGTCGAGGAACAGCGTGCCGCCGTTGGCGCGCTCCAGACAGCCGATGCGCTGGCTGACGGCGCCGGTGAACGCGCCCTTCTCGTGGCCGAACAGCTCGCTCTCGATGAGGGAGTCGGAGACGCTGGCGCAGTCGAAGACGACGAGCGGCCCGGGCGCGCGGGGGCTCAACTTGTGGATGGCCTTGGCGGCGGCGCCCTTGCCGGAGCCCGTCTCGCCCACCAGCAGCAGCGTCGAGTCCGTGGGGGCGATTCTCTGGAGCAGGGCGAAGATCTGCCGCATCGGCAGGCTGCGGCCCACCAAGTCTCCCAGCCGGTCCTCCAGCGTGGGCTCCACCTGCACGGGGGCCAGCTGGGGGCTGAAGCGCAGGCGGACATCGCCCACCTCGAGCAGCGCGCCGGGCCGCAGGTACGCCTCGCGCACCTGGGCGCCGTCCAGGAAGGTGCCGTTGGTGGAGCCCAGGTCCTGGACGAGGAAGCGGTCACCCTGGCGGCGCACCACCAGGTGGTTGCGGCTCACCGTGGGGTGGTCGATGACGACGTCGTTGTCGGCCGCCTTGCCGACGCGCAGCGCTTCGTTGGCGAGCGGAAAGACGGTGCCGGCGCGCTCGGTGTCGAGGAGGACGAGGTGGAATTGCTGCGCGGAGAGTCGCTCACCCTGGCCTCGCGCGTTGATGACGGTGTGCGAGGGGATGGGGGCTGGGGGCAGAGGGGGCATGACCGGGCGGGGATTCTAGACGGCTTCTCGTCGCGAGGTGACTTCCTGTCGGGTGGGGTTCAGGCCGCCCTCCAGGCGACCGGGCATGGTTGGAGCCCCAGGGGGCCGTGATACGACGGGCCACCCCTATGCGCTCCTCCTCCCTGCTCCTGCTGCTGGCCTCCGCCTGCGCCACCGTGCCGCGGGCTCCCACTCCCACCACCCCCGCCGAGGCGCCCCCCGGGGCCACGCGTGTCTGGAAGCAGACGCGCGCGGTGGTGGTGCGCCACGCCACGGTGCTGCCCGCCTCCGGCCCGGCCATCGAGGACGGCGCGGTGGCCTGGGTGGATGGAAAGCTGACGGCGGTGGGACGCAACGCCGAGGTCACGAGCCCCCCGGGCGCCGAGGAGGTGGACGGCACCGGCCTCTACGTCACCCCGGGCATCATCGACGCCCACAGCCACCTGGGCGTCTATGCGTCGCCCGACTCCTTCTCCAACTCGGACGGCAACGAGGCCACCGCGCCGGTGACGGCGGAGGTCTCCGCGGAGCACTCGTTCTGGCCGCAGGACCCCGGGCTTCGCCGCGCCGCGGCGGGCGGCGTCACGTCCCTGCTGGTGCTGCCGGGCAGCGCCAACCTGATTGGCGGCCGGGGCTTCCCGGTGAAGCTGCACTTCGGCCGCTCGGCGGCGGAGGTGCGCTTCCCGGGGGCGAAGGACTCGCTGAAGATGGCGTGTGGCGAGAACCCCCGGCGCGTCTACGGCGCGGGGCGCAACATGGCGCCCGCCACCCGCATGGCCAACGTGGCCGGCTACCGGCAGGCCTTCGCCCAGGCCCGCGACTACATGGCCAAGCGGGACGAGTGGACGAAGAAGAAGGAGAAGAGCCCGGACGAGGCGGGTCCGGAGCCGATGCGTGATTTGAAGCTGGAGACGCTCGCGGAGGTGCTGCGCGGCAACATCCTGGTGCAGAACCACTGCTACCGCGCGGACGAGATGGAGGTGATGCTCCAGGTGGCCCAGGAGGCGGGCTACACCATCCGCGCCTTCCACCACGCGCTGGAGGCCTACAAGGTCCGCGACAGCCTGGCCGCCAAGGGCGTGGCGGTGGCGACGTGGGCGGACTGGTGGGGCTTCAAGCTGGAGGCGTGGGACGGCATCCCGGAGAACGCGGGTCTGCTGTCGCAGGCGGGCGGCAAGGCCGTCATCCACTCGGACTCCGCCTATGGCATCCAGCGGCTGAACCAGGAGGCCGGCAAGGCGATGTGGCGCGCGCGGGAGTCGGGCATCCCGATTCCGGAGGACGAGGCGCTGCGCTGGGTGACGCTGAACGCCGCGTGGGTGATGGGCGTGGAGGGCGTCACCGGCTCGCTGGAGCCGGGGAAGATGGCGGACGTGGTGCTGTGGAAGGGCCACCCGCTGAGCGTCTACGCGCGGGCCCAGAAGGTGTGGGCGGACGGCGTGGTGACGTTCGACGCGGGCTCGGGCGCGGTGGAGGCGAGCGACTTCGAGGTGGGCGAGATGGCCCAGGGCCCGGCGAAGCTGGTGGCCGCGTCCGCGCCGGTGCCGTCGCTGACCGACCTGGGCCTCACCGAGCGCTGCGACGTGACGAAGACGCGCGAGTGCGCGCAGCCCCTGGCGCTGGGCGCCGAGGCCTGCACCGTGTTCCAGGGCGTGACGGCCTTCACGGGCGCCGCCTGGGTGAAGGGCGCCACGGTGGTGGTGGACGGCGGCAAGGTCGCGAGCGTGCGCCAGCAGGGCGAGGGCGGCGCGGTGCCTTCGGGGTGCCGCGCGGTGGACGGCAAGGGCCGCGTGCTGACGCCGGGCCTGGTGGACCCGCTCACGCAGCTCGGACTGGTGGAGGTGGGCGCGGAGGTGTCGACGCAGGACGACGGGCTGCGCGGCGAGGCGAACAAGCGCGACGTGCGCGCGGCGCTGGTGTCCGCGGAGGACGTCAACCCCGTGTCCGCCGCGTTCGCGGTGGCGCGGCTGGGCGGCGTCACCAGCGCGCTGACGGTGCAGCACGGCGGGCTCATCTCGGGACAGAGCGCGCTCGTGTCGACGGACGGCGCGGTTCGACGCACGCCCCTGGCGATGCACATCCACCTGGGCATCGGCGGGCGGGACGCGGTGTCGGGCTCGCGGGCGCTGGTGCTGGAGCGGCTGCGCGAGGTGCTGTCGGACGCGCGCGAGTACGGCCGGCGCAAGGGTGACTTCGAGCAGCGGCGCATGCGCGACGTGGGCGCGAGCCGCCTGGACCTGGAGGCGCTGCAGCCGGTGCTCGCGGGCAAGCTGCCGGTGGTGATGGTGGCGCAGAAGGCGTCGGACATCCGGGCGGCGCTGACGCTCGCGCGCGAGTACAACCTCAAGCTCGTCATCGCCGGGGCCAGCGAGGCGTGGCTCGTGGCGAAGGAGCTGGCGGACGCGAAGGTGCCGGTGATCCTTCAGCCCACGCAGAACCTGCCGCTGGACTTCGACCGGCTCAACAGCCGGCTGGACGCGTCGGCGCTGCTGGGCGCGGCGGGCGTGAAGGTGCTGTTCTCCGTGCTGGGCGAGCCCGGCATGGTGCGCACGCTGGCGCAGGAGGCGGGCAACGCGGTGGCCTGGGGCCTGCCGCACACCGAGGCGCTCAAGGCGATGACGTCGAACGTCGCGGACGCGCTCGAGCTGCCGGTGGGGCGGCTCGCCCCGGGCGCGACGGCGGACGTGGTGCTGTGGAACGGAGACCCGCTGGAGTCGGCCACGCGGCCTTTGGGCATGTGGCTGGCCGGACGGCAGGTGCCGCTGGTCAGCCGTCAGCAGGCGCTCTTCGAGAAGCACCGCGCGCTGCCCGCGAAGTAGCGCGGGACGTTCGCTGAAATTAACCACGCGGCGACCGCCCCCCGAGGAGGACGGCCGCCGCGTGCCTTCATCGGGACACGAGGCGCGGGCCCGACTCAGTTCCCTTCATAGATGCCGATGACCCCCGCCACCCACTTCTTGGTGGTGGAGTCCTGGTAGCCCAGGAAGGACACCAGCATCCGCCGGCCACTGCCGGAAGCATCCGCCTGGATGTCGCTCACCCGGGACATCCCGTAGCGGCGACCGAACACGTCCAGGCCATAGTTGGTGATGTTGCCGCCCTTGACGCGCGACAGACCGCCGCCCCACGACGCGCCCGTCCAGATGCTGCCGTCGGACGGGTCCTTGCCGAGCGCGGACAGGTACTTGTCCACCAGCCCCGAGCCCTTGCCCAGGTGGCCCAGCACCGCGCCGTTCGCGTCGATGCGCACCAGGCCGTTGCTGAAGGAGCTCAGCCACACCGTGCCGTCGTTGGCCACCACCGCGCCGGAGATGTTGTCCGGCACGCGCTCGGCGGGCGTGGAGTACTCGGGCTTGGCGTCCGGCCACAGGTCCAGCTTGTTGCTGGAGTCGTTCTCCGAGCCCGTCTGCGCGCGCCAGAAGTTGCCGCCCAGCGTGCCGTAGCGGAAGCGCGTGGTGCGGTCCGAGCCGCCGAACCACACGTCGCCGCCCGGGTCCACCGCCACGCCGTAGTACGCGTCCGTCAGGAGAATCACCCGGCCGTTGGCGTCCAGCGCGTTGACGTGCGGGTGCACGTGCTCGAACACGCCGGTGCAGTTGAGCTGGCCGTTGCACATGGGCGCGCCGTTGAACTCCGCGTTGCCGCGCGCGAAGCCGTGGTTGCCGCCGAACCAGATGCTGTTGGTGCGCTTGTCGTAGCGCAGCCGCAGGATGTTGCAGAGCTTCTCGCGCCCGCGGGGCTCCGCGGCCACCACGTTGGGGCCGGAGAAGATGTCGTAGTGGATGACGTCCAGCGTGCCGTCACCGTTGAGCGTCACCTTGTCCGCGTCACCGCTCTTGTAGCGCGCGGGGTCGGGGCTGGGGCCGTCCCAGTTGTTCTCGCAGTGCTCGGAGCCCTTGCCGGGCATGCCCTCGTAGCCGACGAAGACGGTGCCCGCCTTGCCGCCCGCCACGGAGATGACCTTCAGGTACTTGGCGCCCGGCGGCGTGCTGCCGTCGTCCATGTACCCGTACGGACGCAGGCCGTCCTCCATGCCGTAGCGCACGAAGCGCTCCGCGCCGCGCTTGAGCAGGAACAGGCCCTCCTCGCCGCCGGCCACCCAGATGTTGCCCGCCTCGTCGGCGCTCACGCCGTACACGGTGAGCGGGCCGCCCTGGTCCGCGCCGTAGAAGCGCCAGCCGGGCGCCGAGGGCAGCGGCGGAATCTCCGCGTCCGCGCGCGGGTCCGGCGTCGTCGGGCCGCCACCGCCGTCCGGCGTGCCGGCATCCGGCCCGGTGGGCTCGCCACCCCCGCCGTCCGGCGTGCCCGCGTCCGGCTCGGTGGGCTCACCGCCCCCGCCGTCCGGCGTGCCCGCGTCCGTCCCGTCCGAGGGGCCCGGCCGCTCGGGCGGAGGACCCGGGTCGTCCATGCCTGGGTTGTCCTGCTGCGACTCGTCGCTGCTCTTGGAGTCGCAACCCGCCACGGTCCACATCGCGCCCGCCATGAAGAGCGCACCCGCCCAGCGCCATCCCCGCGTCATCCGCATCCACCCCGCGAAACCCGGACCGCCCCGGATGGGCGACCGTCGTCCGGGCACCTGCATCGCAAGGCCGATGCCAGGGTTTACCGCCGCTCCAAGCCGCCCTTCGTCCGCTCCCGGACAACGGGTGGGCAATCGGCTGCCCTGCCAGGGCAAGTCGCTGTCCCGAAGACCCCAGCAAACGTGCTAGTGGCTTGCCTCCATGGGTGGGAACGACGCGCGAGGTCGCACACCGCTGTCCCTGGTGGGCCAGGAGCCGGACCTCCTCTTCTACACACGGCAGGCGGCCGAGCACGGCGGGCCAGTGTTGGTCCTGGGCGCCGCCAACGGCCGGGTGGTCTGGGCCCTGGCCGAGCACGGCTACACCGCGGTGGGCGTGGACCCCTCCGAGGTGATGATCCGCTCCGCCGAGGAGCGCCGCGCCTCGGAGCCCGCGGAGGTCTCCAACCGCGCCCGCTTCCTCGTCGCGGACCCGCGCGCGCTGCGGATGCCGGACCGCTTCCCGCTGGTGCTCGCCCCCCAGCACGCGCTGGGGCTGATGCCGGGCAATGACGATTTGGAGGCGTTCCTCGCGACGGTGCGCCACCACCTCACGCCCGACGGCACCTTCGTCTACGACGTGCTCAACACGCCGCGCGAGCCGGTGCTCCCGCGCGATGACGAAGAGCCCAACGCGGGCCTGGAGCCGCGCCGCCCGCTGTTCGCCCTGCACCTGCGCGAGCGCAAGCAGCCGGGCGTGCCCAGCCCCATCCGCCGGCTCAAGCTGCGGCACTTCTCGCCCCAGGAGCTGGACAGCGCCCTCACCGCCGCGGGCTTCATCCCGCGCGAGCGCTACGGGCGCTTCGACGGCAAGCCCTTCGACCTGGAGGACTCGCGCCACATCGGCGTCGCGGGGCCGTGAGCCCCACGGCTACTTCTCGAAGCGGTAGCCCAGGCCCCGGACGGTGACGAAGTGGCGCGGCTCCTCGGGGTTCGGCTCGAACTTCAGCCGCAGCTGGCGCATGAAGTTGTCCACGGTGCGCGCGCTGCCCTCGTAGTGGTAGCCCCACGCGCCGGACAGCAGCTCCTCGCGGGTGAAGGTGCGCTCCGGGTGCGCCAGGAAGTGCGCCAGCAGCTTGAACTCCTGCGCCGTCAGCTCCACGGCCGCGCCGCCCCGGGCCACGGTGCGCGCGTTCATGTCCACGCTGACGTCGCCGAACGTCACCGGCGGCGCGCCCCCCGGCGTCGGGTAGCGGCGGCGCAGCACGGCCTTGATGCGCGCGAGCAGCTCCTGGAGGCCGAAGGGCTTCACCACGTAGTCGTCCGCGCCCAGGTTGAGGCCCAGAATCTTGTCGGTCTCCATGCCCTTGGCGGAGAGGACGACCACGGGCGTGTCCCGGCCGCGCTGGCGCAGCTCCTTGAGCAGCTCGAAGCCGTTGAGCTCCGGGAGCATCAAATCCAGCACCATCAGGTCCGGGTTGTCGTCCAGCGCGCGCTGCAGGCCGGTGCGGCCGTCCTGGGCCTGGAGCACCTCGTAGCCCTCGAAGCGCAGGTTCATGGAGAGGCCGGTGAGGATGGACAAGTCATCCTCCACCACCAGGATGCGCCGCGTCGTGTCGCTCATGCCTTCTGCACCGGAAGGTGGATGGTGAACCGGCTGCCACGGCCCAGCTCGCTCTTCACGGTGATGCTGCCGCCGTGGGCCTCGATGATACGCCGGGCGATGGCCAGTCCCAGCCCGCTGCCCTCCGTCTTTCGCGTCAGCAGGTTGTCCACCCGGTAGAAGCGCTCGAAGATGCGCTTGCGTTCCTTCGGAGCGATTCCCACGCCGTTGTCCTCCACCGTCAAGTCAATCCACCGGCCGGAGCGGTGCGCGCTCAGCTGGATGCGCCGGTCCGCCGGCCCGCTGTACTTGTAGGCATTCTGCAGCAGGTTGAGCAGCGCGCCCGCGACGGCTTCCTTGTCCACGTCCACGCGCGGCAGGTCGCCGGCCACGTCCACCTTCAGGTCCACGCCGCCCTCCAGCCGCTGGGCGCGGAAGGCGGACACGGCGGTGTCCACCACGTCCATCACCGGCAGGGGCTCGCGCTGGTACACCTTGCGTCCGCCCTCGATGCGCGACCAGTCCAGCACCCGCTCGATGAAGACGGACAGCCGCTCCGTCTCGCGCGTCAGCAGGGTGAGCACCTCCTGCATCTGCGCGGGGTCCTTGAGGCGTCCCAGGGCGAGCGTCTCGATGAACATGCGGATGGAGGTGAGCGGCGTGCGCAGCTCGTGGCTCACCAGGGACACGAAGTCCGTCTTCATGCGCGACAGCCGCGCCTCGCGGTACAGCACGCGGCCGGTGTAGACGACGCCGAAGGTGAGCGTCAGGTAGAAGAGCCCCAAGAGCACGCCGTACACGGCGCGGTTGCGCGTGGAGGCGCGGGCCACCGGGTCCTCGCCGGTGGGCAGCACCACCAGCCGGAAGTCCTGCAGGGGCGGGGACAGCACGCGCTCAGCGAGCACCTGCGGCCCCAGCGCGCTGGCGCGGGCCTGGGCCACCTCCGACACGAGCTTGCCCATGAGGCCGCCCTCGCCGGAGGACTCGCGGGGCACGGGCATCAGGCCGAAGCGCACCGGCTCGCTGGACACGGCGCGCGGCTCCACCTGCTCCGTCATCAGCGTCTCCAGGGCGCGCACGGACAGGCGGACGCCGCGCACGACGGCGCCGTCACGCTCGGCCACCACGACGACGGAGCGTCCACCGGTGGACAGGGAGAAGAAGGTGGGCGCCTCGGGGAGCGAGCCGACCTCTGGCAGCACGGTGCCCAGGGCCTCGGCGAGCTGGGGGTCCTCGGTGATGGCGCGACCGCCCTCCAACTGGAAGGTGCCGTCGGGCTCGGAGAGGATGCGGCCGTCGGCGGCCTCCAGGCGCAGGGTGCCGGCCTCCTGCTCCAGCCGGGCCTCGGCGAGCTGCCGGGGCAGCTCCTGGGAGAGCGTCTCCAGCGTCCCGCGCCAGGCGGACTCCAGGCGCTTCTCCACCGCGGCGCGCTCGTTGATGATGGCCACCACGCCGAAGCCGGACAGGCCGGCGGAGGGCAGCACCACCAGGATGATGAGCAGGGCGAAGGTGCGCCGGAAGCTCAGGATGACGGAGGACGAACGGGACACGTCCCACTCCTTTACTCCCACCCGGTGCGACACGCTCGTGGCGTTTCACCCCGGGGGGCGGCCAGGCCGTCTGTCCGGCACCCGGAGGCCGCCCCGGGAGGCCATCGACTTCGCGGGGTGTCTGGTGCAAGCATGCCAGGCTCGCGGGGGAGGCGAGCGACCAGGGCCGGGCGTGTCCTCCCCTCCGACACAGCGCGGCAACTTCCGACGACGAGGCACGGTGGGTGGGGTCCCGTCGGGGGACGCGAGAGGAGACTTCATGAAGCGGCATCTTCTGGCCGGGGTCCTGGCGGCGGCGCTCGGGCTGTGTGCGTGCGAGGACCGCTCCACGGGAGCGGCGTGGACCAACGCCTCGGGCTCGGTGGCGCTCAGCCGGGACGACGCCTTCCTGTACGTGGTGGACGCGGACACCGGCGTGCTCGCCGTGGTGGAGACCGCGAGCGGACAGAAGGTGGGCGAGGTGAAGGTGGGCGCGGGGCCGGAGCGGGTGGTGGTGGGCCCGGACGACACGGTCTACGTCTCCAACCGCGGGGCCCGCAGCGTGTCCGTCATCCGCCGGGGTGACTGGAACGAGGCCGCGCGGGTGGCGGTGGGCGTGGAGCCGATGGGGCTGACGGTGTCTCCCAACGGGGACACGCTCTACGTGGTGAACAGCACGGCGCTGGACTCCTCGGTGTACGGCACGCTGATGGCGGTGGACACGCGCACGTTGGAGGTGCGCTGGGAGCTGCCGGTGGGCGAGGAGCCGCGCGGTGTCGCGCTGGTGGATGGTGGACGCAGGGCGCTGGTCAGCTTGTTCCGGCACGCGGACCTGGTGACGGTGGACCTGTCGGACGCGCACCAGCCGCGCATGCAGCGCGAGGGCACGGACCTGTACGCGCGGGCGAACACGCGGCAGGGCGTGGTGGCGGATGAGCCGATTCCCTTCCCTTCGTCGGACGTGCTGTTCCGTCCGCGAGGCATGGCGGACGTGGTGGTGGCACCGGACGGCGCGCGGGCCTTCGCGCCGACGTTGTGGGCGCGCGAGGACTCGCTCACGAGTGACGGGCGGGGGCCTGGGGGGTCGCTCTATGGCGGGGGTGGGCCGTGCAACACGGCGGGCGTGGTGGCGCCGGGCGTGTTGACGTTCAACACGGAGGACGGCTCGCCGCGGGTGGATGACTTGGACCAGTGCCGTCCGCCGCCGAGCGAGGAGCCGGACTTCCCGCCGTCGACCATCGTCAGCCCGGAGTCGAGTCACCCCATCCAGGGGCCGGTGGCGGCGGTGGTGGACCCGTCCGGGCAGTGGCTGTTCCTGGTGAACCGCGAGACGGACAACGTGGCCATCCTTCCGACGCAGCGGCGCACGGGGCTGGATTTGACGGGGGAGCGGG
Organism: Myxococcus sp. XM-1-1-1; assembly: GCF_020037095.1. Classification (NCBI taxonomy): domain Bacteria; kingdom Pseudomonadati; phylum Myxococcota; class Myxococcia; order Myxococcales; family Myxococcaceae; genus Myxococcus; species Myxococcus sp. XM-1-1-1. Next base: position 742,912 of record NZ_JAIQDH010000002.1, read on the forward strand.
GCAGCACGGTGCGGCAGTTGGTGCGGGTGGGCTCGGGGCCCAGCGGCATCGCGATGACGCGCGATGGGCGCAAGGTGTACGTCTACAACGCGTTCGACCACACGGTGACGACGCTGGTGAACGACGGCTCGGGGAACGTGGCGAACGTGCGCACGCAGGGGGCGCCGATTCCGGTGGTGGGGGAGGACGTGCTGACGGCGCAGGAGGCGGCGGGGCGCAAGCTGTTCTATTCAGCGCTGGATTCGCGGATGACGAGCGCGGGGGTGGCGGCGTCGTGTGCGTCGTGTCACCTGGACGGGCGGGATGACGGGCACGTGTGGGGCTTCCCGGACGGGCCGCGGCAGACGCCGAGCCTGGCGGGGCGGAAGGTGACCGAGACGGGGCCGTTCCACTGGAGCGGGGAGTTCCCGTCGATGAGGGACTTCCTGGACGCGACGGTGCGAGGGCGGATGGGCGGCACGTCGCTGGATGGGGTGATGGTGGCGCAGCTGTCCGCGTTCATCGACGTGATTCCCACGCCGGACAATCCGTATCGGAGCGGTGTGCAGACGGCGGCGCAGGCGCGGGGGGAGCAGGTGTTCAAGAAGGCCGCGTGTGACACGTGTCACGAGGGCGCGCACTTCACGAACAACAAGCAGGCGGACGTGGGGACCTTCATCACCACGGGGCCGATGCGGGACGACGACAACACGCGCAAGCGCGGGTTGAACACGCCGTCGCTGTTGGGCCTGGCGCGCACGGCGCCGTACCTGCACGACGGCAGCGCGCTGTCGCTCAAGGGCCGGCTGATGCAGGGCAGGGCGTCCAACAAGCACGGCACCACCGCGGACCTCACGGAGGCGGAGGTCGACGACCTGGTGGAGTACCTGCGCACGCTGTGAGGTGACAGCGTTCGACGATGTGACGGAAGAACGCGAGGTCAACGATGCCGAAGGACTGGGCCAGCACCTTGGTCGAGCTTGTGACAACGCCTGTTTCATGGGTGAGCGATGTCATGGAGGCCTTGGTTGATACCCCGGTCCACGAGCGGTTCTCCAATTCCATCAAGTCCGATGTGTTTCAGGACTCGCACCTGCGAGACATCGATAAGGTCAGCAGCGGTCGAAAGCTCCGTGCCGGGACGATCCTTCGGGTAGGGAGAGTAGCCCCCTGTGTCAGGGAAGTTGTCGCCTCGGCGAACAAGCCGAGCTGACGACGCCTTGGGGGCGAGAGCAGGCAGGACTTGGTGCCGTACACGGATGCATTCAAGACGCAGATGGTAAAGCGGATGGTAGTCCCTGGCGCGGTGAGCGCGGCGGCGCTGGATCGCGCGTGGAGGCCTCGGCGGCGCCCGGAGGCTGACGAGCCCGGGATAGCGGCAGCCGACGAGGCCGCGGACCACCAGCTCACGGCGAAACGTCAACACCGGCTCGCCGGGCCGACGTCCTCGTCGGTCGGTCGCTGGTGACGTCCACCGCGAGAATCTCCGACTCCTCCAACTCGCGGCCCAGCCGCTCGAGGACGCGCTCGCTTACGACCACGACGGTCCGGAAGACTCTCGAAAAATCGACCGTTGGCACATTGTCCAGGCGCATCTCGTCGAACGGGGGCAGCGGCATCTCGGAGTCTCCGCGGCCGCACGTCCTGCAGGGCTCGCCGGCATCGACTCCCCGAATGCTCCCGCCAGGCTGAACCTCAAGTTCCAGCAGCTCTGCCACTCCCGGACGTGCCTTGAAGCGTGTCGGGACAGGGATGGCGCCGGTGAGCCCCGTGAGTCGCGCCGCCAATGCCGGCTGGATGAGGAGTAGCCACGGCATGTGGATGACCACCGGGGGGAACTTCCCCTTGGCCTTCCCCGTCAACGCGCCAAACCCAGTGCCCGGCTCAACGACGGCTCCGCGGGGCACCAGCGGCAACACCCGCTCCCTCAGCTTTACGAACTGCTCCCAGGGCACGCACTGCGCTCGTTCCAATTCGCGCCTCTCCGTCAGTGAGGAGAGGTCCACGGTCGGATAGTCGTAGCCGACACCAGCCCAAGTCTCCCGACAGGTTGGGCACTTCACTCCGGGCAATCCCCACTGCCGGTCGAGGTGGAAGCTCCCGCTCCATTTAGACCGCTCCACATCGCGTCGTTCCCTCAGCGCGTAGTAGCGCATTCACTCTCCCGCGGCAGCGGTCATCGCCAGCTTCTGCCAGTACGTCATTGGAACACCGATGAGCCCATAGCGCTCGACCATCACTCCGCCATGCCGGAAGTGCGCCGCTTGAGACGGTGGTGTTCGCTGACTCTCAATCCACATGCGCCAATCTCGATTCCATGGTCCGCCATCATTTCCGGCGTGAACCCTCCGATGCTCAGCAACGTCGACGAGCAGAGTGTACTTGTGGATGTCGATGCCGTTCCTCCGGAAGTACGCCTCGAAGGCGCGCGGAAAGATATGGTGTCGCTCCTTCTCACGGCGCTTCCACTCCGAGATTGCCTTCCGTGCAGCCTTGACGCTCGGCAGCTCCTCCTTTCGGTACCACGGGATGATGAAAACAGCCTCGCGGCCTGGAAGGGGAACCGCACCACCCCAGTACCGTTGGATACGTGCTGTCGCGGCGTCTGCGCTCCGGGCAGGTGCAACTCGAAGGGCATACGGCGGCGAGGCGAGATCCTCGCAGCGGAAGAGGCCGCACTCGTCCTCGCTGCACGACGGGGCATAGCAGCCCTCCTCGGACGCCCCTGCTGACGCGGCGCAGGACTCCGAGGAGTCTTCAACGTTGGCCGTGCGCAAGTCGTCGGTTCCAACATGTGCCGGCGCACCTGCGCAGCCAGCGGAGAACAGCAGCAGCAAAACCCACCACCTGAGCGTCTTCATGAGGTCCCCGGCCACGCTGAATCGCTGGATGCAGTCGTGTTGTGAGTGCATGTTTTTACGGATTTGCAGTCAGTGCTAGTGTTGCCCGGTCACATGAATCCAGGTGGCGGTCATGATCTTCGGTCGGGAAGACACCCGCACATCTGTGCAAGCTGGATGAAGCGCTGAGCGCCTACCTCGATGAGATGGTGGTCGGCATGGGACGGCTGGAGCGCCGCCGGGCCATGGAGGCGTATTTGACGGGCCTGCTGCTGGACGGGGAACGCAAGAGCGTCGAGCCGATGGCGTCCCGACTGGTTGAGGACACCCGCGAGGTGGAGGTGATGCGCCAGCGGCTGCAGCAGTGCGTCTCGCAGGGGACGTGGAGTGACGAAGCGCTGCGAGAGCGGCTGGCGAGGACACTGGAAACCGAGGTGCCGGAATTGGAGACCCTGGTGGTGGACGACACGGGGTTTCCGAAGAAGGGGCAGCACTCGGTGGGGTGGCCGGCAGTCCTCGGGCACGTTGGGGCGCACGGACAACTGCCAGGTGGCCGTCAGCCTGCATCTGGCAGGGCGGCGAGGCAGCGGATGCATCGGCATGCGGCTGTACCTGCCCGAGGACCGGGTCACGGACACAGTGCGGCGCAAGGCGGTAGGTGTGCCCGAGACGGTGGGAGCAGCGCGTAAATGGGAGCTGGCGCTAGGCCCTCCAGGAACTGCGCCGCACCTACCCGTGAAGAAGGGGGCGAGTAGGGGCGCCCTCGGACGCGCTTCGTCACCGACGGCAGCGCGCTGTCGCTCAAGGGCTGGCTGATGCAGGGCAGGGCGTCCAACAAGCACGGCACCACCGTGGACCTCACGGAGTCGGAGGTCGACGACCTGGTGGAGTACCTGCGTACGCTGTGAGGCGTGCGCTCAGCGGATGGGAAGCTCGCGGAACGTGATGCCGTCCAGTTGCAGGCGGCTCACGGTGTCCACGAGGCGCTCGGTGCCGATGAGCATGGTGGCGAAGTTGCCCAGCCTGAACAGGTCCAGCTCCGTGGGGAGTGAGGCCGCATCCAGGATGGGGGCCTCGGGCCACCGGAGGTTGAGGCGACCACACGTTGCGCAGGGCGGTGGATGGTCGGGCGGCATGCAGTCGAGGTGCAGTCGCCCTAGGGGGTTGAGCTGAATCTCCAGCAGCTCTGGTGGGTTCTTCTGCCGGAAGCGCAGCTCGGTGCGGCAGCCTCGGGGACCGCGGATGCCCTCGGCTTGAAGTCGCTCCAGCGCATCGGGCTGCATCAGCAGCCGGATTCCTCCGAGCCAGTCGATGGGGCCGAACCTGCCCGAGGCGCGTCCCACCAGGGGCCCAAAGGTCGTTCCTGGTGGAAGGGGCGTTCCGGGTGGGACGAAGGGGCGGGCCAACTCCCGCAGGCGCACGAACTCCGTGAAGGGCTCGGGTCTTGGTCGCTCGAACTCAGCGTGCTCGGTGATCCCCGAGAGGTCGACCTCGGGATGGTCATGACCCACGCTGCTCCAGGTCGCGCCACAGGCGTGGCAGCGGACACCGGGCAGTCGCCACTTGTGCATTCCATCGAGTTCGCCGCCGTGCCTCGCCGTGGCTGCTTTGTCCTCGTCCAACAAGAAGTAGCGGCTCATTCGTGGCGAGGCTCCCGGCCGGGATCGGCTCACGGCGTCCCGGAGTCCACCTCGGGCTCCGGCGGCGTCGGCACGCGGAAGGAGTCCGGACGCGTGGCGCCGAGCGCGAGGCGCGCGACATCCAGCGCCTGCTCCGGCGAACCCCCGAGCCACGTGACGATGAGCGCGCACGGCGTGTCGTCGTCCCACGCCATCACCTGCAACATCCCCTGCGCCGGAGCCCTGCGCGCCGCCGCCTTGCCGAGCGCCGGAATCTCCTCGCCGCCCAGGTTCAACGTCGGCTGCAACAAGGCCTGCGTGTCCGCTTGTGAATAGTGCGGCTTGCAGTCCCACGTCACCGACACCGTGACGTCCTTCTCCGACGCCGAGCGGAACGTGCACAGCGGACCGCACGTGGGACACGCCCGGTCCTCCTTCATCGTGAAGCCCGGCAGCATCGACTCACGCACGTCCGAGGGCAGCAGCACCTCGCACGCGGGCAGCATCGCGTTGACCTGTGCCACCCGCGCCGCCACTCCCGCATCCGCGTCCGCCTCCGTCGCGCGCGAGCGACACGCCAACCCCATGGCCAGTGTCACCCACAACGCCACGCGCCCTCCTGCCCTCATCCCTTGGCTCTCCTCGGTCGCCCACCACCCGGCGCGCCGCGGATGGTAGACCGGTGCGGCGCTGGCGAGGACACGTTTCCCACCGCCCCCTGCCTACCAGCCGACGGGGCACACCCAGGGTCGCGCTCCGTCCCGCACCCGGCTCGTGTCCCTCCCGCGCCGTGGACTAAGCTCGCGGCCGTCTCCATGCCCTCCGTCCGCTTGCTCCTGGTGCCGCTCGCCCTCACGCTCGGGCATGCCACCGCCTGGGCCCAGGCCCCCGTGGTCCGCACCCCGCCGCCCGAGAAGCGACCGTGGGACCCCTCGGCCCCACAGCCCGCCGAGCAGGTGCCCGCGCCCTCCCGGAACGACTCCCCGGACGACACCTCCTGGACCGGCTTTCCCGGAGCCGCCACCGCGCCCACCGGACCGGAAGCCGCGACGCTGCCCCGTCTGCCCGAAGTCCCACCCCTCGTCCCCGTGCCGGACGACGAGGAGCCCGTCCCCGTCGCGCCCTCGACACCGCGCATCCCCGAGCCCCCACCCGGCCCGCCTCCCGTCCCCAACCGCGTCAGCCTCCTGGGCGCGCGCTCCGTGGGCCCGGGCGGCGTGGCCGTGGGCCTGTCGCTCGGCTTCCCCGTCGCCTCCGTCCGCGCGGCCTTGGGCGTGCTGCCCCGCGTCGATGTGCTCGCGGGCTTCGACACCCTCTATGGGATGATGAACGAGCCGCGCCTGGGCCTGCGCTGGACGGCGCTGGACGGCGGCCCGCGCTGGAGCCTGGGCCTGGTGATGGAGGGCAGCCACGCGTTCTTCCTGCGCTCGGCCAGCCTGGAGGACCGGGGCGCGCGCTACCTGAGCGGACGCCGCAACTGGAACCTCATGCCCGGCCTCGTCGGCACCTTCCAGCTGCGCGGCCCACGCGCCACGCGCTTCTTCGCCGACGTGCGTTATCACGTGGCCCTGGACACCGAGCCCATCCAGCGCACGCCCCTGGGCGGACTGCCGCCCGACCTGGTGTCCTCCGGCTCCGTGCCCGTGCGCCTGGGCGCCGAAGTGCCGCTGAGCGAGAAAACGTCCTACTCTGTCTCCCTGGGCGGTGACTTCCGCAGCCGCCCCGAGGACGCGACCTTCATGCCGGTCGTCTCCATCGGCATCGTCACCGGCCTCTAGCGCCGGTGTCCTCCACCCCCTCGAAGCGAGGTCTTCATGCGTGGCAGTGTCATCGGCTCGGGTTCCTTCGGTACCGCCCTGGCGAACGTGCTGGCGGCGAACTGCGAGGACGTCCGCCTCTGGGGCCGTGAGCCGACGGTGGTGGACGCCATCAACACGCGGCACGAGAACCCCACCTACCTGCCCGGCATCCCCATCTCCGAGCGCGTGCGCGCCACGCTGGACCTGCAGGAGGCGCTCGACGGCTCGGAGCTGGTGGTGCTCGCCACGCCCAGCCACGCCACGCGCCAGGTGCTCGCGCGCGCCAAGGACTTCCTGCCGCGCAACGTGCCCATCATCACCGTGTCCAAGGGCATCGAGAACGAGACGCTCCTGACGATGACGGAGCTGCTCGAGGACTGTCTGCCCGAGGAGTTCCACCCGTACATCGCCGTGCTCTCCGGCCCCAGCTTCGCCAAGGAGCTGGCGCGGCGCATGCCCACGGTGGTGACCATCGCGTCGCACTGGGACAAGGTGGCGGTGCGCTGCCAGAAGGCGCTGCAGACGGAGACCTTCCGCAGCTACACGTCCACGGACGTGGTGGGCGTGCAGTACGGCGGCGCGCTGAAGAACGTCATCGCCATCGCCGCGGGCATGGCGGACGGCCTGGGCATGGGCCACAACGCGCGCGCGGCCATCATCACGCGCGGCCTGGCCGAAATCACCCGGCTGGCGGTGCGCAAGGGCGCCAACCCCCTGACGCTGTCGGGCCTGTCCGGCATGGGCGACCTGGTGCTCACGTGCACCGGTGAGCTCAGCCGCAACCGGCACGTGGGCATGGAGCTGGGCAAGGGCAAGAAGCTGGCGGACATCCTCGGGCAGATGAAGGAGGTCGCCGAGGGCGTGAAGACGGCGCGCAGCGCCCGGGACTTGTCGCTCAAGACGGGCGTGGAGCTGCCCATCTGCCAGCAGGTCTACCTGATTGCCTACGAGGACAAGAACGCCAAGATGGCGGTGGTGGACCTGATGACGCGGCAGCCCAAGTCCGAGCTCGTCTGACACGGGTTGGGATGTGGGCCCCGCGCGCTGTTCCGGCGCGCGTCGGGGTGCTGTTAGAAACCGGGCTCAGCGTGTCCCTCTCGAGCCTGGCGAACCTGCCGTCCTTCCGTGCCTTCCGTCACCGGGAGTTCCTCGCGGTGTGGTCGGGGGCGCTCGTCTCCAACGTGGGCACGTGGATGGAGGTGCTCGCGCTGGGCGTCTTCGTCACGAAGGTCACGGGGCGCGCGGAGTGGACGGGCGGTGTGGCGGCGCTGACGTACCTGCCCTCGCTCATCCTGTCGCCGTTGGGCGGCGCGCTGGCGGACCGGTTCGACCGGCGCAAGTACGTCGCGGTGTGCGCGGCGTCGCAGGCGCTGCTCGCGGGGGTGCTGGCGACGCTGGCCTTCACCGGGAGCCTCACCGTGCAGGCGGTGGCGGGCATCTGCTTCCTCAATGGCTGCGTGCACGTGCTGTCGGGGCCGGCGTACACGGCGCTGGTGGCGGGGCTGGTGGCGAAGGAGGACCTGCACAGCGCGATGACGCTGATGTCGGCGCAGTTCAACCTGGGGCGCATCGTCGGGCCGGTGCTCGCGGCGGGGTTGCTCGCGGCGGGCAACGTGGCGTGGGTGATGGTGGCGAACACGCTGTCGTTCTTCGCGGTGTTGTTCGCGGTGGCGCAGGTGCGCGCGGAGCCCAGGGCCTCGCTGCCCGCATCCTCCCGGGGGCTGTGGGGCGACATCCTCGAGGGCGCGCGGCTGGCGCGCGGCGACTCGGGCATCCGCCTGTCGATGGTGGCGCTGTTCCTGCTCGCGCTGTTCATCTCGCCCTTCATCGCGTTGGTGCCGGTGTTCGCGCTCCAGGTGTTCGGCGCGGATGCATCCGCCGCGTCGGTGCTCATCGCGGTGCAGGGTGTGGGCGCGCTCGTCGCGTCGGGCCTGGTGGGCGGCCTCGCGGTGCGCTGGGGCAAGGACCGGGTGGTGGACCTGTCGATGATGTTGATGGGGCCGGTGACGATGGCGTACTGGCTGTCGCCCACGCTGCCCGTGGCGATGGGGAGCATGTTCGTGCTGGGCGCGGTGTACCTGGTGGTGATGACGGGGCTGAGCACGCGCAACCAGGAGCGCGCGCCGCGCGAGCTGCAGGGCCGGGTGAGCAGCCTCGCGATGATGCTCGTCAACGTGGGCTACTCGGTGGGCGTCTGGGCGCAGGGTGCGCTCGCGGACCGGGTGAGCGTGCGTGGCGTCACGGCGACGGCGGCGGCGCTGTTCTTCCTGTCGATGGTGGGGCTGCGCTGGCAGCGCCCGCGTACGGCGGACGTCGCGAGCACCTGACGTCTCAGCCCTTGTTCGGCAGGAGCGCGAGCACGCGGGCCAGCACGGCGACGCCCTCTTCGTACTCGCCCAGCTCGATGTGCTCGTCGGGCGTGTGGTCCAGCGCCGAGTCACCGGGGCCATAGGCGACGGTGGGCACGGCCCAGGTGTCCGCCACGGTGTTCCAGTCCGAGGTGCCCGTCTTCACGCGAAGGGTGGGGCGCGCGCCGCGCTCGCGGATGGACTGCTTGAAGGCGCGGGTGAGCGCGTCGTTGCCCTCGGCGGACACGGCGCCCTTGCGGGACACCGTCTTCACCGAGACGTCGGGCACGCGGGTGAGACACGCGAGCAGGGCGTCCACGTCGCTGGTGGGGCCGGTGCGGATGTTGATGTTCGCGGTGGCCCACTCGGTGTCGTGGTCGGTGCCCGTGTGGAAGGACAGGAGCGAGGGCAGGTCCTGCTCGAAGAGGGTGCAGCCGGGGTTGCGCTCGTCGCAGCGGCGGCGCAGGGCGTTCCAGGCGTCGACGAGGTGCTCGGCGGGGGCGCGATAGTTGCGGCTCGCGGTGTGCTTGCGCGCGGCGCGGTACTCCAGCTCCAGCCGGACGAGGCCCTTGTAGCCCAGGGTGATGGCGTGAGCGCCGCTGGGCTCGCCGTTGACGACGAAGTCCGGGCGGTGGTGCTCGCGAGCGTGGAGCGCTCCCCGGGTGATGGCGACCTCCTCTTCCACACAGCCCAGCAGCAGGAAGCGCTTGCCGGCGCGCTCGGAGTCATCGAGCAGCTCCGCGGCCTCGATGAACGCGGCCAGCGCGCCCTTGGCGTCCACCGCGCCTCGGCCGAACAGGCGCGTGCCTTCGAGGCGCACGGGGATGTCGCCGGGCACGGTGTCGATGTGGCCCAGCAGCGCGACGCAGGTGTCGCCGTCGCCGAGGCTGGCCACGGTGTTGCCCATCTCGTCGACATGGGCGCGCCAGCCGCGACGCTCCAGCCGGTCCGCGAGCGCGCGGGAGAAATCGCGCTCCTGGTGACTGGGGCTGTAGTGCTCCAGCATCCACCGCAGCAATTCCGAGCTCGCCTCACGCACCCGCATCAGCCACCTTCACACCCGAAGAAGTGAGCTTCGTACCCGCCTCGCCCGCCAGCGCGGACAGCACGGGGCGGGGCGCCGCCGAGGCCGTGACGTGCGCGGACCGCACGCCTCCCGCGAGCGCGCGCCGAGCCGCCTCCAGCTTGTAGCGCATGCGTCCCCGCGCGAAGCCCATGACCCGCTCGACCTCATCGCTCTCGCGGATGAGCGAGCTTGGGTCCGTGGGGTCCTCGAGCAGCCCCGCCACGTTCGACAACATCACCAGCGCGCGAGCCCCCAGCGCGGCGGCGATGGCGGCGGCCACCTGGTCCGCGTCCACGTTCACCAACGTCCCGTCCTCCGTCACCGCCGGAGGACACACGACCGGAGTCTGGCCCGCGTCCATCAACACGCCGAGCAGCCGCGTGTTCACCTCGGTCATCTCCCCGGCCAGGTGCGTGCGGTCGATGCGCGTGCGAGTCCCGTCCTGAATCTTCAAGGGCGGCCTGCGCCGGGCCACGAGCACCCGCCCGTCCGCGCCGCACATCCCCATCGCGGGGACACCGCGCGACAGCAGCGCGAGCACCGCGCGCTTGTTGACGTCCCCCACCCACGCCATCGTCAGCACGCGCAGCGTGGCCTCGTTCGTCAGCCGCACCACGTTGCCCGAGGCCGTCAGCGCCTCGGTGCGCTCCATGCCCAGCGAGGCCAGCAGCGAGTCGCCCGCCTCCGAGCCCCCGTTCACCACGACGACCCGCTCGCCACGCTGACGCAGCTCCGCCACGTCGGCGCAGACGTTCTCCAGGTCCACGCCCGCGGCGCCGCCAATCTTCACCACCAGGGGCGCCGGCTGGGACACGGTGCTCATCCGATGACGCTCGCGCCGCCGTCGATGAGCTGCACGGTGCCGGTGATGAACGACGCGCGCTCACTGGCGAGGAACGCGGCCGCCGCGGCGAACTCCTCCGGCTCACCCACCCGCCGGAGCGGGATGTGCGCGGCCATGGCCCGAAGCCCCGCCTCGACATCGCCCGACGTATTGCTCCCCGCCGTGCGCTCCACGGGAGGCGTGCGCGTATAGCCCGGCGCGAGCACGTTGACGGTGACACCGCAGTCGCCCAGCTCCTGCACCAGCGCGGAAGCAAACCCCACGATGCCCAGGCGCGCCGTTCCGGACAGGGCGAAGCGCGCCACCGGCCGCACGACCGTCTCCGAGGTGATGAGCAAGAGCCGTCCCCACTTCGCGGCCTTCATGTACGGCAGCGAGGCCAGGGCCAGGTTGATGGCCGGCAACATCACCGTGTCGATGGCCTCCTGGTACGCGCTGATGTCGAACTTCGTCGCAGGCCCCGGCGGAGGCCCGGCGCTGTTCGTCACCACGATGTGGGGGCCGCCCAGCTTGCTGGCCACGTCCTCCACCCACGCCTTCGCGGCGCCGTGCTCCTTCAGGTCCACACGCGTGGCCAGGACCTTCCCGCCGCGCGACATCAAGCGCAGGTGCGCCTCGGCGCGAGCCAGCCGCTCAGCGTCGCGCGCGCCGATGGCGACATGCGCGCCTTCCTTCACCAGCTCCTCGGCCACGGCCAGCCCCAGTCCGCTGGAGCCACCGGCGATGAGTGCGACCTTATGGGTGAGTCCCAGTTCCAAGGTTCTTCCTCCGAATGTCCGACACGGGCCTGACGGGACCTGCTCCAGCGCAGGGGTTCATCGCCAGCCCCAGTCCACTGATGCTTCCGGCAATGCGTGCGACCTCATGGATGAGTCCCGGTTCCACGGTTCTCCCTCAAGTGTCCGACATGTCCTGGTGGGGCCTGCACCATCGCGGGGCTCCTCGCCAGCCCCGGTCCCCGGGCTCCACCGTCGATGAGCGCGGCCTTATGAATGAGTCCCGGTCCCCAGGTTCCCACTCCGAGCGTTCGACACATTCTTCGCGGGCTCCGCTCCGGAGCCGACGTCCACGGGGGCTGGCGTTCCCCGGTACTGGTAGCGCCCCGTCAGCGGCCACGCGAGCGTGGACACCAGCGTCTTCACCTTCGCCGGAAGTTCCTTGCGCCACGCATCGTCGCCGGGCCGCAGCAGCGTGGAGCCACTGAGGAACCGGTCCGGGTTGCCGGTGACGGTGTGGTTGCGGCCCAGCACCACCGTGCGCCCCTTCACCGGATTCACAGAGCGGTCGACCTGGATGAGCTCCAGCAGCGAGTCGATGGTGGCCTGAGGCGACGCGATGAAGTCCTCGTAGCGCAGGAACAGCGAGCGCTCCGGGTGACGCCGGGTGACCAGCTCCGAGGCCACGTTGAAACCCAGCCAGTATGCGGTGCTCCGCGCGGCGGACATCGGCACGACGTACTGCTTCGTCTTCGTCCACGAGTGCGCCACCGCGCGAGGGTCCCGCACCAGGTGCAGGTAGTACGGAGTGATTCCGTCCACGTGCGGCAGCAGCGCCGCCTCGGAGGGGAACTTCCCGCTGTCCACGATGATGTGGCTGCCGGTGGCGTCCGCGATGGTGCGGTAGGTCCGGGCGAGCAGCTCCGCGTGCTCGTACAGCGCCGGCGAGGGCGTGCCCTGCCGCAGCACGCGCCACGTGTGCCGCGTGCGCACCGTGTCCAGCTGTCGGCGCACCACCCGCGCGGCGTGGCCCTGCGCAGACTCACCCGGCGCCACGCCCTGCTCCAGCACCTTGGCCCACAGGGCGCACTGCACCAGCGGCGTGCCGCAGCCGCACATCGTGTTGGAGCCGTTCCCGTAGGCGTTCTTCCACAGGAAGCTCAGCTCACCGGTGTGGAAGCACCCCGCCACCTCGTTGAGCACGTTGCCGATGATGGTGCTGCCGCTGCGGCACCAGCCGGTGATGTAGAGGACGGTCAGCGTGCTCATGGGCGGGCACCGAGGGGGAGGTGGCGCATGGGGGAGTCTTTCACGTCAGAGGGGGTGGAGGCCGCGGAAGCCGAGGCCCTCCGTTTCGGGCCTGCCCAGCATCAGGTTCAACGCATGCACGGCCGTACCCGCCGCGCCCTTCACCAGGTTGTCCAGCGCCGCGTTCACCACGATGCGCCCGCGCTCCGCGTCCACGTCCACCGACAAGTCACAGTGGTTCGTGCCCGACAGCGGGCCCGGCTCGGGGAACGGTGACGCGCTCGCGTTGGCGCGCAGCACGTTCACGAACGGATGCTCACGGTACGTCGACGCGAGCGCGCGCAGGGGCTCGTTGGCGTCCTCGAGCGGACGCGCGGCGAAGGCGTGCACGGTGGCGAGGATGCCGCGGACGCTGGGCACCGCCGTCGCGCTGAAGTGCACCGTGGCGCGCGTGCCGGTGAAGCGCTCCGTCGCGGCCTCGATTTCGCCCGTGTGCCGATGTCCCGTGGGCCGATAGCAGCGCAGGGCCGAGGCCCGCTCGGGATGATGCGAGGAGCGGTCCGGCGTCGCTCCGCCGCCCGACGAGCCCGTCTTCGCGTCCACCACCACCATCTCGGGACGCACCAGCCCCGCACGCACCAGGGGCAACAGCCCGAGCAGCGCCGCGTGGGCCATGCACCCGGGCACCGCCACCAGCCGCGCGTCCCTCAGTCGAGCGCCCGCCCACTCCGGCAGGCCATAGACGAACTCGGGCAGCTCCGCGGGCCGGGGCGCGCGGGGATACCAGCGCGCGTGCTCGACGGGGCCGAGCCGGAAGTCCGCGCTCAGGTCGATGATGCGCGCGGCGAGCGGACTCACCTGCGACCAGCGGCGGATGAGCTCGCCGGAGGGCATGCAGGAGACGAGCACGTCGCACGGCTCCAGCGCGTCGTGGGGCGCGAAGCGCAGCGTGCTCGCGCCGCGCAGGTGCGGGTGGGGGAAGTCGAGCCGCTTGCCGGCGTGCTGCTCGGACGTGGCCTGGGCCACCTCCACCGCCGGGTGCGCGAGGAGCAGCCGCAGCACCTCGCCGCCCGCGTAGCCCCCGGCCCCCAGCACCGCGACGCGCGTCATCGCAACGTCTCCCGCACGTAGTCCGCCATCAGCTCCGGCAGGGGGATGCCGGTGAACTCGATGCTCCGCGCGAACTCCACGCAGTGGTTGATTTCGTTCACCATCACCTCGCCTGTCCGCGTCTCCAGCAGGTCCACCGCCACCATCTCCCCGCCCACGGCGCGCGCGGCCTGCTCGGCGAGCCGGGCGTGGGACTCGGGCACCTCGTAGCGCTCCGGCACCGCGCCCCGGGCGGTGTTGGTCACCCAGTGCTCGGAGCGTCGGCGCATCCCGCCCACCGCCTTGCCGATGACGTACACGCGCAAGTCGTAGCCCGGCTTGTCGATGTACTGCTGCACCAGCGCCACGTGGTCCTGCGCGCCGCCCATCTCGAAGCGCATGGACATCATGCCCTCCGCCGCGTGGACGCCGTCCACGCGCGCCACCATGCGCCCCCACGAGCCGAGCACGGGCTTGGTCACCACGGGGAAGCCGCGCTCCTGCATCTGCGCGACGCAGGCCTCCTCCTCGAAGCCCACGAAGGCCCAGGGGATGGGCACCTCGGCCCTGGCGAGCGCGAGCGTGGTGAGCGCCTTGTCCCCGCACGTGGCGATGCACTGCGCGGTGTTGAGCACGCGCGAGCCCTTCACCTCCAGGATGGAGGCCAGGTAGCGAGCCCGCGTGAAGGACATGCTGCGCATCAGCACGGGGCCGCCGTCCTGCCAGCGCTCGCGACTCAGCGGGAGCACCAGCTCCGAGTCCGCGTGCGTCCTCACCCCGAAGCCCCGCGCGCGCAGCGCGTCCGCGAGCATGCGCTCCTCGGTGCGCAGGCGGGTGTAGACCAGGTGGACCTCGTGGCCTTGCATCATCCCCTCCTGGCCGGTGCCAGCGCCGCCAGCCGGGGGCGGGGCAGGGCGCCGAGAATCGTCTCCACCAGCGCGCCCGCCTCCAGGCCGTGGCGCCGCAGCAGCGACTCGTGTGTGCCGGCCGTGGAGTCGTAGCGGTCCTGGATGCCCGCGCGCACCACGCGCCGGCCCAACCCATGACTCGCCACGCTCTCGCACACCGCGCCGCCCAGGCCGCCGAGGATGGAGTGCTCCTCCACCGTGACGAGCAGCCGGGTCCGCTCGGCCGTCTCCAGGAGCGCCTCCTCGTCGAAGGGCTTGAGCGTGTGCAGGTTCACCACGCGCGCACAGACGCCCTGGGTCTCCAGCCTCGCGGCCACGTCCAGCGCCACGCTCACGCCCACCTCGCCGTGCGCGATGATGCCCACGTCGCCGCCCTCGCGCAGGCACATGGCGCGCCCCAGCGCGAACGCGGGCCGGGCCACGTCCAGCCGCGTGACGCGGTTGCGGCCCAGCCGCAGATACACCGGGCCCTCCAGCTCCAGCACCGCCCGCGTCGCCTGAATCGTCTCCAACCCGTCCGCCGGCGACACCACCGTCATGTTCGGCATGGCGCGCAGGATGGCCAGGTCCTCGATGGCGTGGTGCGTGGGGCCGAAGAACGCGCCGGACAGGCCGCCGTAGTCGCACACCAGCTTCACGTTGGCGCGCGCATAGGCCAGCCCCAACCGCACCTGCTCGCACGCGCGCATCGCGCCGAAGGGCGCGAACGTGTGCGCGAAGACGACGTGGCCGGTGGCCGCCATGCCGCTGGCGATGTCCAGCATCGCCGCCTCGCAGATGCCCAGGTTGAGGAAACGCTCCGGGTGGCGCGCGGCGTACGGGTCTCCACCTCCCGCCAGGTCCGCCTCGAGCAGCACCACGCGCTCATCCTGGTCCGCGAGCCGGGCCAGCGCGTGCCGGAACACCAGCCGGTTGGACAGGCCCGGCTGCTCCGCGAGCCAGTCCGAGGGCGCCGTCAGCAGGTCCGCGCCGCTGGAGGTGGAGCTCGTCATGGCGTCACCTCCCCCAGCGACGCGAGCGCCCGCTTGAGCTGCTCCGGGTTGAACGTCGCGTAGTGCGGCCCCTTGCCGCGCAGCATCGGCACCCCCGCGCCCTTCTTCGTGTTCGCCACGATGGCGCGAGGCCCCTCGGCGGGCGCCTCCAGCGCGGAGGCCAGCGCGTCCAGGTCGTGCCCGTCCACCTCCACGGTGCCCAGGCCGAACGCGGAGAGCCGCTGCACCAGCGCGGCCTGGGAGAGGATGCTCTCCGTGGGCCCGTCGTTCTGTCCGCCGTTGCGGTCCACCAGCACCGTGAGCCCGCTCAGCTTGTGCTGCGCCGCGATTTGCAGCGCCTCCCAGTTGGAGCCCTCGCCCATCTCACCGTCTCCACAGATGACGAACACGCGGTTGGCGCGCTGCCGCAGCCGATGCCCCAGCGCCATCCCCACGCCCAGGCCCACGCCGTGTCCCAGGCTCCCCGTGGGGAACTCGACACCCGGCACCGCCGCGCTCACGTGTCCGGTATAGGGACTGCCCTCCGCGTTGTAGCGCTGCACCAGTTCTTCAGCGTCGATGAAGCCGAACTCGGCCAGGGCGGCGTAGAGCCCCGCGGCGGCGTGGCCCTTGGAGAGGATGAGCGAGTCGCGCTCCTCCCAGCGGGGCTCCTGGGGCCGCACGTTCATCACGCGGCCGAGCAGCACCACGAGCAGCTCCACCATGGAGAGCGAGCCTCCCAGGTGGCAGCCCACGGGCGTGGCGGCGAGCCGGAGGATGGTCCGGCGGATGCGACGGGCGCGCTCCTCGAGGGGTACCTGGACCATGGGTGTCATGCCGGTGGAAGCGTGCCCGGTGTCATCATCGCGTGGGACGCACAATCCTGGCTATTCATTCCAAAGTAGGAAACCGAGAGCGGCCCCGTCAATGTGAGTGAGGGTCCTTGGGGTGCAGACATGTGAGCTTTCGCAGTCTTGCTGGTTTTACATGCGAATCGGTATGGTTCGCGCGGTCCGGAAAGTCACGCGGTCCATGGAGGATGTGGACGATGGACGCACGGTTCGGAAGCGGCCCCACGCGGGAGCAGGCGGCGCTGTACCGGAGCAGGGGCTGGTGGCGTGACGAGACGGTGCTGGACGACCTGCGTCGTGCCATCCAGAAGCACCCGGACAAGCCGGCCATCGTCGCGGCGCGCTACTTCGCCAAGGACGTCACGCGCATCAGCTACGCGGAGCTGGGACGGTACGCGGAGCGCTTCGCGGGCGCGCTCGTGTCGCTGGGCGTGGCCCGGGGCGAGCTGGTGGCGGTGCAGCTTCCCAACTGGTGGCAGTTCACCGCGCTGGCGCTGGCGTGCGCGCGCATCGGCGCCGTCATCGCGCCCATCCCTCCCGACTACCGGCGCCGCGAGGTGGAGTTCATCCTCGGCAGGACGGAATCCTCCGTCTACATCGGACCGCTGAGCTGGAGCGGCCACTCGCACCGGGACATGCTGCGCGAGGCCGTGTCGTCGCTGCCGGCGTTGAAGCACCGCGTCTTCCTCGGCGCGCAGGGCGCCACCCAGCCGGGCGAGCTGGACTTCGAGGCTTGCTTCGTCGAGCGGCGCTGGGAGGACGAAGTCGCCCCGGCGACGTTGGACGCCAGGTCCGCGCGCGCCGACGACATCTGCAATGTCCTCTACACCTCCGGGACGACGGGCGAGCCCAAGGGCGTGGTCCACTCGCACAACACCAACTACGGCATCACCCGCGCCATCGCGGACGTCATGGCCCTGGGCGAGGACGACGTGGTGTGCCTGCCCTCGCTGCTCACCGCCTCCAGCGGATTTACCTACCTGTACTTGATGGCGGTGAACCTGGGGGCGACGGCTGTCTACATGGACGTGGGGGACCCGGAGCTCACGCTGCGCTGCATCCAGGAGCACGGCGTCACGTTCATGTATGGGATTCCCACGTATGTGATGAACGTCATCGCGGCGAAGAAGAAGCGCGGCGGTGAAACATCCTCGCTGCGCCGGCTGTCCACCGGCTCCATCCCCGTGCCGCCGCACCTCATCGCCGCGGTCCGCGAGAGTTTTGGCGTGCCACTGCACACGCTGTGGGGGATGACGGAGAACGGCGCGGTGACGATTACGCGGCGCGACGACCCGCCGGACTGGCCGTCCCACAGCGACGGGCGCCCGGTGGAGTGGATGGAGGTGCGAATCGTCCCCGCGCTGGCGGAGGACGGCTCGCCCTATCCGGAAGGGACGGGACGGCTGCTCGTCCGGGGCGCGAGCCAGTGCCTGGGCTACTTCAAGCGGGAGGACCTCTACCGCGCGAGCGTGGACGCGGAGGGTTGGTTCGACACGGGGGACCTCGCGCGGGACGACGGGCGCGGGGGCATCCGCATCGTCGGGCGGCTCAAGGACGTCATCTTCCGCTATGGCCAGAAGGTGCCGGTGGTGGAGGTGGAGTCGGCGCTGTACTCGCATCCGAAGGTGAAGGAGGTGGCCGTCATCGGTCACTCCGACGACCGCATCGGCGGCGAGCGGGTGTGCGCGGTGGTGGTGGCGCGCGACGAGGCGCCGACGCTGGACGAGCTGCGCACGCACTTGAAGGGCCTGGGCATGTCCAACCAGTACTGGCCGGACCGGCTGGAGGTGGTGGAGGAGATGCCCAAGACGCCGTCGGGAAAGATTCGCAAGTACCTGCTGCGCGAGCGGCTCAAGGGCCCCACCGCCAAGGTGGGCTGAGGCGTCACCATGAGGAGCACACGTGAGCACTGACACGAGCACCACGCCGCTTCAGGACAGGCTCGCCGCGTACTGGCGCGAGCTGCTCGGGGCCGAGGTGGTGAGGCCGCAGGACCACTTCCTGGAGGTGGGCGGCAACTCGCTGATGGCGACGATGCTCGCCAACCGCATCGAGGAGGAGCTGGGCGTCCAGCTCTCCATGGTGGACCTGTTCGACACGCTGGAGCACGTCACCGCGGTCTGCGAGGAGCAGCTGCGCGAGCAGGGCCGCACCCTCCCCGCGGCTTGAAGTCCCGCCCGGCTTCGTCCGGGCCCACGCCTCACGCCTCACGCCTTCGCGAAGTGAAGCGACCTGTCCGTGTCGTGGGGCTTCGTGTCTTCGAGATCTGCTTCCTTGAGTTGAGGTGTCGACATGTCCGCGAATGAGTCGAAGCCCGCGAGCCCCCGTGCTCGCAGGCCGCCCCCCGTGGTGCCGGTCCGCCGCGAGGGCGCGCCGCCGCTCTCCTTCGCCCAGCGCCGCATGTGGTTCCTCTCGCGGCTGGACCCCTCGGGCTTCGCCTACAACGCGCCGTTCTTCTCGCGGCTGAAGGGCCGGCTGGACGTGGCCGCGCTGGAGCGGGCGCTGACGGAGGTGGTGCGCCGGCACGAGGCGCTGCGGACCACCTTCGCCGAGGTCGCGGGCGAGCCGGTGCAGCACATCTCGCCCGAGGCGACGGTGACGCTGCACGCGGAGCGGGTGCAAGGGGAGGAGGAGGCGCGTCGGCACGCGGAGGAGGAGGCGAGGCGTCCGTTCGACCTGGGCACCGGACCGATGCTGCGCGCCCGGCTCCTGCGGCTGGGCGAAGACGACCACGTGCTGCTGCTGACCCTGCACCACATCGCGTGCGACGGGTGGTCGCTGTCGCTGCTGGAGCGCGAGCTTCGCGAGCTGTACGGCGCGCTCGTCGAGGGGCGCGAGCCCGCGCTGCCGGCGCTGACGGTGCAGTACGCGGACCACGCGGCGTGGCAGCGGGAGTGGTTGACGGGCGAGGTGCTGGAGACGCAGCTCGCATGGTGGCGAGAGCACCTGGCGGGGGCCTCGCCGGCGCTGGAGCTGCCCACGGACAGGCCGAGGCCCGCGGTGCAGTCGACGCAAGGCGCGGTGCTGGGCGTGCCGCTGCCCGCGGAGTTGATGCGGGCGCTGCACGAGCGGTGCAAGCAGGAGTCGGTGACGCCGTTCATGTGGCTGCTCGCGAGCCTGCAGGTGCTGCTGTCGCGGCACAGCGGCCAGCCGGACGTGGTGGTGGGCACGCCCATCGCGGGGCGCACGCGGCGCGAGGTGGAGGGGCTCATCGGGTTCTTCGCCAACACGCTCGCGCTGCGCACGGACGTGGATGGGGGCGAGTCCTTCAAGTCGCTGCTCGCGCGGGTGCGCCGCTCGTGCCTGGGGGCGTATCAGCACCAGGACGTGCCCTTCGAGCGACTGGTGGACGCGCTGCGGCCGGTGCGTGACCTGAGCCGCTCGCCGCTGTTCCAGGTGCTGCTCGTCCTGCAGAGCGCGCCGCCGCTGGTGCGACTGCCGGGGCTGGAGTCGCGCGACGCGGACTTCGAGCCCGGCGTGGCCAAGTTCGACCTCACGCTCTTCGTGCGCGAGACGCCGGACGGCTGGATGGGGTTGTGGGAGTACAGCACCGCGCTCTTCGACGAGGCGACGGTGCGCAGGCTCGCGGGGCACTTCGTCCGCTTCCTGCAGGGCGTGGTGGGCAACCCGGAGGCCCGGGTGGGGACGGTCCCGCTCCTGGATGACGAGGAGCGACAGGCGGTGGTGCAGGAGTGGCACTGGAGGCAGGAGTACCGGTCTCCCTCCTGGTTGCTGCATCGGCGCGTGGAAGCCCAGGTGGCGCGCACGCCGCACGCGGTGGCGGTGACGGATGGACGCGAGTCGTTGACGTACGCGCGATTCGAGGCGCGGGCCAATCAGCTCGCGCACCACCTGCGGACGCTGGGGGTGCTCCCGGGTGACGTGGTGGGTCTGTGCTTGGAGCGGGACAGCCTGGACCTGCCCGTGGCGGTGCTGGCGACGTTGAAGGCGGGCGCTGCGTGCATGCCCCTGGATGCGAGCTACCCACGGGAGCGACTGGCCCGGATGCTCGAGGACGTGGGCGCGCCGGTGGTGCTGGCGCACTCGTCGCTGGAGGCCGTGCTTCCTCCGGAGGGTGCATCGCGTCGGGTGCGATTGGATGAGCAGGCCGAGCGAATCGCCGAGGCGTCCACGCTGGCGCCCGCGTGGGTGCTGTCTCCCGTCACGCCCTGCTACGTCCTCTTCACGTCCGGGAGCACGGGCCGGCCCAAGGGCGTGACGATGTCCCACGGCGCGCTGGACACGCTGGTGCGCTGGCAGCTCGAGAGCACGGCGGCGCCGCGCGCGCGGACGTTGCAGTTCAGCGCGTTGAGCTTCGACGTGTCGTTCCAGGAGATGCTGTGCACGTGGTGCGAGGGCGGGACGCTGGTGCTCGTCTCGGCCACGACGCGGCAGGACCCGGCCCTGTTGCTCGCGCACATGCGGGAGCATGGCGTGGAGCGGCTCTTCCTGCCGTACGTCGCGCTCCAGTCACTGGCCGAGCGAGCCCGGCACGAGCCGGCGCTCCCTCCGTTGAGGCAGGTGGTGACGGCGGGCGAGCCGCTGCAGGTGACGCCCGCGGTGGTGGCGTTCTTCGAGCGGCTGCCCGGGTGCGTGCTGGAGAACCAGTACGGTCCGACGGAGTCGCACGTGGTGACGGCCTGGAGGGCGGAGGGCCCGCCGTCGACGTGGCCCGCGCTCCCCCCGGTAGGCAAGCCCATCACGCTCGCGACGGTGTTCGTGCTGGATGCGTTCGGAGAACCGTGTCCCATCGGCGTCACGGGAGAGGTGTACCTGGGAGAACGGAGCCTCGCGCACGGTTACTGGGGACGTCCGGAGCCGACGGCGGAGCGCTTTGTCCCCAATGCGGTGCAGGGCGGCCGGGACGGGAGGCGCCTGTACCGCACGGGTGACCGGGGACGGTGGCTCGCGGATGGGAACCTGGAGCTCCAGGGGCGCTCGGACGAGCAGGTGAAGGTGCGTGGCTTCCGCGTGGAGCCCGGCGAGGTCGAGGTCGCCCTGAAGGAAGTGGAGGGCGTGGAGGACGCGGTGGTGGTGGCGCGTGTCTCCGAGCGGGGTGGGAAGCAACTGGTGGGCTACGTCGTCGCGACGGGCGCCTGGGATGCCGAGGCGCTGAAGCGTCGTCTCGCGAAGCGGCTGCCCGAGTACATGGTGCCCTCGGTGCTGGTGCCGCTGGAGGCCCTGCCGCTGACGCCGAGCGGGAAGGTGAATCGCCGGGCATTGCCCCAGCTGGAGTCAGCACGAGAAGAGCCGGGTACGCGCTACGAAGCGCCGCGCACCGCGATGGAGGAGATGCTCGCGAACGTGTGGCGCGAGGTGCTGGGCGTGCCGCGTGTCGGCGTGCGAGATGACTTCTTCGCGCTGGGTGGACACTCGCTGCTGGCGACGCGCGTGGTGTCGCGCCTGCGGGACGAGCTGGGCCACGACGTCCCCGTGCGACTGTTGTTCGAGGTGCCCACGGTGGAGGCGCTGGCCGAGCGACTGGGCACGACGGCGGGCGGGAGTCCGCGGCGCCCCTCGCTGACTCGCGGGGACCGACCGGTGGACCCACCGCTGTCGTTCGCGCAGCGACGGCTGTGGTTCCTCGCGCAGCTGGATGCGGGCGGACACTCGTACAACCTGCCCTTCGTCGTCCGGCTCCAGGGGGCGGTGGACGCGCGTGTCCTGGAGCAGGCCCTCACGCAGGTGGTGCGCAGACACGAGGCGCTGCGCACGAGCTTCGTGGAGGTGGGCGGAGAGCCCGTGCAGCGCATCGCCCCGGACGCGGCAATCTCCCTGTGCGTGACGTCCGTCGAGGACGCCGTCGACGTGGAGGCGGCGGTGCATGAGCAGGTGGTTCGCGAGGTCCAGTCGCCCTTCGATGTGACGCGAGGCCCGCTGCTCCGGGCGAGCCTGTTGAGGGCGGGCCGGGACGAGCAGGTGCTGGTGGTGGTGCTGCACCATCTGGTGGCGGATGGCTGGTCGCTCGGCGTGCTTACGCGGGAGCTGGAGTCGCTGTACGTCGGGGCGGAGCTGCCTGAGTTGCCGGTGCAGTACGCGGACTATTCGGCGTGGCAGCAGGACTGGTTGAAGGGCGAGGTGGAGTCCGCGCAGCTCGCGTGGTGGGGCGAGGGGTTGAAGGGCGCGCCGCCAGTGTTGGAGCTGCCCACGGACAGGCCGAGGCCGCCGGTGCAGGGCTACCGGGGCGCGAGCGTGCCAGTGCGGCTGTCCGCGGAGCTGAGCGAGTCCCTGCGACAGCTGGGGCGGCGCGAAGGTTTGACGCTGTACATGACGCTGCTGGCGGGCTTCCAGGTGCTGCTGGCGCGCTACAGCGGACAGTGGGACGTGGTGGTGGGTTCACCGGTGTCGGGTCGCTCGGCGAGGGAGACGGAGGGCCTCATGGGCTTCTTCGTCAACACGCTGGCCCTGCGGGGGCAGCCGGATGCGGCGCGCTCCTTCGAGGTGTTCCTGCGTCAGACGAAGGAGTCGGTGCTCGGGGCGCTCGCGCACCAGGACGTGCCCTTCGAGCGACTGGTGGAGCACCTTCGTCCGGAGCGGGACCTGAGCCGCTCGCCGCTGTTCCAGGTGCTCTTCACGTTGCAGGACGCCGCGCCGCTGTTGTCGTTGCCCGGTGTCACCGCGAGCCCCTGGGACTTCGCGAGCACCATCGCCAAGTTCGACCTGGAGCTGTTGCTCGTGGACGCCCCCGACGCGAGCGTCGAGGGCCAGTTCATCTACAACGCGGACCTCTTCGATTCGTCCACGGTGCAGCGAATCGCCGCGTGCTTCCTGGAGCTGTTGTCGAACCTGTCCGCCCGTCCCCAGGCCCGACTGTCGACGCTGTCCCTGCTGCCCGCGGAGGACCGCGCGCGGCTGTTGGTCGAGTGGAACCAGACGTCGGTCGAGTTCCCGCGTGAGGCGTGTGTCCACCACCTCTTCGAGGAGCAGGTGGCACTGCGCCCCGACGCGGTGGCGCTGGAGTTCGGGGACGAGCGGCTCACCTACCGTGAGCTGGAGTCACGGGCCAATCAGCTCGCCTGGGCCCTGAGAGGGCGCGGTGTCGGCGTGGATGTGCTGGTGGCGGTGTGTCTGGACCGCTCGGTGGAGCTCATCGTGTCGCTGCTGGCCATCCTCAAGGCCGGTGGCGCGTACGTGCCGCTCGACCCCAGCTACCCGGCGAAGCGACTGGAGCAGATGCTGGAGGACTCGGCGCCGCGGTTGCTCATCACCACCCGGGTCCTCCTGGAGCAGCTGCCTCGGGAGGGACGTCCCGAGCTGATGTTGCTGGAGGAGGAGCGGCTGGACGGACAGCCGACGACGGCGCCGCGCATGCCGGTGTCGGGACGCAATCTGGCGTACGTGGACTTCACGTCCGGGAGCACGGGCCGTCCCAAGGGCGTGGCGGTGGAGCACCGGGGCGTGCTGCGGCTCTTGTACGGCGCGCCCTACGCGAAGCTGGGACCGGAGGAGACGTTCCTGCTCATCGCGCCCATCTCCTTCGACGCGTCGACGTTGGAGGTCTGGGGGCCCCTGTGTCTCGGCGGAAGACTGGTGGTCTTCCCGCCGCGCTCTCCGAGTGACCTGGACCTCCTGTCCGAGGTGCTCCGTCGGCACTCGGTGACGTTGCTGCACCTGACGTCGGGCTTGTTCAGCCAGATGGTGGAGCTGGGGCTGGAGGGGCTGAAGACGGTGCGTCAGCTCCTGACGGGCGGCGACGTGGTGTCCGCGCCGCACGTGAGGCGCTCGCTGGAGGAGCTGCGCATCCCGGTGACGGCCTGCTACGGGCCCACGGAGAGCACGCTCTTCACCTCGACGCATCGGATGACGCGAGTGGAGGACGTGGGGACGTCGGTGCCCATCGGCCGGCCCATCGGCAACACGCAGGTCTACATCCTGGATGAAGGGATGGAGCCGGTGCCCGTGGGCGTGGCGGGAGAGCTGTTCATCGGTGGCGATGGACTGGCCCGAGGCTATCTGCGCCAGCCCGACGTGACGGCGGACCGCTTCATCCCGAATCCCTTCAGCGCGGCGCCGGGAGAGCGCCTCTACCGCACGGGGGACCTGGCGCGGTGGCGCCCGGACGGGGTGCTGGAGTTCCTGGGGCGACGCGACAGCCAGGTGAAGGTGCGGGGCTATCGCATCGAGCTGGCCGAGGTGGAGGCGGCGTTGCTCGCGCATCCCTCGGTGAAGGAGGGGCTCGTGGTGGTGCGGGACGGAGCCGGCGGCAAGCGGCTGGTCGCGTACTACGTCGAGCAGCAAGGGCCCGAGACGCTGAAGGTGCGCGACTGGCTGAAGCAGAAGCTGCCCGAGTTCATGGTGCCCTCGGCCTTCGTGCGACTACAGGCGTTGCCGCTGACGGCCAACGGGAAGGTGGACCGCAGGGCCTTGCCGTCGCCGGACCAGGAGGGGCCGGGCATCGAGGAGGTGCAGAGTCCTCGGACGGTGATGGAGTCACTGGTCGCGCGCATCTGGACACCGCTGCTCGGCGTGGCGCGGGTCGGCGTGAAGGACGACTTCTTCGCGTTGGGGGGCCACTCACTGCTGGCGACGCGCGTGGTGTCGCGACTGCGGGAGGCACTGGGGCGTGACGTGCCGGTGCGGTGGTTGTTCGAGACGTCCACGGTGGAGGCGCTGGCGGAGCGACTGGAGGGGCTGACGGCGCGAGGCTCCGGTGCGAGCCTCTCCGTGCCGTCGCGCGTGCCGAGGCTCGCGGGGATGCCGCTGTCGTTCGCGCAGCAGCGTCTGTGGTTCCTGGGGAAACTCGACGCGGGCGGGTATTCGTACAACCTGCCGTTCGTCGTGGGCCTGAGTGGCCCGCTGGACGTGGAGTTGTTGGAGCGGTCGCTCGCGGAGGTCGTGCGGCGACACGAGTCGCTGAGGACGACATTCGAGGAGGTGGAGGGACAGCCGGTGCAGCGCATCGCCTCCGAGGCGGTGGTGCGGCTCGCGGTGGCCTCCGTGCAGGGCGAGCTGCGTGACGCGGTGGAGAAGCTCGCGCGCGAGCCGTTCGACCTGGGCGCGGGGCCGCTGCTGCGGGCGACGCTGTTGGAGTCGAGCGAGCGTGAGCACGTGCTGGTGCTGGTGGTGCACCACATCGTGGCGGACGGCTGGTCGATGGGGGTGCTCGCGAAGGAGCTGGAGTCGCTCTACGGCGTGAGCGCTGAGCCGCTGCCGGAGCTGCCGGTGCAGTACGCGGACTACGCGGTCTGGCAGCGCGAGCGGTTGCAGGGCGAGGTGCTGGAGGAACAGTTGTCCTGGTGGAGGGCGAGGCTGACAGGAGCGCCCGAGGTGTTGGAGGTGCCGACGGACCGGCCGAGGCCCGCGGTGCAGCGCTACCGAGGGGCGACGGTGGAGGTGGGCCTGCCCTCCGAGCTGAGTGAGAAGCTGAAGCGCCTGAGCCGACAGGAGGGCGCGACGCTGTACATGACGCTGCTGGCGGGCTTCCAGGTGCTGCTGGCGCGCTACAGCGGACAGTGGGACGTGGTGGTGGGCTCACCGGTGTCGGGCCGCACGGTGAAGGAGGTGGAGGGGCTCATCGGCTTCTTCGTGAACACGCTGGTGGTGAGGACGGAGGCGGCGGGAGAGCTGACGTTCCGGGAGATGTTGGGACGGGTGAAGGAGTCGGTGCTCGGTGCGTTCGGTCACCAGGAGGTGCCGTTCGAGAAGCTGGTGGAGGCGCTGCAGGCGACGCGTGACACGAGTCGGGCTCCGTTGGTCCAGGTGGCCTTCGGATTGAACGGGCCGGCGCGGCTGCCCGCGTTGAGAGGCCTGAAGGCGTCGGAGGTGAAGTACGAGCCCGGGATGGCGAAGTTCGACTTCGCGCTCTCCGTCCGGGAGGACGCGGAGGCCCTCACGGGCTTCTGGGAGCTGAACACGGACCTGTTCGAGGTCTCCACCGTGGAGCGGATGGCCGCGCACTATCAGCAGGTGCTGGAGGCGGCCGTGGCGGACCCCGAGGCGCGAGTGGGGACGCTGCCCCTGTCGGGACATCGCGAGGTGCCGGAGAAGGTGGACGTCGCGCGCATCCAGGCGCGTCGGCTCGAGCGTGTGGCGCGCGACTCCGTGCCCGAGGGTTTCATCGCGCCTCGGACGGGCTTCGAGGAGCTGGTGGCGGGCGTCTGGGCGCCGCTGCTGGGCGTGAAGCATGTGAGCGCGGAGGCCCACTTCTTCGAGCAGGGGGGGCACTCGCTGTTGGTGATGCAGGTGGCCTCTCGGCTGCGTGACGTGCTCGGGCGAGACGTCCCCGTGCGGACGCTCTTCGAGAACCCCACGGTGTCCTCGCTCGCGAGGAGCCTGGAGACCCTGGTCCGTGGAGGGACTGGAGAGGAGCGTTCCGCGCTGCTGCCCGTGCCGCGCATCGGCGCCTTGCCGCAGTCGTTCGCGCAGCAGCGCCTGTGGTTCCTGGACCGCCTTGAGCCCGACAGCCCGCTCTACAACATCCCGCTCGCGCTGCGACTCGAAGGCGCGCTCGAGGTCAGTGCCTTGGAGCGTGCCTTCGCGTCGCTGGTCCGCCGCCACGAATCCCTGCGGACGACCTTCCATCAAGAAGGGCAGGGTGCGGTTCAGTCCATCCAGGCCGCAGGCCCCGTGGCGCTGCCTGTGGTGGACCTGGGTGGCGTGTCCGGGGGGCGTCGTGAGCAGGAGGCGCTGCGGCTGGCCGTCGAGGAAGGACGTCGCCCGTTCGACCTGGGCAGGGGACCGCTGCTGCGAGCGACGTTGTTGAAGCTGGGCGAGCACGAGCACGTATTGGTGCTGGTGGTGCACCACATCGTGGCGGACGGCTGGTCGATGGGGGTGCTCACGAAGGAACTGGAGGCGCTCTACGGCGCGCATGTGAGAGGCGAGGCCGCGACGTTGCCGGAGCTGCCGGTGCAGTACGCGGACTACGCCGTCTGGCAGCGAGAGTGGTTGCGGGGGGAGGTGTTGGAGGAGCAGCTGTCCTGGTGGAGGGCGAGGTTGGCTGGAGCACCGGAGGCGCTGGAGGTGCCGACGGACCGTCCGAGACCGAAGGTGCAGAGCTACCGAGGCGCGAGCGCTCCGGTGCGATTCTCGCGGGAGCTGAGCGAGAAGCTGAAGCGCCTGAGCCGACAGGAGGGCGTGACGCTGTACATGACGCTGCTGGCGGGCTTCCAGGTCTTGCTGGCTCGCTACAGCGGACAGTGGGACGTGGTGGTGGGCTCGCCGGTGTCGGGGCGCACGGTGAAGGAGGTGGAGGGACTCATCGGCTTCTTCGTGAACACGCTGGTGGTGCGCACGGAGGCGGCGGAGGAGCTGACGTTCCGGGAGATACTGGGACGGGTGAAGGACGCCGTCCTCGGAGCGCTGACGCATCAAGAGGTCCCGTTCGAGAAGCTTGTGGACGCGCTGCAGTTGAGCCGTGACCTGAGCCGCTCGCCGTTGGTGCAGGTGTCCTTCGCGCTCCAGACGGCGCCCGTGGGTGAGCTGTCCTTGCCGGGGCTCACCGCGCGCACGCTGGACCTGGGAACGAGGACCGCCAAGTTCGACCTCGCCCTGGCCCTGCGGGAGGACGAGGAGGGACTGGTCGGCGCCTGGGAGTTCAACACGGACCTGTTCAAGACGGCGACCGTGGAGCGGATGACCGTGCACCTCCTGCGCTTGCTGGACGTGGCGGCGGAGGTGCCGGAGGCGAAGCTGAATGCGCTCCCGATGCCGGGCCATCGCGAGCCGTCACGGAAGGTCACGGGCGCGCGCATCTCCGCCCGGGGCAAGGCGCAGGGCTCCCAGGCGGAAGGCTTCATCGCGCCGAGGACGGCGATGGAGACGCGGGTCGCGGAGGTCTGGGAGCCCTTGTTGGGCGTGGGGCGCATCGGCGCCGAGGACCACTTCTTCGAGAAGGGCGGCCACTCGTTGCTGGTGATGCAGGCGGCGTCCCGTCTGCGTGAGGCGCTGGGCGTCGAGGTCCCGGTGCGGATGCTGTTCGAGTCCCCCACCGTGTCCTCGCTCGCGGAGAGCCTGGAGGGATGGGTCCGAGGGGGCACGACGCCTCGAAGCCCGGTGCTCGTCCAGTCGACACGAGACGAAGCCCCGCCGCTCTCCTTCGCCCAGCAACGCCTGTGGTTCCTAGATCGACTGGAGCCGAACAGCCCGCTCTACAACATCGCCCTGGCGCTGACGCTGGAGGGTGCGCTCGAGGTCGGAGCGTTGGAGCGCTCGTTCCAGGAACTGGTCCGGCGCCACGAGTCTCTTCGGACCACCATCCGCCAGACCGAGCAGGGCGCGGTGCAGCACATCGACCCCGCCGCCTCCATCCAGGTGTCCCGGGTGGACCTGACGGGCCTGCCCCCGGAAGAGCGAGCACGAGAAGCCCTGCGACTGGGGACCCAGGAGGAGCAGCGTCCGTTCGACCTCGTCACGGGGCCGTTGCTGCGAGTGACGCTGCTGAAGCTGAGCGAGCACGAGCACGTGCTGGTGCTGGTGGTGCACCACATCGTGGCCGACGGCTGGTCGATGGGGGTGCTCACGAAGGAGCTGGAGGCGCTCTACGGCGCGGACGTGAGAGGCGAGGCCGCGACGCTGCCGGAGCTGCCGGTTCAGTACGCGGACTACGCCGTCTGGCAGCGGGGACGACTGGAGGGCGAGGCGCTGGAGGAGCAGCTGTCGTGGTGGAAGGAGCAGCTGACGGGCGCGCCCGAGTACCTGGAGGTCTCGACGGACCGTCCGAGGCCCGCGGTACAGAGCTTCCGCGGCGCCGCCGTGCCGGCGCGACTCTCTCCGGCCTTGAGCGAGAAGCTGAAGCACCTGAGCCGACAGGAGGGCGCGACGCTGTACATGACGCTGCTGGCGGGCTTCCAGGTGCTGCTGGCGCGCTACAGCGGACAGTGGGACGTGGTGGTGGGCTCGCCGGTGTCGGGGCGCACGGTGAAGGAGGTGGAGGGGCTCATCGGCTTCTTCGTGAACACGCTGGTGGTGAGGACGGAGGCGGCCGGAGAGCTGACGTTCCGGGAGATGTTGGGACGGGTGCGGGAGTCGGTGCTCGGCGCGTTCGGTCACCAGGAGGTCCCGTTCGAGAAGCTGGTGGATGCGTTGCAGTTGAGTCGCGACCTGAGCCGCTCGCCGTTGGTGCAGGTGTCCTTCGCGCTCCAGACGGCGCCCGTGGGTGAGCTGTCCTTGCCGGGGCTCACGCAGCGACCGTTGGACCTGGGCTCGCAGGTGGCCAAGTTCGACCTCGCCCTGGCGATGCGCGAGGACGCGGAGGGGCTGGCGGGGTACTGGGTCTTCAACACGGACCTGTTCGACCGCGCGGCCATCGAGCGCATGGCGGACCACTTCCAGTCGCTCCTGGAGGCTGCGGTCGAAGTGCCGGAGACGAAGCTGAGCGAGCTGGCGATGCCGGGGCATCGCGAGGTGCCGGTGAAGCACCCTGTGTCGCGCATCCAGGTCGGACGCTCCACGAGGTCGGAGTCGCGACAGGTGACGGAGGGCTTCATCGCGCCGAGGACAGCGATGGAGGAGTTGGTCGTGGAGACCTGGGCCCCGCTGCTGGACGTGAAGCGAATCAGCGCCGAGGACAATTTCTTCGAGCGCGGTGGACACTCGTTGCTGGTGATGCAGGTGGCCTCGCGCTTGCGCAAGGTGCTGGGGCGCGACGTGCCGGTGCGCCTGCTCTTCGAGGCGCCCACGGTGTCCGCCCTCGCCGCGAAGCTGGAGTCGCTGGTGCGCGGCGGAGGCGGGACGGGGCGGCCGGAGCTCGTCCCCGTGACGCGGGTCGAGGGGATGCCGCAGTCCTTCGCGCAGCAGCGCCTGTGGTTCCTGGACCGCCTGGAGCCCGGGGGCTCGCTCTACAACATCGCCTTCGGGATGCGTTTGGAGGGAGACCTCGACGTCGCGGCGCTGGAGCGCGCCTTCAACACGCTCATCCAGCGTCACGAGTCGCTGCGAACCACCTTCCAGCAGGAGGCACGGGGGGCGGTGCAGCACATCCACGCCTCCGCGGCGCTGGTGCTGCCGGTGGTGGACCTGAGTGGGCTGACGCTTGAGGCCCGCGAGCAGGAAGCCCTGCGTCTGGGCGCGGAGGACAGCCGTCGTCCGTTCGACCTCGTCACGGGCCCGCTGCTGCGCGTGACGCTGTTGAAGCTGAGCGAGCGGGAGCACGTGCTGGTGCTGGTGGTGCACCACATCGTGTCCGACGCCTGGTCCATGAGTGTGCTCGCGAAGGAGCTGGAGACGCTCTATGGCGCATACGTGAGGGGGGAGTCCGCGACGCTGCCGGAGCTGCCGGTGCAGTACGCCGACTACGCGGTCTGGCAGCGTGAGTGGTTGAAGGGTGAGGTGCTGGACGAGCAGCTGTCGTGGTGGAAGACGCGGCTGTCGGGAGCGCCGGAGTACCTGGAGGTCCCGACGGACCGCCCGAGGCCGCCGGTGCAGAGCTACCGGGGCGCGAGCGTCCCGGTGCGGTTCTCGCGGGAGCTGAGCGAGAAGTTGAAGCGCTTGAGCCAGAAGGAGGGCACGACGCTCTTCATGACGCTGCTGGCGGGGTTCCAGGTGCTGCTTGCGCGCTACACCGGACAGTGGGACGTGGTCGTGGGCTCGCCGGTGTCGGGCCGCACGGTGAAGGAGGTGGAAGGACTCATCGGCTTCTTCGTGAACACGCTGGTGCTGCGCACGGAGGCGACGGGGGCGCTGACGTTCCTGGAGCTGTTGGGGCGCGTGAAGGAGTCCGTGCTCGGTGCGTTCAGCCACCAGGAGACGCCGTTCGAGAAGCTGGTGGAGGCGCTGAGCCCGAAGCGGGACATGAGCCGCGCGCCCGTGGTCCAGGTGGTGTTCCACCTGCTGAACACGCCGTCCGGAGACCTGTCCCTGCAGGGACTCACGCAGCGTCCCCTGGACCTGGGACTGAAGGCCGCGAAGGTGGACCTGTCGCTGGGCCTGCGGGAGACGGCCGATGGAATCGACGGCCTCCTCGAGTTCGGCGCGGACCTGTACGACGTCTCGACCATGGCCCGCTTCTCCGAGCACCTGGTCCGGTTGATGGAGGCCGCGGTGGAGGCGCCGCGGACGCGCCTGTGGGACCTCCCGCTCCTGTCCGGGGCCGCGCACGGTGAGCTGCTCACCCAGCAAGGCCACGCGGAACCCTCCGAAGGCGAGTGCCTGCATCGCCTCTTCTCTGCCCAGGCCGCGCGCACGCCCGACGGCGTCGCGGTGGAGATGGACGGACAGCGGCTGTCCTACGCGGAGCTCGACCTGCGCTCCCAGGCGTTGGCGGTGTTGCTGCGCGAGCGGGGTGTGAGGCCCGACATGGTGGTGGGCCTGTGTCTGCGGCCGGGCTTCGAGTGGGTGGTGGCGATGCTCGCCATCCTCAAGGCGGGAGGCGCCTACATGCCGCTGGACCCCGACCATCCGACGGAGCGGCTCGCTTACCTGCTGAACGACTCCGGAGTGCGGCTGCTGGTGTCCCGCTCGGAAGAGGCTTCGCGGCTCGACTACTCGGGAGACACTGTGTTGTTGGACCGGGTGGTGGTGCCGGAGGGCCGCGCGGGCGAGGTGGCGCCCGAGGTCACGGCGCGAAACCTCGCGTATGTCATCTACACGTCCGGCAGCACGGGCCGCCCGAAGGGCACGCTGCTGGAGCACCGTGGCGCGGCGAATCTGGCGCGGTCCTTCCCCACGGTGCTCGGAGGGCTGGGGCCAGGAGACCGCGTGTTGCAGTTCGCGCCCGTGAGCTTCGATGGCTCGGTGGCGGAGCTCATCCCCACGTTGTTGAACGGGGCGACGTTGTGCCTGGCGCGTCGCGAGCAGATGTCACCCGGCAGCCCGTTGACGGAGCTCCTCGCGCGGGAGCGAGTCACGGTGACGATCCTCCCGCCCTCGGTGCTCGCGGTGTCCCCGGTGGTGGAGCTGCCCTCGCTTCGGGTCCTGCTCTCCGCGGGCGAGGCGTGCAACGCGGAGTTGGTGGCGCGCTGGAGCCCCGGGCGTCGCTTCGTCAACGGCTATGGCCCCACGGAAGGGACGGTGTGCGGCACCTGGGGTGAGTGCTTCGCGGGCGCCCGGCTCACGATTGGCCGGCCGTTGCACAACGTGGTCGTGAGGGTGATGGACGAGGCGGGGCACCTGGTGCCGCCCGGTGTCTGGGGTGAGCTGTATCTCGGAGGGATGGGGCTCGCGCGAGGCTACCTGGGCCGACCCGACCTGACGGCGGAGCGCTTCGTCCCGGACCCGTACGCGGACGGAGGCCGCCTGTACCGCACGGGCGACGTGGTGCGCATGCTGGAGGACGGACGGCTCGAGTACCTGCGTCGAGCCGATACCCAGGTGAAGGTGCGTGGCGTGCGCATCGAGCCGGGCGAGGCGAACGCGGCGCTCGCGACGTGCCCGGGAGTGCGGTCGTCCGTCGTCATGGGCCGCGCGGACACTCCGGGGGACATGCGACTGGTGGCCTACGTGGTGCCCGAGGAGGACGTCACGCTGACGGTGGACGTGCTGCGAGCGTGGATGAAGCGCACGCTCCCGGAGGCGCTGATTCCGTCGGCCTTCGTGCTGTTGCGCGAGCTGCCCCTCACGCCGAACGGGAAGCCGGACTGGAAGGCGCTCCCCGCGCCGGAGTCGAGTCGCCCGGAGCTCAGTGGCGGCTACGTGGCGCCCCGGGAGGGACTGGAGGCCGTGCTCGCGCGACTCATCGCGGAGGTGCTGGGGCTGGACCGCGTGGGCGCGGGAGACAACTTCTTCGACCTGGGTGGCAACTCGCTGCTGTTGCAGACGCTCCAGGTGAAGGTGGAGGCGGAGCTGTCGCGCAAGGTGCCGTTGGTGTCCCTGCTCCAGTTCCCCTCCGTGCGAGCGCTGGCCGAGCACCTGTCCCCGACGCAGGAGGCGCCGAAGTCTCCGTCGACGGCGGAGAACCGGCGCGAGGGACTCCAGCGGCTCGCGCGCCAGCGGCGTCAGCGGCCGGGCTCGGATTAGGGCAGCAGCCGCGCCAGCTTCGCTCCGAGCACCTCGACGTGAGGTGCCTGGAGCATCGTGTAGTGGTCGCCAGGAGTGATGTCCACGCGCGTCGCCGCGCCCAGGTCCAGCCAGCCCAGCTCGGGGTGTGGAGGGAACCCCGGGGGCGGACGTCGGGCGCGGAAGTACTGGACCTCTCCTCCCTCCCAGCGCGGTGGCGTGTAGAGGCTCAGGGCCCGGGAGTTCGCTCGCAGCACGTCGAGCTGCCGACGCGCGTCCTCGACGGTGGCGAAGGGCGGCGCGAGACCTTGGCGCTCCGCCTCCTCCTGGAGCCTGCGGAACTGCTCCTCCACGGGGAGGTCCTCGGGCCACTTCGCGGCGGGGTCGAACATCTCCCCCGCGCGGAAGGCGAGCAGGGATATCCGGTCGGCGAGCTCGGTGGAGAAGGAGCCAGGAGGCGGCGTGTCCAGGAGTGCGCACAGGGGCACGGCCTCGCCTTCGGCCGACAGGCGCCGCGCCATCTCGTAGACGATGGTGCCGCCCAGTGAGGCGCCGATGAGCAGGTAGGGGCCTGTCGGTCGGATGACTCGGAGCGCGGCGACATAGTGCGCCGCCATCTGCTCCACGGTGGTGAGGCAGGGCTCGTCGCTCTCGAGGCCCACGGCGGAGAATCCGTACACGGACCGGTCGGGCGCGAGCTGTCGGGCCAGCTCCCGATAGAAGAGCACCTGTCCGCCCGCGGCATGCACGAAGAACAGGGGGGCCTTCGAGGACGTGCCGGTCTGAAGCTGGACGACACAGTCGGGGCTCGTCTTCGGTGTCGGGCGAGCACCGCTGATGCGCTCGGCGAGTCGGGCGACGGTGGAGGCTTCCAGCACGGCCTTCAAGGGCAGCTTCGCGCCGAGGCGCTCCTGGATGCGGGCGCTCAGGCGCAAGGCGAGCAGGGAGTCGCCACCCAGCGCGAAGAAGTCATCGTGGATGCCGATGTTGTCGAGGTGGAACGTGAGGCGGAAGCACTCCAGCAGCGTGGCCTCCGTGTCGTTGCGAGGTGGCGCGGCGCGCGAACCCTCGGGCCGTGGTGGCGCGGGCCTGGGTTCTTCACGGGGCCCCACGGAGCGCGGAGTGGCCGTGACGGGTTCAATCCAGTACCGCTCGCGGTCGAAGCTGTAGCCGGGGAGGGTGACACGCCGCCGCTGGTCGCCCGCTCGGAAGCGCTCCCAATCGATGGTGATGCCCGCGAGCCACGCCTCGCCGAGTGACGCGAGCGGATGCGTCGGCTCCTCGGAGGTGTACGGCAGCGTGGAGACCACGGGCTGGGTGGAGCGGCTCGGGTGGCGTCGGGTGAGCGAGGACAGGGCCGTTCCGGGGCCGACCTCGATGAAGGCTCGCTCCTTGCCCGAGAGCAGCAGGTGCAGGGCTTCCGAGAAGCGCACCGTCTCTCGCAGATGCCGGCACCAGTAGTCGACGGTGACGGCCTCGCGCTCGGTGAGCCAGTCTCCGGTGAGGCTGGAGACGATGGGGAGCTTGGGCGCGCGCGGCTTGATGCGGGACACGACGCGCGCGAAGTCCGGCAGGTGCGGCTCCAACATGAACGAGTGCGCGGCCTGTCCCAGCCGGAGCCGTCGGGCCTCGATGCCTCGCGCGCCGAGCTCCGACTCGAGGGCGTCGAGCGCCTCCAGTGCGCCGGCGATGACACAATCGGAGGGCGTGTTCAGCGCGGCCACGGACAGTCGTGGATGGAGCAGCGCCTCCACCTGGGCCACGGGCGCGAGGACCGCCGTCATCCCACCGGGCGGGAGCTGCTCCATGATTCTTCCGCGCGCGGTGACGAGCTCCAGTGCCTCCTCCAGCGTGAAGACGCCCGCCACACACGCCGCCACGTACTCGCCGAGGGAGTGGCCGAGCAGCGCCTCGGGCTGGACGCCTCGGGCGAGCCACAGCTGCGCGAGCGCCCAGTCGCAGGTGAACAGCGCGGCCTGGGTCCAGAGGGGGCGTGACAGCTCTCGCGCCGCGGTGTCGTAGCGCTCGGCGGGGGCGAACATCACGTCGCGCACGTCGGCGCCGAGAGGACCTCGGAGCAGCGCCGCGCAGCGGTCGATGGCCTGTCGGAAGACGGGTTCGTCGAGCAGCTCCGCGCCCATGTTCACCCGCTGGGAGCCCGCGCCGGGGAACAAGAAGACCGCGCCACGCTTCTCCGCCGGGTCGTGGCTCGTGCGTGGACGTTGTCCCGGGTCGCGCAGGCGCGCGGCCGCGTCCTTCGCGGTGCTCGCGGTGACGAAGCTCCGGTGCTCGAAGCGGTGACGTCCGACCTGGAGCGTGTGTGCGATGTCCGCGAGCGCGTCCTGGGTGTGCTCCAGGTGCTCGGCCAGCTCGGTGGTCATCCGCTCCAGCGCGGCGTCGGAGCGAGCGGAGAGCAGCAGCAGCTCCGTCCCGCGGGACGCAGGTGACGCGGGACGGACAGGGGCCTCCTCGAGCACCACGTGCACGTTGGTGCCGCCCATGCCGAAGGAGCTCACGCCCGCGCGGCGCGGCCCGCTGGAGTCCCACGGACGAGGCTCGGCCACGACGTAGAAGGGACTGTCGTCGAGGCCCAGGAGCGGATTGGGCCGACGGAAGTGGACCGTGGGAGGGAGCTGGCGGTGCTCCAGTGCCAGCACGGTCTTGATGAGTCCCGCCACGCCGGCCGCCGAGTCGAGGTGGCCCAGGTTGCTCTTCACCGAGCCCAGGCCGATGGAGCCCGGCGCCACGCCCTCGAAGACCTGCTTGAGGGCGGTGACCTCCACCGGGTCACCCAGTGGCGTGCCCGTGCCATGCGCTTCGACATAGGAGACGGAGCCCGGCTCGACGCCCGCGAGCGCCAGCGCATCGCCGATGGCGGTGACCTGTCCGGAGACGGAGGGCGCGGTGAACCCCGCCTTGCCGCTGCCGTCGTTGTTGGCGGCCGAGCCGAGGATGACCGCGCGAATGGGGTCGCCATCCGCGAGCGCGTCCTCCAGGCGCTTGAGCAGCACCACGCCCACGCCGTTGCCCGGCACGGTGCCAGCCGCCTGGGCATCGAAGGCGCGGCAGTGTCCATCGGGCGAGGAGATGCCACCCTCCTGCGTGGGGTAGGCGCTCAACTGCGGCGAGCGCACGGCCGCGCCACCGGCGAGCGCGAGCGTGCACTCGCCCGCGAGCAGCGACTGACACGCGAGGTGCACGGCGGTCAGCGATGTGGAGCACGCCGTCTGCACCGTCATCGCGGGGCCGGTGAGGTTGAGCTTGTAGGCCACGCGCGTCGCCAGGAAGTCGCTGTGCGTGCCGAGGACGCTCTCCGTCCAGTCGCTGGAGCGGCGCTCCATGTTGGGCAGGACGTTCGTCAGCAGATAGCTGCTGAGGGACGCACCGCCGTAGACGCCCACGTGCAGGGGCCGGGCGCGAGCGGTGTAGCCCGCGGCCTCGAGCGCCTCCCAGCAACACTCCATGAAGAGCCGCTGCTGCGGGTCCAACTGCTCGGCCTCGCGCGGTGAGTAGCCGAAGAAGCGCGCATCGAAGAGGTCCGCGCCCTCGATGACACCCGCCGCCGCGACCCACCCCTCTTCCGAGGGATGGCCGGCCCTCGCCCGCTGCTCGGCGTCCAGCACCGTGACGCTGTCGACACCCGAGATGAGGTTGGACCAGAAGCTCCGCGCGTCAGAGGCGCCCGGAAAGCGGAGCGACAACCCGATGATGGCGATGGCGGACGCATGCTCACTCATCCCTGAAATAGAGCATGCCCCGCTCCGCGAGTTGAGCCCGCACCACGATATTTCCAGTGGAGTCCCGAGGGGATGTGCCACCGCTTGCCATCCCGCGCGGGAGCGGCGCACCCGTTCCGACGAGGTCGCCCAGGTTCCAGACCCGCGTTGTGTCGCGGGTCGTGCCTGGCCCGCAGGCGCAGGGAGGTGCGGGGTGTTGGATGAACTGTCTTTCAGCCCGAGAGGGCTTGCGGGACTGGGTATGCCGCGATGGGTTTGCGTCCGAGGGCTCGGGTGGAATGAGGCGCGGTTGTTGTGTGATTGTTGTGTGGGCCAGCGGTTGTGTCTTCCATTGTTGGCTCCTTCTCTGTCCATGGAGGCCTCTCGTGTCGAACAAATCCGTGCTCGACGGCTTTCGTCGTCAGTGTGCCCTCAATCCCAGTGCCCCCGCGGTGGTGGGGCTCCGTGAGCGCCTCTCCTATGCGGAGCTGGACGCGAGGAGCAGCAAGGTCGCGGCCCATCTCCAGGCGCGAGGTGTCGCCAGGGGCTCCTTGGTGCCCGTGGTGACCGAGCACTCGGAGAGCCTCATCGTCGCTTTCCTGGCCGTCATGAAGGCGGGCGCGGCGTACGTGCCCATCGACAAGGCCTTCCCGGACCGCCGCAAGCAAGCCATTGCCAGCCAATGTGATGCGCCCCTCGTGCTCTCCACCACGTCCTCGACCATGACGTTGCCGGGCTGGGAGGTGCAGTCCCTCGATGAGCTGCTGCGCCAGGCGCCCGTGAAGGCCTTCCGTGAAGTGGACATCCAGGGGCATGACGCGGCCTATGCCATCTTCACGTCGGGGACCACGGGGCAGCCGAAGGGCGTGGTCATCGAGCACCACTCCCTGGCGAAGCTGGTGCGGTGGCACAACGCCCGGTTCGACATGGGGCCTGGCAGTCACACGCTGTTGATGGCCAGCGTGGCCTTCGATGTCTCGCAATGGGAGGTGGGCTCAGCCCTGGCGGCGGGGGCTTGCATCCACGTGCTCACGGACGACATCCGTCTGGACGTGGGGGCCTTGCTGGCGTTCTACG
Organism: Myxococcus sp. XM-1-1-1; assembly: GCF_020037095.1. Classification (NCBI taxonomy): domain Bacteria; kingdom Pseudomonadati; phylum Myxococcota; class Myxococcia; order Myxococcales; family Myxococcaceae; genus Myxococcus; species Myxococcus sp. XM-1-1-1. The sequence continues at coordinate 780,855 of NZ_JAIQDH010000002.1, forward strand.
CCGAGCACGGCATCACCCACGCCTTCCTCCCGACGGTGATGGTGCCAGACTTCGTCGGAAGGTCCGCACACCAGAAGCTGGCCCTGCGCTACCTCTTCACCGGGGGCGAGAAGCTCCATCCGGTGGAGACCGAGGGACTCTCCTACACCCTGGTGGACTATTACGGACCGACGGAGACCACCATCTTCGTCACCCACCGGGTGGTGGAGAGCAGGCGCCTGAACCGGCCCGCCTCCATCGGGACGCCCGTCGCCGGCGCCGAGGTCTTCATCCTGGATGAGCGACTGGAGGTGGTGCCTTGGGGGGAGGCGGGGGAGTTGTGCATCGCGGGTGACTGCCTGGGGCGCGGCTATCTCGGAGATGCCGCGCTGACGGCCGAGCGCTTCGTCACGCCGCCTTCGCTCGGTGGCCGCGTCTATCGCACGGGGGACCTGGCGCGTGGGCTGCCGGATGGGAGCATCCAGTTCCTCGGGCGACAGGATGAGCAGATCAAGATTCGCGGCAATCGCGTGGAGATGGGCGAGGTGGAGTCCGTCCTCATGCGCGGCCCGGCGCTCAAGGCCGCCGCGGTACTGGTCGATGACTCCGCGGGTCCCTCCAACAAGCGACTGGTGGCGTTCGTCTCGCCGCGTGACACCCAGGTCCCCACCTCGACGCTCATCGCGAGCCTGAGGGCGGCGCTGCGCGTGGAGCTGCCCGACTTCATGCTGCCTGGCCAGTACCTCTGTCTGGCCTCGCTCCCCACCACCGCCAATGGCAAGACGGACAAGCAGGCCCTGCGGGAGATGCTGCGGACCTCCACGGTGCGGACGCAGGGCGAGGAGGCGTTCTCCGGCGAACTGGAGAAGAGCCTCGCCAGCGCCTGGACGGAGGTCCTCGGCCACTCCGGGTTCACGGCGGACGACAGCTTCTTCGAGGTGGGAGGGCACTCGTTGCTGGCCTCCACGCTCGCCGCCAGCGTCTCCCGTCGTCTCGGGCTGAAGGCCTACATTCGTGATGTCTACGAGCACAGGACCGTTCGGAAGCTCGCCTCGGCGCTGGAGCCGCGAGCCGCGCACGGGGGCGCGATGCATGACCCGGAGCCCCTGCGCGCGCTCCGGGAGGATGTCTGGCTCCTGCCCGGCACGGACTTCTCCTCGGGCTTCGACCCCGGGCGGCTCGCGCGGCCGCGGCACATCCTGCTCACGGGGGCCACGGGCTTCGTGGGCGTCCACCTGCTGTCGGAGTTGCTCTCGCGCAACGACGCCGACGTCCATTGTCTGGTGCGCGATGTCAGCGACGCGCTGGGACGCGCGCGGCTGCGACAGGTGGTCGACCACTATCAGGTGCCGCTGAGCGAGCGTGACTGGGAGCGGGTGCGGGTCCATGCCGGAGACATCGCCGCGCCCCGCTTCGGGATGTCCGAGGAGGACTACCGCCAGCTGTCCGCGTCGGTGGACGTCATCTATCACTCGGCTGGCGCGGTGAACTTCATCGAGCCCTACTCCCAGATGAAGCGCGACAACGTCGAGGGCGTGCGGCAGGTGATTGCCTTCGCCGGCCATCAGCGGGTCAAGGCGCTGATGCTGTTCTCGACGCTCTCCATCCACAGCTGGGGCAACCGGCTCACCGGCAAGAAGGTGATGCGGGAGACGGACGACATCGACCAGAACCTCCCCGCCGTCATCTCCGACATCGGCTACGCGAGCAGCAAGTGGGTGATGGAGAAGATCGCCGACCTCGCGCAGTCGCAGGGCCTGCCCTTGATGACGTTCCGTCTGGGCTACGCGACGTTGCACAGCCGCACGGGCGCCTTCGCCAGCTACCAGTGGTGGGGACGGCTGGTCAGCACCTGCCTCATCCTGGATGCCGTCCCGGACCTGCGGGGGCTGCACGAGGGGTTGACCACGGTGGACTACATGACGTCGGCGATTGCCGTGATTGCCCGCGACCCGAAGGGGCTGGGCAAGAAGTTCCACGTCGCGCCCGCCCCGGAGCACGACCTGACGCTCCTGGAGTTCTTCGAGCGGGTGGGAAAGTCCCTGGGACGTCCCCTGCCGGTGGTGCCGTTCAAGGAATGGGTCTCCCTGTGGGACACGGACCCCGAGGCGCCCATCTTCCCGTTGCTGAGCATCTTCAGGGACCCGTTGAGTGGGGGACAGGCGATGGTGGAGCTGTACCAGGACAACTACGTCTGGGATTGCACCCATGTGCGCCAGCACCTGGCCGGCTCGGGGATTCAGGAGCCCACCTTCAACCCCGAGCTGCTCGGCTTCTACCTGGACAAGGTGCGCGGCAGCCCGGGGATGATGTCCTGGCGCCCCAAGCAGCGGTGGAAGGCGGCGGGCTGAGGCCGTTGCTCGAACCCGCACGTCGCTTGGCGCTATAAGTGTCGGCGGAGGTGCAGCCATGGCCGCGCCCGAGCCGAAGCGAGTGGTGGGGAGGGGGCGGGGGCTCCCTCCTCTGGTGCCCGTGTCGAGGGACACGGCCCCTCCGCTGTCCTTCGCCCAGCAGCGCCTGTGGTTCCTCTCTCAGGTGGACGCGGGAGGCTTCTCCTACAACGTGCCCTTCTTCGCGCGGCTCCAGGGGCGCCTGGATGTCCCGGCGCTGGAGCGCGCGTTGTCGGACCTGGTGCGACGGCACGAGTCCTTGCGCACCACGTTCGGCGAGGAGGCGGGGCGGCCGGTGCAGCACATCCTGCCCGACGTCGAGGTGACGCTGCGGGTGACGCAGGTCGCCGACGAGGCCGAGGCACGGCGCGAAGCGGAGGCGGAGACGCGGCGCCCGTTCGACCTGGGCACGGGGCCGATGCTGCGCGCCCGGCTGCTGCGCGTGGCGGAAGACGACCATGTGTTCCTCCTGATGCTGCACCATGTCTCCTGCGATGGGTGGTCGCTGGGCGTGCTGGAGCGCGACCTGCGGGAGCTTTACGCGGCCCACACCGAAGGGCGCGCGCCCGTGTTGCCCGCGCTGCCCATCCAGTACGCGGACCACGCGGTGTGGCAGCGCGACTGGCTGAAGGGGGAGCTGCTGGATGAGCAGCTCGCGTGGTGGACGGAGCTGCTGACGGGAGCCTCTCCCTCGCTGGAGCTTCCCCTGGACCGGCCCCGACCTCCCGTGCAGACCTTCCTGGGCGCCACCGTGGCGGTGCCGCTGTCTCCATCACTCTCCCAGGCGGTGAAGGCCCTGGGGCGCGCCGAGAGCGTGACGCCGTTCATGCTGCTGCTCGCGTGCTTCCAGGTGTTGATGTCGCGCTACAGCGGACAGCGGGACGTGGTGGTGGGGACGCCCATCTCGGGACGCAACCGGCGCGAGCTGGAGAACCTCATCGGGTTCTTCGTCAACACGCTCGCGCCCCGTGTGGACGTGGACCCGGAGGAGTCCTTCCGTTCGCTCCTGGGCCGGGTGCGGCAGGTATGTCTGGGCGCCTATGCGCGACAAGACGTCCCGTTCGAGACGCTGGTGGAGGCGCTGCGCCCGCCGCGTGACTTGAGTCGCTCGCCGCTGTTCCAGGTGATGTTCGTCATCCAGGGGCCGCGCTCGCTGCCGTCGTTGCCGGGGTTGGTGGAGCAGGAGGTGTCCTTCGACTCCGGCATGTCGAAGTTCGACCTCATCTGCTTCCTGCGCGAGACGCCCGAGGGGTGGGTGGGCTTCTGGGAGTACAACACCGCGCTGTTCGACGCGGCGACGGCGCGGAGGATGGCGGGGCACTACGTCACGTTGTTGGAGGGGCTGGTGGCCGACCCGAGCGTGCGCGTCGGTGATGCGCCCTTGCTCGCGGAGTCGGAGCGGCGGGAGCTGCTGCGCGAGTGGAGCGGGCGCGAGACCCCGGACGCTGTCGCGGGGCTGATGCACGCGTGGGTCGAGGCCCAGGTGGCGCGCTCGCCTGACGCCGTGGCGGTGACGGATGGCGTGGCCTCGCTGACCTACGCCGAGCTGGAGCAGCGCGCGAACCAGCTCGCGCATCACCTGCTCGCGTTGGGGGTGACGCCTGGGAGCACGGTGGGCCTGTGCCTGGAGCGCGGTGATTTGGAGATGCCGGTGGCGGTGCTGGCCACGCTGAAGGCAGGCGCGGCGTTCCTTCCCCTGGACCCGAGCTATCCGGCACAGCGGCTGGCGCAGATGCTGGAGGACACGGGCGCGCCGGTGGTGCTGGTGCAGGGAGAGCTCGGACGCGCGCTTCCCGAGCATCCGGGGACGAGGCGGGTGCGCCTGGAGGATGAGGCCTCGCGAATCCGGACGAGGCCCGGACAGGCTCCAGCGCTGTCCCTGTCTCCCGAGACGCCCTGCTACTTCGTCTACACGTCGGGGAGCACGGGGCGTCCCAAGGGCATCCTCATGTCCCATCGCGCGGTGGGGAACATGCTGCGGTGGCTGCTCGCGCGCACCGTGGACCCGGGTGCGACGACGCTGCAGTTCGCGTCGCTGAACTTCGATGTGTCGTTCCAGGAGCTGTTCGGCACGTGGTGTCTGGGCGGCACGGTGTTGCTGGTGGGGGAGGCGGAGCGCAAGGACCCGGTGGCGCTGCTCGGGCGCATGGTGGCGCATGGAGTGGGGCGCTTGTATCTGCCCTTCGTGGCGCTCCAGGCGCTGTGCGAGGTGGCGCAGCATGAAGCGGAGCTGCCGCCCCTGCGCGAGGTGGTGACGGCGGGTGAGCAGTTGCAGGTGACGCCCGCGCTGGTGTCCTTCTTCGAGCGACTGCCAGGCTGCGTGCTGGAGAACCAGTATGGCCCGTCGGAGGCGCACGTCGTCACGGCCTGGAGGGCGCGAGGCCCGCCATCGACCTGGCCAGCGTTGCCTCCCGTGGGGACGCCCATCTCCAACGTGAAGGTGTACGTGCTGGATGAGCGGGGCGCGCCGAGCCCCGTGGGCGTGGTGGGAGAGGTGTACGTCGGCGGCGCGAGCCTCGCGCACGGGTACTGGGGCAGGACGGAGCTGACCGCGGAGCGCTTCATCCCGGATGCGCTGAGTGAGGTGCCGGGTGCGCGGCTGTATCGCACGGGCGACAAGGCGCGGTGGCTCGGCGACGGGAACCTGGAGTTCCTGGGGCGCGTGGACGGACAGGTGAAGGTGCGTGGCTTCCGTGTGGAGTTGGGTGAGGTGGAGGTGGCGCTGAAGGCGCTGCCGGGTGTGAGGGACGCGGTGGTGGTGGCGAGACAGGAGGAGGGCGGCGAGAAGCGACTGGTGGGCTACGTGGTGCACGAGGCGCCGTGTGACGTGGAGGTGCTGCGCGGGCGCCTCGAAGCACGGTTGCCGGAGTATCTGGTGCCGAGTGTGCTCGTGCGCCTGGACACACTGCCCCTGGCTCCCACGGGTAAGGTGGACCGCAAGGCGCTGCCCGCTCCGGGCTCGTTCCAACGCGTGGCTCGCGAAGGACACCAGGAACCTCGCGACGCACTGGAGCGCGCGCTGGTGGGCGTGTGGGAAGAGGTGCTGGGCGTCCGCCCTGTCGGCGTGACGGAGGACTTCTTCGCGCTGGGAGGTCACTCGCTGATGACCATCCGGTTGCTCGCGCGCATCCGTGGCGTCGTGGGCAGGAGCCTGCCGGTGGCCGCGCTCTTCCAGCGCGCGACGGTGGAGCACGTGGCCTCGGTGCTGCGACGTGAGTCGTCGTCCTGGACGCCGCTGGTGCGACTGACCGAGGGACGTGGACGTCGTCCCTTCTTCTGTGTGCATCCCGTGGGCGGCACGGTGCTGAGCTACGCGGAGCTCGCGAAGCACTTGGGGCCGGAGCAGCCGTTCCACGGGCTCGAGTCACGCGGGCTCGATGGTGAAGCGCCGCCCTGCGAGAGCATCCCCGAGATGGCGAGCCTCTACCTCGCGGCGATGCGAGACGTGCAGCCGCACGGGCCCTATCGGCTCGGAGGCTGGTCGATGGGCGCCAGCATCGCGTGGGAGATGGCGCAGCAGCTCGAGCAGCGAGGAGAGCGGGTGGAGGTGCTCGCGCTCATCGACGGCTTCGTGCGTCCGTACGATGGAGACGGCGCCGCGCCAGGGCACGACGAGGCTCAGCGCTTCGGCGAGCTGTTCCACCTCGACCTGCTGCGCGCGATGGGACACGGCGAAGCCGCGCAGAGCGCCGAGACACCCGAGGCGCTGCTGCGCATCCTGGAGACCCACGCTCGCGAGCAGGGGAGTGGCGTCACACCGTCACTCAGTGCCTTGCGCCGCGTCTTCGAGGTGAACCTGTTGGCCGCGTGGCGCTACGTGCCCAAGCCCTATTCAGGGCCTGTCGTCTCCATCGAAGCGACGGGCACTCGCCGTGTTCACGGCTGGGAGCAGGTGGCGACAGGCGCGCTCACCGTGCACGCGATTGCAGGAGACCACTACTCCATCCTGCGCGCCCCCGACGTGGGACAGGTGGCGTCAGTCCTTCGGGGCTACCTGGACGAGGTCGAAGACAGTCCGTAGCCGGAGCGCCTGGCGCCGCGACGCAGCCACCACACGAGCAACGGACCGAGAGTGATGACAAGGAAGAGGCTGAAGTAGAGGAACATCTCCCCGGAGCTGGGGTAGTCGCAGTGAGCAATCGTGAACTGCATGCTTCCCCCCTCGTTCACAGACGACCTCAGTAGCGCCGAGCGCTCGCCTCGGGGGCGGCGCCACGGATGCGCCAGACCGTCAGGCGCTGCGAGTTGGTGTGGCTCACCACCATGCCGTCCTGCTGCATCTGCTCCAGCAAACGGTGGGTCTTCAGTCGGTCCAGCCCCACGGCCTTCGCCAGCACGTCACCCGGCAGTCCGGTGATGTTGCTGCGCAGCTCGTTGACGATGGCCTTCTTGAACTCGCTCTTCTGCAGGCCGTCCAGGTCCTGCGTCCTCCACGCCTGGAGGATGCCCGCGGCGATGAGCACCAGCGTCAGTATCGCCACCAGCGGGTAGATGATGTGGCTGTTCTGCTCCAAAATCTCGAAGTACTTCGGAGACATGGAGGAGACGGGACGGGTGTAGTCCGGCACCGCCTGGGCGAGCAGGACCGACGACAAGGTGGACGCGAGGGAGATGGACACGGCCCCCCGACTCTAGGGGGAGCCATGCCACCTCGCAACCCGCACGCCGCGTCAGACGATGCCCATCGACTCGGACGCCCCTTCTGCGAACAGCGTGGTGTCCGCCTTCGCCAGGAGCGTCTGCAGCCCGTCGCGCGTCTGGGCGCTGATGGCCACCCCGCCCCGCGAGCGAAGCAGCGACTCCACCTCCTCCGCGGAGAGCAGGTCCGCCTTGTTCCACACCATCAACCGGGGCTTCTCCATCAACCCCAGCGACGACAGGATCTTCTCCACCGCCTCCACCTGGTCGTCGCGCGCCGGGTCGCCCGCGTCCACCACGTGCAGCAGGAGGCTCGCGTCGTACAGCTCCTCCAGCGTCGCGCGGAAGGCCGCCACCAGGTCCTTGGGCAGGTCCCGGATGAAGCCCACCGTGTCGGTGATGATGACCTCGCGCTCCTGCGGGAAGCGCAGCCTGCGGCTCGTCGGGTCCAGCGTGGCGAACAGCTTGTTCTCCGCCAGCACCTGCGCGTTCGTGATCGCGTTGAGCAACGTGGACTTGCCCGCGTTGGTGTACCCGACGATGGAGATGACCGGCAGCTCGCGGCGGTTTCGCTGCGCCCGCCGCACGCTGCGCTCCCGGCCAATCGTGTCGATGCGCTTCTCCAGATGCGTGATTCGCTCGCGCACCCGGCGTCGGTCGATTTCCAGCTTCGTCTCACCGGGGCCGCGCCCGCCGATGCCACCCGCGAGCCGGCTGAGCGAGTCATCGCTCTGCACCAGCCTGGGCAGCCGGTACTTCAGCTGCGCCAGCTCCACCTGGAGCTTGCCCTCGGCGCTCTGCGCGCGCTGCGCGAAGATGTCGAGGATGAGCTGGGTGCGGTCCAGGACCTTGAGGCTGGTGGCCTCGCCGATGTGGCGCCCCTGCGAGGGGGTGAGGTCCTTGTCGAAGATGAGCAGGTCCACCATGGACTGCATCGAGCGCAGGTTCAGGTCCTCCAGCTTGCCCCGCCCGATGAGGTAGCGAGGGTCCGCCTCGCGCTTCACCTGGAGCACGCTGTCCACCACCTCCACGCCCGCGGTGCGCGCCAGCTCCCTGAGCTCCGCGAGGCTCGCCTCCGCCTGCGCCCGGTTGCCGTCCAGGCACACCGCCACGAGGATGGCCTTCTCCCGCCCACTCACCGCGCGCGCCGCCGCCTTGCGGTTGAACTCCTCCTCCAGCGCGTCCAGCGTGTCGATGAGGTCCGGCTGCTCCAGGTGCACGGAGGGCAGGGTGGTGACCTGCCAGAACTCACCCGTGCCGTTCTCCGGCACGAGGTGGGCGTAGTGCAGCACGCCCGGCAGCCCCTCCTGTCCCACGCCCACCGCGGCCACGCAGTCCAGGCGCAACAGCGCCAGGTCCGTCAGGTCGTCCTTGGTGAGCGGCTCGCTCTTGAGGTGCGTGTGCACCAGCCGCAGGCCACGCAGACGCACCTGGCCCGCACGCGCGCGGCCGATGTCCGGCAGCTCCAGCTTGTGAGCATTGCCCACCACCACGTGCTCGATTTCCCCCTTGCGGTTGATGAGCACGCCCACCTGTCGGTTCGTCTCGTGGGACAGCTCGGTGAGGTGGCGGGCGAGCTCGGGCGACACGATTTCGTGAGGCGACACGCGCCGGCGGAAGGTGTTCCGCAGCCGGTGTTGCTCGTTCGCCTTGAGGCCCAGGGTGTTGCCGTAGATTTCCTTCAAACGCTTGCTCTCCTGACGGAAGCCGGCTGACCCCGTCCTTCCCGGCACTTTATACGGCGCCCCAACGATGTGGCTGACACGCCCCTCCGGCCCGGGTTGCCGGAACCGTAGTGAACACACGGCCCTTGCGCCCTGTTTCCTTTTCCGTCCTACGCTCGCGGACGTGACTCACTCGGGACGTAACGCCCTGCGCGCCGCGAAGCGCGTGGTGGTGAAGATCGGCACCAACGCCCTCACGCACGCCACCGGCCGCTTCAACCGCGAGCACTTCGTGGCGCTGGGGGAGGACCTGCTGTGGGCGGCCCAGGGCCGCGAGCTGGTGGTGGTGTCCAGCGGCGCCATCGCCCTGGGCATGGAGCGGCTGGGCCTGGGCTCGCGCCCTCGCGACATCCCGGGCAAGCAGGCGTGCGCCGCGGTGGGACAGAGCCGGCTGATGCAGGCGTACGAGGACGTCTTCGGCGCCCAGGGACAGGCGGTGGCCCAGGTGCTGCTCACCCACGAGGACATGCGGGACCGGCGGCGCTACCTCAACGTGAAGCACACCCTGGAGCGCCTGTTGTCCGCGTCCGTGGTGCCCGTCATCAACGAGAACGACACTGTCTCCGTGGACGAGCTGAAGTTCGGTGACAACGACACGCTGGCGGGCCTGGTGGCCGGCGTGGTGGAGGCCGACGCGCTGGTGCTGCTCTCCGACGTGGAGGGCCTGTTCACCGCGGACCCCCGCCGCGACGCGGGCGCGCGCCTGCTGGACACCGTGGAGGAGGTCACCTCCGACGTCCTCGCGCTCGCGGGGGGCACCTCCAGCGGCGTGGGCACCGGCGGCATGGCGACCAAGGTCCGCGCCGCCGCGAGCGCCGCCGAGCAGGGCATCCGGGGCGTCATCACCTCGGGCGCCTTGCCCGGCCGGCTGCGCGCCGTGCTGGAGGGTGAGCCCATGGGCACCCTCTTCGAGCCCACCGGCGCGCGCCGGGGCTCCCGCGCCGCGTGGATTGCCCATGCGCTGCGGCCCCTGGGCACACTCACCGTGGATGCCGGCGCGCGCGAGGCCATCGTCCACGGCAAGCGCAGCCTCCTGCCCAGCGGCGTGAAGCAGGTGACGGGCGACTTCGACCGGGGCGACCCGGTGGACCTGGCGGACGCGTCCGGCGAGGTGTTCGCGCGGGGGCTGGCGTCCTACGGCGCGGACGAGCTGCGGCGCATCGCCGGACGGCGCACGTCGGACATCGAGTCCGTGTTGGGGTACCGCTACCTGGATGAGGCCGTGCACCGCGACGACCTGGCGGTGCTGTAGCCGGCGTGGATCAGATGGAGCAGGAGGTGCCGCTCTTGCCGCCGTCGGTGCCCAGCTGCATGAGGGCTCGGAACTCGGGCGAGTCCACCTTCATCAGGAGCAGCGACACTTCCAGCTCGCCCGGCACGCGGCCGAGCTGCAGCTTGCGCTGCTGGCCGTGGAGCAGCGCCAGCTCCGAGTGGCCCTTGGCCTCCGGCAGCAGCAGGTCCAGCTGGAGGAGGAAGGACTCGCCCTCGGCGCGCGGCATCAGCACCAGTCGGTAGTCCGCCGTGGCGGCGCCCGGGCGACGGCGCTCGGCGCGCAGCGTGCGGCCCGTCTCTCCGAGCAGCTTGGGCTGGGCCACCAGCCGCCCGTCGCGCCAGACCTCCACGGCGAAATAGAGGGGCTCGGCTTCAGCGGAGGCAGGCATCATCCCGCAGAACAACCCCACCAGCAGTGCCAGCCCGGCGACCACGTCACGGAAGGTGCGGTTCATGGAGAGGTCCCTTCTGAAGCTGGCGCAGGAATATCCCAAGTCGCGCCCATAGTGCGAGCCCTCCTTGGCGGGTTCAACCTTCCCACCTGTGTTGCAACCATCACACAATTAATTACCTGCTTGCCTGTTCAGTCCTGGGTGGCTATCAGCCTGGACGCGCGCGGGCCGGGCCGTTGTTTTCCTCCTGTCACGTGCCCCTTCCTTGACCCCCTGGGGTCCGCCCGGCATCGTCGCCGACCTTCCCGAATGGACCGCACCGAACGCATCCTCGACCTCGTGGCCCTCTTGCTCGACGCGCGCGAGCCCATCTCCTGGGCCGAGCTGCGCGAGCACTTCCCCGCTGATTACGGAGGCTCGGACGACGCCGCCGAGCGCAAGTTCGAGCGCGACAAGGCGGAGCTGGTGGAGCTGGGCTTCCCGCTCACCTACGTCCAGGGAGACGACGAGCGCCGCGACGGCTACATCGTCGACCGCGACGCCTACTACCTCCCGGAGGCGGACCTCACCAAGGAGGAGCTGGCCGTGCTCTACGCCGCCGGCTCCGCCGCGCTCACGTCCGGCGCCTTCCCCGGCCGCGATGACCTGGCGCACGCCCTGCGCAAGATTGGCTTCTTCGCCGGCCAGTCGCTGCCCACGCCCAGGGTCCGCATGGAGCTGGGCGCGGTGCAGGAGGGACAGGAGAAGGAGATCTCCGCCCGCCTGGAGCAGCTCTGGGACGCGTGCGCCGCGCGCAAGTGGGTGGAGATTTCCTACGCCAGCCCCAAGCACCCCCACGCCACCCAGCGCCGCGTGGACCCGTATGGCCTGGCGCTCCGGCGCGGCGTGTGGACGCTGGTGGGCCACTGCCAGCTGCGCGGCGGCCTGCGCACCTTCCATGTCCACCGCGTGCGTGAGCTGAAGGTGAACACCGCGCGCCCGCGCACCCCGGACTTCCAGGTGCCGGAGGACTTCTCGCTCGACAACCACGTGGCGTACTTCCCGTGGCAGCACCGCTTCCACGAGCCGCAGGAGGTGGTGCTGCGGCTGTCGGGCGCGCTGGCCTCGCGCGCCTCGGGCCTGTTCCCCGGCGCCGTGCTGGAGCAGGTGGCCGAAGGGGGCATCACCCGGGCCCACCTCAAGGTGAGCTTCCTGGATGGCCTGGTGCGCTTCTGCCTGTCGCTGGGGGCGGACTGCGTGGTGGAGGGACCCGAGAGCGCCTGTGCCCGCCTGCGGGAGATGGCCGCGCGCGTGGCCAACCGCCACGCGGACGCGCAGGAAGACAAGGTGAGCGCATGAGCAACGTCCACGAGCGGCTCCGCCGCCTGCTGTTCCTCGTCCCCTACGTGTCCAAGAACCCCGGCGTCACGGTGGAGGCGCTCGCGCGCGCCCTCAACGTCAGCCGGGAGGACCTGCTGGAGGAGCTGGACCTGCTCACGTGCGTGGGCCGGCCGCCCTTCAACCCGGACGACTACATCGACATCTACGTGGACAACGACCGCGTCTACGTGGACCTGGACCAGCGCCTGTTCGCGCCGCCCCGGCTGACGGCGGGGGAGGCCGCGGCCCTGGCCGCCGCGGCGGAGCTGCTCCGGCCGGCCTCCGGGGACGCGCTGCAGAGCGCCCTGCAGAAGCTGGAGCGCGTGCTGCCGCCCCAGGTGCGCGAGCGCTACCGGGAGATGTACCGGAAGATCGACGCCTCCGCCGAGGCGCCCCAGGCCCTGGGGCCGCTCACCCGTGCGATTCTCGAGCGGCGAGAAGTCACCTTCGGATATGCCAGCCCCGGACGCCCCGCCGAGCCCCGCAGGGTGCGCCCGTACGAACTGCTCAGTCACCGGGGGCAGTGGTATCTGCAGGGCTTCTGCCACACCCGGCAGGACGCCCGACTGTTCCGGCTGGACCGGATGGAGGACCTGGCCGTCACCGACACCCCCTTCCTCCCCCCGCCCGATGCCCGGGCGGATGTCCCCAATCCCGCCCGGAGCCGCTCCGAGGCGTCCGTCCGCGTGCGCTTCTCGCCCGTGGCGGCGCCCTACGTGAAGGAGCGCTTCGGCCAGGACGCCCGCCCGCTCGCTGACGGGGGCGTGGAGGTCCTGGTGGCCGGCGACAGCGAGCGCTGGCTCACGCAGTGGGTGTTGTCCTTCGGGGGCGAGGCGGAGGTGATGGAACCCGTCTCCGCGCGAGCCGCCGTTGCCCGAGCGGCGCGAGCCTCGATAGGATTGTAGAGCCCCATGCCTTTCCAGCTGACGATCTCCGAGGGAAAAGACGCCGGCAAGGAGTTCGTCTTCGACCAGGACTCCGTGCTCATCGGTCGTACGTCCGAATGCGACGTCGTGCTGTACGACCCAGGTGTCTCCCGCCGCCACTGCCGCCTGTTCCTCGACGGTGACGCCTACAGCGTCGAGGACCAGGGCAGCGCCAATGGCACCCTGCTCAATGGCACCTCCGTGCAGACGCAGGCCCTGGAGGACGGCGACAAGCTGACCCTGGGGCCGGTGACGTTCGTCTTCACGCTGATGACGGCCGACGCCGCCACCGGCGAGGAGGAGATACCCGCCGGCGCCGAGGACGGCGCGAACAGCACGCGCATCGTGTCCGTGGACGCGCTCAAGCGTCAGCGCAACAAGGGCGTGGCCCTGGCCCCCGAGGGCGCCGACGAGCAGTCCCTGGCGGAGATGCGCCAGGGCGCCACGCGCAACAACCTCCGGGCCCTGCGTCCGGCCGGCCAGAGTGGCGCGCGCGCCGCGCTGCCCGCGTCGGCGTCGGCGGAGGCCCCCGCGGCCATCGAGCGCGCCGCGTCCTCCGCCCCCGCGCGCGCCCGTCCCGGCACGGGGGCTTCAGCGCCCGTGCGCTCCAGGCCGACCTCCAACGCGGGCGCCGCCAGCGGCCTGTCCGCCGCCGAGCGCGCCCGCATCCGCCGCGAGTCGCCGGGCCTGGTCGCCAGCGCGAAGCTGTTCTGGGCGGACGCCACCAACATGGTGCGCGGCGGCATCATCGGCGGCGCCGTGGTGCTGGTGCTGGGCATCTTCGGCCTCCTGTACTGGCTGGTGCTCAGCGGCGTGGACACGGGCCCCGTGGGCGAGGAGCCCGCCATGCTCACCGGGCAGCCCATCCGCGACTCGTTCGGCCTGGGGCCGGACGTGACGTGGAACCGCCCGGACATGAAGATCTTCGAGTGGGAGTACACCGCCGCCACCCGCGCGGTGGTCATCCTCCACTACCAGGCGCAGGGCATCTCCAAGGACGAGGTGATGGTGAGCGTCAACGGCGTGGACGTGGGCAAGGTGCCCCCGGACACGCTGGCCAGCCAGGACCGCTCCCTGGAGCTGATGATTCCCGCCCAGCACCTGAAGAAGGGCGAGCCCAACCGCATCGTCTTCGACAACACGAAGAACCCGCCGGGTGAGGACCCCTGGCGCATCTGGAACGTGTGGGTGGAGCGCGCGCTCCTGCCGGACCTGCTCCCCGAGGAGCTGGTGCGCCAGGCCAGCGAGTCCTACAAGCGCGGCCGCAAGAACAGCGACACGCCGGACATCGGCGCGCGCAACCGCTACGAGGCCTGGAAGGGCTTCCGCGAGGCGTGGCTGATGCTGGAGGCCCACCCGGAGCCCAAGCCGGACCTCTACTACGAGGCCCGCGAGCGCATGCAGACCGCGCAGCAGGAGCTGGACCGCACCTGCGCCAAGCTCCTGCTCGAGGTGGAGAAGTACTACAACCAGGGCAACTACAAGGGCGCCGCCGCCACCCTGGACCACGTGAAGCAGTACTTCCCCGAGTACGACCAGCCGTGTGCCACGCGCGCCGAGAACAAGCGCGCCGAGTACGGGCTGTAGTCGTCGCGGGTTTTCGCCGGGATGCACCGTCCTGCACAGGACGGTGCATCACCCCGAGGGGCCGTCCGCGAGGCCCGTCGGGTTGCCGGCGCGAGGGGCCGTCCGCACCGTAAGGTCGCCATGCGCGACCTGGAGGTCATGAGCGAGAGGACGGGTGTCTCGGGTGAGGAGCCGCCCGAGGCCGGCTGTTCCCAGGGCCCCCTGCCGGAGCAGGCGCCCGTCTGGAGCCCTGGTGTCTCCAGCCTCCTGCTGGCGCGCTACTACCTGCCGCGCGGCCACTCGGTGGTCCGGGGCAACGCGTGCGAGCTGCTCCGCGACGGCGTGGAGGCCTATCCGGCGATGCTGGACGCCATCCGCCGGGCGCGGCGCTACATCCGCCTGGAGACGTACATGTTCATCACCGACGCCGTCGGTGAGCTGTTCGGCCAGGCGCTCGCGGAGGCGGCCGAGCGGGGCGTGCACGTGAAGGTGCTCTACGACGCGGTGGGCTCGTGGACCAGCCGCAAGTCGTACTTCGACACCCTGCGCCAGCGCGGCGTGGACATCCGCCCCTTCAAGCCCTTCAACCTGTCGCGCGGCTGGCGCCACCTGCTGCGCCGGGACCACCGGAAGATCCTCATCGTCGACGGGGAGGTGGCCTTCACCGGGGGCGTCAACATCTCCGCGCACTGGGCGCCGGCGGGGGAGGGCGGCGGCTGGCGCGATGACGTGCTGCGCATCGAGGGGCCCGCGGTGCACGCGCTGGAGCGCCGCTTCCTCGCCACGTGGAGGATGATGTTCCAGGACCGCTTCCACCGCTGGGCCACGGGCCTGGGGCGGCTGCGGCGCCGGCGCGGCGGGGGCGCGCGGGGCCAGGTGGGGCTGGCGGTGCTGTCCAGCCGCCGCAGCATCCACCGGGCGTACCTGCACGCCATCCAGCGCTCGCGCAAGAGCGTGCTCATCGCCGCGGCCTACTTCGTGCCGGACCGGCGGCTCGTCGCCGCGCTGCGCGACGCGGCCCGGCGGGGCGTGGAGGTGAGCCTCTTGCTCAACGCCCGCTCGGACCACCCCCTCCTCGAGTTCGTCACCCGCGCCTTCTACGAGAAGCTCCTGGGCGCGGGCGTGCGCATCTTCGAGTGGCAGCGCGGCGTGCTCCACGCCAAGACGGCCGTCGTGGACGGGGCCTGGGGTACCCTGGGCTCGTTCAACCTGGAGCGGCTGAGCCTGGCCTTCAACCACGAGGTCAACGCCGTCTTCGCCGACCCGCGCCTGGGCCGGCAACTGGAGGAGTCCTTCCGGACGGACTGCGGCGACTGCCGCGAGGTGACGCTGGCGGAGTTCCGCCGCCGGCCCCTGTGGCGCAAGCTGCTGGAGCGCGCCCTGTACGCCCTGCGCAAGGTGCTCTGAAGGCCCGCCCCGGGGTTGTCCTGGGGCTGCCCCGCCGTGACGCAAGAGGTGTCGCGGACGACATTCCCCCAGCGGGACGCATGGTTCCGATGAGCGGGGCTGGACCCTTGCTGGGTCAACCGTCCATCGCCGGATGCGTGTGCAGGAACCCTTTGCAACGCGTCAAAGGCGAGCCTAGAAGTCCCCACATCCTGCGCACGGAAGGGCACCGCACATGACCGACAGTTTCGGCACGAAGTCCAAGCTCCAGGTGGGCTCGGCCACCTATGACTACTTCAGCCTGAGCAAGCTGGCCAAGGCCCACCCGTCGGTGGACCGCCTGCCCTTCTCGCTGAAGGTGCTGCTGGAGAACCTGCTGCGCAACGAGGACGGGCGCGTCGTCAAGCGCGAGCACGTGGAGAAGATGCTCGCGTGGGACCCCAAGGCCACCCCGGACGTGGAGATCTCCTTCCACCCGGCGCGCGTGCTGCTGCAGGACTTCACCGGCGTCCCCGCCGTCGTGGACCTGGCCGCCATGCGTGAGGCGCTCGCCTCCATGGGCGGCGACCCGTCGAAGATCAACCCGCGCAACCCCGCCGACCTGGTCATCGACCACTCGGTGCAGATCGACTCCTTCGCGACGACGGCGGCCTTCAAGGAGAACGCGGAGCTGGAGTTCGAGCGCAACCGCGAGCGCTACGCCTTCCTGCGCTGGGGCCAGAGCGCGTTCAAGGGCTTTGGCGTCGTCCCGCCGGACATCGGCATCTGCCACCAGGTGAACCTGGAGTTCCTGGCGCAGGTGACGTTCCGCCAGGGCAGCACCGTGTACCCGGACACGCTGGTGGGCACCGACAGCCACACCACGATGATCAACGGCCTGGGCGTGGTGGGCTGGGGTGTGGGCGGCATCGAGGCGGAGGCCGCGCTGCTCGGCCAGCCGATTACCATGCTCATCCCCCAGGTGGTGGGCTTCAAGCTCACCGGCCAGCTGCCCGCGGGCGCCACGGCGACGGACCTGGTCCTCACCGTCACGCAGATGCTCCGCAAGAAGGGCGTGGTCGGCAAGTTCGTGGAGTTCTACGGCAGCGGCCTCAAGGGCCTGTCCCTGCCGGACCGCGCGACCATCGCCAACATGGCGCCCGAGTACGGCGCCACCATCGGCTTCTTCCCGGTGGACGAGGAGAGCCTCAACTACCTGCGCTTCACCGGCCGCCCCGAGGCCGTCGTGGCCCTCACGGAGGCGTACGCGAAGGAGCAGGGCCTGTGGCTCGCCGCCGACGCGAAGGACCCCGTCTTCAGCGACACGCTGGAGCTGGACCTGTCCACCGTGGTGCCCAGCCTCGCCGGCCCCAAGCGCCCGCAGGACCGCGTGCCCCTCAAGGACATGAAGTCCGGCTACGAGAAGTCGCTCGTGGAGATGCTCTCCGCCGGCAAGAGCAAGGGCGAGGATGACGAGGGCGGCGGCAAGGCCAAGGCGGCCCCCGCGGCCGAGGTCCCCGCCGAGCGGCTGGCCCAGAGCGTCACCGTGAAGCAGGGCCGCCAGAGCTACCAGCTGGGCCACGGCGCGGTGGTGATTGCGTCGATCACGTCCTGCACCAACACGTCCAACCCGGCGGTGCTGGTGGGCGCGGGCATCCTGGCCAAGAAGGCCGTGGAGAAGGGCCTCAACCCCAAGCCCTGGGTGAAGACCAGCCTGGCGCCGGGCAGCCGCGTCGTCACCGAGTACCTGCGTGACTCCGGCCTGCTGCCGTACCTGGAGGCCGTGGGCTTCCACGTGGTGGGCTACGGCTGCACCACCTGCATCGGCAACTCGGGTCCGCTGACGGAGCCCGTCGCCAACGCCGTCGTCGAGGGCGACCTCGTGGTGGCCGCGGTGCTCTCCGGCAACCGCAACTTCGAGGGCCGCATCAACCCGCACGTGCGCATGAACTACCTGGCGAGCCCCCCGCTCGTGGTGGCGTACGCGCTGGCGGGCGAGGTGGGGCTGGACCTGGACACGCAGCCCTTGGGCACGGACCCGAACGGCCGCGAGGTGTTCCTCAAGGACATCTGGCCCACCAACGACGAAATCAAGGCGGTCATCCGCGCGTCGGTGAAGCCCGAGCAGTTCCGCAGCCAGTACGCCAACGCCATGGAGGGCGACGCGCTCTGGCAGCAGCTGCCCGTGGGCAAGGGCTCCACGTTCCAGTGGGATGAGAAGTCCACCTACGTGCGCAAGCCGCCCTTCTTCGAGAACCTGCCGAAGGAGCCCAAGGCCACGCAGGACATCAAGGGCGCGCGCGTGCTGGCGCTCCTGGGTGACTCCGTGACGACGGACCACATCTCGCCCGCGGGCAACATCGCCAAGACGAGCCCGGCGGCCAAGTACCTCATGGCCGAGGGCGTGGAGCCCAAGGACTTCAACTCCTACGGCGCGCGCCGCGGCAACCACGAGGTGATGGTGCGCGGCACCTTCGCCAACATCCGCCTGAAGAACCTGCTGGTGCCCGGCGTGGAGGGTGGCGTCACCGTCCACATCCCCACCCGCGAGCGGATGAGCATCTACGACGCGTCCATGAAGTACCAGGCGGACGGCACGCCGCTGGTGGTGCTGGCCGGCGCCGAGTACGGCACGGGCTCCAGCCGTGACTGGGCCGCCAAGGGCACGCAGCTGCTCGGCGTGAAGGCCGTCATCGCCAAGAGCTTCGAGCGCATCCACCGCTCCAACCTCGTCGGCATGGGCGTGCTGCCCCTGCAGTTCGAGGCGGGCCAGGACGCGCAGTCGCTCGGCCTCACCGGCCACGAGGCGTTCGAAATCACCGGAGTCGCGCAGGACCTGGCGCCGCAGAAGAAGCTCACCGTGAAGGCCACGGGCGAGGGCGGCGAGAAGAGCTTCACGGTGGTGTGCCGCATCGACACGCCCAACGAGCTCGACTACTACCGCCACGGCGGCATCCTGCAGTACGTGCTGCGCCAGCTGGCGAAGGCGTAGCGCGCCGCGAAGACGAAGACGAGACGGGCCCCGCTTTCCTCGGCGGGGTGCCGGCTCACACGACGGCCCGGAGTGCCCGCTGCGGCGCTCCGGGCCGTGGTGTCTTCAGAGCTGCTTCAGGCGCGCCCAGGCGGCGCGGTAGCGCGCCAGCCGGTCCATGTCCTTCGCCGTCACCTGGGTGAGGCGGCGCACGTCCATGTTGTCCTCCAGGTCCGCCAGCTTCACCCGGCGCGCCAGCGGGTCCGGGCGCAGCCGCTCGATGAAGGCCTCGTAGGACTCCTCCTGGCGGCGGGTGAGGCCCTCCAGCGCGCGCAGGACGGGCTCCGCGTAGCCCTGCTCGCGCAGGCGCTCAATCGTCCAGGGCGTGTCCTCCACCACGTCGTGGAGGATGGCGACGGTGCGCTCCTCCTCCGTCTCCAGCTTCAGCATCAGCCGCAGCGGGTGCAGGATGTAGGGCTGTCCGGCCTTGTCCCGCTGCCCGCGGTGCGCCTCCACCGCGAGGGCAATCGCGTCTTCGAGCGTGCGCATTCCAGGTGTCCTCCGTGACGGGAGGCCCAGGATGTCGCCGCGGGAGGCCGGGGCGTCGCGCGTGGGTGGGCCCCCTCGCGCGACGCGTCGTCAGTTGCAGTTGCCGGAGCCCGAGCCCGCGGTGCCCTGGGCGCAGTTGGTGCCGCCTCCGCCGTTGTAGCTGAGCAGGCCCTCGAGCGCGAGCTGGGTGGGCGTCTGGGCACCGTCCGCGCGGCGGGGGCGCAGCGTCTCGGAGATGCAGATGGCGCCCACCAGCGCCACCTGGTCGTTGTCCCGCCGCCAGTCGACCGTCAGTGGCGCGAACTCGTCCTCGTTGTCGCGGATGTAGATGTAGACGTCGGGCTTGCCGTCGCCGTCCACGTCCGCGAAGAGCTCCGGGTGGTTGGAGCGCAGGGTCGGGTCGGCGGGGTTGGCCGGGTTCGGGTTGAAGCTGGAGCGCACCGGGTCATAGACGGCAGGCTGGGACAGGTAGGTGTTCCAGCTGGGGTAGTTGCGCCCGAAGTAGCTGCGCGCGAGCTGCAGGCCGCTGTCCGCGCAGCTCTGGCGCTGGCTGGCGCGGCTGCTGGCCACGGCGCGGATGCGCTCGCCGCCCGCGTACATCATCAGGCTGGCCACCAGGCCCAGCAGCACGGTGACGAGCAGGACCACCACCAGCAGCGTGGCCCCGCGAGGGGAGGGAGGGGTGCGCATGGGAATCCTCGGGCTCACAGGTTGGCGGCCGCCAGGTTGGGCAGCTCCATGCGACGGGTGAAGAGGCTGCGGTAGTAGCCGTCCGCGGCCACCGTGGGCGCCCGGACGTTGTTCTCCACGGTGACGGGCTTGTCGTCCGCCAGCACCGCGGAGCTCTGGCTGTTGCGGCGCGGGTTGCGGCCGGTGGCCACCACGCTGATGCGCAGCGTGCGCAGCCCCGACTGATGGTCGGCGCCCTGGCCGTGCCTCCAGGTGTACTGCGCCGGGTCATCCATGCCCGTGGTGTCGAACCCGAAGGCCACCTGGAAGTCCTCCACGTTCTCCTGCACGACGAAGGGCGTCGCCCCGGCCATGTCGGAGAAGGGGCGGCCCAGCGCGTCCGCCACCAGCCGGCCCTCGGTGCGCAGGAGCGACGGGCGCCTGGAGACCGGATGCGGGCCGATGAAGAAGTGCACCAGCCGCACCGGGTACACCAAATCCCCCTTCTGGAAGCCGCCCTTCTCCGGGGCGTTGGAGAAGCCCGGCGTGCCGGACTCGGCGTAGTTCACCCGGCCCGGCACGCCCGGCGTGGACGGGACGATGTTCAGCTCGGAGATGAGCGCCGCGGAGGTCATGTTGCTGACCAGGTGGAGCTGCGGGGCCTTGAGGCTCTGGGTGCAGTTGACCTCGAGCTCGCCGGTGCCGGGGCGCACCACGGACACGGCGGCGCCCGGGGTGACGCAGGGCTCGCCCAGGTAGTCGCGGTCCGGCACGACCAGCCACAGGTCGTCGCTGCCGTCGGCCGTGGTGACGTTGCCGGAGGTGCCCGCGCCGGTGGTGCCGTCGCGTCCGAAGAAGGCGCTGGTGCGCACCGGGACGCCGTTGCGGCGCACCCAGATGCCGTTGGGCGCGCCCGCGCCCGCCTGCCGCACCAGGCTCATGATGGCCTCGCCCGCCAGGCGCGCCGAGTCGTGGCTGTCCGTCGTGTGCTCCGTGTTGTGGACCACGCGGCTGCCGGCCACCATCAGCGCCGCGGCGGCCGCGATGATGATGCTGGTGAGCGCCAGCGCCACCATCGTCTCCAGCAGCGTCATGCCTCGCGTCTTCATTGGACGAACACCTCGCTGTGCGCCTGCGCGCGGGCGGCCGTGTCGCCCTTGCGCACGATGCGGGCCCAGACCGTCACCGGCTGGGCGCCCGGGGGGAGGACTCCGGGGACGGCGGGCTCCCTGGGCAGCCCCTTCGTCACCAGCATCTCCCGGCAGTACGTGCCGTCCGGCAGCGCGGGGGCGTTGCACGGCGTGCCGGCGGGGATGCCCGCCAGGGGCTCCACCGTGCCGTCGGCGGACAGCTTGAAGTAGGCGCCGGAGGAGGGGTCCCCCGGCACGTGCGTGCTCACGTCCGCCTTCCACGGCGCCGCGCCCGGGGCCAGCTCCGTGGGGAAGGTGGCGGGGCGCTCCACCGCGTCGACGATGAGCCTCGACTTCGAGGCCAGCCGCAGCCGCTGCATGCTGGCGTCGAGCATCATCCGCTTGGCCTGCAAGAGCTGCCCGTCATGGACGTCGCGGGAGGCGAACACCATGCCTCCCACCGCGCCCGCGGCGGCCAGGGCCAGCACGCCCATGGACACGAGCACCTCGACGAGACTTGCGCCGCGGCGCGCGGCGAGACGTTGCGAGCTCATTCGAAGAACCTCTGGCTCCAGTTGAGCAGCCGGAAGACGAAGCCGTTCTGGCCGTTGACGCGCATCTGCTCCTTCGCCTCGGGGGTGTTCGCCCCCGCCGGGTCGTTCATCGTGTGGCGGGCAATCTTGCTCACGCCCAGGCCGATGACGTGGCTCTGGGACGACGCGCCGCTGCCCTGCTGGAACACCGCCACGCCGCCGAAGTTGGCCACCGTCATGGAGGACAGGCTGCTGACGGCCCCCGTCCCCGACGTCGCCGTGTTGCCCAGGTCCAGCGCCCACGTCTTGCCGCTGATGTTGCCCTCGACGGACATCAGGTCGGAGCCGATCTTCCCGTTCGCGGTGGAGAAGTACGCGGTGCGCCCCGCGACGGTGATGGTGCCGTACACGTGCTGCGGAGCGCCGAACGTCAGCGGGAAGGGCGTGGGCTCCTGGAGGATGCCCTGCTGGGTGGCCAGCCCCTTGGCTTCCGAGGCGCTGATGTTGGTGCCGTCCAGCTTGAGGCCCGCGGTGCCCAGCGGCAGCCGGCGCGAGGTGCCCAGCAGCGCCAGGTGCAGCTGGCCCGCGTCGTCGGCCGGCACCCAGTCCACGCCGCCCGTGCCCACCAGGGCCACCAGCTCGCCCTCGTAGTTCTTCAGGGCGCTGCCCGCGGTGATGTTCTGGGGCAGGCGCGCCAGCGCCACGTTGGTGGAGAGCGGCCGACGGTCACCGGTGACGGACTGCGCGTCCAGTCCGGTGAACTTGCACGGCGTGGCGCACGGCGGGTTGGCGCGCGCCACGTTGACGTTCTGCCCGGTGGCGCCGTCCAGCTCCCACAGCTTGCCCTCCATGTCGCCCGTGTACACGCGCGCCGCGCCGCCGGTGTCCGTCAGGACGGTGGGCGCGTGGGGCGGCGTGTTGTCCACCCAGGCCTGGGTGTAGCCGCGCTCCCACTGCCACAGCTTCTGGCCGGTGGCGATGTCGATGGCGAACACCTGCATGCCGAAGGTGGGCGAGCCCTGCGCGCCGGAGCTGCTGGCGCCGACGAAGACGGTGTACGTGGGCTCCAGGCCCTGGCGCACCACGCCCACCGACAGGCCCCGGGTGCCGCCCATCTCCGTGTAGTTGTAGAGGCCCGTCGGGTGGCGGCCCGGGTCGTCCAGGGGCGCCATGACGAAGTGGGCCGTCTCCTCGCGCCACTTCGCCGCCCACTGGGTGCCGCCCGTGTCGCGGTCCGCCAGCTCCACCGGCGCGTGCGGAGGGAAGCTGCCCGCCTGGAAGTGGCTGCCCACCAGGTGCCACAGCAGCACGGGCCTGAGCGGGTTGGTGATGTCGAGCGCGAACAGGTCCCGCCCCTTCTGGCCCGCGTTGGCCACCAGCACCGTGTGCCACTCGCGCTTGCCGCTGCCCACGAAGTCCGCGAAGACGTCCAGCACCACCGGCGCGCTGTTGACGGCCGCCGCGTTGCTGCGCAGCCACGGCAGCTGGGTGGCGGGCAGGAAGCTCCACAGCTCCGTGCCCGGCGGGGGCGTGGAGCCGCCCTGGAAGCTGGCGCTCCAGTTCTTGGGGAAGGCCGTGTCCGCGGGGCTGACGTTGGGGAAGGACAGGTTCTCCGCGGGGCCCGCGTAGCGCGCGCCGCCGGACACGTAGAAGGCGTGGAGCTGACCGTCCAGGCCCGCGGCGTAGGCCACGGTGGGCCGGGGCGCGACCTTGTCCGGGATGTACCCGCTGGGCTTCACCACCGCGGGCGAGGAGTGCACGAAGCCGCCCAGGCGCGCGCGGTTCTCCGCGTCCTCGTTGTTGCACTGGCTGTCGGAGGGCTCGAGCACGGGGCTGCCCGAGCCGTCGTTGCCGGTGGAGGTGGCGTAGCAGAAGCCGCGCACGCGCTGGAGCATCTGCGCCACCGCGTTGAAGTCGTTGGCCAGCTTCGCCTTGTTGACGGCGGCGGTGCTCTGGCCGAAGTCGGTGCCCGCGAGCTGCTCGGTGAACTGCACCGCCTGCTGCAAGTCACACACGCCGTCGCCGGTGGGCGTGGTGACGAAGTCGAAGCGCGAGGTGCCGTCGGGGTTCTTGACCTCGCCCAGCTTGAGCACGTCCACGCAGTGGGGGTTGGGGCCCGAGCCGTAGTTGGCGTTGATGGCGGTGCCGGCCACGTTCTGCGGCTTCCAGCCCACCTGGAGCACGCCGCGCGGCGCGCGCAGGCCGGTGCCCAGGGACGGGTTCTCCTTCACCTGGCCACCGAAGTAGGTGAACAGGTTGCGCTCGCGCGGGTGGGGCATGACGGTGTCCGCGTCCCACAGGGTGGCCTCGTCCAGCGCGCTCTCGCCGGTGGCGAGCGCGTTGCCGCCGATGAGCGAGTGGGCGCGCAGGTGGCCCGGGTAGTAGGGGAACACCCAGTGGGAGCCCTGCGTCGGCAGGAACGTGTCCGCGCCGGGCGGGTAGCCCCTCACCGCGTCGTACGTGGCCGCCATCACCAGCGCGCGCGAGCCGTCGCCGTCACTGCCGTTGGGGTCCTCGAAGGCCACGGGCGCGGAGAGGGCGCGCTCGTTGCTCAAGGGCTCCGAGCCCAGGTTGAGCAGCGTGTTGAGCACGATGCGCGTGCCGGGGACGCTCGCCTTGAAGTCGTGCCCGGCGAGGTAGACGATGGTCGCCTTCTTCGGGTCGTTGTCCTTCTGGTTGAAGGAGAAGAAGTCGTGACCGCGCCGGGCGTCCTGGCCGACGTGGGTGGCGTTGTCGTAGACGTGCTCGTCCTTGTGGCCGTACCAGCTCACCGCGAGCCGCCGCACGCCGTCCTTGTACGTCGCGCGGTAGTTCTCCGTGTGGCCCACCACGTTGTTGAAGCGGAAGTCGCCCATCTGGGAGAACGGGTCCCCGGCGTTGGGGTAGATGACGCACTGGCCGCGGTTGCGCTCCGCCTGCGCCATGTAGTCCGGGTCCGTGCAGTTGCGGCCGTCCCAGCTCCTGCCGCCGCTGAGCTGGTTGATTTGAAAGCCGGACTCGGCCTGGAAGCGCGAGGAGAGCACGGGCGTGCGGTCCGGCTTGAGCGTCGCCTCGTAGGACCAGATGCTCGCGCACTCGGCGAACAGGCCGTTGCCGCGCTGGTTGGTGAAGTACTCCACGTTGTTGAGGGCGTTCTCGCGCTGGGTGGTGGCGCCGTCGCCGTTGGGCACGTACTCGCGGCGGGCGATGTTCCCGATTTCCCAGTGGGGCGCCCAGAACACCTTGTAGCGGGGCTTCTTGGTGACGGGGTCCACCGCGTTGAGCAGGCCGTTCTTGAAGGTGGCGGTGGAGACCAGGTCCGCGTTGGCGTGGAGCGCGTCGTAGATGAGGCCGGGCTTCTTGCCGTTGAGCGTGCAGCCGGACGTCGTGCCCTCGGGGCAGCCGCCCGCGCCCGGGAAGTCCAGGCCGGCGTTGCGCAGGTAGTCGTCCAGCATGCCGCCCTTCACCAGCGGGTCGCCGGCGCTGTTGAAGCCGTCCGACAAGTCCAGCAGGGCGATCTTGGGCGGGACGCGGTTGATGCGGCGGGCCACCGGCGCGGTGAACTCGATGGTGGCCTGGTGCATGCGCACGTGGTGGCAGCCGCTGTTGTTGGTGAAGGTGGCGCAGCCCCGGGCGCAGGTGGTGCGGAACTTCTCCGGGGACAGGTCGCCGGAGCCCGAGCGGATGAAGTCGATGGCGTTCTTCGCGTCCTCGGCGGCGATGATGAAGGCGCCGCCCGAGTAGCGCGCGGTGGTGAAGCGCGGGTTGGCGACGGTGTGGTTCAGCGTCACCGCGGTGAAGTAGGGCCGGGCCTGGGTCGCGGTGGTGGTGAAGTTCTCGATGGCGGCGTTGGGATAGACGCCGCTCGCGGGGAAGGGGACCCCGTAGTTCACCGGCACCACGGGCTGCTCGTTCTCCTTGGTGTTGGTGATGGTGAAGTCGCAGCCGTCGTTCCACCGGTCGTCATTGGCGGGCGCCGGCGCGGTGTGACGGTTGGTGGGCACGCACCGGTTGGGGGACGTCTTCTGGTCGTTGATGGCCAGATACACCGTCACCGGGTTGTTGGCGTTGAAGCCGCCCGGCTGGTTCGCCTGGAGGATTCGCCACACCAGACCGTACGCGGACAGCGAGCCGCAGCCCTGCTGGAAGGTCGCGTTCTCGGGGATGATGAGCGAGCCGCGACTGAAGGTGACGAGGTCCGCCGCGGACGCGGGGAGCGCCAGCAGGACGCATATCGCGACCAGCGCGCGACGCAGCAGCAAGGAGGGGGGCCGAGGGCTCATGGGGTGCTCCCACCGGGGGGGTGAGCCGACCCGGGACAGGGTCAGCCTGGCCACCCGACTGCACACCCTGTGCCCGGCTCCGACGCCCGCTTGCTCCCAGTAGGGCGCTGGAAACTTCTCTTCAGCCCCGAATGCTCGGGGGACGAACGGCTATGAAAACTTTGCGACTCCGCAACGGCTTGCGTAGCCAGGCGCCCGGGAATCCCGAGCTACCAGTCGCCCTTGCCGCGCAGGGACTTCTTCTCCGACGTGCGCTTCTTTCCTTCGAGTCTGCGTCGCTTCGCACCGGCGGAGGGGCGCGTGGGCCGGCGCACCTTGGGGACGATGGTGAGCGCCTTCAGGCCCTCGCGCAGTCGCTCCAGGGCCACGCCCTTGTTCTGCGTCTGGCTGCGCCGCTCGGTGGCGGAGACGGACAGCTCGGTGGCCGCGTGCGTGAGGCGCACGCCGCTGGCGGTGGTGTTGCGGTGCTGCCCGCCGGGACCGGAGGCGATGAAGTAATCCACCTCGCACGTCTTCAGCAGGGCCTCGTCGTCGAGCGCGAGGGCCTCTCGCGCGGCTTGTCGGCGGGTGGGTGAGGTCGTGGTGGTCATGGCGTCTCTCGAAAGGTAGCCCTCGACGCCGGTGTCTTGCACCGACTGACTCGGCGCCCTCGCGCTCCCGCTCCCACCCGGCCTGCCTCCGTCCTCCAGGCGGCCGGGCAGGCTCTCGGGGTGAGAGGGTGGTTGTATCAATTTGAGATGATTTGTGCCGACTCAAGCTTGGGTCTGAAGTAATTCCAATGGGTTACATGTTGGCCTGACGGTTGCTCTATGGGTGGTCAGACGCGGTAACCCAAGGAGACACGGACATGGCCCTCAAGACCTGGCAGTTGGACGCGGCGCACACGACGGTCGGCTTCATGGTTCGCCACATGGTGGTGGCGAAGGTGCACGGCCGGTTCACGAAGTTCGAGGGGAAGGTGGTGGTGAACGGGGACGACCTGTCGCAGGGCTCGGCGGAGGTGAAGATTGAAGCGGCGAGCATCGACACGGGCGTGGAGCAGCGTGACAACCACCTGCGCTCGCCGGACTTCTTCGACGCGGCGGCGTTCCCCAAGCTCATCTTCCGCAGCAAGCGCGTGCAGGACGCGGGCAAGGGGCACTACCGCGTGGTGGGCGACCTGACGATTCGCGACGTCACGCGCGAGGTGACGCTGGACACGGAGTTCCTGGGCAAGGTGAAGGACCCGTGGGGCAACGAGCGACTGGCCTTCCAGGCGAGCACCAGCATCGAGCGCAAGGAGTTCGGGCTCTCGTGGAACCAGGCGCTGGAGGCAGGCGGGCTCCTGGTGGGTGAGCGTGTCGATATCACCCTGGACGTGCAGGCGGTGGCGGTGGCGGCGGAGCAGGCGGCGTGAAGTGGCATGCGGCGGGGCGCCCGCTGTCCCGCAGGTCCGTGACGGGCGGGCTGTTGGTCGGAGCCTCGGGCCTGGTGGGTGGCGGGCTCCTGTCGCGCCCCGCAACGCGGGGCGAGGTTGATGCATCTGAGTTGCAACTCGAAGGGAAAGGGAGGCAGGCGATGATCTACGTCCGGAATGCAGAGGAGAGGGGCCATGCCAACCACGGCTGGCTGGACACGCATCACACGTTCTCGTTCGCGGACTACTACGACGCGGACTTCATGGGGTTCCGCACGTTGAGGGTCATCAACGAGGACACCGTGGCGCCGCAGCGCGGGTTCGGCATGCACCCGCACCGGGACATGGAGATCATCACCTACGTGCTGGGCGGGAAGGTGGAGCACCGCGACAGCATGGGCACCCAGGCGGTCATCCAGCCGGGTGAGGTGCAGCGGATGAGCGCGGGGACGGGCGTGGTGCACAGCGAGATGAACAACTTCTCGGAGCCGCTGCACATGCTGCAGATCTGGATCCTCCCGAACGAGAAGGGCCTGAAGCCGGGCTACGAGCAGAAGGCGTTCGACGTGAAGGAGCGTCAGGGGCGCTTCCGGGTGGTGGCGTCGCCGGATGGGCGGGAGGGCTCGCTGACGGTGCACCAGGACCTGCTGCTGCACGGCACGCTGCTCGGCAAGGGCGAGTCCGCCGAGTACACGCTCTCGCCGGGGCGTCACGCCTGGGTGCAGGTGGCGCGGGGCTCGGGCACGCTGAACGGGGTGAAGGTGAAGGCGGGTGACGGCGTGGCGGTGTCGTCCGAGGACAAGCTGGTGCTCACCGCCGACACGCCGGTGGAGGCGCTGCTGTTCGACATGGCCTGAGCGCGCGAGCGCCGGGCGTTCGCGAGTCGCACCCGGGCCGGGTGGCGAGGACCTGGATGAAGGTCCCTGCTCCCCGGCCCTCGTGCGTCCTGGGACTTCAGCGCATGTCGAGCGTGAGGCTGGTCCTGGCCGTGCGCCCGTCCTCGGCGGTGGCGACCACGGTGACGGCCACGGGGATGCGGGCGACGCTCGTCGTGGTGGCGATGAGGATGTTGGCGGACGCCTGGTCACCGGGGACGACGACAGGCTGGGCGGTGATGCGCCGCGAGTCGGACTCCAGGGTGAGCGTCAGCGGGCCGGTGAAGCCCTCGGCGCGCGTGAGCTGCACGGGCGTGAGCTCTGACTGTCCGACGAACAGGGTGAGCTGCCGCTGCGCGAGGGCGATGGAGAAGTCGGGCTGGCTGGTGGTGGCCGGGAGGACCACGACGTAGAGCTCGGCGCCGGAGACCAGGTCCTTGCCGGAGTCGTTCGCCAGGAGCAGCGTGCGCTGGGCGCCGGTGACGGCGATGTCCTGCGCGACGCTGACGGTGACCATCTGGGTGGTGATGCCCTCGCCCTCGGGGACGATGATTTCGGGCGTCATGGTGATGCCCTCGGGCGCGGACTCCATGTTCACGCGGAGCTCACCGGGCTGGTCGCCCACGCGGTTGAGCGTCACCTCGAACTGGGTGGACTGGCCGGGCTCGAGGCTCACGGCCCAGGGCATGGTGAACTGGAGCCGGTAGTAGGGCGAGTTGCTGTTGCACGAGGCGACGAGCAGACAGCCGAGGAGGAAGAGGCTTCGGCGGAGGACGGGCATCATGGGCGTGGTTCTCCCGGGAACGGCTCAGCATGAAACCGCCGCCCCCGTGGAGCAAGCCGCCTGGATGGACAGCGTGCGCGGAGCGACATCGGCGGCGTGAAGGAAGCAGGACATCCCAACGTCCGGGATTCAGGGGCATTCCTCGGCGAAATGTGGGGGGCGTAGACCTTTGGACGGGCTGGTCCGTTCATGGAGGGGAACGCGCGCGCAGCCACCCCTTTTTCCACGCAGACCCTTCCTCCGGAGTTCGCCATGGACCTTTCGTCCCTGTCGCGGGCCGTGCTGTCGGCCGCGCTCGCCCTCACCCTGTCCTCCACCCCCGCGCTGGCCGAGTCGCTGCCGAGGGCCGCGGTCACCACGCCTGCCCTGCCGCAGGGCGACGTGGCGCCCAAGGTCCAGGACGTCGTGGCGCCCAAGGTCCCCGACAAGGTCGAGGTGAATGCGGCCCGGCCCGAAATCGAGGTGGTGTTCGTGCTGGATACGACGGGCTCGATGAGCGGCCTGTTGGAGGGGGCCAAGCAGAAGATCTACTCCATCGCCTCGCGCATCGCGCAGGGTCGGCCCACGCCGCACCTGAAGGTCGGCCTGGTGGCGTACCGGGACGTCGGCGATGACTACGTGACGAAGCGCTTCGACCTGAGCGACGACCTGGACACGGTGTTCGCGAACCTGCGTCGCTTCCAGGCGGGCGGTGGAGGAGACACGCCCGAGCACGTGGGGCGCGGGTTGGGTGAGGCGGTGTCGAAGCTGTCGTGGAGCCAGGACCGCACGGTGATGAAGGCCATCTTCCTGGTGGGGGACGCGCCTCCCGCGGCGCGCAACGACGACTGGGACTTCAATCACTGGGCGCAGCGGGCGCGCGACAAGCACATCGTGGTGAACACGGTGCGGTGCGGCCTGGATGCCGAGACGCAGAAGTCGTGGAAGTTCGTGGCGAAGCTGACGGACGGCACCTACGACTCCATCGACCAGTCCGGCGGCATGGTGGCGGTGACCACGCCCTATGACGCGGAGCTGGCGAAGGTGAATTCGGAGCTGGCCTCCAAGACGCTCTACACCGGCAAGGCGGCGGTCCAGGCGAAGAACAAGGAGCGGGCCAAGGCGATGGCGGAGCTGGCGCCGGAGGCCGCGTCGGAGCGCATCAGCTACATGCGCAAGACGGCGGACAAGGGCTCGTCCGGCGCCGCCGCTCCGAGCAGCGCGCCCGTCGCGGTGGATGGCGCGGTGGACTTGGTGGTCGCGCCGGGGGCACTCGCTCGGGTGAGTGCCGACGAGCTGCCCGATGAACTCAAGGGCCTGGATGACAAGGCGCGCGCGGCGAAGGTGAAGCAGCTGGGCGAGGAGAAGAAGGTGCTGGAGGCGAAGGCCTCCAAGCTGGCCGCGGAGCGCGAGGCGTGGCTCGCGAAGAACCGCTCCGAGAAGGAGGACGCCTTCGACGCCAACGTGATGAAGGGCGTCAAGGCGCAGGCCGCGCGGCACGGCGTGACGTACTGAGGTCGCTGGGCGGCCGGAGCGGGGGGCTCCGGCGCCAGAGGCGCATGCGTGTCGGCGCGGCGTGGCGACGCTACTTGATGTGGTGCCGCACGAGACGGGCTGCCCCTCGCAAGGCCGATGCTTGCGACGCCGCCCGGTGCGATGCGTCCGGAAAAGGACCCGCTCCTTGCGTGGAGTCTGCTCGCGTCGCGGGGCTCGTCGGCGCGACGAGCTACTCGCGCGTCACCGCCTGGAGGATGGCCTCGCGCCGCCGGTCCAAGAGGCGCAGCGCCAGCGGGAGCGAGGCCCGGTAGATGGCCAGGTAGAGCCCCGCGCACAGCGCGATCATCATCGCGGACTGCCAGGTGGGCCCGTCCTTGCCGGCGAGCTTCAGCGTCCAGCCGAAGGGCATGCACCCGATGCTGGCCGCGATGATGCCGAGCATCGACGCCGTCAGGGGCACCTTGTCGCGCCGCTTGAGGTTCGCGTGGAACTTCACCGGGAAGTACAGCGACAGGAAGTTGCCCGCGGCCAGCAGGATGGGGAGCACGCCCACCACCGCGGCGAGCGCGCACGAGATGTCCACCCACGTGCCGAAGCCGAAGTACACCCGGTAGAACAGCGCCACCAGCACCGCCATCCCGAGCGCGGCCGCCGCCTGCACCCGGTTCTTCGCGTGCAGCACCTCCGCCAGGTTCAGCGGCGCCGCGAGGAACGCCGCGAAGCCCTGCCCGTCATAGGCGAATGTGTTCTGCGAGAACGTGGACGCAATCACCACCGCGCCATAGATGCACAAGCCGCCCATCAACCACGTGTCCGCGGAAGCCCCCAGCAGGAACACGAACAGGTCCCGCCCGGACAGCAGCTTCAGCAGGATGGCCAGGATGAAGGGCACCGACGCGAGCAGCCTCGCGCGCGGGTTTCTCCACAGGTCCAGCGCCTCGCGCGTCACCAGCGTGGAGAAGCGCGTGCGCGTGCGCGCGAACGGGTTCCCATCCTGCGAGTCCTTCGACTGCGGCCCCGCGCGCCCCGCCTGCCGGTGGAAGCGCATGAGCAGCGCGTACGCCACGCCCATGCCCAGCGCGGCGAAGAACAACAGGCCCACCGCCTCCGCCATCGCCACGCGCGGGCGGAACCATGCGAGCTGCCCCAGCCCGTCCCCGAAGAAGCCTGGCGGCACGCGGCCCAGCGCCACCGCCGCGTTGATGATGAGGCTCATGTCCAGCGCGTCCACGCCCTCGGTGCCCACCGCCGTCAGCCACGACGTGTCGATGGGCGGGATGAACGACGCGGCCACCAGGAAGGCCAGCAGGCCGCCGCCCATGATCTCCGCGCTGCGCTTCTCGCGCAGCACGTTGATGACGGCGTACAGCGCCACCCGGCTCCACGCGGCGCACAGGAGCGCGAACAAGACGTACAGCACCACCGCGAGCCACGGCGCCCACAGCCGGTTGACCGACGCGAAGCCCAGCGCCGCGCCGGTGAGCGGCGCGTAGAACACCAGCGCGCGCGGCTCGAAGAGGCTGGCCACCGTGGAGGCGATGAGCAGCCGGAATGGCGAGATGGGGAAGGCCGCGTACCGGCTCAGCTCCGAGTGGTCATCCACGCCCGCGGACAACAGCGGCCACGTCACCCAGACGGAGAAGGTGACGAAGCACAGCAGGTTGAGGATGAAGTACGGCCACACGTCGCTCCGGGCCACCGGGCCCAGCCGCATCAGCCCGAAGAAGAACAGGCCGAAGAACACACCCGGCGCGCTGGACGCGAGGAACGCGCCCACCGCCAGGAGCCGGCTCTTGCCCGGCCCCTGGTTCAGCCCGATGTCGAAGCGCAGCCCCCACAACAACAAGAGGTGCCGGAAGAAGCCCGGGACGGCGGGGCGGCTCATGCCGGCTCCCGCAGCGCGACGACGGGCGCGGGCGCCTCACCGTAGAAGGACAGGCGCGCGTTGCGCGAGGCCGGCACCGCGATGAGCTTCTCGAACACCGCCTCCAACGAGGGACAGTCGTAGCGTCCGAGCAGCGACGACACCGTCCCCTGGTCCAGCATCCGCCCGCCCTGGATGATGCCCGCGTGCGTGGCCAGCCGCTCCGCGATCTCCAGCACGTGTGTGGTGAGCAGCAGCGTCACCCCGCGACGCGACAGCTCGCGCAACAGCTCCCGGATGACGCCCGCGGCCAGCACGTCGATGCCCTCGAAGGGCTCGTCGAGCAGCACCAGCTCCGGCGCGTGGATCAACGCCGCGGCGATGGCGAGCCTGCGCCGCATGCCCTTGGAGTACTCGGCGACGAGCGCGCCCGCCTTGTACGTCAGCTCCGTCAGCTCCAGCAGCTCCGCCGCGCGCGAGGCCGCCTCGTCGCCGTCCAGGCCATACATGCGCGCGCAGAACGTCAGGTACTGCCGGCCGGTGAGCCGCTCGAAGAGGCTCAGCTCCTCGGGCACCACGCCCACCCGGCGCTTGACCTCCATGGGCTTGTGCACCGCGTCCACGCCCAGCATGCGGATGCTGCCCGCGTCGGGGCCATACACGCCCGTCAGGAGCGCGATACTGGTGGACTTGCCCGCGCCGTTGGGGCCCAGGTACGCGTAGAAGGCCCCCTTCGGAATCTGGAGGTCCAGGCCGTTGAGCGCGGTGAAGGAACCGAAGCGCTTGACGAGTCCGCGCGCGTCGACGGCCAGTTCATCGGAAGAGGAGGGCGTCATGAAGTGGCGCCATCTCACCCGAGCCGGCACCCCGCCGACAACCCCACCCGGGGCCCGGAGGCGTCAGTGCACGAACGTCATCTCCGGCATGCCGACGATCTGCTGCACCGTCTGCCGGACCTTGTCCAGGTCCACCGGCTTGGAGATGTAGCCGGCGGCGCCCACCAGCTCCGCCTCCCACTCGAAGCCGTAGCCCGAGATGATGATGATGGGCAGCCCGCGCGCACGCGGCATCTTCTTCAGCGCGTCGAGCAACCCCCAGCCGCTCATCACCGGCATTCGCAGGTCGAGCAGCACGGCGGCGGGCATGTCGCCCTCGAGATGATCCAACGCCTCCCGGCCATTGGCGGCCTGGGCGGTTTGGTAACCCATCTCCTCGAGGGCATCGCAGATGAGCGTGCGGTGACTCGCGTCGTCATCGACGACCAGGATGTGGGACATGGCAGGGCCTCAGAGGGGAGCTGCGGCGTCTCTAACCGCGGGATTCTATGGGCCGCAAGATGGGAACGGCTGCGGGATTCCGGAAGGGGGCACGCGACTTTTCAACAGCCAACCACCCTCGGGATACAGCCATCCTCGGGACCCGCGTCACTCGTGCGTCTTCTTCGTCACGTCCGCGTCGCCGGGCGCCTGGGCGGTGTCCGTGCGGCGCAGGTACGTGTTGTGCGCGTAGCCCTGGCGAGACAGTCGCTGGGACTCGATGGCGTCCGCGACCTTGGTGCACACCTGGCTCAAGAGCCTCAAGGACTCCGCCAACAACTTCTCGGCGTGGTCCTGGGCATCGGCGTTCTTGATGGTGGTTCGCTCCTTGCGGAACAGCCCTGGCAACCTCATTCCTCCAAATCTAGGAGACCCCGACGCCCCGCGCCACCGCCCCCACGGGGCCCGGGCGCCGCGCGGGCCTCCAGACCGGGCGCCGCCAGGCCCCTTAACCGGATTGATGGCCCAGCAAATTTACATTTTTGAGCAGTCACCGCGGACCTCGCTCGCCCGCACCCCCTGACTGTCGCGTAACCCACGGATATCAAAGGCGCTTAACGAATTTTCAAGAGGGGGGATGACAGGAAGTTAATTGATCCCTACATTGCCCACGTCGCATTGGACGCAAAGGAGCTGCGCATGGCTTACGACGGCGAGCTGGTGAAGATGCAGAACGGTCGCTGGGCGCGGTTCCAGCGGTGCCAGGTGTACCGCCCGGGCGTGGCGGACGCGGGTGAGACCATGTTGCTCATCGCGGTGGAGCTGGAGGAGCGCTACCAGCTCCTGCTCGACGGGGCGGCGGACTCGCTGGCCCAGTACCGCTACCAGGGCGTGCCCGTGCAGGTCCGGTTGGATCCGGAGGCGCAGGCCATCACCCTCCAGCCCGAAGTGGCTCCGTCCGCACCCGCGGTGCACTGACTCCCACGCTCCTCGTGAGCGCGGCGGAGCCGGTTTGACGGATTCACAACACAAGGGGCCTCGCGATTCACATCGCGGGGCCCTTTGAATTTACAGCCGCCGGCGTGACGCGTCAGCGGCCCTCCAGCCAACGCGAGTAGGCCCCGAAGTCGTAGCCCCGTCCCAGGAAGTCGCGCACCAGGTCCGCGGCGTCCTCGGAGCCCCCGGGCGCCAGCACCTTGTCGCGGTATCTCCGGGCCGTCTCCACGTCCATCAGCCCGTGCGCCTCGAACGGGGTGAGCAGGTCGCGGGCGATGACGAGCGACCAGAGGTACGTGTAGTAGAGCGCCGAGTAGTCCCCGTCGAGCTGGGTGAAGGCCAGGTGGGCGTAGGTGCCGTCCACGGCGCGGAAGGGCAGGTAGCGCTCCTGGAGCGCCAGCACGCGCGCGGTGGAGTCGCGGCCGGCGGGGTCTCCGTCGTGCAGGTGCAGGCTGACGGCGGCGTAGAAGAGCTGCTGGCGCACCCACAGCCCCTTGCCGAACGAGTCCGCGCGGCGCATCCGCGTGATGAGGTCCTCGGGCAGCGGCGCGTCCGTGTCCACGTGCCGGGCGAAGCGCTGCAGGGTCTCCACGCTCCACGCCCACTCCTCCAGCACCTGGGCGGGCGCCTCCACGAAGTCCACCTCCGTGCGCGTGCCGGACAGCCCCGCCCAGCGCGTGCGGCCGCCCAGGAGGTGGTGCAGCAGGTGGCCGAACTCGTGGAAGAAGGTGCGCACCTCGGAGTGCTGCAGGAGCGCCGGGCGCGCGCCGGGGCGGGGGAAGTTGCACGTGAGCACGCCCTCGGGCAGCGCCTTGCCCGCGCGGCCCACGGCCAGGTCCCACTGCGCCGCGTGGGTGTACTTGCCCGGGCGCGGGTGCATGTCCAGGTAGAAGCGGCCCAGGCGCACGGGGCCCTCGAGGACGTCGTAGACCTCCACGTCCGGGTGCCACACGGGCGCGTCGACCACGCGCCGGTAGGTGAGCCCGAAGAGGCGCGCGGTGAGGTCCAGCACGCCCTCCTTCACGCGCGTGTACTCGAAGTAGGGCCGCAGCTCGCGCGAGTCGAAGCGGAAGCGCTCGGCGCGCACCCGGTCCTCCAGGAAGGCCTGCTCCCAGGGCTCCACGCGCGTGGCCTCGGGCTCGTCGCGGCGCTTCCTCTCGAGCAGCGCGTCGTACTCCTCGCGCACGCGCCCGGTGACGGTGGTGGAGAGTGACTCGATGAAGTCCGCCGCCACGTCCTGGCGCTTCACCATCTTGTCCTCGGCCGCGTACGCCGCCCACGTCGGGTAGCCCAAAAGCGTCGCCAGCGCGTGGCGCGCCTGGAGCATGCGCGCGAGCGTCACCAGGTTGCGCGGGTGGCCCCGGCGCCGGCCCAGCCGCCACAGCGCCTCGCGCGTGGCCGTGTCGCGCGCGTACGTCATGAAGGGGCCCAGGTCCGACGTGTCCGTGCGCAGCCGCACCCGCCCGTCCGGGCCCGGCGGGTGCGCGCGCACGTAGTCCTCCGGCAGGCCCGCGAGCGCCGAGGGCGCCACGTCCAGGTGCCGCACGTCCTCGTGGATGTGCCGGCTGAACTCCTGGCCCAGCAGGATGAGCTCCTCCTGCAGCTGCCGCACGCGCTCGCGCGTCGTCTCGTCGCGGTCCACCCCCGCGCGCTTGAAGCCACGCAGCACCCGCGCCATCCAGTGCCGCGTCACCGCGTCCTGGCCCGCGAGCGTCAGCCCCGACAGCACGTCGTAGACGCGCCGGTCCAGCGCGATGTCCGTGCGCACCCGCTCCACCGCCTGCTCACACCGCTCGGCGGCGGCGCGGAAGGCCGCGTCCGGATGCACGTTGGCGCCGATGCCCGAGCGCCCCACGACGTCGTCCAGCAGCGCCATCGCGTCGTCGTACGTGGTGAGCACCTCCACCTCGGGCGCCGCTCGCGTGGACGGCGCCGTCAGCTTCGCCACCGCCGCGCGCGCCGTCTGGATGTCGCGCCGACACGCCTCCATGAACCGCGAGGGGCTCACGGCCAGCAGTCGCCCCGCGTCCGGCACCAGCAGCGCGCCTCGTGCGTCGCCCGCGCGGACAGGGCCCTGCCGGGACGGGCCCGTACAGCCCGCCAGCAGCAGCGTGACGACGATGACGAACCTGAAACGCAAAGGCCCTCCCGAACCGGCAAGTGTGGAAGCGGAGCGCGCCACCTGGGGGCTAACCCGTACCCGCTTTCGCAAAGAGGACGGATGGGAGTCCAGTTTGTTGCAAAATTTCAGTGAAAGCGGAGTCGTGCGGGCCACCCCGCGTGGGGCCTGAGGCGCCGCCGAGGGCCGCTCAGGGGGTGATTTGGAAGAAGCGGGCGGCGTTGTCGCGGGTGACGCGGCGCACGAGGCGCTCGGACAGGCGGGCCTTGGACAGGAGGTTGGTGACGCGGGCCAGGCCCAGGATGTCGCCCGCGCCGTCGCCGGCGTCGGAGTTGAGCACCAGCCGCTCGCTGCCGAGCCTGCGCACGAGGATGACGGCGCGCTCGGCGACGAGCGCCTCCGGGTGCAGCGTCAGCCCGGCCCAGTGGCCCACCTCCAGGATGGTGCGCACGGTGCGCGCGCTGGCGTGGTCCACCAGCACGCGCGAGGGCAGCACGCCGGACTGGCGCAGCAGCGTGAGGATGCGGCGCGTGTGTCGCTCCTTGTCGGCCAGAGGCGTGTGCACCACGACGCGCAGCTTGAGGCGGCGCGCCAGGGCGAGCTGCTCGAGGAAGGCCTCCTCCTCCTCCTCGCCGCCGGCGTGCAGCCCCGTCTCGCCGAGCGCCACGACGCGGCCGCCCTGGAAGTAGTCGGGCAGCGTGGAGAGGACCTCCGACAGCCCGCGCCGGGGGATGCAGCGCGGGTGGACGCCCAGCGCGGCGTACGCGCGGATGCCCAGCTTCTCCAGCCGGGGGAGCTGTCGCTCGACGATGTCGTCGAAGTGGCGCAGCAGCGCCTTGGACGTGGGCTCTGGGAAGTGGTGCGCGACGACGAGCGCCCGCTCCACCCCGAAGAAGCGCATCGACTCCAGGTCCTGGTCGCTCAGGCTCTCGGGGTGCAGGTGCGCGTCGAAGATGGGGAGGGGCTCGGCCACGGCGTCAATCCTGTCCCAGGGAGACACCTTCGTTGCGAGGGTCGCTCGCGGCGAAGCGCAGCCCCGTCTTGGGGTCGACGAAGACGGCCTCCGCGTCGCCCCACTGCTCCACGCGGCGCACCTTGTGGCCCTTGGCCTCCAGCGCCGACAGCGTGGCGGGCTCCAGCCCCCAGCGGTCCACCCACAGCTCGTCCGGCAGGTACTGGTGATGGACGCGGCCCTCGTTCACCGCGCGCACCACGTCCATGCCGCCGTCCACCACGTTGCTGATGACCTGGATGACGGTGGTGGGGATGGTGGAGCCCCCGGGGCTTCCCACCGCGAGCATCACCTTCTTCGGGTCCTCCCTGGAGAACACCAGCGTGGGGGACATGGAGGACTGGGGCACCTTGCCGGGGTGTACGGCGTTGGGCTCGCCCGTGACGAGGCCGTACGCGTTGGGCACGCCGGGCTGCGCGGCGAAGTCGTCCATCTCGTCGTTGAGCAGCACGCCGGTGCCCTTGGCCACCACGCACGAGCCGAAGCTGTAGTTCACCGTGGTGGTGAGCGCCACCGCGTTGCCCTGCTTGTCGACGATGGAGATGTGCGTGGTGTTCTTGCGCTCCGGCTCCGGCGTCAGCGTGGCGGGCTTGTCCGTCAGCGTGGAGCCCTGCTGCGTGCCCGCCGCCTGCGGCAGCAGCGCCAGGCTGGAGGTGGCCTTCTTCGGGTCGATGGAGCCCGCCAGGTCCGCGATGTGTCCCTTGGAGATGAGCCGCTGGGTGGGCACGTCCGCGAAGTCCGGGTCGCCCAGGTACCTGGCCCGGTCCACGTACGCGCGCCGCAGCGCCTCCACGTACAGGTGCACGCTGTCCGGCTCCCTCCAGGTGAAGCCCTGGGGCCTGAGCTGCTCCATGGCGCCCAGCACCTGGAGCACCGCCACTCCGCCCGCGCTCGGCGGCGGCATGGTGAGGATGCGGTGGCCGCGGTAGCTGCCCTCCAGCGCCTGACGCTCGCGCGTCTTGTACGACGACAGGTCCTCCAGCGTGACGATGCCGCCGCCCGCCTTCACCGTGTCGACGATGCCCTTGGCCACGCTGCCCGCGTAGAAGCCCCTGGCGCCGCTCTTCGACACCGCCGTCAGCGTGCGCGCCAGGTCCGGCTGGCGCACCAGGTGGCCCACCGGGGGGATGATGGCCTCGCCCTGCTCGTTCTTGGTCAGGAAGATGCGGCGGGCCTCCGGGTCCTTGCGCAGGCACTCCAGCCGGCCTTCCGCCAGCGCGCGGTAGCGGGGCGTCACCCACAGGCCCTTCTTCGCCGCCTCGATGGCCGGCGCCAGCACCACGGCGCGCGGCAGGGTGCCGTGCTTCTCCAAAAGCTCCAGGTAGCCCGCCACCGCGCCCGGCACCGCGACGCTCAAGACGCCGTCGGTGGACAGCCCCGGCACCACCTTGCCGTCCTTGACGAACATGTCGCGCGTGGCCGCCTTGGGCGCCACCTCGCGGAAGTCCAGCACCCGGGTGGTGCCCGTCCTCGCGTCGTGCACCAGCGCGAAGCCGCCGCCGCCCACGCCCGAGTGGTAGGGCCCCACGACGGCCGCCACGAAGGCCGCCGCCACCGCCGCGTCCACCGCGTTGCCGCCGCGCTCGAGCATCTTCAGCGCCGCCTCGCTCGCGGGCGGGTACGCCGTGGCCACCGCGCCACCCCGGTACGGTCGCGCCGCCTGGGCCACGCCCGCCACCAGCATCAGCACCACCAGCGCCGCCGCCTCCAGCACCTTCGCGCGCGTGCGCGGGGCCTGCTTCTCGAAGCTCGTGTCGTTCACGGAATCCACCCCTCCTCGGGGCGCAATCAATACCTTGTGGCTGGCATTCGTCGCAGGGGATGTGTTACCCGGCGGACACTCACCCACACCTTGGGGCCGGGACTCGGGGGCGCCTGAGCGACTACACCTCTCCCGGTATGCACGAACTGTCCGCACCGGACCATGATTTCAACTCGGCAACATTTTTCCTCTTGGATTGTTCCTCCAGAGGGAGCATCCTTCCCCCATCATGAGCCGCGAGTGGGGGAGCACATGAGCGCACCGGTCATCCCAGACAAACAGCCCCGACCCGGGTCTGTTCCGCCCTCCGGCCGGGTCACCCTCTTCCTCAAGCCCAGCTTTGGAATCACGGTGAAGAGCAACGCGCTGTGTGTCGCCGTGCAGGCAAAGCCCCGACCCGACAACACCTCGGAGACTTCGGAGCTTCGCCCGGTTGACGACTCGAATCCCGGTCCCTAATCCTCCGCCGCATGACAGCTCTGTCGGCGGTGGTGCTGTGTGCGGGCAAGGGCACGCGGATGAAGTCGAAGAAGGCCAAGGTCCTTCACGCCATCCTCGGAAAGCCCCTGTGCGCGTATCCCCTCAAGCGAGCGCTCGAGCTCGGTGCCACGTCGGTGGTGCCAGTGGTGGGCCATCAAGCGGAGAGCGTGGAGAAGGAGGTCCGCGCCCTGTTCCCCCAAGCGCCCCTCACCTTCGCGCTCCAGCGTGAGCAGCGGGGTACGGCGGACGCGGTGCGCTCCGCGGAGGAGGCCCTGAAGGGGTTCTCCGGGCGCGTGCTCATCCTCTACGGGGACGTGCCGTTGCTGCGCAAGGAGACCCTGGCGTCGCTGTTGGCCGCGCATGACGCGGC
The DNA here is from genome assembly GCF_020037095.1 of Myxococcus sp. XM-1-1-1. Lineage (NCBI taxonomy): Bacteria > Pseudomonadati > Myxococcota > Myxococcia > Myxococcales > Myxococcaceae > Myxococcus > Myxococcus sp. XM-1-1-1. The sequence goes on from NZ_JAIQDH010000002.1 coordinate 820,970, forward strand.
GGGCGGCGTGCTGGCGATGGTGACGACGGTGCTCGAGGACCCCACCGGCTACGGGCGCGTCCTGCGCGAGGGCGGCCGGGTGACGCGGGTGGTGGAGCAGAAGGACGCCAGCCCCGAGCAGCGCGCGGTGAAGGAGTGCAACGCGGGCATCTACTCCGTCGACGCGGCCTTCCTCTGGAAGGCGCTGGCCGATATCAAGCCGAACAACGCGCAGGGCGAGTACTACCTCACGGACCTGGTGGAGCTGGCCGCGAGGCAGGGCCCGGTGGGCACCGTCGTGGCGGACGCCACCGAGACGGCGGGGGTGAATGACAAGGTGGAGCTGGCGGCGCGGGCCAAGGTGCTCCAGCGGCGCATCAACGACGCGCACATGCGCGCGGGCGTCACGCTGCACGACCCGGACACCACCTTCATCGAGGAGGACGTGGTGGTGGGCTCGGACTCCGAGGTGGGCCCGGGTGTGTCGCTGACCGCGGGCAGCGTCATCGGCGAGGGCGTGGTGATTGGCCCCGGCTGCGTGGTGAGCGCCTCCACGGTGGCGGACGGCTCCGTGCTCAAGCCCTACTCCGTGCTGGAGGAGGCGAAGGTGGGAGTGCGGAACGTCATCGGCCCGTTCGCCCGCCTGCGCCCGGGGACGGAGCTGGCAGAGGACGTGCATCTGGGCAACTTCGTGGAGACGAAGAAGGCGCAGATCGGCAAGGGCAGCAAGGCCAACCACCTGACTTATCTGGGGGACGCCCGGATTGGCGCGGGCTGCAACATCGGCGCGGGCACCATCACCTGTAATTATGACGGGGTGAACAAGAGCCTGACGGAGCTGGGCGACGGGGTCTTCATCGGCTCCGACACGCAGCTGGTGGCGCCCGTGAAGGTGGGCGACGGGGCCTATGTCGGGGCGGGCACCACGGTGACGAAAAACGTGCCTCCTGGGAGCCTCGCTGTGTCACGTGCGCCACAGGTGACGAAGGAAGGTTGGGTGGCCGCGAAGAAGGCGCGTCGCGCGGCCAAGGGTGGTTGAGCCAGGGCGTGGCTCTTGCTTGGGGAGCGGCCGGACTGCCGCTCCCGGAGATGTACGGGTATCCCTCGGTTTGCTCCGGCGGGCGTGGGCGTGAGAGAGAGGTCAGAACATGTGCGGGATTGTTGGTTACGTCGGTGACAAGGAATCGGCTCCCATCCTCGTTTCCGGGCTGAAGAAGCTCGAGTACCGGGGGTATGACTCGGCGGGCGTGGCGGTGGTGAACCGCAACGAGCTGAACGTGGTGCGCGCCACGGGCAAGCTGCGCAACCTGGAGAACCGCGTGGTGGCGGACCAGCCGAAGGGGAACATCGGCATCGGTCACACGCGCTGGGCCACGCACGGGCGTCCCTCGGACGAGAACGCGCACCCCCACACGTACAAGAACGTCGCGGTGGTGCACAACGGCATCATCGAGAACCACCTGGCGCTCAAGGAGCAGCTGCGCGCCAGGGGCCATGTCTTCTCCTCGGAGACGGACACGGAGGTCTTCGCCCACCTCATCTCGGAGGAGCTGGAGAAGGGCAAGGACCTGCCGGACGCGGTGCGCGGCGCGATTGAGCAGGTGAAGGGCACGTACGCGCTGGCGGTGGTGAGCGCGACGGACCCCAACCGCATCGTCGCGACGAAGAACGCGTCGCCCATGGTGCTGGGCCTGAGCGAGGGGCAGAACTTCATCGCCAGCGACGTGCCCGCGGTGCTCGAGCACACGCGCGACATCGTCTACATGGAGGAGGGTGACCTGGCCATCGTCACCGCTTCCAAGGTGGACATCTTCAACCGCCAGGGTCAGCCGGTGAACCGCGCCACCCGCCGCATCGACTGGACGCCGATGATGGCGGAGAAGGGCGGCCACAAGCACTTCATGCACAAGGAGATCTGGGAGCAGCCCCGCGCCGTCGCGGACACGCTGCGCGGCCGGATGCTCCTGTCCGAGGGCGACGTCCACTTCGAGGGCTGGAACCTGACGCCCGAGAAGGTGCGCTCGCTCACGAAGATCACGATTCTCGCGTGCGGCACGTCGTGGCACTCGGGCGTGGCCGGCAAGCACATGATTGAGACGCTGGCGCGGCTGCCGGTCGAGGTGGAGCTGGCGAGCGAGTTCCGCTACCGCGACCCCATCGTCGAGGGCACGCACCTGGCCATCGCCATCAGCCAGTCGGGTGAGACGGCGGACACGCTGGCGGCGTTCAAGGAGGCCAAGGCGCGCGGGGCCACGGCGATGGCCATCTGCAACGTCATCGGCAGCGCGATGACGCGCGAGGCGGAGTTCTCCGTCCTGACGAACGCGGGCCCGGAGATTGGCGTCGCGTCCACCAAGGCGTTCACCACGCAGCTGGTGGCGCTCTACCTGCTGGCGGTGAAGCTGGGCCGCATGCGTGGGACGTTGTCGGTGCAGGCGGCGCAGGAGCACCTGACGCACCTGACCGAGATCCCGAAGATGATCGAGGACGTGCTCAAGTGCGAGCCGGCCGTGAAGCGCGTGGCGCGTGAGTTCATGAACGCGCAGGACTTCCTCTTCCTCGGCCGTGGCCCCATGCACCCGGTGGCGCTCGAGGGCGCGCTGAAGCTGAAGGAGATTTCGTACATCCACGCGGAGGGCTACGCGGGTGGCGAGATGAAGCACGGCCCCATCGCCCTCATCGACGAGAAGATGCCGGTGGTGGTCATCGCGCCGAAGCAGCCGCACGTGGCCTACGAGAAGATCATCGGCAACGTGGAGGAGGTCCGCGCGCGCGGCGGCAAGGTCATCGCCGTCATCGACGAGGACGACAAGCAGGTGGACGGCCTGGCGGACCACGTCATCCGGATTCCGGCGGCGTGCGCGCTGCTGGCGCCGGTGGTGGCCACGATTCCGCTGCAGCTCCTCGCGTACCACGTGGCGGAGATGCGCGGGAACGACGTGGACCAGCCGCGCAACCTGGCCAAGAGCGTGACGGTGGAGTAGCCGTCGCTCGCGCCTCCTGATGCACGCGGAGCCCGGGTTCCCCTGATGGGGGCCCGGGCTCCTGTCATCCCGGGGCTCGGGCCTCCCCGGTGGGCCGGCATGCTGTCGCCCGGAGGAAGTCGCGGGCGCCTCGCGCTTTGATGCCCACCCGCTTGCGTGGATACAGTCACCGGGTGTCGGACGCCACGCGCACCCAGCCTCCCCTGCACCAGACCGAGCAGGAGCCCGGCGAGGAGCGTCTGGGGGACCTGGCGCCCTGGACGCCCACTGGCGCCGAGGCCGGGACCCAGGGCCTGACGGACCTCTCCTCCTGGGCCGCGCCCGCCCCGGCGCACCTGGTCCGGCCCACGCCTCCGGTGGAGCTGCCCCTGCCCGTCCTCGTCCGGGTGGAGCAGGCCGTGGCCGCGCCCGAGGCAGAGCGCCCCGAGGCCGCCTCGCGGCTCAATGAAGTCCTCGCCCAGCTCGCCCAGGGCGGCGGGGAGCGTCAGGTGGCGGACACCCTGCACCGGCTGCTCGACAGCGGCCGGCTGGAGGGACTGGTGGACGCCCGGGGGCGCTCGTGCCGCGCCGTGGCCGTGGAGGCGCTCCTGTCCCTGGGCTTCCCCTACGCCCTGGAGGTCCAGCCCGAGGACCTCAAGCACCTGCGCGCCAACCACGCCTCGCGCCCCCAGGGCCGCCCCGGCGCGCTCGACTTCGGCCCGGAGGTCCCCGCCCTGGTGCTGGGCGGCGGCCTCTTCGCCCAGATGGTGGAGGAGTTCCTGCGTCCCGGCGTGGTCGAGGGCACGGTGACCTTGCAGGTGGGCCTGTGCGTGCTGGCCATGCTGGCCTTGTGGCTTGCCCCGCCCCGGACTCCCGTGTACCGCCTGGGCCTGGGATTGCTGGCCCTCGTGTCGGGCTACGGGCTGCTGCTGGCCCTCGGCTCGGCGGGGCATGCCGGGGGGCTGTGGGCAGGTGTGGCAGGCGCGGTGGCCGTCCTCCTGGCTGCCCTCCGCGAGAGCTGACCGGCAGGATTCAACACGGATGTCAGAGGGGTGGACTAGGGTCTACCCATCGCGTACTAAAAGCGCGTTCAGGTGAGCCGGGGTGGCTCGCCAATACAAGGAGCCAAGAGAAATGGCCGTGAATCAGGAGAAGGAAAAGGCGATCGAGCTGGCGATGTCCGCGGTGGAGCGCCAGTTCGGTAAGGGGTCCATCATGCGGCTCGGCAACGACGAGCCGCTGATGCGGGACGTGCAGGCCATTTCGACGGGCTCGATTTCGCTGGATATCGCCCTGGGCGTGGGCGGCGTGCCCAAGGGCCGCATCATCGAGATCTTCGGACCGGAGTCCTCCGGCAAGACGACGCTGTGTCTGCACATCGTCGCCGAGGCGCAGAAGCGCGGCGGCATCTGCGGCTACGTGGACGCCGAGCACGCGCTGGACGTGGGCTACGCGCGCAAGCTGGGCGTGCGCACCGACGACCTGCTCCTGAGCCAGCCGGACACCGGTGAGCAGGCGCTGGAAATCGCGGAGATGCTGGTGCGCTCGGGCGCCATCGACGTGCTGGTGGTGGACTCGGTGGCCGCGCTCGTTCCCAAGGCGGAGCTCGAGGGCGAGATGGGCGACGCGCACATGGGTGTGCAGGCCCGTCTGATGAGCCAGGCCTTGCGCAAGCTCACGGGCACCATTGCCAAGAGCCAGACGTGCGTCATCTTCATCAACCAGATCCGCATGAAGATCGGCGTCATGTTCGGCAACCCCGAGACGACCACGGGCGGCAACGCGCTGAAGTTCTACGCGTCGCAGCGCCTGGACATCCGCCGCATCGGCGCCATCAAGAATGGCGAGAACGTGGTGGGCAGCCGCACCCGCGTGAAGGTGGTGAAGAACAAGGTGGCGCCTCCGTTCAAGGAGGTCGAGTTCGACATCATGTACGGCACGGGCATCTCCCGTGAAGGCGACCTCATCGACCTGGCCTCCAACGACAACATCGTGGAGAAGAGCGGCAGCTGGTTCTCGTTCAACGGCGAGCGCATCGGTCAGGGCCGGGAGAACGCGAAGGACTACCTGCGGGAGCACCCGGAGGTGGCGCGCGACATCGAGACCCGCGTGCTGGAGAAGTACGGCATCGCGAAGGGCGCGCCCCTCTCCGCGGCCCCCGCAGAGGAGGCCCCCGCCGAGGGTGCCAGCGAGAAGCGTCAGCGCGTGAAGGCCGTGAAGTAACGCCTTCCCTCGCGGAACTTCGACAGACGGGGTCGTCCTCCTTCGTGGGGGCGGCCCCGTCGTCGTTGCCGGCCCCACGCATGCGGGGCGCACGGGTGGCCCCGGGCGCCGAGTGCTGACACGACGCGTTGTGTCCGGCGTGTGGCGGGGATGTTGCCGGAGTGATGGACGAGGGCCGTAGACTCCCGGGCGTTTCGTTTCGCTAGCGCTTGCCCCTGGGAGTGTCACCTTGTTCGACCGTCTGAATCGTCGCAGCTTCCTTCAGGCCGTGGTCGCCGTCGCGGCGAGTACCTCATTCGGGTGCTCGGATGATGACGACACGAAGAAGCCCACCGCCGATGCGAAGTACTTCCCGCAGTCGGTCTGCTCGGGAGACCCGAGGCCGGACAGCGTCATCCTGTGGGTGCGCGCGTGGGACCCGGACAACGCGGGCGCGGACGCGCCGGTGCGGCTGGAGGTGTCCACCCGCGCGGAGTTCAGCGACTTCGTGTTCCGGGGCGACTTCACGGCGCTGGCGGCGAACGACCACGCGCTCAAGGTCAAGGTGACGAAGCTGTCAGCGCGCACCACGTACTACTACCGCTTCGTGCTGACGAAGAACGGGACGGAGTACACGACGGCGACGGGCCGGACCCGCACGGCGCCGGCGGCCGGGGCGGACGTGGCGGTGAAGTTCGCCTTCGCCAGCTGCCAGGACTACATCGGCCGTTACTACAACGCGTGGCAGCGGCTGCTGGAGCTGGACGAGGACCTGGACTTCATCGTGTTCCTCGGCGACTACATCTACGAGACGACGGGGGACAAGTCGTTCCAGTCGGGCAACACCGAGCGGCGCGTGGTGTTCAGCGAGCCGGACAAGGCGCTGCAGCTGGGCTCGGGTGAGTCGACGTATTACGCGGCCAACGCGCTGTCGAACTACCGCGACCTCTACAAGACGCTGCGCACCGACAAGCTCATCCAGCAGGTGCACGAGCGCTACCCGTTCATCATCATCTGGGACGACCACGAGTTCTCCGACGACAGCTGGGGCTCCAACGCGACGTACCTGGACGGGCGCGCGGCGGAGAACCAGATTGAGCGCAAGCGCAACTCGGAGCGCGCCTTCTTCGAGTACATCCCGCTGGACAACACGGCCTCGGCGGAGGGCGCCATCGACGTGGCGAGCGCGCCGGTGTTCCCGAACACGCGCGTCTACCGGGACTTCGACTTCGGCAAGCACCTGAAGCTGGCGGTGTCCGACTACCGCACCTACCGCCCGGACCACCTCATCCCCGAGGACGCGTACCCGGGCAAGGTGGCGGTGGAGGCGTCGGTGCTGGGGTTGGCGCTGCCGACGCTGCCGGCGCCGGTGCAGGCGCTGCTCCAGTCGGAGACGTTCGCGTACACGAGCCTGGACCTGCCGGAGCACGCGACGCAGAAGGCGGTGCTCCAGGGCGCGTACGTGCAGCAGGCGGTGGCGGCGGGCCTCACCCAGGACGCGGCCACGGTGAAGGCCCAGACGTGGGTGTCCGGGAACGTGTCGCTCTTCTACGCCAACCAGGTGCTGACGGCGGTGAACGCGGCGCGCGAGGCTGCGGGGCAGCCCGCGATTCCGCTGCTCTCCACGGCGGGCACGCTGCGAGGGCTCGCGTACGTGCACCTGGGCAAGGGCTCGCTCTTCAACATCCAGGGCTCGCGCTACATCGTGGTGAAGCCCATCTACGACTTGTTCTCCGCCCTGCGCTACGCCACCTCGGCCGGGCTGAGCGAGGACGCGCTGGGCGCGACGCAGCAGGCGTGGCTGCAGAACCAGCTGAAGGCGGCGAACACCTGGAAGATTGTCGTCAGCTCCGTGTCGATGACGTCCATGGTGTTCGACCTGTCGGCGAAGACGGACATCCCGGACCCGACGCTGCGCCAGGTCTTCTACTTCAACGCGGACCAGTGGGACGGCTTCCCCGCGAAGAAGAAGGAGCTGCTGGAGTTCATCGCGCAGAACCAGGTGAAGAACGCGATGTTCATCTCCGGCGACATCCACGCGTCGTTCGCGTCCGTGGAGGGCGGCGTGCCCGCGCTGACGGCGCCCGCGATCACCTCCGGCTCCATCAAGGAGCTGGCGGGGCTGGCCGTCATCGGCGCGGGCTACGGCCCGGGCAGCGCCGTCTACAAGTACGTCGTCACGGAGCTCAACGAGTCGCTGGCCGCGGGCAACCCCGGCATGCGCTACGTGAACGGTGACGCGCATGGCTTCGTGGTGCTGGAGGTGAAGGGCGACGAGGCCCTGGCCGCCTTCCACCTCATCCCCAGCACCGAGGTGACGAAGGACTACTCGGTGCGCGGCGCCGCGGAGCTGCAGGCGCAGTTCACCCGCGTGGACTTCCGCGTGCAGAACGGGGCGATCACGAAGCTCTGAGCCCACGGGCACCGAAGCGCTCCCACGCTCACCCGTGGGAGGACGAGGGCCGCGCCGGAAGCCCAGGGCTTCTTCCGGTGGCGGCCCTTGCCGCTTTGGTGGGATTGGAAAATTTCCTAGGGACTGGCGTTTTCCGTGAATTACCCTCGAGTCCTCCGTGTCGTCGTCCGGCACGGTGAGACACCTGGCGGGTTCACCTGGAAAGGAAGGCAGCACGATGAGCGCTCAGTCCCCGAAGAAGAAGCTGACCCTGAAGAAGGAGACGCTCCGCGCGCTCGAGACGGTGGAGCCGTCGCTGCTGGAGGGCGTCGTCGGTGGCGCGGGCCTGGGGCTCGAGAACGCCGTCACGCTGACCGCCACGCACGACCCCAGCCGCCTCACGCTGAAGACGCGCTGAGCTCCGCGGGAAGTGTCCCGCTCGCCGGAACGGGTTAGAAGTCCGGGCATGGTGACTGGCGCTGTGGCCTCGGACCTGTTGCTCGTTCCGGCGCATCCCGAGCACGTGGACTTCTGGCTGGCGCTGCGCGCCGAGGCCGGAGCCCGGCGCTACGTGGACACGGAGGACGACTCGCGGGAGGTGCTGGTGAAGCGCATCCTGGAGGCGGGCACGCTGGAGGAGCCCCGCGCGAAGGGGTTCCGCTGGTTCGTGCGCCTGGGGGACGCGTGGGTGGGCACGGTGTCCGCGCGCGACGTGTCCCGGGAGCACGGGCGCCTGCAGATTGGCTACATGATGGCGGAGGCGTACCACGGGCGCGGGCTGGGCTCGCGCGCGGTGGGGATGATGCTGGAGCGCCTGTTCACGCTGCCGTTCCTGCACCGGGTGTGGCTGACGACGCTGTCGGAGAACCTGGGCTCCCAGGGCGTGGCGCGCAAGCTGGGCTTCTCGCTGGAGGGGACGATGCGGGGGCACAGCGTCCTGCGGGGGGAGCGCAAGGACCAGCAATTCTGGGGAATGTCGCGCAGTGACTGGGAGGCGCGCCGGCGCGGGTGACGCGCGCTGGGAGCCGTGTGGGGGGCGGGTTATAGAAGCGGCGTCATGCACGCCTACGCCGCTGAGCTGTCGCAGGAACTGGGGCTGAAGCCCGAGCAGGTGGACCGCACCCTGGCGCTGAACGCCGACGGAGCCACCGTCCCCTTCATCGCGCGCTATCGCAAGGAGGTCACCGGAGGGCTGGACGAGGTGCAGATCCAGACCATCCTGGACCGGGCCGGCGAGCGCGCCGAGCTGGACTCGCGTCGCGAGACGATTCTGCGCTCCGTGGAGGAGCAGGGGAAGCTGACGCCGGAGCTGGCGAAGGCGCTGAAGGCGGCGAAGACGCGCACCGAGCTGGAGGACCTCTACCTGCCGTACCGGCCCAAGCGCCGCACGCGCGCGGCGATTGCCCGGGAGCGCGGGCTGGAGCCGCTGGCGGACCTCCTGTGGAAGCAGGATGGCCGCAAGGGCGAGGCCGCGGACGCGAAGGTGCGGCCGTTCGTGAACGCGGAGAAGGAGGTGCCGGACCTGGCGGCGGCGCTGGCGGGGGCTCGGGACATCTGCGCGGAGCGGGTGAGCGAGGACGCGGGGCTGCGCCGCGAGTCGCGCGAGGTGTGCGCGAAGCGGGGCACGCTGCGCTCGGACGTGGTGCCGGCGAAGAAGGGCGAGCCCACCAAGTTCGAGAACTACTACGGCCACGAGGAGCCGCTGTCGCAGGCCCCGTCCCACCGCGTGCTGGCGCTCCTGCGGGGTGAGGAGGAGGGCGTGTTGAAGGTGCGGCTGAACCTGCCGGACGACGAGGTGAAGGCGCTGCTCGCGAGCCGGGTGGTGACGAAGCCGCAGGCGCTGTTCGCCTCGGAGCTGCGCGCGGCGGTGGAGGATGGGTGGGAGCGGCTGATGGGGCCGTCGCTGGAGTCGGAGCTGCGCGCGGAGCTGAAGGAGCGCGCGGACAAGGGGGCCATCGGTGTGTTCGGAGAGAACCTGCGGCACCTGTTGTTGACGGCGCCGGCGGGGGCTCGGGCGGTGCTGGCGTTGGACCCGGGGCTTCGCACCGGCATCAAGCTGGCGATGCTGGACAACACGGGGAGCGTGGCGGAGACGCTGACGCTGTACTCGGAGCGGAGCGCGGACGAGCGGGTGCGCGCGGCGAAGCTGTTGTCCGCGGTGGTGCAGAAGCACAAGCCGGAGCTCATCGCGGTGGGCAACGGGACGGGCAGCCGCGAGGCGGAGACCTTCGTTCGCGACACGCTGAAGGCGCTGGGCGTGCAGGTGCCGGTGGTGTCGGTGAGCGAGCAGGGTGCGTCCATCTACTCGGCGTCGGAGGTGGCGCGTGACGAGTTCCCGGAGATGGACGTCAGCCTGCGCGGCGCGGTGTCGATTGGGCGGCGGTTGCAGGACCCGCTGGCGGAGCTGGTGAAGATCGACCCGAAGAGCATCGGCGTGGGGCAGTACCAGCACGACGTGGACCAGGGGTTGTTGAAGAAGAAGCTGGGCGAGGTGGTGGACTCGTGTGTGAACGCGGTGGGCGTGGATGTGAACACCGCGTCGCCGCAGTTGCTCGAGCACGTGTCCGGCGTGGGGCCGTCTCTGGCGAAGAAGCTGGTGGCGCACCGGGCGTCGAAGGGGCGGTTCACCACGCGGCGGGAGCTGTTGAAGGTGAGCGGGCTGGGGCCCAAGACGTTCGAGCAGGCGGCGGGCTTCCTGCGCGTGCGAGGGCCGGAGCCGCTGGACGCGAGCGCGGTGCACCCGGAGCGGTACGCGGTGGTCGAGCGCATGGCGAAGGATTTGGGCGTGGAGGTGGGGGCGCTGGTGGGCAACGCGTCGCTGGTGCGGAAGATCGACCCCAAGAAGTACCTGGGCCCGGACCTGGGCGAGCTGACGTTGAAGGACATCCTGTCGGAGCTGGAGAAGCCGAGCCGGGACCCGCGTGGAGACTTCTCGGCGCCGACGATGCGTGATGATTTGCGCACGCTGGAGGACGTGAAGGAGGGGATGGTGTTGCAGGGCGTGGTGACGAACGTCACGGCCTTCGGCGCGTTCGTGGACGTGGGCGTGCACCAGGATGGACTGGTGCATGTGTCGCAAATCTCGACGAAGTTCGTGAAGGACCCGTCCGAGGTGGTGAAGGTCGGGGACCGTTTGACGGTGCGCGTGCTCAGCGTGGACTTGCAGCGCAAGCGCTTGGCGTTGTCGGTGCGCGCGGCACAGGAGGGCGGGGCGGCGCAGCCTTCGGGCCGGCCCGCGGTGGGTGGGGCTTCTGGGGCGGGGCGGATGACGGAGCGGGGTGGGGCGGGGGCGCCTCGGCCCAGTGGCGCGGGCACGGGTGGCAAGGGCTCGTCGGGCGCACGCCCCGGAGGGCCGCAAGGCGCGGGCTCGTCGTCAGGTGGCCAGCGTCCGGGTGGCGGCGACAAGAAGGGCCCGGAGCCATTCAACAATCCGTTCGCGAAGCTGAAGCGCTGATGTGGAACCCAGCCGATGGCGCGTGTGCTCACCCGGTGAGTGCCCGCGTCATCGGATGACTCGACGTTTCGAAACAGGGCCCTCGGGGGCGCCTCCATGGCCCCTCAGTCGCGCTTGTCGAGGACTCACCTTTTCCGCGCAAAGGCATGCTTCACACATCGCTCACGCATGAAATCTTCATGATGTGTGGCGGATGGCGCGACAGGTGAAGCCCCCTCGTAGTCTGCGGGACATGTCTTCGACACACGCGAGTAGGTTCTCCTTCATGGCTCGTCCGCATCCATGGACGCTGCGCTCATTGGGCATGTCGATGGGGTGTGTACTCCTGATGCTGGGGTGCGGTGGAAGCCGGAGTGGAGCGGCGACACCTTCGTCACCACAGCGTGCCGACGTGCGAACAGCACCTGAAGACCCAGGGCTTGTCGTCGAGATGCGACGGACGGGGTGTGACGGGGTTTGCCCTCACTACAGTCTCTCCATCCATGGCGATGGGCGGGTGGTCTACGCATGTGAATTCCATGTGAAGGTCCGAGGCAGGCGAGAGTCTCGCCTGACGCCCGAACAACTGGCGCGATTGAGACGAACCCTCGCCGAGCATGTGAAGACCGAGGTCATCTACGGCGAGCGCGAGCGGGATTGGTATACGTGCCCCCACAGAGGCCTGGGCCTCGGGGGGGTGGTGCTCCTGGCTCCGGAGGTGGGGGTGTCCGAGCCCATCTGCTATGTGAATTATGTCTTCCTCCGAGCCCCCCCCTTGTTGGGTGGGGTCGACTACCTGATTGAAGAGCTTGTCGGCAGCCACCGTTGGGCGGGGTGCGCTGCCGACTTGAAGGGATTCGGCGGGTGTTGAGGCCAGCTCCAGGGCCTGCTTCATTTGCGAATTTGATTCATGCGCGTTAACTATATGGGCGCATGAACCAACGGCTCGGCCGCCTCCTCGAATCCTTCCTGGGCCACGTGTCGCACTCGCGTGGCCAGGTGCTCTCGCTCCTCTCGGAGCACGGCGTCACGGCCGACCAGGGCATCCTGCTGCGCCACGTGCGCGAGCAGCCGGGCGAGCCCCTGTCGAGCCTCGCGGAGCGGATGGGGCTCTCCCTGCCCTCGGTGAGTCAGATGGCCGAGCGCCTGGTGAGGCTCGGCTATGTGACGCGGCGGGAGGATCCGGAGGACCGCCGGCGCAAGTCGCTCCAGGTGACTCCGAAGGCGAGCCGCTTCCTCGCCGCATTCAAGAAGGTGCGCGCCGAGGAGCTCGCCCTGGGCTCCGCTCGCCTCTCGGAGCCCACGAAGCAGCGGCTGGTGTCCGCGCTCGAAGCCGCCCTCACAGAGCTCGAAGGAGAACCAACATGATGCAGCTGGACCACCTGGCCGTGGACGCACGCGACGTCGACGCGTCCTCCCGATTCCTCGCGCGGATCCTGGGCGCGCAGGCCCCCGTCCCCGAGGGCGCCGATGACGACATGCGGCGCATCGACCTGGACCACGGGTGCTTCGTCCTGTTCTCGGCCTCGTCCGAGCCGCGCTTCTCGCACGTGGCCTTCCGCGTCGACGCGAAGCGATTCGCGGAGGTCGTGGAGCGGCTCCAGGCCGAGCGCGTCCCCTTCGGCAATGACCACTTCGACACGGCGAACGGGCAGACCCAGGACCCCCTCGGTGGCGCGGGCCGCGTGTACTTCAATGACAGCAATGGCCACCTGTGGGAGGTGACGTGCTGAGCCCAGGCCCGTGCGCCACACCCCACCACTGAAACGTGGTGGGGCATGACGTCTGTTCATGTGCGGCGAAGCAATGACTGACGACTAGTAGCCCCAGCAGGCGCCGTTGTGGCCGTTGTAGCCAAGGGACCGGCAGAAATCGAACGCCGCCGAGGCGCAGTTGCCATAGCCCACCACGGAGACGTGGCCGACGACGTACCAATAGCTGACGGAGTCGTTGCACTCGGCCAGACAGTAGTTGTTGCCGTCATAGCCGGTACACGTGGCGAACGCGCTGACCCGGCCGTCCTCGGACGACGTGTCGGGCGAAACCTGCTCCTCGGCGGGCGGCGTGACGGGCTCCGTCGCGCCACCCTCGTCCAACTCCATACCGCCACCACAAGCCGTTGCGACCACTGCGAACATCGTCAGAAGGGAGTGCCTCGCGAGATGCATGGTGGGTCCTGTCTGGCTTCGAGTGTCCGTGCGAATGGCAGACATCCGCCGGGAGCGCCTGGGATGGGCGCAGGACCCTTGTAAGGGAAGTCCATCCGGCCAGGGTATGGGCTGTGTCTGGATTGCCGGCTGCTTCACAGACACCGCGAGACAAACGCAGGATTCCAATCAATCCCTGGTGGATTCCCACGAGGCCGTGATGACCCCGTGGGCGCCTCTCACCATCAATCGAGCGGGAACTCGCGCACTTCCTCGGTGAGCCGCTGGATGCGCGCGAGCCTGCGCGCGTAGCGGTCCGTGCCGTTGCGCGTGTCGAACCGCGTGGCGATGGCCTGGGCCTGCTGGCGCATCCACGCGTGCAGCGCCTTCACCTCGTAGCCGCCGTCCGCTCGGTGCTCGGGGAACGACTTCGTCAGGCGCAGGCTCACCACGTCCCGGTCTCCCGCCGCCAGCACGCGCTCCAGCAGGAACGTCGCCGCGACCAGGAAGATGAACCGGTCATTGTAGCTGCCGTGGTCCAGCGTCCACTCCAGGTGCTTCTCCAGCACCGTCAGCCCTCGCGCCAGGTTGCCCGTCAGCGTCAGGAACTCCAGGTGGTCTCCCACCGTGGCCAGGAAGTCGCGGTTCTTCGACGTCAGCGCGTAGCCACGCCGGTGCAGCTCCGCCGCGCGCTCCAGCTCCCCCAGCTTGAACAGGGGATAGAGCAGCGTGCCCAGCGTCAGGTGCGGAATCTCCGCGCACTTCACCCGCCCGTCCAGGATGGGCTTCGCCTTGCGCAGCGCCTGCTCCCACTCGCCCTTCTCCACGTGGTGGTCCAGCTCGTCGTCCAGCTCACATGCCCGGCAGTCCGTCAGGTGGTCCCGGGGCGCCGCGAGCCACGCCTCCCACAGCCGGTCCACCTCCGCCGCGTCATCCCCCATGTCCCGCGCGGCCTGGTAGCGCAGCTTCAGCACCGAGCGCTTGCCCGCGTCCACCTTGGTGAAGCACTGCTCGATGTCGTCCAGCGCGTCGACGATCTGCTTGCGGGAGATGTGCGGGAACTCCTTGATGCGCCCCACCACCCACTTCTGCTTCCAGAGCATCGCCTCCGGGTCGAAGCGCTCCGGGTCCTTCTTCTGCTGACCCCGGCACCACGCGAAGGCCACCAGCGCCTTGTCCGGGTAGCCACCGAAGGTCGCCGCGTCGATGAGGTCGTCGCGCAGCTCGTAGCCCAGCTGCACGTCGCCGTGCGAGTCGGCCATCCGCACCGCTTCCTCCAGCAGCCGCACCTTGCTCTCGCTGGAGCGCTGCCGGCTCGCCCTGTCCCAGAGCGCCTGGGCCTCCTCGCGCCAGTCCGTCGACATCAGTGCAGCCCTCCCGAGCTTCCGCCTCCGTCTCCCTCTCCGCCACCCGTGCCCAACTGCGCGGAGATGAGCCCCAACAGTCCCTGGTTCAGCAGCGTCATCTCCTGCGCGTTCAGCGGGTGCTGCCCGAGCAGCAACGCCTGCACGTAGAGCATCTCCACCGACAGCTTCATCATGTTCCGGTCCGACACCGCCGCCAGCCGCCGCACCACCGGATTGTGCAGGTTGAAGCACAGCTGCACCGGCTCGCCGCCCGCGGCGGCCATGACGCCCTCCAGCACGCTGGCGTACAAGTCGTCGGACTCGTCACGGGCCCGCTCGGCGTCGCGCCGGAACGAGCCCTCCTCGTCCGAGCTGTAGAGCGTGGGCACTTCGGCCGGGAAGAACTTCTTCACCGCCACGCCGCAGTGGAACGGCGCCAGCACCTGCTCGGCCGTGCGCAACAGCGGGAACACCGCGTCGCGCTCGTCCATCGTCAGCTCCTCGAAGCTCTGCGGTAGGTCGGACGAGGAGAACGGCTCCACCTGCGCGTCCTGGATGACGTGCGGCAGTTTCTCCAGCAGCGCCGCGTCGTGCGTGTAGGCCGCGTTGATGATGCACAGCCCCTGCGCGCCCGCCACCCGCGCCACCTGCCGGAAGCCATCCAGCGTGGACGTGTAGCGCACCACCGGGTATGCCCGGCGGTACTCCGAGAGCGTCGTCACGCCCAGCGACGTCTCGAACGGCAGCCACCCGATGACCAGCCGGTAGAAGTCGTCGTCGTCCAGCGCCAGCGCCTTGACGCTCAACCCGTGCAGGCCGATGAGCCGCTGGAGCGCGCGCGGGTCCTCGTGCGCCAGGTCCATCAGGTACTTGCGCAGCCCCTGTCCCAGCGCCACGCGGGCCTGGGCGAGCGAGTCATCCTCGTAGAACGACTCGCGGCTGGCGGTGGGCCTGAGCGCGTTGGCGTTCACCACGCACTTCACGAAGAAGGCCCACTCCGGCAGCAGATTCTCCGCGCTCTCCGACAGCAGCATGTGCTTCAGGTACACGCGGTGCTTCTGCTTCGCATTGAAGTGCGGCGACGCCGGCAGCACGAAGGCCACCCCGTCCACGTCGCCTGCCTCGGAGCGCAGCGGGATGCAGTCGATGAAGTCCGTCTCGAAGACCTCGCGCCCGTAGTCGAGCAGCGCCTTGCGACGCTCGGCCGCGCTCGCGTACTCGCGCCGCCACGGCGGCCCGTCGGCGTCCAGCCGCTCCACCTCGCCGCCCACCGACAGCTGGATGGGGAAGGGCAGCAGGCCGCCGTAGTGCCGCGCCAGCTGCCGCACCCGCTCCACCGCGAACCACTCCGCCATGTCCGCGCGCGCCACCAGGAACACCTGCGTGCCCGGCTTGTCCAAGGGATGCGCGGACTCCTGGACCGCGTAGGTGCCGTCGTGCCGGCCGCGCCACTCCAGCGTCCGCCCGTCCCCGCGTGCCGAGCGCGTCACGAGCAGCAGCTCGTCACACACCATGAAGCACGACAGCAGGCCGATGCCGAACTGGCCGATGAAGTCCTTGCGGCGGGCCTCCAGGGCCTCGCGCTTGGAGGACTCGCCGATGGTGGCCAGGAAGCGGTGGATCTCCTCCTCCGTCAGGCCCACCCCGTCGTCGCTGAAGACCAGGGTGGGGGGGCCTCCGTCCTGCTTCTCCACCAGCTCCAGACGCACGGTGCCGGTGTGGGAGGGCTCCAGGTGCTGGCGGGCCCGGATGGCGTCGGTGGCGTTCTGGAGCAGCTCTCGGAGGTAGACGCCGGGGGAGCTGTACAGATGGTGGGACAGGAGGTCGATGACCCCACGGAGGCTGACTTGGAATCGGTGGTCCACGCTGGGTCCACCATCCTTCCCGGAGGGCGTCATGTCGACCGTTCTTTCGAGATTGCGGCCTTCGCGCCGCCGGGGCATCTGTCCGCCCCGGGGCAGGCGATGTGCGCAGGCCCTTGATTGGCCGCCCGGACAGTGCCAAGCGGCGGCCCGGCCGGGGGTGTGCCCTCGTGGCAACCCGGCGACACGTCGAGACTTTCGACCCGAGAGAGGACAACCATGCGGAACGAGCTCAGGGCAGTCGCGGTGGGGGCGCTGTTGACCTTCGGTGGCACGGCCATGGCGCAGGACGCCGCCACGCCCCCGGCGGCCCCGGCCCCGAAGAAGGCGGACGCCGCGAAGCCCGCGGCCACCAAGGGCAAGGTGGAGGTGACGTGGTGGGGCCACGCGGCCTTCGTGGTGCGCACCCCGGGCGGGGCGGTGATTGCCATCGACCCGTGGCTCACCAACCCGAAGGCGCCCAAGGACGCCCCGCAGCCGGAGGCGCTGGACGCCATCCTCCTCACCCACGGCCACTTCGACCACGTGGGCGAGGCCAAGGCGCTGGCGCAGAAGACGGGCGCCAAGGTGTTCGGCTCGTTCGAGCTGGTGAACCAGCTGGGCCTGCCAGAGACGCAGGCGGTGGGCGCCAACGCGGGCGGGACGTTCCAGGTGAAGGACGTCACGCTGCACCTGGTGGAGGCGGTGCACTCCAGCAGCTACCAGGCGGACCCCAAGGCCCCGGCGCAGTACGCGGGCGCGCCGCTGGGCTACGTGCTGAAGGTCGACAAGGGGCCCACGCTGTACCACGCGGGTGACACGGGCGCGTTCGAGTCCATGTCGCTCATCGCCACCCAGTTCAAGCCCACGGTGGCGATGCTGCCCATCGGCGGGCACTTCACCATGGGGCCCGCGGAGGCGGCGCAGGCAGCGCGGCTGCTGAAGGTGCAGAGCATCGTCCCCATGCACTTCGGCACCTTCCCGCTCCTGCAGGGCACGCCCGATGCGCTGCGTGGCGAGCTGAAGAAGACGCGCCCGGGCACGAAGGTGCTGGAGCTGGAGCCGGGCAAGTCCACGGCGCTGTAGGCCCGGGTCTGCGTCCGGGGTGGGACTCTTCCGGCGCCGTAGAAGTCTGGGTTCTGGAGGGGCTGACTCCGGGCGGTCGAATCTCCCGAAGGCCGGGTGGCGTCGCGGAGGCCCCCTGGGTTACATCCGGCGGACCGTCTCCAGGCGTCCGTCGGCGGGTCCGGGGGTGTTCCGGTGTTGGATTTCAGCAAGGCGGGGTGGTTGACCCCGCTCCTCAACGAGGCGGTCGCGGCCCATCTGGGGTCGCCCGCTCCGGAGGAGAGCGCCTTGCGGCTGGGGCCCGGGCGTGCCCGGGCTCGGGCGTATCTGCGGCGCACCCTGCGCGCCAGCGGGTTGTTGTACGGCACTCCCGCGGACGCGCCCACGGCGCTGGACGCGATGCCGGACACCGAGTTCCAGGCGCAGGCGCTGGAGGACCAGCTCTTCCACGCGGTGCTGCGCACGCTGGCGGCGCTCGCGCTGGAGCTGGCGCGGCAGGTGGGCGCGCCCGAGGGGCGCCGGGTGGAGCAGCTGCTGGTGCTCTTCTGCGTGCTGGGCGGGGAGCTGGTGCTGGCGGAGGTGCTGGCGGAGCAGCTGGCCCAGGGCACGCCGGTGACGAAGCGGCAGGTGGCCAAGGTGGAGATGGCGCTGCGCAAGCGCGAGCCCACGCTGGCCGGTGACCCCGTGTACGGGCTGGTGCTGCACAACGGCGCGCAGTACGCGGACGCGCAGCTGTTCTGTCGGCAGGCCATCGACTACTTCGCGAGCGGGCGCTTGTCGCGCGAGCAGACGCGGCGGCGGCTGGACTTCGCGTCGAAGCAGAAGGCGCTGCTGGTGGAGGTGCTGACGGGGCTGGCGTGCGTGGACCGGTTGCCGGGGACGCCCGCGCGGCGGGCCATCCTCAAGCAGGTGGAGGACCTGCGGCTGCCGGCGGCGATGGCGTCCGAGCTGAAGTCAGCGGTGAAGCAGTCCTTCGAGCGGCGGCGCTCGGTGCGGGACGTGGTGCGCCAGGTGCGCAGCGTGGACATGCGCCACTTCCTGCTGGAGCAGACGCTGCTGGCGGCGCTGGTGGACGGGCGGCGCACGCGGCGGGAGCGGGCCTTCATCGACACGCTGGCAGACGCGCTGCACGTGTCGAAGGAGGAGCTGCATCGGCTGGAGCTGGAGATGGCGGAGTTCTACGCGCGCCATCGCTCCATCGTGGATGTGTTCACGGTGCGGGACGCGGCCAGCGCCATGGGTGACGACATGGTGGCCGGCATGCAGGAGACGCTGGAGAAGAACTTCTACCGGCTGATGCAGGAGGTCCGCGAGACGGGGGACCTGGCGGTGCTGGTGGCGAAGGTGGCGCGGCGTCAGAAGCTCACGGAGGACGAGCGGCAGCGCATGCGCGCGCAGCTCATCGACGTGGCGAAGGCGATTCCGGCGCTCGCCATCTTCGCGGCGCCCGGTGGGTTGCTGCTGCTGGCGGCGCTGGCCAAGTTGCTGCCGTTCAGCCTGTTGCCCAGCGCGTTCCAGGACGACGACGTGCCCGACGTGCTCCCCGACGATGTCGAGGACTTCGGCCCGGAGCGCGAGGCGGGGTGAGACGGGAGGTCGGCCGCTTGGATGTCGGCCTGCCCTGGCTCCTGGCGTGAAGGCGCTGCCATCGGCGCGGACGGTCCCCAGCTTCAGGGGGCGGACCGGGCCCGCGTGGCGCCCATTCCCCGCGGGAGGAAGGCCGATGCGCGTCCATCAGCGTGATGTGGAGGTCGGCGTCGCCGGACGCCTGCTCGCGGGGTTCCTGTGTGTCCCCGAGCGGGCGAGCGGCCTGGTGATGCTCGTGGGGGACGAGGAGCTGGCGAAGGACTCCTCCGTGCGCGAGGTGCTGCACGCGGCGGGGCTCGCGACGCTGGGGCTCGACTGGCGCACCGCGGACGAGGAGCAGGCCGAGGACTGGACGGTGCGCGAGGGCGCGCACGTGGAGCTCATCGCGCATCGGCTGGAGGTGGCGCGCGACTGGTTGCAGCGTGACGACGTGTTGTCGCTGTTGCCCGTGGGGTTCCTGGGGATGGGGTTGGGCGCGGCCGCGGTGCTGGTGGCGGCGGCGCATCAACCTCGGGGGGTGCAGGCGGTCGTCACGCTGGGGGGAAGGCCGGACAAGGCGGGCTCGGTGGTGGCGGAGGTGCGCGTGCCCACGCTGGTGCTCGGGGCAGGGGAGGACGCGGACCGGGCGATGCTCGCGCGGCGGGTGTTCGACGGATTGGCGCCGGGGGTGCGCAAGGGGCTCCAGTTGGTCGAGGGCGCGAGCCGGCGGTTCGAGGAGGCGGAGCCACGGGCGCGCGCGGCGCGCATGGCGGCGGCGTGGTTCTCGGATTGCTTCCGCGCGGTCGCGGGGCCCGGGGTCGTCGAGTGGAGCGAGGGCACCGCGTGACCCCCTGCGAATGGCCTCTCTCGTCACATGTTGGACGAGCGGGGACACCGCGACCGCGGGAGGTTGGTGCTCTCGGCGCCATTCGGCCATGTCGGAGCCGGATGGGCGCGGGCGGCTTGAACGGAACGTGCGCTGGACCGCGCGGCGCGCGTCCGCATGGTGCGCCTCATCTCCGTGGCTTATCGATGCCTCACGTACGGCTCGATGGCGCTCGTCGCCTCGCATGGCGAGCGCCGCGCCCTGGCGTTACTCCGGTGCTGTGGCGTGGAGGGGCGTGATGAGGGAGTCGCGGGTTCCATGAATGTGTTCCGGCGCCACTTGGAGTCGTTCGTCCGGGTGGAGCCCGTGCGCCCCGCGCTCGGTGCGGGCCTGCGCGCGGCGCTCGCGGTGGGCCTGCCCATGGTGGTCGCCGCCACCCAGCACCTGCCCGCCGTGACGTGGGTGGGCATGGCGGGCCTCTTCGTCACGCTCGTGGACCGCGGCGGTCCCTACCGCGACAGGGCCATCAACATGGGCGCGATGACGCTCCTGGGCGCAGTGATGGGGCTCGTGTCCGCGCTGCAGCTCCCCGACTGGGCCGATGTCCTGCTCACCCTCGCCTGGGTGACGGCGTGCGGCTTCGCGCGCTCCTATGGCGACACCCCCGGACTCATGGGCGTGGTGCTCGCCAACTACACGGTGGTCTCACTGGCGCTGCCCGCGCAGGGCTTCGCCGACGCGCTGTCCCGCTCCGGGTTGTTCATCCTCGGTGGCCTGTGGGCCATGATGCTCGCGCTGGTGCTCTGGCCGCTGCGCCCCTATCGCCCCGCGCGCCTCGCCATCTCCCGCTGCTACCGCGCGCTGGCCTCCCGCGCCGAGGAGGTCGGTCGCTGGCCACTCGAGGGTCCGCCTCCCCCCGCCAACCTGGTGGAGGTCGTCGACTGGGAGTCGCGCGTGCGCATGTCGCTCGAGGACGCGCGAAGCGTGCTGGCCTCCACCCGCCGCAACCGCGCGGGTGAGAGCAACCGGGGTGAGCACCTGCTCGTGTTGCTCGAAGGCGCGGACGCGCTGCTCGCGATGCTGGTCGCGCTGCCGGAGACCCTGGAGCTCGCGCCCCGCGAGCCTCGCTTCCACGCCCTGCGCGCCGAGATTCAGCGAGCGCTCGCGGACCACTCGCGGGACCTCCTGCACATCGCCCGCGCGCTGGAACAGGAGAAGCGCGAGGTGGAGCCCTCGGTCTGGAGCACGGACCGGGTCCGTCGCGCGCTCGCGTCCCTTGTCACCGAGGGCCGGTTGCCCGACTCCGCGCGCGCCGCGTACTCACATGCGGAGGCCCTGCTGGTCCGTCTGCGCGAATACTCGGAGGCCCTGCTGGAGGTGGCCAACCACCTGGAGGACGGCGGCCCCGTCGAGTCGGACCTGCCCATGGGGCCGCATCCCGCGTCGGCGCGGAGCCGTCCCCTGCTCGAGCCCCTGCGCGACAACTGGGGCACCGACTCCGTCATCTTCCGCCACGCGATTCGCCTGGGCATCACCGCCGCGCTCGCCACCGCGCTCGTGCGCGGACTCGGGCTGAATCACGGCTATTGGGTCATCATCACCGTCATCGTCGTACTCCAGCCCTACTCGGGGATGACCTTCGAGCGCGGGGTGCAGCGCGCCGCGGGCACGCTGCTCGGTGGCGCGCTGGCGGCGGGGCTGGTGGCGCTCGTGAGGGACCCGGTGGTGCTGCTCGGCGCCATCATGGCGTTCTTCGCCGTGGCCATCGCCGTGAAGCCCATGAGCCTCGCGGCCTTCCAGGTGCTGCTCGCGCCCGCGCTGGTGCTGCTCGCGGAGATCCAGACCGGAGACTGGGAGCTGGCCGGAGTGCGCGTCATCAACACGCTGCTCGGCGGCGTGCTGGCCCTGGTGGGCGCGTGGCTCCTGTGGCCCAGCCCCGAGCACTCGCGCTTCCCGGAGGAGGTGGCCAACGCGCTGCGCGCCGACCGCGACTACCTGTTGAGCGTGGCCTCCGCGCGCTCGGACGCGGAGCCCCAGGTGCGCGAGGCGCGGCGCAAGCTGGGCCTCCAGTTGCTGTCCGCGGAGGCCTCCTTCCAGCGGCTGCTCTCCGAGTGGCGCGGCTCCTCACACCAGCTCGAGCCCGCCATGGCGCTGCTCGCGTATGCCCGGCGCTTCGGCTCGGCGGTGACGGCGCTCGCCGCCAGTCGGCAGGGGCGCAAGGACCTGGCGCCCGTCATTGGCTACGCGGGCAACGTGCTCGAGGACCTGGCGCTCGCCGTGGAGCACCGCCGCGCACCGTCCCCGCTGCCCCGGTCCGCGGCGCAGGAGGGCCTGGACGTGCTCTCCCGCACCCAGATGGACCGGCTGGTGCGTCAGCTCACCGTGCTTCACAAGGCCACTGTGCGCGCGGCGCCGCAGCTCACGGGGTGAGTCCTCGAATCAGGTCCGCTCGATGCGCGCCAGCAGCCGGCGCAGGTCCTCGTTGACGCTGGCGTACTGGGTGACGCCCTGCTCGGCCTGGAGCTGCTTGCGCAGGTCCGGCAGCGACGTCTCTCGCACCTTCTTCGCCGCGTCCTGCGAGCCGTCCACCAACCACCCCATGGCGAGGATGAGCGCCAGGCGAACCTCCGTGTCGCGCTCGGACAGCTTCGCGGCGAGCGCCGGCGCGTGCTCCGCCGAGCCAGCGCGCCCCACCTCCAGCGCCGCGCGCTCCATCATCGGCTTGGTCGCCTTGTCCATGCGCTGCACCCAGCAGCCCGCGTTGCCCGTGCACGCCTGACCCGCCTCCAGCAGCGCCGCGTGCGCGGTGATTTCATCCGCGCGCTTCTTGCCCAGCCCCGCCGCGTCCTCGCAGCCTTCCTCCTGCGTGGCCTTGCAGTCGGCCGCGGTGCGCGCCGGCTCACCGGTGGCCAGCTTCTGCAGGATGGGCTGCTCGCGTGCGTCACCCAACATCGCCAGCCCCTTCACCGCCACCTCGCGCGCATACCAGTCACCCGTGCCCGCGGCCTTCTCCAGCGCGGGCAGCGCGTCGCGACCGCCCAGTCGCACCAGCGCCTTCACGTACGCGTCGCGCACCGTGGGGTCGGTCTCCAGCACCAGCGTCGTCAGCGGCTTCACCGCCTCCGTCGCGCGCAGGCGGCCCAGCGCGTCCGCCGCCTGCATCCGCACCAGCGCCTGGATCTGCACGTCCGAGTGCGAGAACGACAGCAGCTTGAGCAGCGGCTCCACCGCGCGCTTCTCACGCAAATCCCCCAGCACCGTCGCCGCCTTCATCGGGTAGCTGGCCGGGTTGACGCCGTTCGTCTTCGCCCACGCGAGCAGCTCCGCGTCACGCCCCTCCAGCGCGGGCAGCAGCGCGTCCGCCGCGGGCTGGCCCAGCTGGAACAGCGCGAAGCTGCTCTCCACGTAGAAGGACTTGCCCTTGCGCTCCTTGGTCAGCATCCGGATGAGCGCCGGCGCCGCGCGGCCGTCACCGATGTGGCCCAGCGCCTCGATGGCCTTCTTGTTGAGGAACGGCTCCACGCCCTCGTCCGTGGCCAGGACGATGAGCGGCTCCACCGCCTCCTTCGCCTTCATGCTCCCCAGGACTTGAATGGCCTCGATGCGCGCGTACGTGTCCTTGGCCCTCAACAGCGGCACCAGCGCGGGCACGGCGCGCACGTCGCCGATGGCGCCCAGCGCCGTCACCATCGCCTTGTTCGCCAGCTGCGAGGACATGTCGCCCGCGGCCGGGTCGATGGCCGCCGACAGCGCCTCCACCGACGAGGCGTGGTGCACGTCGCCAATCGCGCGGGCCAGCGCCGCCTTCACCTCGGGCTTGCGCTCCTGCGAGAGCGCCTCGTGCAGCATGGGCAGGAAGCTCTCGTTGATCTTCGTCTTCGTCCGCATCGCCTCGATGAGGCGCACCCGGTCCTCGGCTCGCCGCGTCTGCTGGAGCGTCCCGGCCCAGTAGTCGGGCGAGTTCGGGTCCGACTTACAGGCGACAAAACAGAGAACAGCGGCAACACACCACGCTGCGAGGGGGCGGCTCATCGAGGCTCCTGGGCGTCGTCTGCGGGGTTGTCCTGTCGGCAGTCGTAAACCTCCTGTCACGAAGGAAGCAAACCACCCAGGTCACCTGGGGTACGCTGGTCAACGACATGTCCGACGACACTCACAAGGCGCCGCGCCCGGGCTACACCCGACGGACCTACCTGCTCGACCGGGAATTCCAGCTCAAGTACATCCTTCTGCTGGCTGGCATCGGTGCGGGCAGCGTGGCGGTGTTCGGAGCCCTGGCGTACCGGCTCCATGCCTCCTCGGTGGACTCCGGCGTGGAAGCGGGTGACTCCATCATGTGGCTCACCGTGCTGGGCTCGGTGGGGCTGGGGGCGCTGTTGGGCCTGTTCGGCCTGCTCTTCACCCATCGGGTGGCGGGCCCCGTCCATGTGATGAGCCTGTATGTCGCCGCGCTGGCCGCCGGGCGCTATCCCCGGCTGCGGCCCCTGCGCAAGAAGGACGAATTGAAGCGCTTCTTCGACCGCTTCAGCGAGGCGGTGGACCGCATCCGCCAGCGCGAGGCGGACGAGGCGCACGCCCTGGAGGGCGCCCTGGCCGCGTTGAAGCCGGTGGCCACCACCCCTGAGGCGCGCGAGGCGCTGGAAACCCTGTCCGCGCTGTGCACGCGCAAGCGTCAAGCAGTGGACAATCCCACCGCGAGCACCTTCAAGTCCGTGGCTTGAAGCCTGCCCCGAGGAGAGCCCGAACAACATGAGCAGACCCCGCATCGTCTTCATGGGCACGCCGGATTTCGCCGTGTCATCGCTCGAAGCCTGTTTCGACCTGGGCGACGTGGTCGCCGTCGTCACCCAGCCGGACAAGCCCAAGGGGCGCGGCAACACGGTGACGGCGCCGCCGGTGAAGGAGCTGGCCGTCGCGCGCGGCGTGCCCGTGTTCCAGCCGGCCAAGCTGCGCACGCCCCCGTTCGTCGAGGAGCTGCGCCGCTTCTCGCCGGATGTCTGCGTGGTGACGGCCTATGGCCGCATCCTCCCCAAGGACATCCTGGAGCTGCCGCCCAAGGGCTGCGTCAACGTGCACGGCTCGCTGTTGCCGCGCTTCCGGGGCGCCGCGCCCATCCAGTGGTCCATCGCGCACGGGGACACCGAGACGGGCGTGTCGCTGATGGTGATGGACGAGGGCCTGGACACCGGCCCCGTGCTCGCGATGAAGCGCCTGCCCATCGGCCCCGAGGACACGAGCGCCACCATGTACCCGAAGCTGGCCGCGCTGGGCGGCGAGGTGCTGCGCGAGTTCCTGCCGGCGTACCTGAGCGGGGCGCTCAAGCCGGTGCCCCAGCCCTCGGAGGGTGTGGTGCTGGCGCCCATCATCGAGAAGGAGGAGGGGAAGCTGGACTTCACCCGTCCCGCCATCGCGCTGGAGCGCAGGCTGCGCGCCTTCACGCCGTGGCCCGGGGCGTTCACCTCGATGGGCGGCAAGCTGGTGAAGGTGCACCGCGTGAAGGTGGCGCAGGGGAAGGGCGCGCCGGGCACGGTGTTGTCTGCGGGCGCGGAGGGCATCGAGGTGGCGTGCGGCGAGGGCTCGCTCGTGCTGCTGGACATCCAGTTGGAAGGCAAGCGGGTGATGAAGGCGGCGGAGTTCCTCACGGGCCACAAGCTGGCCGTGGGCAGCCAGCCGTTCGGCACCTAGTCGATGGCCACGACGAGACGGACTCTTTCGAGTACAGGCGCATGGGTATGAGACTGCTGGTGTTGCACGGGCCGAACCTGAACCTGCTGGGCGTGCGTGAGGGCGGGCGCGGGCTGTCGGACCTGGATGCCGCGCTGAAGGCGCGCGCGAAGTCGCTGGGGATGGAGCTGACCGTCCTCCAGTCCAACCACGAGGGCGCGCTGCTGGACGCGCTCGCCGCCCATCGTGAGAAGGTGGACGGCGTCCTCGTCAACCCGGCGGGCCTGTTCGGCTCCTACGCGCTCAAGGAGGGACTGGAGCTGGTGGGGCTGCCCGCCATCGAGGTCATGCTGCGGCCGCCCGCGCGCGAGTCCGTGGTGGCCGAGGCGTGTGTCCTCCAGGTGCACGGGGCCGGTGGCTTCGAGCCGTACCTGGAGGCGCTGGAGACCTTCGCCAGCGGCGTCTTCACGCCGGGGAGCGCGAGCAAGGCGCCCGATGGTGACGATGACCTCGTCCAGTCCCCGAGGAGGTCCAAGAGCGCGCCCGCGAAGGCGCTGGCGCTCGCTCCGAGCAAGACGCTGGGGCGCAAGGACTCGGAGGCGGATGCGCCCGCGTCGAAGAGCGGCAAGAGCCTTGGGCGCAAGGCCTCCTCGGACGAGGATGACGCTCCGGAGCCCAAGGGCGGCAAGACGCTCGGGCGAAAGGCGTCCTCGGACGAGGACGACGCGCCGGCCTCGAAGGGCGGCAAGACGCTCGGGCGCAAGGCATCCCCGTCGAAGGACGACGCCCCCGAGTCGAAGGGCGGCAAGACGCTGGGGCGGGGGACGAAGTCCGCCTCGGTGACGACGGACCTGCTCACGCGGGCGCTGGTGCACCAGAAGATCTCCGACCGGCTCGCGGGCCGGCTCACCGCCGCGGAGCTGGCCTCCTGGGCGCGCTCCCGCTATGAGGCCCTCCAGCGCGGACTGCCCGCGGAGCAGGGCCAGCGGGCCGTGCTCGAGGAGCAGCTCCAGCGCCTCACGCTGTCCCACCTTCCCTCGACGCGGCTCTCCGATGAGCAGCTCGTGGACCTGATGACCCGGCTCGACGAAGGATGAATCCCCGCGCTCTCGCCATCCTCGTGCTGGCGCGCGTCCGCGCAACGGACGCCTACCTCAACGTGGTGCTGGACACGATGCTGTCCGAGTCACCGCCCAAGGACCCGCGCGACGCGGGCCTCGCCACGGAGCTGACCTACGGCGCCACCCGCCGGCAGCTCGCGCTCGACTACGCCATCACCCGCTTCGCCGACCGCAAGCTGGACGCCATGGAGGACCGCGTGCTCGCGGCCCTGCGCATCGGCGCCTATCAAATCTTCCACACCCGCGTGCCCGCTCGCGCCGCGGTGGCGGAGACGGTGCAGGCGCTCAAGGAGGTCGGCCTCACCCGCGCGGCGGGCTTCACCAACGCCATCCTGCGCAAGCTCGCGGAGCTGCCTTCGCCGCCGCTGCCGTCGCCGTCCGACGTGGCCCACCACCTGTCCGTGCGCGAGAGCCATCCGCAGTGGCTGGTGGAGCGCTGGCTGCGCCAGTTCGGCCGCGAGCGCGCCGAGGCCATGCTGGTGGCCGACAACCAGTCCCCGCCCGTCGTCATCCGCGCCAACACCTCCAAGGTGACGCGCGACGCGCTGCTCACCCAGTTGCAGGAGGTGGGCGTCGACGCGAAGGCCGCCACCGTGTCCCCCGTGGGCATCATCCTGCCGCCGGTGGGCCGCGTGGAGGACGTCTACGGCTACTCGGAGGGCCTGTGGCAGGTGCAGGACGAGGCCGCCCAGCTCGTCGGCGTGTACGGCGCCATCCCCGCGTCCGCCCGCGTGCTGGACGCATGCGCCGCCCCCGGTGGCAAGTCCTGTCACCTGGCGCAGGAGCACGACGTCGTCGCGGTGGACCTGCACGCCCACAAGCTGAGGAAGATCGACGGCGAGGCGAAGCGCCTGGGCCTGACGTCGCGCTTGAAGGCCTACGCGCACGACGCGGCGGAGCCGTTCCCGGAGGCGTGGGGCGAGTTCCACGCGATGCTGGTGGACGCGCCGTGCTCGGGGCTGGGCACGCTGCGCCGTCACCCGGAGCTGCGCTACCGCCGCAAGGAGGAGGACCTCTCGCGGCTGGCCACGCTGCAGCGGCGCATCCTGGAGAACTGCCAGGAGTCGGTGCCGGCGGGCGGGCTGCTCGTCTACGCGGTGTGCACCATGGAGCCGCAGGAGGGGCAGGACCAGGTGGAGATGTTCCTGCGCAGCCACCCGGAGTGGACGGCGGAGCCGCCCGTGTTGCCGGGCCTCAAGCTGCCGCTCACCCAGGCCTACTTGAGGACCCTGCCGGGTCCGGAGGGCTTCGACGGGTTCTTCGCCGCGCGCCTCCGGAAGCTCTACTGAGAGACGCTCAGGCCTCCTCGGTGGCGGGCAGGTTCGCCGCCGCCTTGAAGGCCTCCAGCACCGCCGCCGAGGCGCGGTCCAGGTACTTGCCCTTGCGGATGAGCAGGCCGATGGGCCGCGACACGGGCCCCTCCGCGAAGGGCTTGGCCACCAGCGAGCCGCCCTTTACCTCGCCCTGCGCGGTGGACACCGGGAGGATGGCCACGCCCAGGCCCATCTCCACCGCCCGCTTGATGGTCTCCACGTTGTCCATCTCCATCACCGGGTTGATGTCGATGTTCTTCTCGCGGAAGAGCCGGTCCAGCGCTTTGCGCGTGGGCGCCTCGCGGTCGAACGCGATGAAGGGCACGCCCGACAGCGCCGTGAGGCTCACCTTCGCCTTGGAGGCGAACGCGTGGCCCGGCGCGCACACGACGGCCAGCTTGTCGTCGCGGAAGGGCAGGATGTCCACGCCCGCGCGCGGCTGCGGGTACGCGACGATGCCAATCTCCGCCGCGCCCAGAATCACGTCGTCGTAGACCTGGTCGTTGCGGCGGTAGTTCAGCCGCATGTTGACCTTGGGGTGCGCCTTGAGCAGCTGCTTCTGCACCGCGTTGAGCTCGTGCAGACCCACCGAGTAGATGGTGGACACGGTGCTCGTGCCGGCCACCTCCGTCGCCTGCTCGCGAATCTCCTGCTCCACCTCCGCGAAGCGGGCCAGAATCTCCTTGCAGCCGCGGAACAGCCGCTCACCCGCCGGCGTCGGCGTCACCTGCCGGGCGCTGCGCGACAGGAGCTTCTGCTCGTAGCGGTTCTCCAGCGCGCGAATCTGCTGGCTCACCGCCGACTGCGTGACGTGGTTGAGCTGCGCCGCTCGCGAGAAGGAGCCGGTCTCCACCACATCACAGAACATTTTCAGGGACTCGAGCTGCATGGCCGCTCCCTACTCCCGAACCTAATGGCCTGGCCACTATTAATTAGTCAGCCTACGTCACACCGCCAAATGAGCTAACCCTTCAAGTCGGCCGGCTGTCGGGCGAAAGAAGGACGAGGGCCCCGGAGGGCTGGTGCTCAGGGCGCCTGGGGCGGGACGGGCGGGCGACGACGCACCAGGACGAAGAGGGCGCTGCCCAGGGCGACGAGGGCGCCGCCCGCGAGGCTCTGGAAGCGGCCCAGCTCGTGCGTGGCCTGCTGGAGCAGCTCGCACTCGGGGCCGGACAGCCCCGCGCACTCCAGCGTGCCGAACAGTCCCCTGAGACCCGCGGCGAGGAGGCCCAGGCCCCCGAGGAGCAGCCCTCCGGCCAGCCCCAGCGCGGCGGCGCGCGGCAGCGAGGGCTTGGGAGGGGGCGGCGGAGCGGAGGGCATGGTGGGAGGGTAGCTATAGCCGCGAGCGGCGGGCGGGCTCAACGGGCGAGGGGCAGGCCGCGTATGCTCGCGCACCATGCGAATCCTCTACGGTGTCGTCGGCGAAGGCATGGGCCATGCGACGCGCTCACGCGTGCTCCTCGAGGAGCTCACGAAGAAGCACGAGGTCCACATCGTCGTCTCCGGGCGGGCCCAGGACTACCTGGCCAGGCGCTTCCAGAACGTGCACGGCATCTGGGGGTTGACCCTGGCGTACGAGGGCAACTCGGTGAAGAAGTGGCAGACGGTGCTGCAGAACCTCACCGGCGCGGTGAAGGGCTGGCCGCAGAACGTGCGCCAGTACTTCGAGCTGGTGGACGACTTCAAGCCCGACGTCGTCGTCAGCGACTTCGAGTCCTTCAGCTACCTGTTCGCGCGCACCCACCGGCTGCCCGTCATCAGCGTGGACAACATGCAGGTCATCAACCGCTGTCAGCACGAGCCGTCGCTGCTGGCCGGGTACGAGGACAGCTTCGAGACCTCGCGCGCCATCGTGAAGGCGAAGCTGCCGGGCGCCTTCCACTACCTGGTGACGACGTTCTTCTACCCGCCCGTGCGCAAGCGCCGCACCACGCTGGCCCCGTCGATCCTGCGGCCCGAAATCATCGAGGCGAGGTCGGAGCCCGGCGAGCACCTGCTCGTCTACCAGACGTCCACCACCAACACCGCGCTGCCGGACATCCTCAAGGCCGCGGGCATCCCCTGCCGCGTGTACGGGCTGCGAAGGGACCTCACCGAGGACCTGGTGGACGCCAACCTCACGTACCGGCCGTTCAGCGAGAAGGGCTTCATCGACGACTTGCGCACCTCCCGCGGCGTGGTCGCCAGCGGCGGCTTCACGCTGATGAGCGAGGCCGTCTACCTGCGCAAGCCCGTGCTGAGCATCCCGCTGGAGGGCCAGTTCGAGCAGATCATCAACGCCCTGTACCTGGAGAAGCTGGGGTACGGGATGTACGTGAAGACGCTGACGGTGGACGCGCTCAAGGAGTTCCTTTCGCGCGTGCCGCGCTGCCAGCAGGCGCTCCAGGGCTACGAGCAGGAGGGCAACACGAAGATGCTCACCGCGCTCGAGGAGCAGCTCGCCCTGGCGTACGAGCACCGGGGGCACTGGGCCATGGAGATGGCCCAGGACTGACGCCCCGCGCGGCGCCCCTGTCAGTGCAGGGGCACGTCCTGGTTGTTGTTGCGCTCCGCGGCCCTGCGCGACAGCTCGGTGAGCCAGGAGCGGGTGAGGGGCGTCTGGCTGTCGACGCCTCGGTGCGCGTCCTGGCTGCTGCTCTGCGGGAGCAGCCGGTTGGCCCAGGCGAGCAGCGTGGCGGTGAGCTCGGGCGCGAGCGCGCGGCCCACCGCGCCCAGCTTCGCGGCCGCGCCCACCAGCACCTCCGCGTCGCCCCGACGGCAGCCGTCCAGGATGATGCGCGCGGAGCGCTCGGCGCTCACGGAGACGCCGGGCAGCGAGTCGCTGATGGAGAACCACGCGTACTCCGCCTCGTGCTGGCCCTTGAAGCGCGCGTTGAGCGGGCTGCCGGTGCGCATGAGGCCCGGGCACACGGTGGTGACCCGGATGCCGTCCTGGCGCAGCTCCGCGCGCAGTCCATCCGACAGGCCCACCAGCGCGAACTTGCTGGCGGAGTAGGGCAACAGGTGCGGCACACTGAGCCTGCCGCCCACGGAGGCGATGTTGACGATGCGCCCCTCGCGCCGCTGCTTCATCGCGGGCAGCACCGCGAGCGTCGTGTACAGGGGGCCCCACAGGTGCGTGTCCACCGCGTCCTCGAAGTCCTCCACCGTCATGGACTCCATCGGCCCCACCTGGATGGTGCCCGCGTTGTTGATGAGCACGTCCACCGCGCCCCAGTGCTCCAGCACCGCGCCCACCATCGCCTCCACCTGCACGGAGTCGCGCACGTCGCACGGCAGCGCGAGCACCTCGCCGCCCTCGCGCTCCAGCTCCTCGAGCGCCCGCTCCAGGGACTGCGTGTCGCGGCCGCACAGCGCCACGCGCGCGCCCTCGCGCACCAGCTGGCGGCAGAGCACCAGCCCCAGCCCGCGCGAGCCGCCGGTGACGAGCACCGTGCGCCCCTCGAATGAATAGCGCGGGCGTCTGAGGAGCCCGCGCAGCCCCAGCGCCGCGCCGATGCCGGCCGCCGCCAGCGTGCCGGGGGTGAAGCGCGCCGCCGTCCTGTTCTTGCGCCAGTCCGCCATGAGGTGACCTCCGGGAAGCCTTCAGGGCGCGGGAGCCGCGGCCGAGGTGTCGTACTGGGTGAAGCGCTCGAGCAGCGGGCGCACGCGCCGGGCCGCGTCCTTGCCGCACAGGTGGTGGCGCAGCCGCCCGTCCGCGTCGAAGACGAGCCACGCGGGCGTCTGCTTCACGCCGTACGCGCGGGCCATGGAGCCGTCATCCACGGCGATGGGGTAGACCAGCCCGTGCTCGCGCGCGAAGGCCTCCACCGCGTTGGTGTCGCGCAGCTCGCTGGCGGAGTGGGTGACGTCCACGCCGATGACCTTCAGCCCGCGCGGACCGAACTCCGCGAGGAAGCGCTGCAGGGACGCGAAGTCGTTGGCGTCCGCGTCCTCGGCCAGCGAGAAGAAGTGGAGGAGCACCGGCAGCTCGTCCAGCTCCGAGACGTGGACGGGCGCGTTGATCCACCCGCCATCCGGGTCCAACAGGGTGAGGGGAATGTCATGCGTGGGCATACGGGCTCCCGCGAAAGGGGCTGGGACTTGAGGGACGCTCCTCAAGCTATGCATCCCCCAACGCCCGCCCGGACCGGGGTGCCGGCCGCCTGCCCGGAGCAGAACGTCCGGAGCGGCTGTCGCTGGACGGCAGGCCCTCCGAGAGGGCAGACAGTCGCTCTCATGCGCATCCCCGATTTCAAGCTGGAGCGGTACTTCGCGCGCTGGGAGTTCGCCGCGCCCTACACGCTGTGCTCCTCCGACATCGAGGGCTGGAAGATGAAGGAGCTGCTGGCGCTCGCCGACCCGGACGCGCTGGGGCGCTGGGAGGCGCTCACGCTCGGCTACACGGAGGCCCCGGGGCTGCCCGCGCTGCGCGACGAAATCGCCACGCTCTACCCGGGCCTGTCGTCGGACGAGGTGCTGACCTTCGCGGGCGCCGAGGAGGCGGTGTTCATCCTGATGAACGTGCTCTTGGGTCCAGGCGACCACGCCGTCGTCACCTGGCCGGGCTACCAGTCCCTGTACGAGGTGGCGCGCGCCACCGGCGCCGACGTGACGCTGCTGCCCCTGCGCGAGGAAGATGGCTGGGCGTTCGACGTGGAGGCGCTTCGCCGCGCGCTCACGCCGAGCACGAAGCTGGTGGTGGTGAACTTCCCCCACAACCCCACCGGCGCGCTGCCGGACCTGGCCACGTTCCAGGCGCTGTGCGCGCTGTGCGACGAGCGCGGCATCCACCTGCTCTCCGACGAGGTGTACCGGCTGCTGGAGCACGACGCGTCGGCGCGGCTGCCCGCGGCCGTGTCGCTGTCGCCGCGCGCCTTCAGCCTGGGCGTCATGTCCAAGGCCTTCGGCCTCGCGGGGCTTCGCGTGGGGTGGCTCGCCTGCCGCGACGTGGACGTGCTGCGCCGGTGCATGGCGTACAAGGACTACACGACCATCTGCAACAGCGCCCCCAGCGAGGTGCTCTCCCTCATCGCCCTGCGCGCCAAGGAGCGCGTGCTGGCGCGGAGCCGCGCGCTGCTCGCCTCGAACCTGGCCCTGCTGGACGACTTCTTCGCGCGCCACGCGGACACGTTCCACTGGGTGCGTCCGCGCGCCGGCAGCGTGGCCTTCCCGCGGCTGCTCCGCGAACAGCCCGTGGCGCACTTCACCGACGCGCTCGTCCAGCGCGAGGGCGTGCTGCTGCTCCCCGGAGACGTCTATGACTTCCCGGGCAATCACTTCCGTCTCGGCCTGGGGCGCACCAGCCTGCCCGAAGCCCTGTCACGCCTGGAGCGCTTCGTCTCCGACACCCGGTGAGGCAACACACGTGTGACAGAGGGCGACGCAGTGCGTCAGGTTTTGCGCCGGGTTCACGGTTTCCGTGTTCTCGACCTTTTACACCCCGAGACTCTAGAGTGGACGCTCCCCTGTCCGGTCCCCCACCCGACGGGCAGCTCCCCCACTCCGAGCCGGAGGCGTTCCACGATGAAGAAGCTGATGGGTACGGCGGTTGCCGCAGCAACGCTGTTGTTCGGTACGCAGGCCTTCGCGACCGACTACACGCTGTGGATTCACGGACGCAACGGTGGAACCACGCAGGCGGGCAACTACGCCGACTTCAGCTACTGGGGACCGGCCGGCACCGCGGCGGGCGTGAACAAGAAGGCGGTGAACTGGAACGGCAAGGAGCGCATCGGCGGGCAGAACGCGCGCATCCGCGACGCGCTCGACTGCTTCTGCACGGGCAACAACTGGTGCTACATCGCCGTGCACAGCGCGGGTGATTTGCAGATTGGCTATGCGCTCGCCATGTATGGGACGAGCCAGCGCACCAAGAAGAACGCGTCGCCCAACGCGAGCGGCGTGTGTGGCAACACGGACGGCTCCACCCAGACGGGCTGGAACATCCGCTCGGTGCGCGTGGCGTCCGGCGCCGGCGGCGGCAGCGAGCTGGCGGACCTGGGCGAGTGGGCGGTGAGCGAGCCGCTGGTGAGCGACCTGGTCACCACCACGGCGCGCACGATGTACAACCACAACGTCACGGCGGACGTGAAGTTCTACATGTACGCGGCCTCCAAGGGCACGCTGTACTCGGGGCTCCTGCCGGGCCAGGACGACGAGGCGGTGGCGTACCACTCGACGGGCGGCGTGTCGGGCAGCGCCGGCAGCTCGCTGTGCAACCCCGGTGACTGGTTCTGCGGCGGCACGCTGACCACGGGCACGGGGAAGACGAGCAACGGCCTGGCCAAGTGGCTCAACCACGACGTGAAGCTGCGGGACGACGGCGAGTCGTTCAATCACTACGCCAACGGGAACTGGGGCGGCATCGTCGCCAAGGTTCGCGAGGCCGTCGTGGCGGAAGCGAAGTAGGGACGTCGCCGCGAAGCACGCATGATGCCCGCCCGCCCTGAGTCCGCTCGTGTCTCCCTCCCGCGCCGTCTCGGGGGGGGCTTCGTGGTGATTGCGTTGGCGCTCGGAGGCGCGGCGTGGTGGCGATGGAGCGTGAGGTCCGGGCAGGGGGACGCCGACGTGGCGTCCGCCACTGCGCAAGCCGCCTGGAGGGGCTCGCCGGCCGGCCCCGCGTCCAGGATGGAGCGCATCGGTGACGGCGTGGGGCTGGCACAGGGGCCGTCGCCGAATGCGCAGGGCACGCACGTGTCGGTGGTGAACCTGGAGCAGCGCGAGCGCCTGGCCCGGCGGGAGCTGTGGGCCGAGCGACTGGCGCGGGCGAAGGAGACGCTGGAGTCGTACGTGGCCTCCACGCGATATCCGCCGCAGTCCCGCTCCATCCGCGACCATCCGGACCAGGTGGTGCTCGCCGAGCCGGAGCGCACGCGTCCGCTGAGCCGCGAGCACACCGACGTGCAGCTGCGGCTCAAGCAGGACCGGGTGTTCGTGGTGGGTGACGAGGTGGTGCTCTTCTCCGTGTCCTGTGAGGACGCGCACCGCGCGCCGAGGCCGTGCGAGGTGCTGTCCGCCACCGCGCGCGAGGCCGACCACATGCCGGGCGCGGGGGGCATGCCCGCGGTGCCGGTGGCCTTCACGGACGACGGCGCGGCGGGTGACGCGCTCGCGGGGGATGGTGTCTTCACCGGGCGCTTCCAGCCGTCGAAGCAGGGCTTCCCGCTGTACTCGGGCACGCTGCGCGTGGACGTGCAGGTGCGCTCGGGGCGCGCGGAGGGGTCGGCGTTCCTGGACATCCTCTACACGCCGACGCCGCCCGCGGTGCTCACGGGCAAGGTGCGCGAGGTGGTGGAGGATGGCTCGCTGTCCTTGTACCTGGGCATCGACGTGCGCAAGGCGGGGCGGTACGTCGTCGCCGGTCGTCTGGACGACGAGAGCGGCGAGCCCTTCGCGCACGTGTCCTTCAACGAGGAGCTGAAAGAGGGTGCGCGGGAGGTGAAGCTGACCGTCTTCGGCAAGCTCGTGCTCGACGACGCGCCCACGTTCCCGCTGCAGCTGCGCGACGTGGAGGGCTTCCTGCTCAAGGAGTCCGGAGACCCGGACCGCGAGCTGATGGCCACGAAGCGTGGCTATCTGCACACCACCCAGGTGTATCCGTCGTCCGTGTTCTCTCCCTCGGAGTGGCAGGGTGAGCAGCGCCTGCGCTACATCGACGAGTACCAGCGCCAGGTGGACGAGGCCCAGCGGGAGTACGACGCCACCTTCGAGGAGCCGAGCGAGAAGCGGCCTTGAGGGAGGGACGGGCCTGCCACGCACGGCAGGCGTCGCCAGCGGCCCGGTGGGCTCGAGGCCGCGCGTGACGCGGCGGTTCGCGAGCTTCAGGTCGAGGTCGGCTCCGTGCCGCGCTCGGAGGCGGAGGGCTCGCCCGGGAGGTCGGCCTGGGCCACGGCGGGCTCGACGAAGACCGACTGCTCCGTGAGCGACGCCACCTGCTGCGAGAGCGCCTCGGCCGAGGCCTCGGTGACGACGCCCGGCGAGGCAAACGAATCAAGCGACGTCGCCGTGTCGACGGGCTGCGCGTCCGGCTGGAGCTCCACCGACTCCGCCACCACGTCCACGCCCTGCGCGCTCATCGCCGCGCTGACGGGCACGCTGGCCGCCGCGGGGTTCGCCGCGAGCGAGCCCATGACGCCCGCGAGCGCCGCGTCCCCCGGGCCGATGTCCTCCGGCACCATGTCGCCCAGGTCATCCAGGTCCGCGAGGAACTCGCTCGGCCCCGCCGGACGCACCGACGCGTCCATCCACTCCGCGGCCGCGTACCTCCCCGCGTCCAGTCCATCCGCGCCGCCCACCGCGTCCTCGAACCCGTCCATGTGCAGGTCGAGCGCCGGGTGCACCGGCCCCCACGCGTTGCCCGGCGGGTCCAGCATGGAGAGCAGATCCTCCGGCGCATCCACGCTGGGCGAGGACGTGTCCAGGTTCTGCAGCTCCCACGCGGCCTCGTCCGGCGACAGGATGTCCGAGGCATCCGGCACGCTCGCGCCCCCGCGACGCGACGACGGCCCCACCGCGTTGCCCGAGTCGCGAGGCGCGCCCAGCGACGAGGGAAGCTGCGAGCCCAGGCGCTGCGCGTAGCGGGGCGCGGCGGCCTCGAAGGAACTCTCCCCGGAGAAGACGCGCAGGGCGGCGTGGTCCAGCTCGCGCGTGTCGCCCGGCTCCATGTCCGCCGACTCCAGCGAGGCGAGGAGCGCGTCGGCGCCGTCCGCGCCGTCCACCTGGAAGTCGCTCTCGTCGGAGAACCCCCGGCGCACCTTCTCCACGGCCTCGAGCGACTCGCCAGGCTTCGTGGGCGCCACGGAGCCCACGTCCGCGTCCAGCGACGTGCGCCGCAGGGACGACAGGATGCTCGAGGACAGTCGGCGGATGGATGTCATCTGTCACCTCCCGGGACGCACGACGGGCTGCATCCATATTGTCGGTTCTCCCACGGAGAAGTTGCCAGGGGACGGGGGGAGCGCGCCCATCACCTGGGGGGTGCACCCCCCTTGGGCTGGTCAACAATCGCGAGCCCCGGGCGCTTGCAACGTCCGCCAGCGAACGAGTGCGGGGCGCGCGCCGAGGTCCCCTGGCACTCAGGTCCCAGCCGTCACACAAAGAGAGGTATCCGTAGTGGGTGCCCACCTGGGGATGGGCGCTGGCCTCCCGCTTGCTGGGGGAGGGCCCGAGGAGGCGGTGTCATGCTGCGTTTCGAGAGCGCGGGACAGACCCATATCGGTCGCCGGCCCCACAACGAGGACTCCTACTGTGTCCTGCCGGAGCTGGGGTTGTACGTGGTGGCGGATGGGCTGGGTGGGCAGGAGGGCGGCGAGGTCGCCAGCCGCTGTGTGGTGGATACGTTCGCGGGCCTGGGCCAGCGATGGGAGCGGGAGCACGAGGCGGCGTGGCCGGAGGTGGCCGACCCCCGGCGCACGCGCGAGGAGAACCTGTTGGCGGCGTGCTCACAGCTCGCCCAGGCCAACCTGCGGGCTCAGCGGGTGGGCCGGCTGGCGGAGATGGCCTCCACGGTGGTGGCGCTCGCGGTGGGGCGGGACGGCGCGGCGGTGGTGCACGTCGGCGACAGCCGCCTGTACCGCCTGCGGGGTGGCCAGCTGGAGTCGCTCACCCGCGACCACTCGTTCATCGAGGAGCTGCGCGACGTGGGCATGGAGCCCCCCGGCGGCGCCTCCAACTGGCGGCACCTCATCACCCGGGCGCTGGGCACCGACAACGCGGAGCCCACGCTCCAGCGGCTGCATGCCCAGCCCGGCGACGTCTTCCTCCTGTGCTCGGATGGCCTCTACGAGCCGCTGGGCCTGGAGGGGCTGACTCGCAGGCTGTGTCTGTCCTCGGCGCGTGAGGTCTGCGACGCGCTGGTGGCGGATGCCTTCGAGGCGGGGGGCAAGGACAACATCACCGCCGTCGTCCTGCGCGTGGCCGACGCGTGAGAACACGTCAGTGAAGGTGGGAGGGTCAACCGGGGGCTCCCGGGTCATCCTCGCCTTACTGCGAAATCCCCGGATGTTGCGGTAGGGTGGGCCCTCCCGGTGGCGCTCCCATCCGGGGCCCTTCCCCCTCTCGTCCGACATCGCAGCGCATGACGCACAGCCTCGCCGCTCGTCTGACCGCCGCCATCACGCTGGTCATCCTGGTCCTCACCGCGCTGTGCGTGACGTTCACGGGCGTCGTGCTGCGCTCCCGGATGGACACGGAGCTGGCGCATTCCCTCACCCAGGACGAGTCCGCCTGGAGCCGGCTGGTGGCCCAGGAGGGCCGCACGCTGCGGGTCCTCCTGCGCAGCGCCGCGGCGAACGCCCGGCTGCGGGAGTTGTTGTCCGGGCCCACGTTGGACTCCGCCGCGCTCCAGGCCTTCGCCAAGGAGCAGCAGGCGCTGGTGTCGGTGGAGCTCTTGCTCATCACCCGGCCCGAGGGTGAGCTCGTCGCGGGCTCGTACGCGGGCGCGCTGCCCGCGCTCGTGGGGATGGTGAAGTCCGGCACGCCGGGCGTGCTGTTCGTGGGGGAGACGCCGTACTGGGCGGTGTCCCGGCCGGTGGAGGTGGACGGGCGCGGCGTGGGGCACCTGGTGCTCGGCAGCCGGTTCGACGACGCGCCGCTGAAGGACCTGCGCAACCAGCGGGGCGTGGAGCTGGTGCTGCACGC
Source organism: Myxococcus sp. XM-1-1-1 (assembly GCF_020037095.1). Lineage (NCBI taxonomy): Bacteria > Pseudomonadati > Myxococcota > Myxococcia > Myxococcales > Myxococcaceae > Myxococcus > Myxococcus sp. XM-1-1-1. The sequence goes on from NZ_JAIQDH010000002.1 coordinate 859,448, forward strand.
GGGCTCGCGGCTGGTGGCGCGCTCGGTGGACACGGTGTCGCCGGAGGCGTTGCTGGCGGCGGTGGACGCGGCGGAGGGGGAGGGACGGGTGGAGGTGGAGGACGTGAGCTTCCGCGTGGCGCGTCAGCCGGTGGGCGCGGGGCTGGAGCTGGTGCTCGCGCGGGACGAGAGCACGGAGGCGTCGCGCTTCACCACGGCGGTGGTGCTCATCGTCGGGTTGGGGTTGTTCACGGCGCTGGCGGCCGGCGGCATCATCTTCCTGTTGGTGCGGCGGATGACGGGCCCCTTGCGGGAGCTGACGGCGGCGGCGGCGCGGGTGGTGGCGGAGGGCGACTTCCGGGGCACGCTGGAGGTGCACTCGCGGGATGAGATTGGTCAGCTGGCGTCGTCCTTCGCGGAGATGATGGTGCAGCTGCGCTCGCTGCTGATGGCGCTGAAGGGCTCGGCGGAGCAGCTGGAGGCCGCGGCGTCGCAGCTCACCGACTCCGCGACGGTGCAGAACGAGGCGGTGTCCCAGCAGGCGGTGGCGCTGCACGAGACGCAGCTGGCGGCGCAGCAGCTCCAGGAGAGCTCGCGCGCGGCGGCGAAGCGGGTGGAGACGATTCAGCGCGAGGCGGAGAAGGCGAGCGGCTTCGGTCAGGCGGGCGAGGCGGCGGTGTCCGGCAGCGTGGGCGGGCTCACGCACATCCGCTCGCATGTCGAGCAGATCGGCCGCACCATCTCCGAGCTGCATCAGCGCACGCGGCTGGTGGGCGACATCACCCGCACGGTGAAGGACCTGGCGGACCAGTCCAACGTGCTCGCGCTCAACGCGTCCATCGAGGCGGCGCGCAGCGGGGACCAGGGCCGGGCGTTCTCGGTGGTGGCGCGCAACATGCGCTCGCTGGCGGACCAGTCCGCGGGCGCGACGACGCGGGTGCAGGGCATCCTGGGCGACATCGGCCGGGCCATCTCGGACGCGGTGCGCATCAGCGAGGGCGGCGCGCGCGAGGTGGAGGGTGGCCTGGAGCAGGTGCGCGCGGCGGGTGAGAGCCTGCGCTCGCTGGCCGGCATCATCCAGAGCAATGGCCAGACGGTGAAGAGCATCTCGGACGCCGTGCGCCAGCAGGACGCGGGCATCGCGGAGCTGTTCGCCGCGCTCAGCTCCATGGCGGACGTGGCGGACCAGATTGTCGACCGCATGGCGGAGAGCGAGCAGGCCGCCATCCAGCTCTCCGCCGCGTCGGGCGAGCTCTCCGCCATCGTCGGCCGCTACCAGATTTGAGGGGCCCGCAGGCCCGTCGAGCGGCTCGCCCCCCTGTGGGCTGCTCCGTGCGTCGAGGCGGGAGGCCGCTGATGGGCGGGACGAGGAGCGGCTCACCCCCACCGCTCGCAACCGGAGGCGTGGTGCTCCGCTTGGCGAGGCGCGGGCGGGCCGCGTGAGGCGCGACGGCCCCCGTGCGTGAACGAGGGGCCGAGGCGCGGGCGCTCAGCCCAGCTCGCCGCCGTCGATGGCGTGCGCGGCGCCCGTGATGGCGCCCGCGGCGTCCGAGGCGAGGAACAGGCACAGCGCGGCCACCTCCTCCGGCTGGACGATGCGGCCCATGGCGTTCATCGACGCCAGCGCCTCGCGCGCCTGCTCTCCGCTGCGGCCCGTCGTCTGGGTGATGGCCGCCGTGGCGTTGGAGAACATGTCCGTCTCCACCCAGCCCGGGTTCACCGCATTCACCGTGATGTTCTTCTTGGCGTACTCCACCGCCAGCGCGCGCGTCAGGCCCAGGAGGGCGTGCTTGGAGGCGCAGTACGCGGACGTGTACTTCATGCCGCGCACCGCGGCCATGGAGCCGATGTTGATGACGCGGCCGCCGCCCTCCTTGGCCATGGCGGGCATCAGCTCCCGGCAGAGGATGAAGGGCGCCGTCACGTTGATGGCCATCACCCGCGCCAGGTCTTCGGTGCGCGTCTTGGTGAGCGGCGCGGACACGGTGATGCCCGCGTTGTTCACCAGCACCCGGGGCGCGCCCTCCGCGAGGATGGTCTTCGTCGCGGCCATCAGCGCGTCCTCGCTCGCCACGTCCACGACGAGCGGCCGGACGCCCTCGCCGCCCTCCTTCGCGAGCGCCTCGAGTGCATCCGCCGCGCGGGCCAGGGCCCAGACGCGATAGCCCTCACGCGCGAAGGACAGCGCCACGGCGCGGCCGATGCCCCGGCTCGCACCCGTCACCACCACGGTCTTCTGGGTCGTCGTCATGGCGCGCGAGCCTAGCGCCCCCGGCGTCGACAAGGGGCACGTCTTCACCTGCGTTTCGCAGCCCGTCAGTGCCAACAAGCCCTCGCCCCGTTTGACGCTCCCCGAGGCGGGCACTAGGACGGCGCCATGGCACGTGCGGACATCACGGACTTGTTCCGGCTCGACGACCTGCTGTCCCCCGAGGAGAAGGCCGCGCGCGACACCGTGGCCGCCTTCGTGGACCGCGAGGTGCTCCCCATCATCGGCGGACACTTCCGCGACGGCACCTTCCCCGTGCACCTCATCCCCCAGCTCGCGGAGATGGGCGTGCTGGGCGCGAACCTGCACGGCCACGGCTGTGCGGGGATGAACACCGTCAGCTACGGCCTCATCCTCCAGGAGCTGGAGCGCGGTGACTCGGGGCTGCGCTCCTTCGCGTCCGTGCAGGGCTCGCTGTGCATGTTCCCCATCCACGCGTACGGCAGCGACGAGCAGAAGGAGCGCTTCCTGCCGGCCATGGCGCGAGGCAGGAGCATCGGCTGCTTCGGCCTCACCGAGCCCGACTTCGGCTCCAACCCCGGCGGCATGCGCACCCGCGCGCGCAGGGACGGCGACGGCTACGTCCTCAACGGCACCAAGACGTGGATTACGAATGGCGCCATCGCCGACGTGGCCATCGTCTGGGCGAAGACGGACGACGGCGGCCCCGAGTCCGTCCGCGGCTTCCTCGTGGAGAAGGGCATGCCCGGCTTCAGCGCGCGGGACATCCCCGGCAAGTTCTCCCTGCGCGCGTCGATTACCAGCGAGCTGTCCTTCCAGGACGTGCGAGTCCCCGCGCGCAACGTGCTGCCCGGCGTGGTGGGCCTGCGCGGTCCGCTGTCGTGCCTCAACAACGCGCGGCTGGGCATCGCCTTCGCCGTCACCGGCGCCGCCATCGCGTGCTTCGAGGGGGCTCGCGAGTACGCGCTGTCACGCGCGTCGTTCCACGGCAAGCCCGTGGCCGGCTACCAGCTCACGCAGGAGAAGCTGGCGGACATGCTCCAGGACATCGTGAAGGCGCAGCTGGTGGGCCTGCGCGTGGCGCGCCTCAAGGACGAGGGCAAGGTGACGCCCGTCATGGTGAGCCTGGCCAAGCGCAACAACGTGAAGAGCGCGCTGGAGATTGCCCGCGTCGCGCGGAGCATCTACGGCGCCAATGGCATCACCGACGCGTACCCGCCCGTGCGCCACATGCTGAATCTCGAATCGGTCTTCACCTACGAGGGCACCCACGAGGTGCACACGCTGGTGTTGGGCAAGGCCATCACCGGCCTCGACGCGTTCGACTGAAAGGCCTCCGCGCCAGGCACCTCCCCTCGTTCCGTTGGGAAGAGGGGAGGGCCTCGTGCGCTTCGCGGGGGCCTGACGTCAGCCCTGGTTCTCGCCGCCCTCGGGCTTGGGCGTCTCGGCGGACGCCTCGGCCTCGGCGGGGGGCGCCTCGGGGGCGGCCTCGGCCTCGGGCTCGTCGGAGACCTCGGGCGCGGTGCCAGCGGCCTCCGCCGCCTGCTGCGCCTTGAGCTCCTCGTCGTTCATGAAGCCGATGGGGCTGTCCTTCCGGTTGAGGAAGCGCACCGCCTTCTTCGAGAGCGCGAACATCTGCTCGGCCGCCGCGGCCGGCACCAGCGCGTGCTCGATTTGCGCGGGGTCCGGACGCTCCACCACGCCGAGTTCGCCGTCCTCCAGCCGCTTGGCCTGCTCCGGCGTCAGCTCCATCCGGCGCAGCTTGCCCTTGCGGGTCATGAAGTAGAACGCCGTCTCGCCCGGCTCCTGGGCCACCTGCGAGCCCATCACCAGCTCGCGCAGCGCCTTGTCCAGCTCCACCTGACGCTTGGACTCCGCGCGCTGGTAGGCCTTGGAGCCCGGCATGGGGGGCAGCTTCGGGATGGGCCGCTCGGGCGGAGCGGAGGAGGACGGCCGGCCGTGCTGGGGGGGGCCGCTGGGACGGAAGGAGCCACCGCCGCCACCGCCGCTGGGACGGAACGAGCCGCCGCCACCGGGACGACCGCCACCCGGCCTGCCACCGCCGCCACCGGGACGACCGCCACCCTCGCGGGGAGGCCGCTCCTCACTCCGCGCCGGAGGACCCCCGGATGTCCGGTGGTCATCACGTCGGGGTGGGGGACGGTTTCCGCCTGGACGTCCGCCGTCCTGGGACGAGGGCCTCCGGGCTTCCGCCTGGCTGGCCGCCGTATCAGCCTTCTTGGACTGTTCCTCGGTGACGAGGCCCGCCTTCAACAACTTGTCGCGCAGGTTCTGCATGAGATGGGCGTTCTATCCCTTGCACGGCCGCACGCAAGCCGCAGCTTGCCGCTCCTGTACGCGCCACGTAACTTGCCGCCCCCGTGGTACCCCCTCCGGAGGAGTCGTGAGCCGTTCGAAGAAGTCCGCCTTCATCCTCGCCGTGGCACTGGCGGCCTCGGGCTGCTCGGACCCGGTCGACAAGGCGGCCAAGGCCCGCATCTTCTCCCCCGAGGACCCGCCCAAGGTGGTGGCCTCCGCCCAGCAGAAGCTGCCCCCGGAGGATGTCGCGGACAACCCGCAGGTGGCGCGCCGCATCCTCGGCATGGACGCCGCCGAGGTGACCGAGCGGCTGGGGCCCCACCGCTACCAGGCCACCCTGGGCTACGAGTGGACCTCCGCCGAGTCCAACCCGGTGAAGCTCACGGAGACGCGCACCTTCCGCGCGGGCGCGGGCGGGGTCAGCGGGGACTTCCACGGCGTGCTGGAGAACTCCCGGGACCAGGGCCTGGAGGTGATGCGCATCGCGGGGCAGGTGTTCGCCCGCAACCGGTATGGCCCGTTCCGTCAGCGGCTGCGCGACCGCGGCATGGCCGAGCGCACCCGCGCGGAGCTGACCGGCGCCATCCGCGACTTCGACAGCCTGTTCCAGGGGCGGCTCAAGCTGTCGCCCCAGGGCACGGTCACCTACGAGGGGCGCACGGCGTGGCGCTACCAGGTGACGCTGGCTCCCGCCTCGGAAGGGGATGCCTCCCGGCCGCTGCCGGCGCTGCTGCAGCCCAAGAACGGGGCGGACGAGACGACGCGTCGCCGAGGGAACTTCTTCGCCCACCGGCTGCCGCGCTCGCTGGACGGCGAGGTGCTGGTGGACGCGGCCACGTCGGTGGTCCTCAAGGCGCGGCTGGACGGGCGCATCGGCGTGCCGTCGGACAAGACGCCCGAGGCGGCGGAGCTGCGGATGACGCTGGAGGCGGCCCTGACCGAGGTGGGCAAGGACCAGAAGCTGGCGCCTCCCGAGAGCTTCCTGCCCGACGCGGACAAGCCGCAGGGTATCGCCGACGCGTTGGACCGCTTCGGCATCGAGCGCGCCAAGCCCGAGGGCGCCAAGGGTTCGACGGCCGGTGAGGCTCCGCCGGAGCCCGAGGACGAGGGCGGCGGCGAGTAGCCCGCTGCGGGGCGTTCCCGCCGCCCGAGGATGGGGCGGCGGCGAGTCGCCCCGTGTGAGGCGTCCTCGTCGCCCGAGGACGATGGTGGCGGCGAGTCGCCCCGAGCGGGGCTTCCCGTGACGCCCCTTTGAAGTCGCTGGACGTCCTGGGCGTGGAGGCGGGTGACGCCTCCGCCTGGGCCCGGTTCGAGGGGATCGCCGCACCCGGACAGTCGCGTCATGGGGCCCCTCCTCTCCGTCGTCTCGACGTCCGCCCGCCTGCCCTGACGGCTCCGCCCGGACGCCCGCGTCAGGGCCACGCAGAATCGCCTCAACCCACTGTTTTCACACGGGTTCCACCGTGGCGTGTGGCTTGCTCTCCCGCAGGGCCATGCGTCGTCTCCGCCCCCTCCTGGCCTGTCTCTGCGGGCTGCTCGCGTCCCGCGTCCAGGCGCAGCCCCCTGCCCGGAGCCTGGGCGTCACCGTGTTCCCGGTGGGCGCCTACGTCCTGTCGGACACGGAGGGCGGGCGCGAGGCGGGCTACAGCGCGGGACTGGCCTGGAGCTATCGCCGGGAGGCGTCCCTCCTCGAGGTGGGCGGCCACGTGGCCTCCAGTCGACAGCTCACCGAGGCGACGCCCATGTCCCTGCGAATCACGCCCCCGGGGCCCCGACGGGTCCGTCCCTACCTGGGCCTCGGGCTGAGCTTCATGGTGGCCCACGCGCTCCGGGAGGAGGGGGCGACGCGCTCCCTCCAACTGGGGGCGGAGCTGTGCGGGGGCCTGGACGTGGAGCTGGGCCGGGGACTTTTCCTCTCCGCCGAGGCCCGCTACCAGAACTTCTCCGCCACCGGCTCCCCGTTCGCCGGGGAGCGACAGGCGCTCTCGTCCGGATTCCTGGGGCTGGGAATGCACCTGTAGGCGCCTCGCGCTACAGGGCGGGCCCAACCTGTTGGAAGAAAATTTGCGCTGACTCTTGCGTCCTCTACAATCCTCGTCGGTTGCGGCCCAGACGCGTCCGACATGCTCGGAAGTTCAGTGGGCTGTACAGCAAGGGAGCGGAGATGGAGCGCAAGGTCGGGAGTAGCACGGTGACGGCCAAGGAGGTCAAGGCGGCGCTGGAGAAGACGCGCACGCTGTCGGCCGAGGAGGAGAAGGTGCTGCGCATGCGGCACGGCGCCGACGCTTCCAGCACGCGGGCTCCGCTGCCGCGCGCCGCAGGGGACAACGAGGAGCTGGGTGACGAGCTGCTCTTCATCGAGATGCAGCTGATGAAGGCCATGCGCGCCCGGGCCGCGGCCAAGACGCCCGCCACGAAGGCGGCGGCGCCCGCCGCGCCGCGTGCTCGCGAGACGGCCGCCAACCCGACGAAGGACAAGATTGTCCGGGCGCTGCGCAAGAAGAAGTAGTCGCCCGCGCGGTCACCACTACCGGTTGAGGATGGCCACGAGGCGCTCTCCCGCCTCGGGCAGCGCCAGCGGCGTGCCCGAGATTTCCGTGGCCAGTCCCTCCGCGTCATCCGTTCCACCCCGCGCGTACAGCCCCTTCAACCAGGCGGCGGCGGGCGGGTTGCGCCAGAAGTCCTCGTTGAAGCGCTCGGTGAGGCGCCCGGTGAGCCGGGCCTCCAGCGCCCACGCTCGCAGGTAGTGCGCCACGTAGAGCTGCGGGTCCACGTCGGACAGGAAGAAGCCGGGATGTGGCTCGGCGAAGAGGGCGCGGCGCTGGCCGTCGGCGTACTCGTCCGCGCGCTCGGTGGATGCGCCCTTCTGGCTCAGGGACAGCTCGTAGGACAGCTTCGCGCAGTGGCGCCGAAGCACGGCCAGGGCCTGGAACGCGGCCAGCCTCGCCGTGTCGCGCGCGAGCACCGCGCCCAGCCCCAGGTAGCGCTTGAGCCACTCGGGGGAGAGCAGCAGGCGCTCGAAGACGGCGGCGTGGGCCTCGGTGATGCCCGCGTCGCCCAGGCGGCGCAGCTCCATGGGCAGCGTCGCGGACACGTGCGCGCGGTGCTGCGCGTGGCCCAGCTCGTGGAGCAGGCTGCCCAGCGCGTCCAGTCCGCCGCGCGGCTGGAGCACCAGGCGGACGTCGTCCGGCACGCGCACGGTGACGACGAAGGGGCGCGAGGACTTGCCGGGGCGGTCCTCCTCGTCCAGCCGGATGCGGCCGTCCGCGTGCGGCGTGAAGCCCCACTCCATCAGCCAGCGCACCACGGCGGGCCACGCGTCCTCGCGGCGCAGGTGCTCGTCCATCCAGGGCGCCAGCAGCGCGGCCTGCACGTCGTGTCGGCGCGCGTCGCCGCCGGGCAGGGGCCTGAGCAGCGGGTCCACCTTCTTGAGCACGTACGCGAGCACGTCGCGGTACGCGTCCTCGGTGCGCCGGAGCGTCTCGTCCGCGGCCTTGGCGAGGTCGGCGTAGGGGATGCCGGTGACGTCCTGGCGCAGCGTGGGGTAGTCGGTGGCGCCCAGGCGCTCGGCGGCGTGGAGGGCGGCGTCGCGGCGGTCTCCGTAGGGGCCGCGCTGCTCCCAGAGGAAGTTGCCCACGGCGCGCTCCAGGCCGGCGCGGCGCGCGCGGCGGGGCTCGCGGGGGAGGCGGCCGAGGGCCTCCGTGAAGGCGTAGGTCTGGTCGTCGACGGTGAGCACCGCCTTGCTCTCGAGGTCGGCCACGGCCCGGGCGGCGCGGGCGGCGAGCGCCTCCTCGACGTGGGTGGCCACCAGCTCGCGCAACAGCTGGATGCGGCGCACCGCGAGGGGGTCCTCCTTGGCGCGGGCCTTGGCGAGCGCCTCGTTGGCGGCGATGAAGGTGTCCGGGGAGGACAGCTCGGGGAAGGAGGCGTGGAGGCTGGGGGGCTCGGAGGAGAGCCCGGCGCCGTGGCGATATTGGAGCGTGGCCAGCTCGGCGAGGAAGTCGTCCAGCCGCGTACGCACCGAGTGAAGGGGGCGGTCCATGGGGCCGCGCAAGCTACCAGGGGACGCGCTCGCCCGGGGGAACAGGTGAGGGGCCCTGGTGGCTCGTGGACCTGGCGGGTGGGCCTTGTGGTGGGCCGCGCCTTTCTGTAGCGAGCGGACTGGAAGTGAGGTGCCGCGAGTGAAGCGTCGGACATTCCGGGTGGAGGGCGCGGGGCGCGCCGTGGCGGAGGCGGTGGCCGGGGAGCTCGGACTGTCCGAGGCGCAGGCGCGCGAGCTGGTGGACGTGGGCGCCGTGTACGTGGGCGGCAAGCGCTGCCGCGACGCGAAGCTGCGGCTGACGTCCGGGCAGGTGGTGGCGGTGGTGCTGGAGGAGGGTGGGACGAGCTCGCTGGCCCAGGCGCCGGAGGCCCCCACGTTCCGGGTCCTTCACGAGGACGCGGAGGTGCTCGCGGTGGACAAGCCAGCGGGGCTCCCCGCGCAGCCCACGGAGGCGCGCGTGGGGGGCAACCTGGTGGACCAGGTGAGCCGGTACCTGGGACGCGAGGCGGGGCTGGTGCACCGGTTGGACCGCGAGACGTCGGGCGTGACGGTGTTCGGCAAGTCGGCGCGGGCGACGTCCGCGCTGGCGGCGGAGTTTCGCGAGGGGCGCGCGCGCAAGCGCTACGTGGCGGCCACGGGGCCGGGGCTGCCCGCGTCGGGCAAGGTGGACCTGCCGCTGTCCAAGGACCCGTCGCGTCCGGGGCGGTGGCGGGCGAGCCGGGCCGCCAACGGGGTGCCCGCGTTGACGTACTTCCGCACGCTGTATGCCGGGCCGGAGTTCTGCGTGGTGGAGCTGCTGCCGCACACGGGCCGCACGCATCAGCTGCGCGCGCACCTGACGGCCTTGGGGGCACCGATTCTGGGGGACGCTCGCTATGGCGGCGCGGCGAGGGCGGCGGGGACGGAGGCGGCGCGGTGCCTGTTGCATGCGCACGCGCTGGAGCTGGCCCATCCGGACACGGGGCGGACGCTCTCGGTGGAGGCGCCGGTGCCCGAGGACCTGTTGGGCTTCTTCACCCTCGCGGGCGTCGCGGTGCCGAGCGGCGCGGTGCCCGAGAAGTAGCGCGCCTCAGGCCACGCAGGTGAAGTCCCGGCCCTCGACCCAGCCCAGGCGGGCCAGGTCCTGACGCAGCTCCTCGCGGGCCCAGCGCACGCCGACGCAGACGAGGAGCGGCTCCTGTCCCGGCGGCCCCAGCTCCTCGGGGCCCACGACGGGAATCCCGTTGAGCCGGGTGCCCTTCTTGCGCGGATGCACATCGATGTAGCGCCGCACCTCCACGCCGTGCTCACGGAGCAGTCGCGTCATCCGCTTGCCGCTCGGGCCCGAGCCCCAGAGCGTGCAGACGCGGGCCTTCGAGAGGGGGCCGCGGCGGGCCACCAGGTAGCGGGCCTTGGTCCACATGAGCCTCTCGAGGCCATAGCGCGGGTCCGTCCGCGTCAGCCGCGCGGGGCTGTCGCGCCAGCGCAGGAGGACCTCGGGCAGGTTCTTGAGGGCGTGGCCCTGCTCGAGCAGCTCCAACCAGAGGGCGTAGTCCTCGGGGAAGTCCCCGTCCCGCCAGGCGCCGGTGGACGTCAGCGCGTCGCGGCGCAGGCAGACGGACGGGTGGCACAGGGGGCTCTCGATGAAGCGGGCGTGGAAGAGCTGCTCGGGGGAGGTCAGGCTGTTGATCCACCGCGCATAGGACTGGAGGGAGGGGCTCACGGGCTGGTCGTCCCGGAAGAGCTCCACGGCGGTGCCCACGCCGGCGAGCCCGGGGTCCGCCTCCAGGGCGTGGAGGCTGGCCTCGAGGCGCCGGGGCAGGGCCTCGTCGTCGGCGTCCATCCGGGCGACGTAGGGGGAGGTGGCTTGCCGGAGGCCCAGGTGGAGCGCGGAGACGAGGCCCCGGCCCTGGCCGGTGAGGACCTCCACGCGCGAGTCCCGGGCGGCCAGGGCCTCCAGGACGGCGCGGGTGGCGTCGGTGGAGCCGTCGTCGATGGCCAGCAGCCGGAGGTCCTGGAGGGTGCCGTCGAGCAGGCTCCGGGCGGCGCGGGCCACGGTGGCCTCGGCATTTCGAGCGGGAAGGAGGACGGTGACAACCGGGATGGCCATCGTTGTGTAGACTGCCGCACCCATGGGTGGCGTGAGAAACGGCAAGGGCGCCGGAACGCCGGAGCCCGCGGCCGTCCGACAGGAGGTGCCGCGAGCCGGCACGCTCGACGTCGGGTCGACGGATGAGGCGGCGGAAGGGGTGGCTCGGCACTTCCGGGCCGCCGCGCGCTGGCTGCGCGAGGGCTCCGCCGCCCGGGCGTTCGAGGAGCTGACGACCGCCCGCCGCACCCTGCCGATGACGCCGCGCCTGGCCGCCGCGCTGGTGCGCTTCGGGCGGCTGGCGGGGGCCGAAACTGTTGCCATCGGGTTGCTGGAAGCCGTGCCGCCCACCGAGTCCGCCGACGTCCGGCTCGCCGTGCGCCGACAGCTCGCGCGCCTGTTGCGCAAGACGGGGCAGGGGACCCGCGCGGTGGCGGTGCTCGACGCGCTGACGTGGGAGTTCCCGGACGAGCGCCGCGCGCGGCGGGTCCTGGAGGCGCTCCGTGCGAAGAGCACGAAGCCCGCCGCCGCGCCCGTGGGGAGCGTGCTGGAGAAGCTGCCGACGAAGAAGACGGGCGCGCAGGGCGTGTCCATCTGGGAGGAGGACGAGGTCGACTACCACGCGGCGACGGTGGTGGACACCTCGGGCGTGGCGCCGAAGGTGACACCGGTGGCGCCGCCGCCGCGCTCGCTGACGATGGAGTTGTCGCGGGTGGAGTTCCAGGTGGAGGGACCGCCCCTGGGATTGGAGACGTCCGGGGCTGCTCGGTCGCTGGAGGGCGAGCCTCGGGAGAGCACGCGTGGTGGAGCCGTGCCATGGGAGGTGACGCCGACGGAGCCGGTGGCGCACGCGCGGGTTTCGGCGACGACGGGTGAGGCGTCGGCGGTCGAGGGTGTGTCGCGGGTCGAGGCGTCGAGCGCGGCCAGTCGGTCTTCCGAGTCTGGTGCGGGAGAGGATGTTCGGGCTTCGGCGGGAGAGGACGCGCAGACGCGTGAGCCGACGGAGGTGGCGGCCTCGCCACTCGCCAGCACGGAACCGAGTGTGAGTCGTACCGATGTGCTGGCCCTGCCACTGGGCGATGAAGCTCGCGAAGAGTCGGGCACGACGAACGGTGTCCCCGTCGAAGGGGCTCCCGATGGTTCGTCGGGCGCGGTCCCTGCTGTCGGGCTCCCGACGCGTGTTGGCCCGACGGATACGGCTGCCGATGCTTCGTCGAGTACGACCCCGGCGGTCGGCAGTGCGCTGGCTGCTGACCGCGCGGATGCGTCTGCTGGCGAAGGGGCGAGCGGGGCCTCGGCGGAAGGAAGCGAAGCACACGTCGGCCTGGGCTTTGCGGCGGCCGAGACTTCATCGGGCACGAGTCCGACCGAGCGCGCGGCTCCGAGCATCCGTCCGGAGACACCTTCGTCGTTCAGGAATCCTGCGGAAATGATTCACGCGGAGCAGGGCGCTGGAGGCGCGTCGGGTCCTCAGTCTCTTGACGCGAGCGGTTCGGCCGCCATCGGCCGGAACTGGGCTCCGGATGATTCCTCGACGGATGCCATCGAGGGCTCCGCGCGTCCGCTGCTGGAGGCTCCGCCCTCCGAGACCGACCTGCCCGCGAAGACCCAGGTCGAGATGCCCGCGGTCCGCCTGGGTGCACTCTCGGTTCCCTGGGACGACGCGTCCGAGGAGCCGGCTGCGCCGCGGCCCGCACCCCCGAAGGGGAACCCGTCGGTTGTGGAGCCTCCCGTCCTCCAGCCCGCGGAGACGGAGCCGTCCGCGCGGGGCGCTGGCCCCACTCGAATCGAGGATGCTCCGCGCTCGGAGACGACGGAGGTTCCGCTAGCGGACCTCCTCGCCGCGCTCGGGCGCGCATCCACGGGCGGCGATAACGCGGGTCGAGCCGCGCCTGCTCCCGTGGGAAGCAGCAGCGCCCCGGTGCCGCCGCGCTCGGGACGTCCGGGGTCGGGCGAGCATGTCCACGGCGAGGACACGGAGGAGTGGGCGCACTCCCAGAAGCTGGAGGCCCAGTTCATCGCCCGTCGTGCGTGGAAGGAGCTGGCCCAGCTGTACCTGAAGCGCGCGGACCGGGCGAAGGACCCGGCGATGCGCGCGGAGGCGCTGACGCGACTGGCGGAGGTGATGGAGACCGAGCTCCAGGACCCCGCGGGCGCCGCGCGCATGTACGGCGAAATCGTCGAGCTGACGGGAGATCGCGTCGCGCTTCGTGAGCAGGTGCGGCTGTTGTCCTCTCGTGATGATGCCTCGCTGGTCCGGCGCGCGCTCGACGAGGCCATCCAGCGAGCGCGGACCGGGCGGGCGCGTGCGACGGCGCTGCTGACGCGAGGCGAGCGCTGGCTGCACATGGGGGAGCTCCAGAAGGCCCGTGCGGACTTCGAGGTCGCGGATGCGCTGGTGCCGGGGATGGTGCCCGCGCTGGCGGGGCTGCTGCTCTGTGTCGAGGGCGAAGAGAGACGCTCCCTGGCGTCTCGCCTGCGCACCGTGCTCGCGGGATTGCAGCGTCGGACGCCCGACCGGGCCGAGGCGCTTCGGGTGCTCGCGCGCACCGCCGAGGAGCAGCTGCGTGATTCGCAGCTGGCGCAGTGGGCCTGGAGTGAGGTGCTCGCCGAGAACCCCGAGAGTGAGCAGGCTCGGGAGCGGCTCTTGTGGCTCGCGCGCGAGCTGGGGGACACGCAGTCGCTGGGGAAGCTCCTGCGCGCGCAGCTGGCTCGGGAGTCACGTGGCCCCGCGGCGCGACAGGCGCGGCTCGAGCTGGTGGCCACGTTGGAGGCCGCCGGGGAGATGGAGGCCGCGCTGGGGGAGCTTCGCCAGGCGGTGCGTTTCGAGCCGGGGCACAAGGAGGCGTGGCTCCTGCTCGTGGAGCGGTTGTGGGCGCGTGGCAACCAGGGCGAGGCGGCCTGGGCGCTGGAGCATGCGGCCACCGCGACCGAGGACGAGCTCGAACGCGAGCAGACGTGGGAGCGGCTGGCGCGCCTGTGGCGCGAGTCGCTCGGCAACGCGGAGCGGGCGCAGGTCTACGCGCGGCGCGCGGAAGGGTTGAGGCTGGCGCGTGAGGAGCGGGAAGCGGCGCTGCCGCCGCCCGAGCCGCCCCGCAGCGCGACGCCTCGCCGCGAGTCCAGTGGGCCGAGGTCTCCGTTGGCTCCCTCGCCCGCGAAGTCGACGTCGCTCGTGGCGGCGGGCGGAGACCTGTCCGAGGAGATCACCTCGAGCTCCGACCCGAATGTCCCTCCGGGACAAGGGAGCGTCGAGGCGACGAGCATCGCGCCTCCTCGAGGCGACAGGACGACGGGACCGTCGGCGGCGAGTGGTGCGTCCGGGGCAGCCGCTTCACAGCCGCAGGCGGGCGCCGCTGCCGTTCCCTCCGGCGCACCACGAGCCGAGAGGTCCGCACTTCCCCCGGGGGCGAACAGCCCGAGTGCCAGGGGCGAGAGGGGCGTACCCGGCGACGTCGCGACGCCGTCGAGTACGAACAGCCCGGGTCCGCGAGGTGGGAAGTCCGCGCAGCCCGCCGACGGGCTGTCCGCCAACGCTTCCTCTCCGCGCACTCATGCGCCCACGAGTGTCTCGCCCGCCAGCGCGCCTCGTGCGGAGAAGGGTGCAGCGGCTGGCAACGCGCCTCGCGCGGAGAAGCCCGTTGCGTCCGCCGATGTCGCGCCCGGCAATGCATCTCGTGCGGAGAGGGGCCTTCTGCCCAGCGGTGGTGCGCCCGCCAGCGCGCCTCGTACGGAGAGGGGTGCGGCACCCGGCAGCGCATCTCGCACGGAGAGGCCTGGCCCCTCCGCAGGTGCGGTATCCGGCAACGCGCCTCGTAATGAGAGGTCCGCTCCATCGACCGGCGCCGCTCCCGACAACGCATCTCGCACGGAGAAGCCGGCGCCCTCGGCAGGGCCTGTATCCGGCAAGGCAGCTCGTACGGAGAAGCCTGCAGCGTCCGCGGGGGCCGCATCTGGCAACGCACCTCGTCCGGAGAATCCTGCTGCGTCCTCAGGAGCCGCAGCCGGCAAATCACCTCGCTCGGAGATGCCAACTGCATCCGCGGGCGCAGCACCTGGCAACGCATCTCGCACGGAGAGACCTGCTGCGTCCGCGGGAGACGCTGGTGGCAACGCATCTCGCATGGAGAGACCTGCTGCGTCCGCGGGAATCGCGGACGGCAACCCACCTCGCTCGGAGAAGCCCGCGCTCTCCACCGGCGCCGCGGCCGGCAACGCACCTCGCCCGGAGAAGCCCGCGCTCTCCACCGGCGCCGCGCCCGGCAACCCACCTCGCCCGGAGAAGCCCGCGCTCTCCACCGGCGCCGCGCCCGGCAACGCGTCTCGCCCGGAGAAGCCCGCGCTCTCCACCGGCGCCGCGTCCGGCAACGCGTCTCGCGGGGAGAACCCCGCGCCCCGCGCCGCGAAGCCTGCGCCCTCCGGTGCGCGCACGGAGAAACCCGCGCCCCCGGTCCTCGCTCGCGTGGAGAAGCCCGCGCCCCGCGAGGACAGTCTCGCCGCGCTCGGTCCGGAGCTGGAGCGTCCCGCCCCGTCGGGCTCCACGGTCGTCTTCGGCGAGAGCGCCCCCGCGCCTCGCGCGGATCCGCAGCCCCGCGCGCCCCGAGACGAGAAGCCCCGAGCCCCGAGCCCCGCGCGTCCCCCGGAGCCCCAGCCGCGAGGTGGCAGGGCCATCGACCTGATGAGCGGCGGCGCCATGGACCTCGACGCTCCGCCCGTGCCCGAGACGCGCATCATCTCCTGGGAAGCCCCGCCGGGCCGCATGGACCCCGTGCGCCGCGTCCACCGCGCCAACCGCCCCGAGGGCACCGCCGCCGGCCCCGCGCCGGGCCGCACCTTCATCGCGAAGCCCCCGCCGCCCGCCGCTCCGCTCGTCGGCGCCGCCGAGACGCGCGAGAACCCCATCGTCGTCCCCGAACCGGCCCCCGCCTCGGACACCGAGCCGGAGGTCTTCCGCCAGCTCCGCGAGCGCCCGCTCGACACCGCCACCTACGAGCAGCTCGCCGACTTCTTCGACACCCGAGGCGACGCCCCCCGCGCCGTCCTCATGCGCGAAATCGTCGAGGCCCTCGCCGGTCGCGAAACGCCCGCCCCCCGCCTCCAGCGTCCACCCCTCACCGGCGACGAGCGCGCGGGCCTGCGTCACCCGGGCCTGCGCACCGCCTCGGGCGAGCTGCTCGCCTGCGCCGGCATCGCCCTGTGCCGCCTGTTCCCCGCCCAGGGCCGCGCCGCGGACGCCTCCGAGCCCCTGCGCGCCGTCGCCGGCCCGGGCGCGCCCGCCGTCCTCGACGCACTCCACACCTCCGCGCGCATCCTCGCGATGAACCTGCCGGAGCTCGTGCTCGCCGACGACGACGGCCCGCCCTTCACCGCCGTCCACACCGACAAGCCGCGCCTGCTCGTCGGCCGCGCCGCCATCCGCCAGCCCCTGCCCGCCGCCGAGCTGCGCTTCCACGCCGGCCGCGCCCTCCTGTCCCTCTCCCCGGACCTGCTCGCCCTGCGCGCGCTCAAGGGCGCCCAGCTCCTGCGCGCCCTCGCCCTGTTGTCCACCGTCCTCAAGGACCCCAAGGACTCCAGCGCCGACGCGCGGCTCGTGCGCGACGCGCTGTCCCCGCGCGCCCTGGAGCGCACCCTGGAGCTGCTCGAGCCCGGCACCCGCGACTTCAACGCCTCCGCCCTCGCGGACGCCGCGCGCGACTCCGCCAACCGCGCGGGCCTGGTGGCCTGCGGCGGCGTGGGCCCCGCCGTCACGGTGATTCGCTCCCGCCGCTCCCAGGACCCGGAGCTGGTGGAGCTGCTGCGCTTCGCCGCGTCCGAGCGCTACCTCGCGCTGCGCGCCCCCTCGCGCTGAAGCCTCAATTCACCTGCAGGCGGATGGTGAGCGCCAGCATGCGGCTCTTCTCCCCACCCAGCTCGTGCCGGTACGCGATGTCCAGCCCGCCGCCCTGCTCCGTCATGAAGCCCAGGCCCGTGCTCAGCCGCGACGTGCGCGTGAAGCCGTCATACGAATAGCCGGCGCGGATCGGCACCTGCATCCCCATCAGGTACTCCAGCCCACCCGCGTACGTGAGCGTCGTCTTGTCGTCCGTCTCGAAGTCCGCGCGCACGTCACCGGCCAGCGTCAACATCCCCGACATGATGCCGATGTGGCCCGTGTAGTAGCGCGACAGCTCCACGTTGTCGGTGTTGATGAGGTTGTGCCCCGACACGCCGGCCACGAACGACTGCGACAGCCGCATCAGCACGCCCGTGTCCACTGTCACCGAGTTGGCATATCGCCCCGTGCCGCTCATGCGCAGGTAGCGCGCCACGCCACCAATCAGGATGCCCGGGGTCAGCGGGAACCCCACGCCCAGCGAGCTCAGATGCGCGCTGGTGCGAGCACCGCCCCGGCCCAGGCTGACCCAGTGGTAGTCCACCCCCATGGCCAGCTTGCTGGTGGCCCCGTCGATGACGGAGATGCCGAGCATGCCCTCCTTGAGCGCCGTGTCCCACGCGCCCGTGCCCTCGAAGCGGTAGGCCGGCCACAGCGCCATGGCGGCGGGGTTGCCCAGCACCGCCTCCGTGCCCAACCCCAGGGCGCGGTACGCGCCCCCCATGCCATAGGCGCGCGCGCTCATGATGTCCCTCAGGTCCTCGGAGGGCTGGGCGGAAGCGGCGGTGGAGACACACACAGCCAACAACAGGACGACGGGACGGAGCGACATGGGATGGCCATCCTAACCAGCTTGATGGGGGGGAAGGGCGCCAATAGATTCGCTGCCCTCATGTCCGCCAACACACCGAAGGCAGAGTCCCTCATCCGCAAGTGTGTCATCCCGGCAGCCGGGCTGGGCACGCGTTTCCTGCCGGCCACCAAGTCGGTGCCCAAGGAGATGCTCCCCATCGTCGACACGCCCACCCTCCAGTACATCGTGGAGGAGGCCGTGTCCGCCGGCATCGAGGATGTCGTCCTCATCAATGGCCGCGGCAAGGGCGCCATCGAGGACCACTTCGACATCGGCTTCGAGCTGGAGACCACCCTGCGCGCCCGCGGCAAGACGGCGGACGCCGACAAGCTGCGCGCCATCGCGGACCTGGTGCGCGTGGTCAGCATCCGCCAGAAGGAGCCCAAGGGCCTGGGCCACGCGGTGCTCTGCGCCAAGAGCGCCATCGGTGACGAGCCCTTCGGCGTCCTCCTGGGCGATGACATGATCGACGCCGAGGAGCCGGGCATCCGCCAGCTCGCCCGCGTGTTCCGCAAGTACAACCAGGCCGTCATCGCGCTGATGGAAGTGCCCGACGACGAGACGCACATGTACGGCATCGCCGCGGGCACGGACCTGGGCGACGGCGTCATCCGCATCGACCGCGTGGTGGAGAAGCCCAAGAAGGGCACCGCTCCCTCCAACCTCGCCGTCATCGGCCGCTATGTGCTGCCGCCGGAGATCTTCCCCATCCTGGAGAAGCAGACTCCCGGGGTCGGCGGGGAAATCCAGCTCACCGACGGTCTGGCCACGCTGCAGCAGTCGCACGGTCTCTTGGGCTACAAATTCAAGGGTCAGCGCTATGACGCGGGCGACAAGGTGGGGTACCTCAAGGCGAACATCGCCTACGCGCTCAAGCGCCCCGACCTGCGGGGCGGGCTGCTCGAGTACATGCGTGAGGTCGTGAAGACGGAGAAGCCGTGAAGCGCATCGTCGCACTCGTCGCAGTCCTGCTGTCCTTCACCGCTTTCGCCTACGTGCTGCCCGGGGGCTCCATCCTCCGGCGCATGGTGACCGAGCGCGACGAGCTCAAGCTGTCCGGGCTGCGCGTGGAGGGCTCGCTGAGCTTCCTGGGTCCCGCGGTGAAGGAGGCTGGCGCCGCGCTGGGCGCGGCGACGGACCGCCCCGACGTGCAGGGAGACGGCGTGCTGTACCTGCGCATGCCGGGGCGCTGCCGCTTCGAGGCGTCCGTGCCGGATGGCAACTCGCGCTCCGCGGTGGTGCAGGTGGCGGGGCGTCGCCGGCTGGAGGGCAACGAGATTGCGTCCCTGTCGGTGCTCGTCGCGCAGGTGTGCCCGCTGTTCGCCGCGGGCGGCGGCCCCGTGCAGCAGCTCAAGGAGTCCGTGCAGCAGTACCTGCAGGGGCTGGGCGTCGACACGACGCGCACGGGCCTGGCGCGCTTCAGCGGAGAGGTGACGTACGTGCTCGGCGAGCAGGGGGAGAACCGTCCCCAGTTCTGGGTGTACAAGGACTCGTTCCGCCCCGCGCGGCTGCGCTACACGGACGCGGCGAAGGTGGCCTGGGACGTGCGCTTCCTCGACTACAACTCGCCCGCGGTGGGTGAGGCCATGCCGCGCACCATCGAGGTGTGGCGTGGAGACCAGCGCGCCGTGCGCTTCACCGCGCTGAAGGGCGACACCCGGGCCACCGTGCCCGAAAAGCTCTTCACGCCGTAGCCAGACACCGCTCCCCTCGCCGGAGACGTTGACGCGTCACGGCGAGGCGCGAGGGCGGTGCCGGGTGTTCCTTGCGACTCGCTTGCGACGTTCCGGTGGCGCGTTGAAGAGTCACGCCCGTCCGGTCGCTGTCCGCCGGCCCACTGACGGAGGAACGCACATGAAGGTCTTTGGCCATCCGCTGAGCACCTGTACGCGCAAGGTCCTCGCCACGCTGGCGGAGAAGGGGCGCGAGGCGGAGCTCGTGCTCGTCGACCTGACGAAGGGCGAGCACAAGTCGCCGGCGCATTTCGCGCGGCATCCGTTCGGCGTCATCCCGACGCTCGAGGACGATGACGGCTTCATGCTGTACGAGTCGCGCGCCATCATCCGCTACCTGGACCGCGTGCTGCCGGGGCCGTCGCTCACGCCCGCGGCGCCGAAGGCCTACGGCTTGATGGAGCAGTACCTCAGCGTGGAGCAGTGCTACTTCTCTCCCTCGGCCTTCAAGGTGTCGTGGGAGCGGCTCTTCAAGCCGCACATGGGCGGCGGCCCGGTGGACGAGGCCCGCGTGGCCGAGGGGCGTCAGGGCGTGGCGAAGGTGTTCGCCATCCTCGACCCGGTGCTGGCGAAGCAGCCGTTCCTCGCGGGTGACAGCTTCTCGCTCGCGGAGGTGGCGTGGCTGCCGGACCTGACGTTCTTCCTCACCTTCGACGAGGAGAAGGCCCTGCTGGCCGAGCACAAGCACGTGGCCGCGTGGTGGGAGCGCATCAGCGGCCGCCCCGCGTGGCGCAAGGTGACCGGAGCGTAGCCGAGCGGCGACGGGGCCGTGCTCGCCCGTGAGCGCGGTCCCGTGGGCTTTGAGCGGGAGGTGCTGTCGCGCGGCTTCGCATCGGGCCCGACGGCCGTGGACGGATGCGCGTCGAGCCCGGTGCCGCGCGTGTGGCGGTGCGGCGTTTGTCGGGAGCCCCCTCTCGCGCGGGCGAGGTCCCTCGCTCGACGTGCTTCGCGCATGCAGTGGTGTGTCGCTCGTCGGCGGACCGCCACCTCGCGCGAGATGCTCGCGGGTGCGTCCTGCTATGCCCCCGAGGTGCGCCGGGCGACGTCGGAGTCAGCTCGGGGCGCCTCGTGCGCGGGCGCGGGGCGCCACATGAACCACTGCGGCGGGCCGCCGTCGAAGCAGGGCTCGGTGCGCTGCAGGTCGAAGCCGAAGCCCTGATACCAGTCGCGGTTGGAGGCCTTGGCCGTCTCGAGGAAGCACGGCGCGCGGGTCTCCTCGGCCAGCGCCAGCCCCGCGCGCATCAACCGCGCGCCCACGCCCTTGCCCTGGTGCGCCGGGTCCACGGCGATGGTGGCCAGGTACCAGTGGGGCGGCGTGTGCGGGTGGTATCGCTCCAGCCTCGCCAGCGCCTGGAGGGCCAGCCGCGCGCGCCCTGGGAAGTACCGCAGTCCGGCCCAGACCGTGGGCAGGAAGATGGCCTGCCGCCCGAGTGACTGGGGGAAGCCGCCCGGACTCAACCACGCCGCCACGCCCGTGAGCTGCCCGTCCGCGACGGTGGCATGCACCACGCCGTGCGCGAGGCAGTCCTCCACGGTGGCCCGATAGAACTCGGCCGACACCCGCGCCCGGCGCTCGGAGGGGCCGGGGAAGAGCTCCGCGAGGAACGGGTAGTCATCGAAGGCACGCGCGCACATCGGGCCCACCTGTCCCAACAGCTCCGGCCCCAGGCTCTCGATGCCCACGCTCATGCGTCAGGGACTGTAGCCCGGGCTCACCCTGCGCGGGTCCGTCATCCCGCTCGTGCCGTCCGCCTGCTCTGAAGTCAGGCGCCTCCGCGGTGCGCCATTCCTGGAGCGAGCCTCACCACCCAGGGCCTCCGCCGAGCACCTGGTGACACGCTCGCCTTCGTGCCAGCCAGGTCGCGGGCGAACCGACCGGCTTCACGTCGGAGCCCTCGCGTCACGTGGGCCCTGGCCGGGGTGGGGACTCGTTCTATGGTGCGACCCGATGGGTGTTCGACCAGGGTGTGACGGGGGCCAGGCCACCCCCGGGCCGGCGCGATGCGATGACAGGAGCGGACGACTCCGTGGGCTCGTGCTCGCGCTCGTCCTGACCTCGTCGGTGGCGTGGGCCCAGGCGCCTCGGAACGCCACGCTCCAGGACTTCCATCACACGGCGTGGACCCAGAAGGACGGCGCGCCCGCCGGAGTCTGGGCCATGGCGCAGACGCGCGATGGCTGGCTGTGGTTGGGGACGGCCTCGGGGCTGTATCGCTTCGACGGCGTCCACTTCGAGCGCCACGACCTGCTGCCCGAGGGGAGCCTCGCGTCGCGCTCGGTGGGCGTGCTTCACGCCCTTCGCAACGGAGACCTCTGGGTCGGCTACTCCTTCGGCGGCGCGAGTGTCCTCGGGGCGGGCGGCGAGGTGCGCCACTTCGCCCCGGGCGGGCTGCCCGAGGGCAAGCCCGTGGAGTCCTTCGACGAGGACGGCGACGGGCGTGCCTGGGCCCACACGCCCCAGGGGCTGCATGTCTTCGAGGCGGGCGGCTGGTCGCGTGCGGACGCTCGCTGGGGGCTGCCGGAGGATGAATGGTCCGATAGCCTCCAGGACGTGAGCGGCGCGTTGTGGATGGTGGGCTCGAGCGGCGTGTACGTGCTGCGACCCGGGACCCGTCGCTTCGAGCGCGTGGAGCACGACGGCCCCACCTTGCATTCCCTGGTCCTGGGCCACGATGGGAGCTTCTGGCGGTACGACGAGCGCGGCGCCAGCCCCCTGCGAGGACCTGGCTTTCCAGCGCCCTCGGCCCACGTCCCAGCCGAGGCGTGGAGCAGCCACGCGGTGATTTCCGTCTTCGACCGGGATGGCTCCAACTGGCTCGTCGGGTGTCCGCAAGGCGGTATCTGCCGGGTCGCGAAGCCCTTCGAAGGGGGGCGGTTCGTCCGGCGCACCGAGGCGACCGATGTCTTCGGCGCTCGCGAGGGGCTCTCGTCGGACGCGGCCATGACGCTGTTCCGGGACCGCGAGGGCAACGTCTGGGTCGGCACCCAGCTCGGCGTGGACCGCTTCCGGCGCAATGACGTCGCCACCCTGCGCTTCCCCACGCATACGAGCTACTTCGCGCTCGTGGCGGACCGTCAGGGCCGCGTGTGGTCGGGCTCCGCCATGCGGGTGCGCAACACCGACTTCTGGTGGCGGTTGGAGGCATCCCCGGTCCGCGTGCCCGGCATCGAAGGGGAGATGACCGCCACCTTGCTGGACTCGGACGGGCGCCTGCTCCTGGGCGGCTCGTCGGGCTTCTGGCGCTTCGACCCGGAGACCGGCCACGTGGAGACCCTCTCCCGCCCCGAGCAGGAAGAGGAACAGCGCATCCAGGCCATCGTGCGCGACGCCGAGGGCCGGCTGTGGGTCTCATTCCGCGCCTCGACGGTGTACCGGCTGGATGGGGAGACCTGGACGCCGAAGGGGGGCCTCGCCGCGCTGCCGGACCTGCCGCCCGCGCGCGCGGTGCTGGATGACCAGGGCCGCCTGTGGTTCGGCTACAGCTCCAACCAGGTCGTCATCCTCGAGGGCGCGCACGTGCGCTCCTTCACCGAGGCACAGGGCCTGCGCACCGGCACGGTGACGGCCATCCTCCCTGGAGAGACCACGCTGGTGGGCGGCGCGCTGGGGCTGGCCGCGTTCGA
The DNA here is from genome assembly GCF_020037095.1 of Myxococcus sp. XM-1-1-1. NCBI lineage: Bacteria > Pseudomonadati > Myxococcota > Myxococcia > Myxococcales > Myxococcaceae > Myxococcus > Myxococcus sp. XM-1-1-1. The sequence continues at coordinate 882,165 of NZ_JAIQDH010000002.1, forward strand.
CGGCGCGCGCTTCCGGATGCTGAAGGCGACGCAGGCCGAGGTGCTGACGGGCCTCACCGGCCTGGTGAAGACGGACGACGGAGCACTGTGGCTCAACGGCCAGGCGGGTGGCGCGCGCATCGCCGCGGAGGACCTGCGCCGCGCGCTGGCGGAGCCGGACTTCGTGATGCCCGTCGAGCGCTTCGACATGAACGACGGCATGCCCGGCGGCGCGCAGCAGATCCGCCCGTTGCCCACGCTGGTGCGGGGAGCAGACGGTCGGCTCTGGTTCGCCGCCGTCAACGGCCTGGGCTGGATGGACCCGCGCCGCATCGAGCGCAACGCCTTGCCCCCGCCGGTCATGATTCGCTCCGTGTCCTCCGGCGAGACGTCGTACGCGGGCACCGCGCGACTGGCGCTCCCGCCGCGCACGCGCGAGCTGCGCATCGCCTACACGGCGCTGAGCCTGGGGATGCCGGAGCGGGTCACCTTCCGCTACCGGCTCGAAGGCGTGGATGACGGCTGGAAGGACGCGGGCGCCCGGCGCGAGGCGACGTACACCAACCTGGGGCCGGGCCATTATCGCTTCCAGGTGATGGCGGCCAACGAGGACGGCGTCTGGAACGAGCAGGGCGCGTCGCTCGAGGTCGACATCGCGCCGACCTTCTTCCAGACGCGCGCGTTCGCGGTGCTGTGTGTCGTCGGAGGCGCGGGGCTCCTGTGGCTGCTGTACGCGCTGCGGATGTGGCGCGTGACGCAGCGCTTGCGGTTGCGCCTGGAGGAGCGCCACGCGGAGCGCGAGCGCATCGCCCGGGAGCTGCACGACACCCTGCTGCAGGGCATCCAGGGGCTCGTGCTCAACGTGCACGTGGTGACGTCGAGTCTTCCAGCGGGGGATGCGCGGCTCGGGCTCGAGTCCGCGTTGGACCGCGCGGACTCCGTGCTGACGGAGGGCCGGGACCGGGTGAGCTCCCTGCGGGACACCTCCGCGAGCAAGGACGACCTGGCCGAGGCCTTCACGTCCCTGGCGCGGGAGCTCGACGAGCGGGAGGGGCCCCGGCTGCGCATGGTGGTGCGGGGCGAGGCGCGCACGCTGGAGCCCCTGGTCGCGGACGAGCTCTATCGCATCGGCCGCGAGGCCATCGGCAACGCGTTCGTGCACTCCCAGGCGCGCGAGGTCGAGGTGAGCCTGCTGTTCGAGCACCCCGAGCTGCGGCTGTGCGTGCGTGACGACGGCCGAGGCATCGACGTGGCCACGCTGGAGCGGGGCGGACGCGCCGGGCACTGGGGCTTGCGCGGCATGCGCGAGCGCGCCGAGAAGGTCGGCGGCCGGCTCGACATCATCAGCGGCGAGGGACGCGGGACCGAAATCCAGGTCGTGGTGCAAGCCCAGCGCGCCTATCTGCGCCGGCCACTGGAGGGACTGCGGCGACTGGTGCCTCGGCTCGGTCGGCGCTGAGGTCCGCGTGCCGGAGTCGGACGGCTCGCACGCCCGGACGGGTGGTGGGCGAGCACGCGCTGGCGCCGGACGGCCCACGTCCCTCGGGACGCCCATGTCAGACAGCCCTGGCACTGTGGACCCCGGTAGCAGGACGGACGGGGCAGGGGCGGTGGGTCGAAGGGAGCGCCATGGAACAGCGACCGTTGTGGGACGAGCCGACGGCGGACGACGCGGAGGAGGCCTCCACCAGGGGTTCCATCCCGCTGCGTACCTTGGGTGCGAGACGTCGCCGGGAACTGTCCCAACCGGAACAGGCCGCTACAGTGGCGTTCGCAGTGAGCGAGCACCCTCCCGTCCTGGCCTCCGTCGCCGTGGCCCGCCCCGTCCGGGGTGAATTCACCTACTCCGTGCCGGAGGCCCTCCTGGGGAACCTGGCCCCGGGGCAGCGCGTGCTCGTGCCCTTCGGCCGAGGCACCGCGCTCGGCTTCTACCTGGGCCCCTCCACCGTGACGCTGGGCGAGAAGGTCCGGCTCAAGCCCATCCAGCGCGTGCTGGAGGACTCGCCGTCACTGCCCAAGGACCTCATCGCGCTCCTGCGCTTCGCGGCCGAGCACTACCGCTACCCCCTGGGCGAGGTCATCCGCGGCGCGCTGCCCCCGGGGTTGTCCAAGCCCGTGGACGGCAAGGAGGCCCAGCCAGATGTGCAGCAGTTCGCGGTGGCGCTCGTCAACGAGGTGCCCGCGGCGCTCGCGCGCGCGCATGCCCAGTCCGCCGCGCTCGCGTACCTCTTGGCCGTGGGCGGCAGCGCCCCGCTGGAGGAGGTGAGCCACGCGATTCCCGGCGCGAGAGCGCACCTCAAGAGCCTGGCCACCAAGGGCCTCGTGCGCATCGAGGAGAAGAAGCTGGAGGCGGGCGTGAAGGAGGGGCTGATTCAGGGCCGCCCCGACCGCCTCACCCCCGAACAGGCCGCCGCCGGTGAGCAGCTGCGCGGCGCCCTGGACGCGGGCGCGTTCCAGCCCTTCCTCCTGCACGGCGTGACGGGCAGCGGCAAGACGGAGGTGTACCTGCGCGCGGCCGAGCACGCGCTGTCCCTGGGCAAGAGCAGCCTCATCCTCGTGCCGGAGATTGCCCTGACGCCGCAGCTGGTGGGCCGCTTCCGCAGCCGCTTCGGCGCGGAGGTGGCGGTGCTGCACTCGGCGCTGAAGGACCGCGAGCGGCTGTTCCACTGGCAGGCCCTGCGTCGGGGCGAGGTGAAGATCGCGGTGGGCGTGCGCTCGGCGGTGTTCGCCCCGGTGGAGAACCTGGGGCTCATCGTCGTGGACGAGGAGCACGACCCGTCCTTCAAGCAGGACGACAGCCTGCGCTACCAGGCGCGTGATTTGGCCGTCGTGCGCGGCAAGCAGGCCAGCGCGGTGGTGGTGCTGGGCTCGGCCACGCCGGCGCTGGAGACGCTGGAGAACGTCAAGAAGGGGCGCTATCGGCTGCTCGAGCTGAAGCGGCGGGTGGATGACCGGCCCATGCCCTCCATCGAGCTGGTGGACCTGCGTCAGGAGCGCCCCCGCGAGGGCATCGTGACGGAGGAGGCGCCCATCCTGAGCCCGCCGCTGCTGCAGGCCATGGAGGAGACGCTCGCCAAGGGCCAGCAGGTCATCCTGTTCCTGAACCGCCGGGGCCACAGCACGGTGCTCCTGTGCGAGGTGTGCGGCCTGTCGCTCAAGTGCACCTCGTGCGACGTGTGCCTGACGCACCACCGCTCGCAGAACCGGGTGGTGTGCCACTACTGCGGGCTGACGATGCCCGTGCCCGAGCGGTGCCTGGAGTGCACGGGCCCCATCCTGAAGCTGGGCATCGGCACGGAGCGGGTGGAGGCGGAGGTCGTCGAGCGCATCCCGAACGCGCGGGTGGCGCGGCTGGACCGGGACTCGGCCACCAGCGCGGAGCGGCTGACGGAGCTGCTGGCCTCGTTCGCCCGCCGGGAGCTGGACGTGCTGGTGGGCACGCAGATGGTGGCCAAGGGGCACGACTTCCCGGGCGTGACGCTGGTGTGTGTCGTCATGGCGGACACGTCCCTGGCCATTCCCGATTTCCGAGCCGCCGAGCGGACCTTCCACCTGTTGACCCAGGTGGCGGGGCGGGCGGGGCGGGGCAAGGACCCGGGGCGGGTGCTGGTGCAGACCTACAACCCGGACGCGGAGCCGGTGAAGCGGGTGCTGGCGCACGACTTCGACGGGTTCGCCCAGCAGGAGCTGGAGTGGCGCAAGGCGTTGGCGTACCCGCCCTTCGCGCGCATGGCCTCGATTCGACTGGAGGGGGAGCACCCGGAGCAGGTGGCCAGCGTGGCCCGGCACCTGGGCAACCTCGTCTCCCGGAACATGCCCCCGGCGTCGGCGGGGGTGCGGCTGTTGGGGCCGGCGGTGGCGCCCATCGCCAGAATCCGGGGGAAGACGCGCTGGCAGCTGCTCTTGAAGGGGCCGACACATGTGGCGCTCGCCCCGCTGCTCGCCAGGGTGGAGACGGCCCTGGCCGACGTTCCTTCCGCGGTGAAGGTCGTCCTCGACGTGGATCCGGGGGCCATGCTGTAGACTCGGTGCCCCCCCATGGGCGCACCGGTCCTCCTCGTCCACGACGACATCGCCACCATCGCCGCAGTGCGGCGTCTGCTCACCCGTGAGGGGCACGAGGTCATCCTCGCGACCTCCGCCGCGGATGCGCTCATCGCCTACGGGCATCACCTGCCGGCGCTCATCGTGCTGGCTCCTGGCGTGGAGAGCGGCCGGGGTCGGCTGGTGCTGGAGGAGCTGCTCCAGCATCCGGACGGCAAGGTTGCCCGGGTGCTGTTGTTGGGCGAGCCCATCGCGGGGTTCAGCGCGCCGGTGGCGCCACTGCCGTTGGATGGGACGAGCTTCGTGGAGCTGGTGGACTCGCTCATCCGCGCGCCGTCGGCGGCGGACGCGTGGCATGTGCTGGAGAACCGGAGCCTGCCGGGGATGCCCGAGGCGAAGGGGGCGGAGGACGCGGAGACGTGGCACGCCACGGCGCCCGGGTCCGCGGTGGGTGGGGACCCGACGCTGGCGAACGCGCTGTTCGGCGACCTGGCGCCGCTGCACCAGACGGACTGGGAGCTGGCGGCGATGACGCGCGAGGAGCGCAGCGAGCACGAGGAGCAGGCTCGGCGCGCGCCGCTCGACGTGCAGTCGACGCTGGAGAAGGTTCAGCAGGAGGAGGAGGCCGCGGTGCTGGCCTCGGCGCAGACCGCGTTGGCGGGAGGCGGCGAGGACTGGGGCGCGGCGGTGGCGGGGGAGGGCGCGTTCGACGAGAGCGCGCTGCCCGCGGACGAGGTGTTCCGGGGCGAGGGCGAGTCCGCGTTTCCGGGCGATGGCGCCGCGGGGCCCCAGGCGGATGCACCGTCGTGGGAGGGCGAGGCTCCGGCGACGGAGAACGCTGAATGGACCGAGCAGGAAACGGCCCCCGCTTCGAATCCGGAAGCAGCCCACGGTCCACAGACCTGGTTCGACGACGCGGCGGAACAGGGCACGCCTTCGGGCGCGGACGCCTACGGTGGCGATGGAATGACGGAGGGGACTCCGGAGCACGGCACCACACCCGGCCTGGACTCCGTGAGCACGAACGACGGCACGGATTGGACAGGTGTCGCTCCCGAGCAGGGAGATGCGTCGGATGACTACGGCGCCGATGCATGGGGAACACCACCAGGCGTGGCTCGTGTCGGAAGAGACACCCGCGTGTACGGCGACGCGCCGTGGACGGGAGCCGTCACCGACGAGCGCGGCGACCTCCTGGGCGAGGGCGCTGACGACGCGTCCATCGGCGACGAGTGGACGAGCGAGCCCACGGAACAGGGGGCGTTCGAGGCCACGTCGCCCCAGTCCGCGGAGGCCCGCTTCACGGCGGCCACGACGTCACCCGCTGACGCGCAACTGTCCGACGGCGCGGATGCGCTTCCCGCGGAGGGAACCGACACGGGGTACGCAGTGGCTCCGGGCCCCGACGCGATGGTGGAGGGAGCGGGAGACGACACGTTCTCGGCTGGCTTCGGGCCTCCCGCGTCAGACGCCGGGAGCACGAGTGGCGCCTCAGGCGGTCCAGCGACCGTGCTGTATGGCGTGAGTGGTTCCGACACGGGGGCCGTCTCCGCGGAGTGGTCCGCCGCGTCCTCGGCGGGGGACGAAGCCCCGTTGCCGGTGGGCAAGCTCGCCTGGACGGAGGAGCCCGTCTCCGCCGCCACTCGGCCCGAGACCCAGTCGCCGCAGCTCGGTGAGGAAGGCTTCTTCGACGTCGACGCTCCCGCGCCACAAGGCGATGCGCTCTCGGCGGCCGAGGCGGAGCTGGCCGCGATGCGTGATGCCGAGCAACGCGTACCCGAGCCGGTCGACGCGTCTGCCTGGACCGAGCTTCCGCCCGACCCCGAGGTCGAGAACGCCGCGAAGGGCTTCACGACGTCGGATGAACCGACCCTGCCCGCGCACATCGACGCGAGCGCGGATGCACCTTCAACCGAGTCCTCCGCCGAAGCGACAGGCGAAGAAGAAGAGGCCTTGCCTGCCTCGCCCTGGGACGTGTTGGAGGCCGAGCTCCAAGCCAAGGTCCGAGCCGAGGACGAAGACCCCGCGAGCACGCCCCCCGAGTCCGCCAACAACCGCCAGGTGGGCGAGGACTGGTTCGACTCCGAGTCCGACGAGAAGCAGTCGCCTCCGGAGGTCACGGCCTCGAGCGGCAGCGACCTCGAGGCGCCCGCCCTCGACACTCGAGAGGGCACGACGGAAGCAGCGCATCCGGAGCCCTCCGGTGATGCACCGGAGTCGGCCGAGTCCACGACTCCACCCTCTGCCCTCGGAGAGTCGGAGCCGGGGGACGACGACGATTGGACCAGCGCCAGGGCGGACGCCTCGGCATCCGGCGTGGCGGTGAGCTGGGGGACGGCGGGAGCCAACGCCGACACCTCGATGGCGGACGTCGCCGCGGGCTGGGCTGACACGGTCGAGCCCTCCGACCCCACCGCGTCGGGAGCGGATGCGGACGCGCGAGCCGTCGCGTCTCCCGAAGAGCCCGAGGCCTCCTCCGGTTGGTTCGACGCGGAGCCCGAGCTGCCTGCTTCGACGCTGCCCTCCGCGAGCGAAGGGTGGTTCGACGCCGACACGGAGTCTCCGGATGAGACCGCGAGGACCGCCTCTCCCGACGAGCCCGGGCCGAATGAGCCCTCCGTCGGAACCGCGCCGGAGCAGACCGCGGACGCGGTGTCGGCGAGCACCGTGGACGACCCGACCCTGCGCGCGCGCTGGGAGGAGTTCGAGCGCCAGTTGGAGGAAGCGCACGAGCGGGTCCACGCGCTGAAGGCCGCGTTGGATGAGGAGCGCGCGCTTCGCCAGGAGACCGGGCGACAGGCCCAGGAGGCCCGCGAGCTGAGCGAGTCCCTGCGCACCATCCTGGACCGCGAAGCCGCGCTGCGCGTGGACGCGGAGACCGCGCGAGACCGACAGACGGAGCAGCTCCAATCGCTCCAGACGCGGCTCGAGGTCCTCGAGGAGGAGCGCTCTGGCGACGCGACGTTGCTGGCGGAGGTGGACCAGCAGTTCCAGGAAGCCCGAGCGAGAGAAGACGAGAACGCGGCGGCGCTCGCGCGGGAGGCTCGTGCGCGGCGGGAGCTCGAGGCCGAGCTGGAGCTGCTTCGCCAGCGTGAGTCCGAGCAGGGTGTGCGCAGTGGCTCGGAGGCGGAGACCCTGCGCACGGAGCTCGCGAAGCTCCAGGCGCGACTGGTGGAGGCGGAGGCGCTCGCGGAAGCCGAGGCGCGCGCGCGGGCCTCCGTGGACGAGGCCGCGAAGGCGACGCTCGGACGCATCGAGTCGCGAGAGCAGGACTTCATCGAGCTGCGCGCGTTGTTGGAGACCTCGACGTCGGAGGCGCGCGAGCAGGCGAAGCAGTCGGCCGAGTCCCTGGCGCGCGCGGAGGCGGAGGTCCGCGAGGCGCTCATCGCCCGGGATGATGCGCAGGAGCGCGCCGACCGTGAGTCGCTCGCCCGGGCGGAGGCGCAGGCCCGGCTCGTGGAGCTGGAGGCGAAGCTCGCGGAGTCTGAAACGCGAGAGGCCGCGTCGGCGCAGGCGATGAAGGAGGTCGAGCTCCGCCTCGAGGACGAGGCCGCGGGCCGTGTCGACGCGGAGGCGCGAGCCGAGGCGGAGGTCCGTGCGAGACAGGCGCTCGAGGCACGAGTGAAGTCCGCGGAAGTGGCGCTCGTCGAAGCGGAGGCGAGGGCGGGCGCGGAGGCCCTGGCCCGAGCAGAGGCCGAGGCCCGGGCGGAGGTCGCGGATGCGGCCCGGCTCGAATCGGACTCTCGAGCGAGGGCGGAGTCGAGGGCTCGCGCGGAAGCGGAAGCCCAGGCGGAGCTGGAGTCGCGAGCGAGGAGCGAAGCCGAGGCGCGAGCGGAAGCGGAAGCCAAGGCGCGCCAGGAGGCGGAGGCGCGCGCCAGGGCCGAGGTCCAGGCGCTCACGCAACTGGAGACCCAAGCCTCGTCCGAGGCACGAGAGCGCTTCGCGCAGGAGGCCCAGTCGCGCGAAGAGGCGGAAGCCCGGGCCGAAGCCCAGGAGCAGGCTCGCGCCGAAGCCGAAGCGAAGGTCGAGGCCGAGACGAAGCTTCGTGAAGAGGCCGAAGCCCGAGCGGAAGCGGAAGCCAAGGCGCGCGAGGAGGCCGAGGCGCGAGCGGAGCTCGAGGAGAAGCAGCGAGAGGAAGCCACCGCACGCGCCGAGGCTGAAGCCAAGCGCCGCGAAGAGGCGGAAGCGAGAGCCGAATCCGAAGCGAAGCGCCGCGAAGAGGCGGAAGCGAGAGCCGAATCCGAAGCGAAGCAGCGCAAGGACCTCGAAGCCCGAGCCAAGGCCGAGGAGAAACAGCGCAAGGAGCTCGAAGCCCGAGCCAAGGCCGAGGAGAAACAGCGCAAGGACCTCGAAGCGCGCGCCAAGGCCGAGGAGAAGCAGCGCAAGGAACTCGAGGCCCGAGCCAAGGCCGAGGAGAAGCAGCGCAAGGACCTCGAAGCCCGCGCCAAGGCCGAGGAATCACGGCGCAAGGAACTCGAGGCTCGCGCCAAGGCCGAGGAGAATCAGCGCAAGGAGGCCGAGGCCCGCGCGGAGATTGAGGAGTCGCAGCGCAAGGAACTCGAGGCTCGCGCCAAGGCCGAGGAGAAGCAGCGCAAGGAAGCCGAGGCCCGTGCGGAGATTGAGGAGTCGCAGCGCAAGGACGCGGAGGCGCGAGCCGAGTCCGAAGCGAAGCAGCGCCAGGAAGCCGAAGCGAGGGCGGAGGCCGAGGCAAGACAGCGCGCGGAACTCGAGGCCCGAATCGAAGCCGAGGTGAAGCGGCGCGAGGACGCCGAAGCCGAGGCCGCGTTCGAGGTGGAGCTGCGCGAGGAGGCCGAGGCCCGAATCGAAGCCGAGGCGAAGCGGCGCGAGGAAACCGAATCCGAGACGAAGCAGGCCCAGGCGCTCGCCGAGTCGGAGGCCCGTCAGCGCGCCGATGCCGAGGCCCGAGCGGACACGGACGCGAAGCAGCGAGTCGTCGCGGAGACGCGAGCGGAAGCAGAGGCCCGTCAGCGAGCGGAGGCGGACGCGCGAGCCGCCGCCGAGGCCGAGGTCCGCGCGGACGCCGAGGCCCGCGCCCGAAAGGCGGAGCAGGCCCTGGTCGACGCGGAGGCTCGAGCCAAGACGGAGGGCCGTCACCGCACCGCCCTGGAAGTGCGCCTGGAGGCGGAAGCCCGTCAGCGCGCCGCCGTGGAGACGCGCATCGAGGAACAGGCCCAGGCGTTGAGCGCCGCCGAGGCCCGCGCCACCCAGCTTCAGGGACAGCTCGAGCAGACGGATGCGGAGCTCGCGCGCCTGCGCACGGAGCACGAGGAGGCCCGCGCGGCCCTGGAGGCGCTGCGCGAGGAGAAGGCCCGCCTGGAGAAGGACTCCGCGGAGGAGCGTGTCCGCGCCGAGCAGGAGCGACTGGAGCTCGAGGAGCGGGGTCGTCGCGAGGCCGAGGAGGCCGCCGCGCAGGCCCGAGCGGCGCTGCTCCCCCTGGAGGCACCTCCAGGACGTCCGGAGCTCGCGGTCTCGCGCAGCGGCAGCGTCACACAGGAAGGTCTCGCCCGACTGGTGCTCCGGCTCTGCGAGGCGCGCATGGAGGTGCGCCTGGAGCTGAAGGTGATGAACGCGCTGCGCGTGCTGTGGCTGCGAGACGGCCTGCTCGTGGGCGCCGTCTCATCGGCTCCCGGTGAGTCGCTCATCGACCGCGCCCGCGCGGATGGCCTCATCGACGCGAGGCAGGAAGGCGAGCTGCGGCTGGTGCGCAGCGCCACCACCGGCGCGCTGCTCGACGCGCTCCGGGGACGCGGCTATCTGCGCGAGTCCGAGTCCGTGCCCCTGGTCCAGCGCTACACGGAGCAGGTCTTCCTCGACGCCCTCTCCGAGCCCTCCACGCTGTACCGACTGGTCCAGGAGCCGGTGCCGCACGAGGTGGCGCTCGCCGCCGCCACCCGGCCGCCCCTGTTCCTCCTGGCCGAGTCCCTGCGCAACACGCTGACCGCCGAGTCCCTGCTCGAGGCCGCCGGCAGCCTGCGCGCCCGCGTCACCCGTGGCGACCTGCACCTCGCGCCCGACGACTTCGGCCTGCCCGCCAGGGACCTGCAGCTGCTCTCCCAGGTGGACGGCGAGCACACGCTGGAGGCGCTGCTGCTCGGGGCGGGGCTGCCCCAGGACTCGGCGCTGAAGGCCCTCTCCGTGGCGAGGACGCTGGGCCTCATCACCCTCCAGCCCGCGAGCACCGAGGACTCCGACGAGCTGCCTCCCGAGCTTGACGTGCGCCGGCTGGAGTCGAAGTTCGAGGAGATTCAAGACGCGGACTACTTCACCGTGCTGGGGCTGGCGCGCACGGCGGGCGGCGAGGAGGTCAAGCGGGCCTACGAACTGCTCACCGCCGAGTTCCACCCCCTGCGCTTCGCGGGTCATCCGGACCCGGCCCTCCAGCACCGCGCGCAGCAGATTCGCAGCGTGTTGTCCGAGGCGGCCCAGGCCCTGGGGGATGACCGACTGCGCGCCGAGTATGCACGGAGCCTGCTCGACTGACGTGGGGTGGACGTCCTGCGCGAAGGGAGGGCGGGCGGCGGCCGGGGCGGGGTTGCCCGTCCGCGCGGGGGGCGTTAAGACGGCCCGCATGGTTCGTGAAATCCTCATCTGGCCCGACCCCATCCTGAAGCAGAAGGCCAAGCCGGTGACGAAGGTGGACGACTCCGTCCGCGCGCTGGTGAAGGACATGTTCGAGACGATGTACGCCGCCGATGGCGTGGGGCTCGCCGCGCCGCAGGTGGGCGTGCTCCAGCGCGTCATCGTCCTGGACACCACGCCCCGCCAGCCCGAGTCCAAGCCCCTGGCGATGATCAACCCCGAAATCATCACCCTGGAGGGCGAGACGACCTACACCGAGGGTTGCCTCTCCATCCCCGGTGAGTCGGAGGACGTGGACCGCGCCGCCGTCGTCACGGTGAAGTACCTGGACGTGGACGGCAACGAGCAGACGCTGCGCTGTGACGAGCTGCTCGCCATCGCCGTGCAGCACGAGACGGACCACCTGAACGGCACGGTGTTCGTGGACCACGTCTCCACGCTGAAGCGCGAGTTCATCCGCAAGCGGATGAAGCGCCTCAAGGCTTCGCGCGAGAACGAGCTGGGCGCTTCGCGGTAGCCGTCTTCTTCACGCGAGCCGGGGCCGGGGACTTCTCCGGCCCCGCCTCACGCGCATCGACGCCCTTCTTCGGGCACAGCTCCGCCACGACGCAGCGGGCGCACTCGGGCGAGCGGGCGAAGCACGTGCGTCGTCCGTGCCACACCAGGAGCTGGTGACCCATCATCCAGCGCTCCGGGGGCAGGACGGCCTGCATGTCGGCCTCCACCTTGTCGGGGTCCTCCTGGAGGGTGAAGCCGAGCCGGTACGCGAGCCGCTTGACGTGCGTGTCCACGGGGAAGGCGTTGTCGCCGCCCAGGTGGATGCACACCACGCCCGCCGTCTTGCGGCCCACGCCGGGGAGCTCCGCCAGCGTGTCACGCTCGAGTGGCACCTTGCCGCCGTGTTTCTCGGCGAGGATTTTCGCCGCCGCGACGATGTTCTTCGCCTTGGCGCGGTACAGGCCGCAGGTGCGGATGAACGGCTCCACGTCGGTCGGTTTGGCCTGGGCGTACGCCTGGGTGTCGGGGAAGTGTTGGAAGAGGGCGGGCGTCACCATGTTGACGCGCTTGTCGGTGCATTGGGCGGACAGCATCACCGCCACGAGCAACTGCAGGGGGGATTGGTAGTCCAGTTCGATGCGCGCGTCGGGCATGGAGGCTTCCAGTCGCTCCATGACCTTCACCGCGCGCTCGCGCTTCGCCGCCGCTGTCTCACGTCCGGGCACGCGGCCGTTGTATGTCACCCTTGCCGGGTCCCCAAGCACCGGCTGTGTCCACTCTCGGGAGAACCATGAAGCCCATCGACTTTCGCTCCGACACCGTCACGAAGCCCACCGCGGCGATGCGGCGAGCCATCGCCGAGGCGGAGGTCGGCGACGACGTCTATGGCGAGGACCCCACGGTGCTGCGCCTGGAGGCGAAGGTGGCCGAGCGGCTCGGGCTGGAGGCGGCGCTGTTCGTGCCCTCCGGCACGCAGGCCAACCAGCTGGCCATCGGCGCGCACTGCCGGCAGGGGGACGAGGTGCTGACCGAGGCGGGCAGTCACATCCTGCACTACGAGGGCGGCGCGGTTCCGGCGCTGTGGGGCGTACAGCCGCAGCCTTTGCCGGGCGAGTGGGGTGTGTTGTCGCCGGAGGTGGTGGCGGCGGCGGTGCGCGAGGAGAACATCCACAATCCGCGCACGCGGTTGTTGTCGCTGGAGAACACGCACAACCGGGGCGGTGGCGCGGTGTGGTCCGTGGAGCGCTTCGCCCAGGTGGTGAAGGTGGCGCGTGACGCGGGGCTGGCGGTGCACCTGGATGGCGCGCGGTTGTTCAACGCGGAGGTGGCGGCGGGAGTCCCCGCGTCGTCGTGGGCGAAGCTGACGGACACGACGGCGGTGTGCTTCTCGAAGGGGTTGGGAGCGCCGGTGGGCTCGGCGTTGGTGGGACGCGCGGACCTCATCCGCGAGGCGCGCCGGCTTCGCAAGCGGTTGGGCGGAGGCATGCGTCAGGCGGGCATCCTCGCGGCCGCGGCGCTGTACGCGTTGGAGCATCACGTGGAGCGGCTCGCGGAGGACCACGCGAACGCGCGTCGCCTCGCGGCGGGGCTCGCGGAGGTGCCGGGCGTGAAGGTGGACGTGAAGCGGGTGGAGACGAACATGGTCTTCGCCGAGTTCGCGCGTCCGGCCCGGGAGATGGTGCCGCTGCTGAGCACCCAAGGTGTGTTGACGAACCCCGCGGGCGGCCCCCACACGGTGCGCCTGGTGACGCACCTGGATGTGTCCGCCGCGGACATCGACGAGGCCGTGGCGCGTGTGCGTCGCGCGCTGAAGTAGCGCGCGTGCCGCGCCCGGCGGCTTGAGCTGGACCGTGGAGGGCCGCACCTTGCGAAGGTGTCCGCCACGGGCCTCGAGACAAGGCCACGGCGTGCGTACGTCGCACGCTGCCGTCGCGCGTGAGTGCCCGGCAGCGCGAGCTGTGCCGTGGGGTGACACCGCGGAGCACGTCCGCCACCGGCATCGACAAGGCGATTGCCTGCGTCCACCGCGTGCTCAGGTCAGGCCCCTCTCGTTTCACTTCGATGCGATGGGTTGCCGTCATCGTGGACACGGCATCCGCGCTTGCTGTGCCGGCAGTCGCCGCCGGGCAGCCTGGGCGTTCAATCCGTGAGCATGTCGCGCGGTGGCCGCGGGACGCAGCGCCGCAGGGCAGGGCCCGCGGCGACTCTGGTGTGCCCTGGGCGCAACGCGGATGCGGGCTCGGCGCCAACGGATGGAGCCCCTCGGCCGAGCTCCCTTGCCTGCTGCACCGGGGGGCGGGGTGGGCATGCCTCGCGGCAGGGGCGTGGTACGCTCGCCGGGCCGTGCGTCGACTGCCCCTCCTCGCCTTCGTCGGTCTCTGTGCCTGCTCCTCGACCCGGTCGGAGCAGAAGATGAGCTTTGACGAGGTCTACGACACCTCGGAGTACGTCGACACCGAGCCCGCCCCGGTCGCTCCCCGCGAGCCCCAGCCCGCCCCCGCGCGGACGCTCTCGCGCATGGCCTCGCCGGAGCCCTCCGAGGCGCTGCAGGGCGCCCTCTCCACCTTCGCGGAGCGGGCCCGCGCCCATCGCCGCAAGGTGGCCCGGGGCGGCCCGATGCCGCTGGCACAGGTGCAGGGCTGGGAGGTGATGAACGGCGTCCTCGACGCCTTCCTGGAGCGCGCCCTGGAGCGCACGGACGCCCGCGACGTGGCGAAGGCCCGAAGCGTCCTGGAGACCGAGCTGGAGCAGGACGGCAGGACGTACGGCGACATGCCGGGTGCGCTCGCCGAGGCGGTGGTGCTGAGGGTGGGACGGCTCGCGGTCCGCATGGCGGAGCTGCGCCGGCTCGAGCACCCGGAGAACGCGGACGGCCTGCCCCGGCTGGCCTGGCCCGTGGACCCGGTCACCATCACCAGCGTCTTCGGTCAGCGCTGGCACCCCATCCGGGGCGAGCAGCGCCGTCACCTCGGCGTGGACCTGGCGGCGAAGCAGGGGCAGATCATCTACACCGCGGCGAAGGGCGTGGTGCTGCGAGCGGGCTGGAACGGCGACCATGGCCTCCAGGTGGAGGTCCAGCACGAGGGACGCTGGCTCACCCGCTACAGCCACCTGTCCCGCGTGCTGGTGGAGCCCGGCGAGATACTGGACCCGGGCCACGCGGTGGGGCTCGCGGGCGAGACGGGGCTGGCCACGGGCGTGCACCTGCACTTCGAGCTGTGGAAGGACGGCGAGGTGGTGGACCCGCTGGACGCGCTCGAGGACGCCGGTGACGAGCACCCTCGCGCGCCGCCCGTGGCCCGCGGCGCGACGGGCTCTTGAGGCCCGCAACGCATCAGGGGCGCCACCCACGAAGGTAGCGCCCCTGAGGAGGAGCCCGGCCCAGCGCGAGTCCCGGGGACTCCGCGGGCTGGACCGGGGTGGCGTCAGCTCACAGCGAGTTCTTGAGCTCCTTGGCCGGGCGGAAGCCGATGGTCTTCGACGCCTTGAGCTTCATCATCTCGTTCGTCTGGGGGTTGCGGATCTTGCGCGCCTTGCGGGAGCGCACGGACCACGTGCCGAAGCCGGGGTAGCTGAAGCGCGCATCCTTCTTCACGGCCTTGCCGATGTTCGTGAAGACGATGTCGAGGATCTGCGCCGCCGACTTCTTGGTGAGACGTGTCTGCGCCGCCACCACCTCGACGAGCTCTGCCTTGGTCATTACGCCCCTCCGTCCTGCGTTGTCTGGCCTTGAATGCGCGAAAGCCAACCGGTGGTAACAAATCGTTCTTTTCCCTGTCAATGCTGACCGCGTTCCGAGGCCGGAAAATCGGCCTCCGGACGAAAAGTTGGCTCGGTGAAACACCGGGCGTAGACAGAGTGGGGAATCCACGTCGGAGCCACCGACACACCGCGCGGAAATCACACGCCAAAAGCACTCTGGCTGATCGTGATTGGAAGAAAGTCTTTGAGATTCCGATCGTTTGGCGTGTGTGGCTGATCGCGCCCGGGCGGGGCGGGGCCGGAATGGGGTAGGCTGCTGCCTCTCGTGCGTTTCCAAACGTTTCCGACCGTCGTGATCCTGGCGCTGGGCGCCTGCCGGAGTCCGGGCCCCTCGGCCCAGGCGCCCGCGGTCGTCTCCAGGCCGGAGTCCGGGCGGACGGAGCTCTGGGTGGACGGTACGACCCCGGGGCCAGGGGACGGCACGCGCGAGAGACCGTGGTCGTCCCTGGCCGAGGCCCTGGGGCGGCCAGGGGTGGTGACGGTGCACCTGGCGGCGGGGGAGTACCGGGGGAGCTTCACCTTGCCCGAGGGTGTCCGGCTGGAGGGCGAGGGGCCCGCCACGGTGCTGGTGGCGGAGGGCCCGGAGGCCGTGGTGCTGCGAGCCGAGGGATCAGAGCAGAACGTCCTGCCCCCGGTCCTCGACGCGCCGAGCCCGGAATCACGAAGCGCCTCGGGCGCGGATCAACCCCTCGTTGCCGAGCAGGGCGTGACGCTCCTTCGCAACCTGTCCATCCGAGGGGGGGCCTGGGGGGTGGAGGTGACGCGTGGCCGGCAGGTGCGCGCGGAGAAGGTGTCCTTCACCGGGCAGCGTCGAGGCGGCGTCCAGGTCCGCGCCGGCCGATTCGACGCCGAGTCCTCGCGCTTCGAGGCGAGCATTCCGGAGACCGTGGGCGTGGTTCTGGAGGCCCCGCCGGAGGCCGCGGTGGCGCCCGTGTCACCGAGGACCACGCGCCTCCGGGACATCCATTTCACGGGCCCCTTCCGCCGGGCCGTGCGCGTTCGCGGCGCGCAGGCCTCCGCCTTGTTGGAGGAGGTGGTCGTCTCGGGCGCGGTGTCGGCCCTGGGGATGGATGGCGGCCACGCCGAGGTACGGCGCTCGTCGGCCCAGGCGGGAACAGGCGCGGCGTTCTCGGTGGTGGAGGGCACGCTGGTGCTGCGGGAGGTGAGTGTGGCGGGCCACGAGCTCGCGCTCTCCGTCGTGCAGTCACCTCGGCTCGAGGTCCGCGGCTTCCAGTCCGTGGGCGCCGGGCGCGCGGGGCTCGCCGTGGTCGCCTCGCGAAACGTGCTGTTGCAGGACGTGGTGGTGCGGGGCAGCGGCAGCCACGGCGCGCTCCAGCTCACGGGCTCGCAGGTGGAGGTGCGGCGGCTGCGTGTGGAGGCCGCGGAGGAGTATGGGGTGCTCGCGGTGGGAGGTCGCCTGCGGCTGCGAGATGCCATCGTGTCGCGCGTGCACTCGTCGGACGGCATCACGGGTGATGCCCTGCACCTGCGCCAGGTCGTCGCGGACGTGGAGGGCGTGGTGGTGCGGGGCGCCTCGGGCGCCTGCGTGCTGGCGACGCAGAACGCACGGGTGGCGCTGCGTGACGCGGACCTCGAACGCTGTGGTCAGGCCGCGTTGGTCGCGGACACGCTCGCGACGCTCGATGCCCGGAGCGTGGAGGTGCGCGACAGCGCGCGGACGGCCCTGTCGGCCATGGGCGACGGTGTCCTCCGCGTGGACGTCCTCCGCTCGAGAAAGAGCGGCCAGGGCCTGGTCGGGGCCGAGTGCACCGGGGCCACGCGAATCCATCTGGGGCGCGTGGACAGCGAAGACTCGCGTGGCACCGAGCTGTCTTGCGTGAAGCGAACGGTCGAGCCCGCACCGGGGCCGCGCTGAGCCGCGGGCACGCGGCGGCTCAGGCGGGCGGCGGGGGCGCGGCGGAGGCGCCGAGCGGCGTGGCATGCTTCTCGAGCCACTCGCGGATGACGGGATAGACCTCCGTGGGAGCGCCCTTGCCGAACACGAGGTCTCCGTGGCCGTAGTCCATCGCGTCGCCGTGGTCCTTGCCGAAGACGTGGAGGGTGCGGTCCGGCGCGGTGACGAGGGCGAACTGGCTCTCCACGTTCTCCGCGGTGGCGAGCCGGTCCGCGCTTCCGCCCATGACGAGGATGGGCAGCTGGAGCCCGGCGATGCCCGCGCGCCAGTCGCGGGTGCGGTCGAACGAGCGGAACGCATCGTGCTCGATCCAGTCCTGGAACTGGAGCAGCACCTTGCGGCTCATCGACGACATCATGTTCGCGTACACCTGCCGCTGGATGCGCGGAGGGATGTGCAGCGGATTCACCACCAGGTCGGACAGGGGCAGTGTCACGTAGCCCAGGAACGGCGCCAGGCTCGCGCTCATCCACTCCTGTCGGAAGCGGGCCGGCCACGCGGCGCGCACGCCGAGCGAGATGAGCGTGCGCAGGAACGGCTCGGACTTGAAGTGCACGGGCGCGCCGAGCGTGAGCAGCCCCGCGAGCTTTTTGCCCTCCGGCCCCTGGGCCAGCCCATAACCGACGAGCCCGCCCAGCGAGTGCCCCAGCCAGAACGCCCGCTTCGCGCCCGTCTCATTCAGCGCCAGCTCCAGCAGCGCGGGCCCGTCCTGCAGGATGTGGTCGTCGATGGTGAAGTCGGTGTACCGCCGCCCTCGCGGTGGCAGGCGTGAGTGCCCGGTGCCCCGCCACTCCACGCTGAAGCAGTCGAAGCCCGCTTCGGCCAGGTAGTGGGCCACGGAGTAGGGGGGCTCGAAGTCGAACGTGAACCGGTTGGCCGCCAGCCCATGGCACAGGAGCACCGGCTCCTCGAAGCGCCTCACCGGCGCGCGCCGGACATGGACCGCCACCTCCCACCCGTCCGCGCACCGTGCCTTGAAGGCCTGGGGAAGGGGCGTGCGTAGACGGTACCACCGCCGGACCAGCGCCACCCAGAGGACATTCCCCAGCACCACGACGAGGCCAGCGACCAGCACCCACACGACCCAGCGCCCGTCTCCCATCGCGCCTGCTCTCCTTGCCGACCCCTGGGGCTGACGGTTCCTCGAATAAAACCCTGCTAAGGTTCGTTCTCCGGCCGTCCTGCTGCCAGGAACTCATGGGCATCAGAGGAAGTCGAGGGATCGATGAAGTTACGGAAACTGATGTTCGTGCTGCCGAACCTCTTCACTGTCACGTCCATCTTCTGTGGCTTCTATGCCATCACGCTGTGCGCGGGCGAGGCGGAGCCGGTCCACCTCTACCAGGCCGCGTTGGCCATCTTCTTCGCGATGTTCTTCGACGGGTTCGACGGCCGCGTCGCCCGGTTGACCAAGACGCAGAGCGACTTCGGTGTCCAGCTGGACAGTCTGGCGGACGTCGTCTCCTTCGGGGCGGCTCCCGCGCTGCTGGTCTACAAGTGGGCGCTGGCGCCCCTGGGCTTCGCGGGGCTGTTCGTCTCGTTCGCGTTCGCCGCGTGCGGCGCGCTGCGGCTGGCGCGCTTCAACGTGCTGGCGGCGCGCAATCCCCACGGGGGGGGCGGGAGCTTCTTCGTGGGCCTGCCCATCCCGATCGCCGCGGGCATGCTCGTCTCGGTCATCATCTCCCATCACGTGGCCTCGCAGGGGGAGTCTCTGCGCGAGTCTGCCTACGTCCCGGTGGCGGTGGCGGTGGCGGGCCTGTCGCTGCTCATGGTGTCGACGGTGCGCTACCGCACCTTCAAGGACACCCGCCCCAACCGGAAGAGCGCGGCCGTGTTCATGTTGATGGTGGCCGCCGGTGTGGCCATCGCGACGCAGTATCATCCCGCCTGGTTGCTGGTGGCCTGCTGTGGCGCCTACCTCGCGCTCGGGTTGGTGGAGTCCGCGGTGCAGGTGCGCACGCACCTGGCCGCGCGCAAGCTCGCCGCGGGCTCCGCGGCCGTCGCTGGCGTCATCGATGACGAGGACGACGACGAGGAGTCCGAGGACGGCGAAGGTCCCCGCAGCAACGGACCCGCCTTCCTCTGAGTTGAGGTCCCCAGGCCGCCGCCGGGCAGCACGTCCTGCCCGGCCCGTCCCGGGGGGTGTGGCCCGCTCGCCAGCCGGGTCCAGGGTGGAGGCTGCCAGACACCCGGCCGGCTTCCCGCCTGGAGGGCAGGGCCCGAAGACGCATCCGTCCGTGCCGAGGTCCTCGCGTGTCGCTAGGATGCGCGCCCCATGCGGGTCGAACTGCTGTGCACGGGTGACGAGCTGGTCACCGGCCTCATCACGGACACGAACAGCACCTACCTGGAGGCCCGGCTCTTCGACCTGGGCGTGAAGGTGGAGCGGGTGGTGCTCGTCGGGGACGTCCGACCGGACATCACCCAGACGCTGCTCGAGGCCGCGGCGCGAGCGGATGTCGTGGTGGTCTCCGGCGGGCTGGGCCCCACGGCGGATGACTTCACCCTGGAGTGTGCCGCGGCCGCCGCGGGGGTTCCGTTGGAGGAGGACGCCCGGGTCCTGGAGTGGCTGCGCGAGCGCTACGCGGCGCGGGGCATCCCCATCAATCCCAGCGCGCTGCGCATGGCGCGAATCCCCCGTGGCTCCGAGCCGGTGCGCAATCCCGCGGGCTCCGCGCCGCTCGTCGTGCTCACGCTGGGGCGCTGTCGCCTGTTCTTCCTGCCAGGGGTGCCGCGCGAATATCGGGCCCTGCTGGACAACGAGGTGCTGCCGCGCATCCGCGCGGAGCTGGAGTCGAGGCCGGGCCGTCTGTTCCGGGCCTTCCGGCTGCTGCGCACCGTCGGCATCCCCGAGTCCGAACTGGACCTGGCCGTGGCGCCCCTCGTGCCCAGCCACCCCAGGGTGGTGTTCGGCTTCCGAACGCACGCGCCGGAGAACCACCTCAAGCTGATGGCGGAGGCGCCCACGCAGGCCGAGGCCGACCAGGCCCTGGCCGCGGTGGAGGCCGAGTGTCGTCGCCTGCTGGGGCGGCATGTCTTCGCCGCGGACGGCGAGGAGTACGCGCCCGCGCTGCTGTCGGCGCTGGGGCGCGCCGGGGCCACGCTGGCCACGGCGGAGAGCTGCACGGGAGGCCTCATCGCCCAGCGGCTGACGGCGGTGCCGGGGTCGAGCACCGTCTTCATCGGTGGCGCGGTGGTCTACTCGGAGAAGATGAAGACCGCCTGGGTGGGCGTCCCCACCGAAGTGCTCGAGCGTCATACCGCGGTCTCCGCTCCGACGGCCGTGGCCATGGCCGAGGGTGTGCGTGCCGCCTGCGGCGCCACATATGGCCTGGCGGTGACGGGGTATGCGGGGCCCGGAGGCGGGACGCCCGATGACCCGGTGGGCACCGTGTATTGCGCGCTCGCGGGGCCGGGGTTCGCCACGCGGTGCGAGCGCATGTCCTTTTCCGGAGACAGGGAGCGCGTGCGCCTCTTCGCTGCCTCCCACACCCTGGAGATGCTGCGGCAGCACCTGCTGACCGCCGCCCAATCATGAGCCGCTCCAAGTCCAAGCGCCCCGCGCCGTCCATGCCCGAGCCTCGGCCCGCGCCCGCGGTCGAGCCCGCCGCCACCGCGCCCGTGGAGCCCGCCGCTCCCGCCGTCACCGAAGGGGTGGCCGGGCCCGTGGGCAGTGGAGGCTCGGTCGGCGCCGTCCTTCGCGTGTGGTTCGCGGCCTACCGGGTGGAGGTGCTGTTGTTCCTGGTGGCGTTCGTCGTGCTCGCCAGCTTCAGCTCGCAGCGCTTCCTGCGCCAGAGCGCCGCGCCGCACTTCATCTACCAGGCGCAGGGGTGGCTGGAGGGGCGGCTGGACGTGGACCCCCAGGTGCTTCCGAACCTGGAGGACTGGGCCTGTGTGCGGCAGGTGAATGGCCAGAAGGTCCGCTGCGAGGGCCGGCCGCTGCCCGATGACCGCTGGTTCGTGAGCTTCCCGTCGTTCCCCGCCGTGGCGATGCTGCCCTTCGTCGCGCTGCACGGGTACCAGTTCAACGACACCTCCTTCGGCGTCATCATCGGCGCGCTGGCGGTGGCGCTGTTCTACTCGTTGCTGCGCTTCCTTGCCCGGGAAGGCGAGACGGCGCGCACCCGCGACGAGAACGTCGTGCTCGCGCTGACGCTCGCCTTCGGGACCTTGTTCTTCTACTGCGCCATCCGTGGCGAGGTGTGGTTCAGCGCCGAGGTCATGGGCGTGGCCCTCACCTGCCTCTATGTGCGCAATGCACTGCGGGCCCGCCGTCCTGTCCTGGCGGGTGTGTTCTTCTCCATGGCGACGCTCACGCGCACGCCGCTGTTCTTCGCGGGGCTCTTCTTCGTGCTGGAGGCCCTGTGTCCGGGCCCCGAGCCCCGCTTGCAGCAACTCAAGGAACTGGGGCGCCACTGGAAGCAGGCCGCGAGGAAGGTGGGCCTGTTCGCCCTGGGGGCCGCGCCCCTGGGCCTGCTCGCCGCCGGCTACAACGTGTATCGCTTCGGTCGCCTGAGCGAGTTCGGCCACGCGTATCTCTTCAACAACCGCGTCAACGTGGACATCGACCGGTGGGGGCTCTTCCACTGGGAATACCTGGGGCGCAACCTGGAGGCCGCCTTCCTCAAGTGGCCCTCCCTGTCGCTGTCGCCGCTCAAGCTCGGGTATGACCCGCGCGGGCTCACGCTGCTCCTGACGCTGCCGTTGCTCGTCTTCCTGCTGGTGCCGAAGCTGCGGCCTCGCCTTCACTGGCCCCTGTGGCTCACCGTGGCCGTGTGCGCGCTGCCCGGTCTGTTCTACCAGAACACGGGCTACATGCAGTTCGGCTTCCGCTTCAGCCTCGACTACACGCCCTACCTCCTGTTGCTCTTCGCCATCGGGGGTTGGTCGCTCCGCCAGCGCGTGGTGATGGGCACGCTGGTGCTGGGCGTGCTGGTGAACTTCTGGGGCGCGGTGGCCTTCCGTGGCTACACGGAGCTTGTCCGGAACTGGTAGGGCGCTGCCTCCCGAGGGGTTGAAACCCCCGGGCCGGGCGCGCAGATAGAGAAGAGCCATGCAACCTCCCACCGGACAGCCCCCCGCCGGCAAGCGCTGGCACACTCGCGAGGACAGCGGCATCCGCCTCGATGCCGCCCTGCGCTGGTGGCATGACGACGAGCCCATCGAGCACCCGAAAATCATCGAACTCTTCAACGCCTCTCTCATCCTGGACGACGAGGGTCGCTACCAACTGCGCATCGGGCAGGACTGGTGCTACGTGCAGGTCGAGGACGCCGCGTACGAAGTCCGGACCGTGGACGTCACGCCGGACGCACGTGTGTCCATCCGCTTGAGTGACCGCACCGCCGAGGCCCTGGAGCTGGACTCGCTCCAGGTGGATGGCGCGGGCGTCCTGTCATGTCGGGTGAAGCAGGGCCGGGCCAAGGCGCGCTTCTCGCGAGATGGCCAGTACCAGTTCGGAGCGCTGTTGGAGTCGGGCCCGGATGGCGGGCTGGTCGTGCGCGCCGGAGAGCGCCAGCACCCGGTGGCGCTCTCCCTGGAGTCATTGACCGGCTCCGTCTAGGCGGCGGCTTCCACGGCGGGCGAGGGGCAGGGGAGCGGCGGTGTCCCCGCGAGCTCCCGGGCCAGCGCCTCCATCGTGTCGGAGTGCTCACGCAGCCACTCCGCGGCGCGCTCCCTTCCCTGGCCGATGCGCTCGCCTCGGAGACTGAAGTGGCTGCCGGACTTGTCGATGAGTCCCGTGGCCACGCCCAGGTCCAGCACCTCCCCGGCGCGGTGGATGCCGCTGCCGTACAACAAATCGAACTCCGCCTCCTGGAAGGGCGGGGCCAGCTTGTTCTTCACCACCTTCACCCGGGCCCGCGAGCCCACCACGGCGTCTCCCTCCTTGAGGTTGCCCGTGCGCCGAATCTCCATGCGCACCGAGGAGTAGAACTTCAGCGCGTTCCCTCCGGTGGTGGTCTCTGGGTTGCCGAACATCACGCCAATCTTCATCCGAATCTGGTTGATGAAGACGATGCAGCACCCCGAGCGGCTCACCGCGCCCGTGAGCTTGCGCAGGGCCTGGCTCATCAGCCGCGCCTGCACACCCATGTGCGCGTCGCCCATCTCACCCTCGATTTCCGCGCGAGGCACCAGCGCCGCCACCGAGTCCACGATGATGAGGTCCACCGCTCCCGAGCGCACGAGCTGCTCGGTGATTTCCAGCGCCTGCTCACCCGTGTCCGGCTGGGACACCAGCAGCTCCTCCACCCGCACCCCCAGCTTGCGCGCGTAGGAGATGTCGAGCGCATGCTCCGCGTCGATGAACGCCGCCACGCCGCCGGCGGCCTGGACCTGCGCAATCGCATGCAACGTGAGCGTCGTCTTGCCGGACGACTCGTTGCCGAACACCTCCACCACGCGGCCCCGCGGATAGCCTCCCACGCCGAGCGCCCGGTCCAGCCCCACCGAGCCGGACGGAATCACCGCGACCTTGTGCTCCTGCGTGTCCCCGCCCAACGTCATCACCGAGCCACGTCCGAACTGCTTCTCGATGGACGCCACCGCCGCCGCCACTGCCTTCAGCTTCTCCGTCAGCTTGCTCATCGCTCCCTCGCCGCCCTGTCCTTGAGTCCGTGCTGCGCCCTGTCGCCCCGGAGCGGGGCGCCCGACGCATCGGCGCGGGAGAGAGCAACAGGCATGCCGCGAGGTACTCCCTGTGAACACATGAAGAGAGGCGTCCGCGAGGGACTGCGGGCGTCTCACGGGGTGGAGGGCGAGCCCACGTCTGGATTTCCAGGATGAGCGAGCGGCTGCTCGCCCGTCTGCTGAATTCACGGCGCTTTGCGTTGAAGTTTGGAAGGGGCGGCATGACCTTTCGCTCGTGAAAACCCAACGCGAAGACATGCCCCATGTGGTCATCCTCGGCGGCGGGTTCGCCGGGCTTCGGGCCGCGCAGCAGCTCGCCAAGGCGCCGGTCCGTCTCACCCTGGTCGACCGGCACAACCACCACCTCTTCCAGCCGCTGCTGTACCAGGTGGCCACGGCGACGCTGAGCCCGAGCGAGATTGCCGCGCCGCTGCGGGCCCTGCTCGGACCCCAGGGGGTCGCGGTGGTGCTGGCGGACGTGACGGGTGTCGACACCGCGGGGAAGCGGGTGCTGCTCTCGGATGGAGAGCTGAAGTACGACTACCTCGTCATCGCGACGGGGGCGACGCACTCGTATTTCGGCAATGACCAGTGGGCGCGCCATGCACCGGGTCTGAAGTCCATCGAGGACGCGGTGGAGATTCGACGCCGGGTCCTGCTGGCGTACGAGCTGGCCGAGCGTGAGACGGACCCTCGCATCCGCAAGGCCCTGCTCAACTTCGTCATCATCGGAGCGGGGCCCACGGGCGTGGAGATGGCGGGCTCACTGGCGGAGATCAGCCGCAAGTCCCTGTCGGGCGACTTCAAGAACATCGACCCGCGCGATGCGCGCATCATCCTCATCGAGGGCCTGGGCAAGGTCCTGCCCGTCTACCCGGACGACCTGACGGACAAGGCGCGTCGCACGTTGGAGAAGCTTGGGGTGGAGGTCCGCACGGGCGCCCGGGTGACGAACATCGACGAGACGGGCGTCTACATCGGCACGGAGTTCATCGCGGCCCGCACCGTGATTTGGGCCGCCGGTGTCGCAGCCTCGCCGGTGGCTCGTTCGCTCGGTGTGCCGCTGGACCGCGCGGGGCGCGTGCATGTGACGCCTGAGTTGACCGTCCCCGGTCACGAGGACGTCTTCGTCGTGGGAGACCTGGCCTCGCTCAATCAAGAGGACGGCACGCCCGTGCCGGGGCTCGCGCCCGCCGCGATGCAGGAGGGCAAGCACGCGGCGGCCAACATCCTGCGCCGGCTGCGCGGGGAACCCATGGTGCCCTTCAAGTACTGGGACAGGGGCTCCTACGCGGTGATTGGCCGTGGCCACGCCGTGGGCATCGCCTTCCGGCGCTTCAAACAGACAGGGCTGCCCGCGTGGGGCGCCTGGCTGTTCATCCACCTGATGTTCCTCATCGGCTTCAGGAGCAAGCTGGCGGTGATGCTCAACTGGGCCTACTCCTATCTGACGTTCGGCAAGTCGGCCCGAATCATCACCGGCCCCGCGCCCAGGTTGGATCAGCTCACGCTCGTGGCCTCGTCGCCGGACGGGAAGGGGGCCCCCACGGATGACACGGAGGGGGCGTCGCGCCTCGTCTCCTCCTCGAATGAGCTGTCTCCTCCGTCGACCCACTGAGGCCTGACGCCTCGGGCACTGGGCAGGGACCCATCGGCGGCGGGCGGTCTCCACCGCCCGCCCGCGCCTGAACGAAGGGGAGGGGGACCTCCCTGGGTGTTCGAGTGCAGCCAGCCTCGTCGGTCCAGCGCCCTGGAGTCGATGGCGAGCCGCATGTCCACGTCCTCGATGCGTCCGTGGTCCTCCAGGTCCGCGCGAGTCAGGGCGAGCTTCAGGAGCCGGTCATGGGCTCGCGCGGACAGCCCATGGCGCCGTACCGCCAGCTCCAGCATCCGCTCTGCGCCGGGGCTCAGGACGCAGTGACGCCGCAGCAGGTGGGACGGCAGCTGCGCGTTGCAGTGCACGCTCGGCTCGTCCCGGTACCGCTCACGCTGACGTTGCCGCGCGGCCTCCACGCGCTCCCGATGGTGGCGACTGGAGGACTCCTTCGCCTCCGCGCGCGCGAGGTGGTGGTACTCCACCGGCCGGGTCTGCAAGGTGATGTCGACGCGGTCCAACAGCGGGCCACTGACGCGGGCGTGGTAGTCGAACACGCGGTGCTCCGGACACGTGCAGGTGTGTCCCGGCACGTTGAAGTAGCCGCAAGGGCAGGGGTTCATCGCCGCCACCAGCATCACCTGGCACGGGTAGCTGATGTTCTGGTTGGCGCGCGCCAGGTGGATGATTCCCTCCTCCAGCGGTTGTCGCAGCACCTCCAGCACGTTGCGACGGAACTCCGGGAGCTCGTCGAGGAACAGGACGCCGTGGTGCGCCAGCGACAGCTCTCCAGGACGGGCCAGGGGGCCACCTCCCACGAGCCCCGCGTCGGACAGCGTGTGGTGGGGCGCGCGGAACGGACGCTCGCGCACCAGGGCGTGGCCTTCGTTGAGCAGCCCCAACACCGAGTAGACCTTCGTCACCTCGAGTGACTCGGCGAAGGTCATCGCCGGAAGGATGCCGGGCAGCCTGCGCGCCAGCATCGTCTTGCCCGAGCCGGGGGGGCCGCACATCAACACGTTGTGCCCGCCCGCCGCCGCCAGCTCCAACGCCAGCTTGAGGTCGGGCTGTCCCCTCACGTCCGCCATGTCCGGCTCCGCGCGTCCACGGCCCACCGGATGCGAGACACCCTGACGAGAGAAGGGAGGGATGACGCGCGTCCCGGTGAGGTGGTCCACCGCCTCGCGCAGGCTCGTCACGGGCAACACACTCAAGCCCTCGACGAGCGCGGCCTCGGCCGCGTTGGCCGCGGGCACCATGACCCCCTCGAAGCCCTTGTCCCGCGCGGCCACCGCGAGCGGCAGCACGCCCTTGATGGGCTTGAGCGTGCCGTCGAGCGACAGCTCCCCGCCGAAGAGATAGCGCCCCAGGGGGGCCTCCTCGAGCAGCTTCGCCGCCGCGAGGACTCCCAACGCGATGGGCAGCTCGAACGCCACGCCGTCCTTGCGCAGGTCCGCCGGTGCCAGATTCACCGTGACGCGCTTCTGTGGCAGCTCGAAGCCGGTGTTCTTCAGCGCGGAGACCACGCGCACCTTCGACTCGCGCACCGCGCCTTCCGGCAGTCCCACCACGTTGAAGTAGGGGAGGCCGAGCGCCATGTCGACCTCGCACTCCACCACCACCGCGTCGATGCCCATCAACGCCCCCGACCGCACCCTCGCCAGCATCCGTCCCCCTCCCGCATCGCCCGGCTCCGCGTGGAGCAACCCGCGTACCGCCAGCCCTCCGAGGAGAATCCCGTGGAGAGCCAATCCCCTGGGGCGGATGCCTGTCCCATCCCCAGGAACACCAGGGTTCCACACTCACTGGATAAGTGAAGGGGCCTCTAGCCAGGGCGGGTGCGCCTTGGGTAGCTTGACGGGGAGTTGGGGAACGCAGGGGGAATGACGCAAATGGAGTCGCAGGAGATTCAGCGGCGTCGTCCGGTCCGTATCCGCCGGGCAGACATGAAGCGGGGTCAGCGGATGAAGGTCGCCTTCGCGATGTTCCGCTTCTGCCTCTACGGCATGGTGGGCATCAGCTCGGAGATCTTCTTCTACAACCTGGTGCGCGTATCCCGGGACGTGCCCGTCCTCGGCTCGCTCTTCCAGTTCCAGTGGCGGGTGGATGACCGCCTGGGGCTCAACGCCATCTGGGACACCCCCGCCGTCACCGCCTACGGGCAGTGTTCGCTGTGGATGTTCTTCATCTACGCCATCGCCTGCTTCTTCTTCGTGGAGCCCGTCTTCCGCTGGATGCTCTACCAGCACGCCAGCCTCCGGGCCGCCGTCTATGGCGTGGGCATCCTGCTGTTCGAGGGCTTCAGCGGCCTGGTCCTGGAGCGGCTCACCGGCTACCGCATCTGGTACTACGGCGACGCGGGCGCCATCATGGGGCAGATGACGTCGCTCTACATCCTGCCCATCTGGATGGTGACCGGCCTCATCGCCGAGTTCATCTACAGGGAGCTGATGGACCCGGACCTCATGGCTGCCTTGGAGTCGCCGCTGCCGGCCACGCCCGAGGAGACCGAGGCTTCCTTCCAGCTGATGCGATAGGTGCAGGCGTGGCCGTCGTAGCCTGACGGCTCCACGCGCACCTCCTGGGCGCCGGCCACTCGCAGGCCGGCGTGGATGATGCCCGCCGTGAAGTCCGGGTAGTCGCCCACCTCGTTCATCCACAGCTCGAACTGGGTGGGCGTGAGCTCCACCAGCTTCGACTCGGTGTAGTTGTTGCCCGCCCGGAAGTTCTGCGTGGCCCGCATCAGCGTCCGGCGAGGCCCCAGCACCCGCAGCAGCGACAGCACCGCGCGGCCGAGCATCGTCTCGCGGAAGCCCTCGATATAAGCCTCACCGAGCTTCCAGGTCCCCTGGGCGACGGCCTCCTGGGGGAACAGCTCCTCCGCGGCGATGCGTAGGAACGCCATCCAGGACGTGAAGGAGTAGGCGGGACGCAGCTTCTGGTCCACGTCGAGCCCCGCCTGCTTCAGGCGCTGCTTGCAGGCAGGCGTCAGCCGCCCGTGCAGCGCGCGCAGGAAGAGGGCTTCGATGGTCTGTTCAAAGACGAGAAGCTCGTCGGCCATGAGGAGTGGACTCTAGCCGACGAGCTTCTGATTGTGAACCGCGACTCCAACCCGGAGCGTAGGCTCCGGGAGGGAGATGTCAGGGCGTGGGAGCGGGCGCCGGGGTGCCCGTGTCCACCTGCGTGCCCTGGATGATGGCGTTCGACGGCAGCTCCGTCGCCATGCCAAGCACCTTCGCGCCGGCCGCCTTCGCGCCGTCCAGGGCCGCGATGAGCCGCCCGTAGTTGGTCGCGTCGTCCGCCATGAAGAAGACGACCTTCTCGTCCGCCTTCTTCGCCGCCAGCATGCGCTTGAGCCGGTTGATGTAGTCCGACGCGGGCACCTTCTCCGTGTTGATGGAGTAGCTGCCGTCCTTGTCCAGCAGGACCACCAGCTGCTGGTTGTTCGGATCCTCGGGAGGAGGCTCGTTCTCAACCTCTGTGTCCGGCACGCGCACCAGGATGTCCTTCTCCAGCAGGGGCGTGACGACCATGAAGATGATGAGGAGCACCAGCACCACGTCCACCAGCGGCGTGACGTTGATCTCCGAGTTGGGCGCCGACTGCGGCTTCACCCACTGGCGCTGCTTGTGGCCGGCCATTACTTCTTCTCCTCGACGCCGAGCGCGATCTGCTTCGCCTTGGCCTTGCGGGCCACGTCGAGCACCTTGCGCACGTCGCCCACGTTCACCGTGTTGTCACCCTTGAGCAGGATCTTCTTGCCCGGGTCCTTCACCAGCTCCTCCGCGATGCGGTCCTGGAGGGCCTGCTCGTCCACCTGATCATTCTCCACGAACACCTTCTTGTCCGGGGTGATGGAGACGTAGAGAGGGTCCGAGTCCTTGCCCTTCTCTTTTTCAATCTCGGTGGCCTTGGGCAGCTCCACGGACTTGCCGCGCTGGAGCATGGGGGTGACGACCATGAAGATGATGAGGAGCACCAGCACCACGTCCACCAGCGGCGTGACGTTGATGTCGCTCTTGATGCCCCCCTTGGGGCCTGCTGACATTCCCATGCGTTTAACCTGCTTCCGGATGGTGGAAGCCCGCCTTCCCAAGGTGGCGTCGCGGGCCCCGAGGTTCAGGAGCCGCGTTCACGTCAGGAGGCGGGCCTCGGGTCGTCCCCGGGCTCGCCGGTGACTGCTCAGGCCGCGTGCGAGGACTGCGCGCCGCCGCCCAGGTGGCGGGCCACGACGTCGAGGAACTCGTTGGAGGACTCGCTGATGTCCACCGCGCGAGCATCCACCCAGCCCTGCAGGAAGTTGTAGGCCATCACGGCGGGGATCGCCACGAGCAGACCGAAGGCCGTGGTGATGAGCGCCTCGGCGATACCGGCCGAGATGGTGCCCAGACCGCCGGAGCCGGCCGCCGCCATGAGCTGGAAGGCGTTGACGATACCCATCGTCGTGCCGAGCAGACCGACGAAGGGGGCCGTCGACCCGACCGTGGCCAGGAGGCCCAGGCCGCGCTTCATGCTCTGCACCTCGCGCTGCGCCTGGCGCTCGAGCGCGCGGGCCACGGACTCCACCGCCACGTCCTTGTTGTTGGGGCTGATGCGGTAGGCCGTCAGACCGGAGTTGATCACCCGGCCCAGGTGGCCCACGTCCTTGCCCAGGTTCGTGTTGGCCGCGGTGGTCAGGTCACCCTTTGCCAGGATGGCACCCATCTTGGCCGCGAAGTTGCGGCTGTCGGACCGGGTCTTGCGGAAGACGATCATCCGCTCCGCCATCACGACCAGGGACGCCACCGACATGATGGCCAGGGTGAAGATGATCATACGGGCGAAGAGGCCCGTGTGTGCCCAGATTTCGACGAGAGTGAATTGCATGGCTTTGGAGCGCTCCTCCTCACGAGCGCGGGGTGGTCGGCGGTGCTTCTCTACGGCGCGCCCGGATCAGCGCGGCAGCTTCAGATTCAGGGTGAAGGTGTAATCCACCTGGACCGGACGGCCCTGGAACGTGACGGGCTTGTAACGTGACGACGTCAGGGCGTCCATGACGGCCTGTTCCATGTGGGGCAGGGGCTTGATGATTCGGCAGCGCTCCACACGGCCTTCCACGGTGATGACGCACTTGACGATCATCGTGCCCTGCACGCGAGACTCGAGCGCCTCGCGGGTGTACTCGGGCTGCGGACCCGAGACCTTCTCCGGACGGGTCATGCCCGCACCGAACGGCAGCACTTCCGTGCCCGTCCCACCCAGCTGTCCACCGACCACGCCGCCGATCACACCACCGACGACGCCGCCCACGACACCACCGGCCACGCCACCCTCGACACCGCCCTCGACCGCCTCTTCACTGGGCTCCTCGGCGGCCTCTTCCGGCTGCTCGGTCGGCTCGACCTCCTTGGGGACCTCTTTCGGGATCTCCTTGGGCTGGACGATGGCGTCGGGCTTCTTGGGCTTCTTCGGGGTCGT
This sequence comes from Myxococcus sp. XM-1-1-1, assembly GCF_020037095.1. Lineage (NCBI taxonomy): Bacteria > Pseudomonadati > Myxococcota > Myxococcia > Myxococcales > Myxococcaceae > Myxococcus > Myxococcus sp. XM-1-1-1. The sequence continues at coordinate 912,644 of NZ_JAIQDH010000002.1, forward strand.
CTTCGGCTTGGAGGTCGCCGCCGGGGGAGGGGGCGGCGGCGGAGGAGGCGGCGGGGCCATGGTGGCCTTCAGCGTCACCTCGATCTCCTTCTCCTCCTCGACCGGAGGCCTCGTCGAAAGAACGTAGGCCACCACGAACAGCGCCACATGCAGGATCACCGAGATGGTGGTTCCCACACCGAACCGCGCTTTGGGCGCCTGACCGCGGTCAAGGACTGAATCAAACATGTACTAGACTCCTCTTCACCAGTGGACACCCACCACGCCACCCCCGGCTGAAAGGGCGCGCCACCATACAGAAACGCGTTCCGGGTTCAAGTGAGCACGGTCAAGGGTAACTGACGTGATCGCGCAATTGCCCCACTGGTTACCAAAAAGCAACGGTCTATTGACAACTGCTCGACCTCGGATATTTTCCCCAGTCATTTTCGGTTGCAGCCCACCTTGGAGGGGTCTGGTATGCACTTGAACCGAGTGCTCCGGGAAACCGGAGTTGTCCTGGCCGCAGGTCTGCTTTATGGATCGGCGGCTTTCGCGCAGTCGAGCACGATGATCGGAACGATCATCGACGCTCAGAGTCGGCAGCCTGTTCCTGACGTGGTGGTAACCGCGACCTCGCCCAACCTTCAGGGTGAGCAGACCGTGGTTTCCGACGCACAGGGCAACTACCGTATTCCCCAGCTTCCGCCTGGTGTTTACACCCTGCGGTTCGAGAAGGAGCAGTTCAAGCCCTACGCCCGGTCGGACGTGCAGCTGCGTCTGAACCGCACCATCCGCGTCAACGTCGAGCTGCTCCCCGAGTCCCTCGGTGAGGTGGTCGAGATCGTCGGCGCCCCGCCGACCATCGACGTGGGCTCCACGACCACGGGCGTCAACGTGGATCAGGAGTTCATCAAGCGCATCGCGGTCGCCCGTCCGGGTGGCAAGAGCGGCGCGGCTCGCTCCTTCGAGTCCCTGGCCGAGCTGGCGCCTGGCGCCCAGAACGACCAGTACGGTGTCTCCATCAACGGCGCGACCTCGCCTGAGAACGGCTACGTGGTGGACGGTCTGTCCACGAACGACCCGGCCTACGGCGTGAACGCGAGCCCGATGAGCATCGAGTTCGTGCAGGACGTGAACATCATCACCGGCGGCTACCTGCCGGAGTTCGGTCGCTCCACGGGCGGCGTCATCAACGCGGTGACCCGGTCGGGCTCCAACGAGTTCCACGGCTCCGTGTTCGCCAACTGGACGCCTGGCACGTTCGAGGGTACCCGCAAGACGATCCGGTCGGAAGGCTCGGTCATCAGCGGCCTCAACGAGCTGAAGAACATGGGCGACTTCGGCGCCACCCTCGGTGGTCCGATCCTCAAGGACAAGCTGTGGTTCTTCGCCGGTTTCGCGCCGTCCTTCACGCGCTACCAGCACACCCGCACGCTCAACGCCATCCGCCTGGATGCGCAGGGCAACACGGTCACGGACGACACGGGCTTCACGGTCGTCGACCCCATCGCGGGCTCGGATCGTCAGTACTACGCTGACTCCCGGACCGTGCAGTACATGGGTAAGTTGACCTACCTCATCAACCAGGACCACACGGTCTCGCTCGCCCTCAACGGCACGCCGACGACCACGGGTGGCATGGGCAAGCTGTCCATCAACCCGCAGTCCGGTGGTCTGCCGGGCGCGATCTTCTCCCGTCCGGGCGACTTCGCCTTCACGGAGACGAACGCGAACGCCACGTCCGTCGCCCTGAAGTACGGCGGCGCGTTCATGGACAAGAAGGTCCTCGTCGACGCGACGGCCGGCTGGTTCCACCAGACGGCGTCCACCCTGCCGGCGGACGGCAGCAAGCTGGGCTCCTCCGAGGGCCTCGCGGGCTACTCCCGCTTCCAGTACACCAGCCAGCGCTCCCTGGCGGACCTCGAGGCCCTGCCCGCCGGGCAGGAGGGCGCCTGCGCCCCGTTCGAGACGGTCGATGAGGACGGCAATCCCGTCGTTGTCGAGCGCTGCCCCGTCATCGGCTACACGGTCGGTGGCCCGGGCTACATGAACGACTCGAAGCTGGATCGCTACCAGTTCAACGCGAAGGCCACCTACCTGCTCAACGCGCTCGGCACCCACGTGCTGAAGGCCGGTGCGGACGCGGAGTTCCTGTCCTACGACCAGCTCAAGGCGTACGGCGGTGGCGTGTACTTCCGTGAGTCCGCTCCGTATGCGGGCGCGACGCTCAACGGCCAGCCCTACTCCGGCGGCGCGGTGCAGGACTACCGTCGCTACGGCTACCAGGCCTCGCCCGACAGCCCCATCACCCAGCTGACCCAGCAGTCGAAGACCACCAGCACCACGGTCGGTGGCTTCCTGCAGGACTCCTGGTCCATCGCCAACCGCGTCACGCTCAACCTCGGCGTGCGCTACGACGTGCAGGCGATGTACGGCGGCGACGGCGAGCTGGCGCTCATCATGGGCAACCAGTGGTCGCCCCGCCTCGGCGCCATCGTCGACCCGTTCGCCAACGGCCGCACCAAGTTCTTCGTGAACTTCGCTCGCTACTACGAGCAGGTTCCCCTGAACATGCTCGACCGCGCGTTCCCGGGTGAGCGTCGCTACGAGGCCCGCCGCGCGCTCGCGTCGGACACGCAGGCGGGCTGCAACCCCACGGACCGCCAGAGCCAGCAGACGGAGTGCCGTGACCCGGCCTACGTGCTCGCGCAGCCCGAGAGCAACCGCAACCCGAACCGCCTCTACACGGGTGGCAAGGTCGAGAACGAGCCGATCGACCCGGACATCAAGCCGCAGTCGTCCAACGAGCTGGTGGTCGGCGCTGAGTACGAGCTCATCGCCAACACCCGCGTGGGCGCCAGCTACACGCACCGCAACATGAACATGGTCATCGAGGACATGAGCCGCGATGACGGTGCGTCGTACTTCCTCGGCAACCCGGGCAGCGGCTTCGCCAAGGAGTTCCCGAAGCCGGAGCGTAACTACGACAACGTCACGGTCTACCTGAACCGTACGTTCTCGGATGGTTGGCTCGCCGCGGCGAACTACACCTGGTCCCGCCTGAACGGTAACTACCCCGGTCTGTTCCGCCCGGAGACCGCTCAGCTCGACCCGAACATCCTGTCGGACTTCGACCTCGTCAGCCTCCTGGCCAACCGCACGGGTCCGCTGCCGTTCGACCGTACGCACCAGATCAAGGTGTTCGGCGCGAAGGAGTTCAACTTCACGAACGAGCTGTCCGCCAGCCTGGGTCTGTCCTACCGCGGCAACTCCGGCTCGCCGATCAACTACTTCGGCGCGCACTCGCTCTACGGTCCGGACGAGTCCTTCGTCCTCCCTCGTGGCGCGGGTGGTCGTACGCCCTGGCTGAACGTCATTGACTCCAACATCGGCGTCAACTACCGCGTCAGCAAGGACAGCGTCATCTCCGTCACCCTGGACGTGTTCAACCTGTTCAACTTCCAGGGCGTGAGCACGGTCGACCAGACGTACACCCTGCTCTCCGTGCAGCCCATCGCGGGCGGCAAGCCGTCCGACCTCCCTGGCAACGTCCAGTGGCAGGCCGGCGAGGAGCGCGACGAGCCGTTCGGCACGGTCGAGAACGACGTCAACCCCAACTTCAAGAACCCGACCAGCTACCAGCCGCCGCGCCAGATGCGCCTTGGTGTCCGGTACACGTTCTAGTCACTGGCCATTCACGGAACCAGGATTTCAAGTCACATGACCAAGAACATCTTCAATGCGGCAATGGTCCTTGTTGGCACGGCGGGTCTGCTGACGGGTTGCAACTTCGACCAGCCCGAGGCTCCCTGCTTCGTGCAGGACAGCGCGAGCTGGGCGACCCGGTATGACCCCATCGACGACCCTGTCGATGCCAATGGCGTGGGTTGTGAACTGCGGGCTCCCGTCGGTGAGCTGGTGGGCGTCTACAAGTTCAGCGATCCGGATGACCTGAGCAACTCGCTGCTCACCCTGCGTCCGCAGGGCGTGGCGTCCATCGCGAACCGCGACCCGGGCCCCACGACGGATCAGACGGCGCTGGGCCGGTTCGACACCGAGCCGGACGCGGATGAGTTCTGCACGGCGGAGACGCTCTCGGTTGCCTCGGTCAACGCCGCGGCCACCCAGACGCTTCCGGCGACGACCATCAGCTACGAGTTCAGCAACATCCAGGTGTACGCGGCGCCGTCGACGCCGGGTACGCAGCTGCGTGGCCAGGTGAAGTACACGCGCAATGGGTGCACCTCGAACTACGCCATCCGTTCGATGTGGCCGGCGGTCGCCTGCGACCCGTCCGATGCCACCTCGTGCGCGACCAACGCGAACCTGAACCCGGACTTCGCCACGGAGTGCCTCCAGGTGAGCGCGACGACGGCGATCTGCGTGCCGTCGAAGCCGGTCCCGTCGTTCAAGTAGTCGTCCATCGCTGAACAGCGCCACCCGCCTGGGTGGCGCCTCGCGGCCCCGGCAGCCCTCCTCAGGGAGTGGATTGTCGGGGCCGCGGTGTTTGGAGGCAGTACCCACTGGAGGCACATGGAGGGCCGTTACTCACTCATCCACCACGTCCGCTCGCTGCTGGACGACGAAGAGGGCACCCTCTACAAGGACGCGCCCTTCCGCGTGGCGCTCTGCTACCCGAGCCCCTACCACGTGGGCATGAGCTCGCTGGGCTTCCAGGCCATCTACCGGGAAATCCACCAGCACCCCGGTGCCACCGCCGAGCGTGTGTTCCTCCCGGATGACGTGGAGGCCTTCAAGAAGACGCGCACGCCGCTGTTCACCTGGGAGTCCCAGGCCCCGGTCTCCAGCTTCCAGATGCTGGCGTTCTCGGTGGCGTACGAGCTGGAGCTGACGGGGTTCTTCTCGCTGCTGGAGCTCGCCGGGCTGCCCGTGCTGGCGGAGGAGCGCCGGGATGGTCGCCATCCGCTGGTGGTCGCCGGTGGGCCCCTGACGTTCTCCAACCCGGATCCGCTGGAGCCCTTTGTCGACGTGCTCGTCCAGGGCGAGTCCGAGGAGCTGATCCACGTCCTGGTGGAGGCCGCGGCCTCCATGGAGCGCGAGGCGCTGTTGGATCATCTGGCGCGCATCCCCGGCTTCCGGGTGCCGGGCAGGGGAGGGGCGCGCTACCACGTGGCCCGGGCGACGGACTCGCGGTTGCCCGCCCGCTCGCAGATCATCACGCCGCACACGGAGCTGCGCTCGATGTTCCTCATCGAGCCGGAGCGCGGCTGCTCTCGCGGGTGCCATTACTGCGTCATGCGGCGCACCACCAACGGGGGCATGCGGACGGTGCCGCCCGAGCGGGTGCTGTCGCTCATCCCGGAGAACGCCAAGAGGGTGGGCCTGGTGGGCGCGGCGGTGACGGACCACCCGCGCATCGTCGAGCTGCTGCGCACCCTCGTGGACTCGGGGCGCGAGGTGGGCGTGTCGTCGCTCCGGGCGGATCGGCTGACGCAGGAGCTGGTGGATCAACTCCGCCGGGGCGGGGCGACGAACCTGACGGTGGCGGCCGACGGGGCCTCGCAGCGGATGCGGGACATGGTGGACCGCAAGCACTCCGAGGAACAGATTGTGCGCGCGGCCGGGTATGCCCGGACCGCCGGCATGAAGCAGCTCAAGGTGTACAACGTCGTGGGCCTTCCGTTCGAGGACGAGACGGACATCGACGAGTTGATCCGCTTCACGGCGGAGCTGTCGCGCATCCTCCCCGTGGCGCTGGGCGTGGCACCCTTCGTGGCCAAGCGGAACACGCCGCTGGACGGCGCGCCCTTCGCGGGCATCCGCGAGGTGGAGAACCGGCTGGAGCGGCTGCGCAAGGGCCTGCGGGGACGCGCGGAGGTGCGTCCCACGTCCGCACGCTGGGCCTGGGTGGAGTACATGCTGGCCCAGTGTGGTCCCGAGGGTGGGCTGGCGGCGATGGATGCCTGGCGGGCGGGCGGCGGCTTCTCCGCGTGGAAGAAGGCCTTCGAGGCGAGGGGCTGTGAGCCCTATCTCGCGCGTCGGGTGGAGGATGGGCGGCGCAATCCCACCCTCTGGCCCACTGTTCCGAAGGTGGCGCCCGCGCCGTCGGCCGCGTGACGGCGGGCGTACGAGGGCCATGCATTGTGGGCCCGGGTTCCGCTAGAAGACCGCATGCGCCGATGGCCGGCGCCCAGGGGCAGCGGAGAACCAGGTGAGCACGCAGCGCGTGGACAAGGCTTGGCAGCAGAAGGGTCTCAAGGAGTTCTCGACGGAGGCCCTGCTCGGGACGCTCGGCCACTACGGCATCCCGGTGACGGAGGAGGACTTCCGGAAGCTGTCGGAGTCGACCTTCCCGTTGGGCATCGCCCAGCAGTGGAAGTCGAAGTGGAAGGGCACCGGGCCCTTCAAGGATTTCGTCGTCGCCGCTCCCGTGGAGCTGTGGCGCCGCTGGCTGCCGGACCGCGTGGCGCCGCATGAGATGACGGACACGCTGGCGTCGCTCATGAAGTCGCTGCTGGAGCTGCTCAACGGCAAGACGGATGCGCCGGTGAGCGCGGCCTTCGAGCGGATGACCAGCCTGCGCGCGCGGCTGCCCGTGGATGACAAGGGCCTGCCCCAGGAGCGCTTCATGCAGGAGGCGCTGGCGCCGTTCTCCGAGAAGGACGCGGAGCTGTTCGACCGCCTCGCGGAGCTGCTCGCGCGCTCGGGCCACGTGAATCACGCGGAGTCCTTCGCGGAGATGGAGGAGTTCTTCCTGCCGGACCGCAAGGGCATCTCGCGCGCGATGGTGCGCGCGGCGAAGGGCGAGAAGGACGAGGCGGCGACGGACCTGGTCAAGCTGTCCGAGGACACGAGCCGCTCTCCGATTGCTCGCATCCTGGCCGTCGACGGCCTCATCCACCTCCAGACGCACGGCGTGGCCGCCACGGCCGCCCGGACGCTGCTGGCGTGGGCGGAGGAGAACAAGGACCTGCACCTCGCGTTGGACCTCATGCCGCGCCTGGAGCACATCTACAAGGCGCAGAACGACCGCGTGGCCCTGCTGGACCTGATGCGCATCGCCGAGCGGCTCGAGTCCGAGCACGACCGCATCCACCCCGGTCACAACCGTCACCGTCACAGGTAGTGAGCAGGACCTCCGGCACGGCGCGCGGACCTCGGGTCCACGGCGCCGTGCCTGAGTGGATGTCTCGAGGCAGAGCATGACCGCGATCATCGCGAAGCCCTCGTCGCCTCGCCATGTCGTGAGTCTTCATCCGGCCTGGCGCAGGGGCTTGATGGGCCGTGACGAAGAGCCCGAGTCACGGGCTCAGGGCCGCGTACGACCGCGGTCATCCTGAAACCCTTGTCGCCTCGCCATGTCGTGAGTCTTCATCCGGCCTGGCGCAGGGGCTTGATGGGCCGTGACGAAGAGCCCGAGTCAC